>JBBQXK010000015.1:0-74317 GCA_038209775.1 Rhodobacterales bacterium | reverse complement strand
CTGGGCATGGCTGTCATCGCCACGCTGTCGCCCGCCATCGACGCGACCGCAAACACCATCGTCGGCGACCTCGACGAAGCGTCGTCCCGCTGAGCCCATCAGACCTGACGGTCTGATACAAGCGCGGCCCTGGAAACAGGGCCGCGTTCTGCATTCTGGCGACAGGGCCCGGATGTCCCCAAAAACAAGCCAGATTTGCCAATTTCACGCCACATTCGGGCGTTAACGCTGGCGGACAAGGTGCGGGCGCACAGGCGGAGTGACGGGAATATGTTCAAGACAGGATTCAACTTTGGTCGTCTGACCGCGGCCTTCATGCGCCGCAATGACGGCGCCGTGACTGTGGACTGGGTCGTCCTTACGGCGGCCATGGTGGTTCTGGTGACCGGCGTTTTCCTGACCATCAACCAGAGTGTGCTGGAAAACGCCGCCGGTGGCATCGCCGAAAACGTGACAGAGGCGGGCACCCGCTAGGGATATCGCAAGACCCCGCACGCGCTGTGCCTGCGGGACGTGAACAAGGGAACGGGCAAATGCGTGCAATGTTTGGATTGGTTCTGGTGGTCGGTCTCGCCCTCGCGGGGGTCGCCGTCTACATGGTGCAGGGGTTCATCGGATCGAACCAGGCCGAACTGGCCAAAGAGCGCGCGTTTCGCGCCAAGATCGGCCCCTTCGTCGAGGTCTATGTGACGAACAAGCCGCTGGCCTATGGCGCGGCACTGACCAAAGAGGATGTGGTTCTGGTGCAGATGCCCAAGAACAACCTGCCCGAAGGGTTCTTCGAAGAGGAAGCGGCGCTGTTCCCCGGCGACTATTCGAAACCGCGCTTCATCATCCGTCAGATGGACAAGATGGAACCGCTTCTTGCCGCCAAGGTGTCCGAACCCGGCCAGGACGTGGGTCTGACGGCCCGCCTGACCAAGGGCATGCGCGCCTTTGCAATCAAGGTCGATGTGGCTTCGGGCGTGTCGGGGTTCCTGCAGCCGGGTGACGTGGTCGATGTGTACTGGACCGGCGGCACTGCCGACCAGCAGGGCGAGCTGACACGGCTTATCGAAAGCTCGATCAAGATTGTCGCGGTGGACCAAAGTGCCTCTGCCGAAAACACCACCTCCACGCTGATCGCCCGCACCGTCACGGTCGAGGCAAGCCCGGAAGAAGTGGCGCGGCTTGCACAGGCACAGGCAACCGGACGACTGGCGCTGTCGCTGGTCGGCGCGGACGATGTGGCCGAGGCAGGTTTTGTCGAGGTGGACAGCAACTCTCTTCTCGGCATCCAAGAGCAGGTAGAAGTTGTCGCGGCCGAGGAAAAAGTCTGCTCGATCAAGACCCGCAAGGGTGGTGCCGACATCATGGAAACGATCCCCTGCACCAACTGATCCCCGGCTTTTGGGGCGGCAGGCACCCGATCTGGTGTGCCTTAGCCGCCCCCAACGCCATCCATGGCCCCCTGTTGCAAGTTATCCACATAAGGATCGCCACCCAAGCATTTGATTCTTGCAAATAAAGCAGGACTCCGGCAATCTTGGTTATGAAGAGCGGGCGAAAAGACCCGGTTTGAGGCGTGATCCGAAAGGCAGCTCACATGAGCATCCGTATCCTTATGACAGCAACGGCGCTGGGTATTGCGCTTGGTTCGACGTCTCTTGTCCCGGTCGCAGCGGAAACGCTGCGGGTGCAGACAGGGTCACCGACCAGCGCACTTCTGGTGCCAATGAACCGGGCCGTCGTCGTTGAAAGCGATGTCCCCTTCGCCGAATTGTCGGTTGCCAACCCAGGCATCGCGGACATCTCGACCTTGTCCGAAAGCACCATCTATGTGCTGGGCAAGGCGCCGGGGCGCACCACGCTGACGCTTCTGTCAGCCGACGGCAAACTGATCGCGAACGTTGACGTGCAAGTCACGCCCGACGTGGCCGAGTTCAAGGAACGCCTTCGCCAGATCCTGCCGGGCGAGAATATCGAGGTCCGCACCGCAAATGACGGGATCGTCCTGTCGGGCACGGTGACGTCCACGGTCAAGCTGGACCGCGCGCTGGACCTGGCCAACCGATATGCGCCAGACCGGGTGTCGAACCTGATGACGGTGGGCGGCACGCAGCAGGTCATGCTGAAGGTCCGCTTTGCCGAAATGCAGCGGTCGGTTGCCAAGAACCTTGGCGCGTCGCTTGGGGTCAAGTCGAACTCTGGCACGGTCGGCGGCCAGATCGGCACCGGCAGCTTCAACACCCAGGCCGCCATCAACGGCGTGTTCAACAACGGCAATTTCCCGACCACCGGCAATTCGACCGGCGGTCTTGGTCTTGGCTTCACCGCCGGGTCGCTGGAATTCGCTGTGCTGATCGAGGCGCTGGAATCAAAAGGCGTCGTGCGCACTCTGGCAGAGCCGAACCTGACCGCCCTTTCGGGGCAAGAGGCCAAGTTCCTGGCGGGCGGCGAATATCCGATCCCGGTGGCCGGTGGCGACAACGGCATCACCATCGAATACAAGCCTTTCGGGGTGGAACTGAACTTCACCCCCGTGGTCGTTGACGGCGACATCATCAACCTGACGCTGAACGCCGCTGTCAGCTCGATCGACAATACGATCACGCTGGAATCGGGCGGCTTCACGATCAACGCCTTCCGCCGCCGCGAAACATCGACCACGGTCGAAATGCGCGATGGCGAAAGCTTTGCCGTCGCGGGTCTTTTGCAGGATGACTTCCGCAACCTGAACGATCAGGTGCCATGGCTGGGTGACGTGCCGGTTCTGGGCGCGCTGTTCCGGTCGGCTGAATATCAGCGGGCACAATCGGAACTGGTCATCATCGTGTCAGCCCATCTCGTTACGCCCACTCGGGGCGAGGCGCTGGCCCTGCCCACCGACCGCGTGCGCCTGCCCACCGAAAAGGAGCTGTTCCTGTTCGGCAAGGTGCAGGGAACGCATGCAAAGGGTGCCGCCGGCGAAGTGGCACGACAAGACTTCGGCAGCCCCTATGGCTATGTGATGGAGTGATCCCGATGCGCACGCGTCATTTTATGTCGGGGGTGGCGCTGATGGCGCTGTCCGCCTGTGGTGTCGACCGCGAGGCCGGCTCTGATGTGGACATGGGCACCTTTGGCAACGCCCAGATGAACAACACACTCGTCGCGACCGGCCAGAAGGACTATGTGCTGGCGCTGGCCGAGCGGTTCAACCAGGAAGTGCCCGACACCATAAACTTTGCCTTTGACAGCGCAGTGCTGGACGGTGAAGCGCGGCGTGTCCTGACGCATCAGGCGAACTGGATCAAGCAGTTCCCCGAGATCAAGTTCCGTGTCTACGGGCATACCGATCTCGTGGGCTCGAATGGCTATAATCAGGGCCTTGGCTTGCGCCGGGCGCAGGCTGTTGTCTCGTTCTTTGCCAGCCAGGGCATCAGCCGCTCACGGCTGGAGGCGTTGGCGTCGTTTGGCAAGACGCGGCCGGTTGTCGCTACCAACCAGCCCGAGGTGCGCAACCGCCGCACGGTAACCGAGGTGTCGGGCTTTGTGCGCCGTCATCCGACGCTTCTGAACGGCAAGTATGCCGAGGTGATCTTCCGCGAGTACATCGATCTTGGCAAACGTGTGCATCCGGCCGTTGAGGTGCAGGAAACGCAGACGAACCCCGGCGGCTGACGCGCGTGACGCCCCCGCCTGTGCGGGGGCATCTTCGCCGGATTGTTTACCGATCACGGCCACTTTGTCCCAGAATCCCTAAATATCAAACTATAACGGTTTTTTAGCCCCAATCTCGCCACCATTCCCCAGCAGTTTGCAAGGAATGGGAACGGCACGCGGAACACTCCGCGCGACCACGTCCAGCGCCACATCCCCGACGGTTGCCCCTTATGACCGGGAGCAACACCAAGGGCATCTGACGCGGGGCGGCAAGAAAGGGCATGAGGCGATGACGAGCGTGGCAACTTTGCAGCCGGAACCGGCACCTATCGTGGCCTGCACCATCTCTCGTGATGTGCAGAACTTCGAACTGCTGATCGACGACATGGAAATCGAGCTGGGCGAAAACTGGGGCGATCTGTCGTTCGAGGATGCGCAGGTCTTTCTGGAACAGCCCGATGCGGCGACGCTGGAATTCGTGGCCATCGCCGTCGACAACGAAGACGAGACCGATCTGACCCGAATCACAGATATCCTGCGCCTGGCCAAGTCGCGGGCGATCAAGGTTCTGCTGATTGCCCATAACCTCAGCCCCATTGCGCTGCATCAGTTGCTGCGCCTGGGTGCCGATGATTTCGTCCCCTACCCGCTGCCCGAGGGTGCCCTTCACGACAGCATCGAACGGCTGCGCCTGCCGCCGCCCGCCGCGGTTGCCGCACCCGCCGTCGTGATGGCCGATGATGCGCCGGTGGTGCATCCTGCGTTCAAGGCCAAGGGTGACCGCGACGGCGTGCTGTTGCCGGTTCACGGGATGGCCGGGGGCGTCGGCGCGACCACCTTCGCATCAAACCTCGCTTGGGAGCTTGCGACGGTGGCCAAGGACGGCCCGCGCGTCTGTCTGATCGACCTTGACCTGCAGTTCGGCGCGGTCTCGACCGGGCTGGACCTGCCGCGCCGCGATGCGATCTTTGAGATTCTGTCGGATACCGCCGGGGCGGACAGCGAAAGCTTTCTGCGCGGGATGCTGACCTTCAACGAAAAGCTGCATGTCTTTACCGCACCACCCGACATGCTGCCGCTGGATATCGTGTCGGCCGAAGATATCGGCCGGGTGCTGGACATGGCGCTGTCGAACTTCGATTTCGTGGTCGTCGACATGCCAACGACCGTGGTCAGCTGGACCGAAACGGTGATGAACCGCGCCCATGTCTATTTCGCACTGATGGAACTGGACCTGAGGTCAGCGCAGAACGTGCTGCGTCTGGTACGGGCGTTGAAGGCCGAAGGCCTGCCGCATGAAAAGCTGCGCTATGTGCTGAACCGCGCGCCCCGCTTTACCGACCTGTCGGCCAAAAGCCGGGTCAAGCGGATGGCGGAAAGCCTGGACATCACCATCGAGGTGCAACTGCCCGACGGTGGCCATCAGGTGACGCAGGCCAACGATCACGGCCTGCCCCTGTCGGAAAGCATGGCCAAGAACCCGATGCGCCGTGAAATCCAGAAACTCGCCAAGTCACTCTATGATCTGAACAAATCCGCCGAGTCCGCCAAGGGCTGACGCCACAACGAAAGCTAGGATCCGCTCATGTTTTCGCGTTTCAAGAAGCCCAACGACGACGCCCCCGCCAAACCCGCCACAACCGTGGCGGTCGGTGCTGCCACTGCAGCCATGCGCCCCACGGCGTCGGCGCAAAAGGGCCTGCGCGCCCTGCCCAGCAGCCCCGCTCCTCGCGACGCCGCCGAGGTGGTGGCGCAAGACAAGGAGAACAAGCGCAAGGCACGTCTGACCGAACTCAAGGTCGAACTGCACAAGCGCCTTCTGGAAAACCTGAACCTTGCCGCACTTGAACATGCGACCGAGGCGAACCTGCGAGCCGAGATTTCGGCCATCACCTCTGAAGCGCTGGATGAGCTGTCGATTGCCCTGAACAAGGACGACCGCACCACCCTGAACCAGGAGTTGTATGACGAGGTCATGGGCCTTGGCCCGCTGGAGCCGCTGCTCAAGGACGAGACGATCAACGACATCCTGGTGAACGGCCCCAAGCGCATCTTCATCGAACGTTCGGGCAAGCTGGAACTGACCGATGTCACCTTCCGCGACGAACGCCACCTTTTGCGCATCATCGACAAGATCGTGTCCGCCGTGGGCCGCCGGGTGGACGAATCGAACCCCTATTGCGACGCGCGCCTGCAGGACGGGTCACGCTTCAACTGCATGGTGCCGCCGGTGGCGGTTGACGGCTCGCTGGTGTCGATCCGGAAGTTCAAAAAGGAAAAGCTGGGGATTTCGGACCTTGTCCGTTTCGGCGCCTTTACCGAGGAAATGGCCGCCTATCTGCAGGCCGCCGTGTCCACCCGTCTGAACATCATCGTCTCGGGCGGTACGGGCTCGGGGAAAACCACCACGCTGAACGCGCTGTCGTCCTTCATCGACAACAAGGAACGCGTGCTGACGATCGAGGATACGGCGGAACTTCAATTGCAGCAGGTCCATGTGGGCCGCATGGAAAGCCGCCCCGCGAACGTCGAAGGCAAGGGTGCGGTGACGCAGCGCGATTGTCTGCGCAACGCGCTGCGGATGCGCCCCGACCGGATCATCGTGGGCGAAACCCGCGGCGAAGAGGTCATCGACATGTTGCAGGCGATGAACACCGGCCACGATGGATCAATGACCACGATCCACGCCAACAGCGCCCGCGACGGCATCAGCCGCCTTGAAAACATGGTCGCCATGGCCGGGATCGAGATGCCCCTGAAGGCCGTCCGCGCCCAGATCGCATCGGCCGTCAACCTGATCGTGCAGGCATCGCGCCTGCAGGACGGATCGCGCCGGATGACCTCGATCACCGAGATCACCGGCATGGAGGGCGAGGTGATCTCGATGCAAGAGGTGTTCCGCTATGAACGCATCGGCATGGCCGGTGACGGCAAGATCATCGGCCGCTTCAACGCCACCGGCGTGCGCAGCCACTATTCCGACCGCTTCCGCCAGTGGGGCTATGACCTGCCTGCGTCGATCTATGAACCCCTCCCGTAAGGACTGGAAAAGATGTCAATCTCGGCTGCCCCGCTCATCTACATCCTGATCTTTGTCGCCGTTCTGGTGATGGTCGAGGGCGTGTATCTTACCGTCTTCGGCAAATCGATCAGCCTGAATTCCAAGGTCAGCCGCCGGCTTGACCTTCTGGCCAAGAACCAGAACCGCGAACAGGTTCTGGAACAGTTGCGCAAGGAAATGTCGCAGCACCTGACGGCGCGCGGCATCCCGCTGTATTCGATGCTGGCTACCAAGGCGCAAAAGGCGAACATCGCCTTTTCACCCCAGCAACTGATCCTGATGATGGTCGGCGTGTCGATCTTTGCCTTTCTTGCGCTGACCGTGGCCACCAGTGCGGCCCTTCCGGTGCGGATCGGGCTTGGTGTGGGGATGGGTGTCGGCGGCATCTACATGTGGGTGAACAACAAGGCCAAGAAACGCATGGCCCTGCTCGAGGAACAGCTTCCCGATGCGGTCGAGCTGATGGTGCGGTCGTTGCGGGTGGGCCATCCCTTTGCATCGGCCATAGGCATTGTCGCGAAAGAGGTCGGCGATCCCCTGGGCACCGAGTTCGGCTTTATCGCCGACGAGGCTGCCTATGGCCGCGACGTGTCCGAAAGCCTCAAGGCATTCGCCGAACGGATGGACAACCAGGACCTTCGCTTTCTGGCCGTGGCGGTGACCATCCAGCAGACGTCGGGCGGCAACCTGGCCGAGATCCTTGACGGTCTGGCCAAGGTGATCCGCGCGCGGTTCAAGCTGTTCCGCCGGGTCAAGGCCATCACCGCCGAGGCGAAATGGTCGGGCATGTTCCTGTCCGCATTCCCCTTCGGCGCACTTCTGATGATCAACGTCATCAAGCCCGACTACTACGACGAGGTGATGGAAAGCTCGGTCTTCGTGCCGGCCTGCATGTTCGTCGGCCTGTTCCTGGCGGTGAACGTCATCTACATGAAGATCATGGTCAATATCAAAGTCTGAAGGGTGCAGCAATGCTGAGCAATATCAACACGATGCTGACCAACATGATGGGCCCTGCCGGCCCTCTGATCGTGGTTGGCGGGGCCGCGTTCCTCTTGATCGCGATCACGCTGCCGATCATGCTGAACCGCAAGGCCGAACCCTTTGACAAGCTCAAGGCACAGCGCACGCAAGGGCCGGCCAAGCCCGGCAACACGCTGCGCTCGGCCAAGAAGGTCGACAAGCTTGAGCGATTTGCGACCTTCCTCGAACCCCAGTCCGAGGTCGAGCTTTCGGCTTCGCGGCTGCGCATGCTGCGGGCAGGCTATCGGTCAAAGAATGCCGTGCGCGTCTTTCACCTGGCGCAGCTTATCCTTGGGGTGGGCCTTCTGGCCATCGGCACAATCTATGCGCTGGTGCAGTCTCAGGTGGCACCCCTGACCACCAACCAGATGATGATGTATACCGTGCTGCCCGGTGGCATCGGCTATTACATCCCGAAATATTGGGTCAACAAACGCCTCGCCGCACGCCAGGCCGAAATCGTGTCGGGTTTTCCGGATGCGCTGGACATGATGCTGGTCTGTGTCGAGGCGGGCCAGTCGCTTGACCAGTCGATCATCCGCATCGCCAAGGAAAGCCGCGCAGGCTATCCGGCACTGGCCGAAGAGTTCGAGATCGTGGCGCAAGAGGTCAAGGCCGGCAAGGAACGCGTGACCGTGCTCAAGGACATGTCCGAACGCGTCGGCATCTCGGATGTTGCATCGTTTGTCACCACGCTGGTCCAGTCCGCCACCTTCGGCACCTCGATCGCCGAGGCGTTGCGGGTGTACTCGGCAGAAATGCGTGACAAACGGGTGATGCGCGCGGAAGAGAAGGCAAACACCTTGCCGACCAAGCTGACGCTGGGCACAATGATGTTCTGTCTGCCACCTTTGCTGGTGATCCTGATCGGGCCCTCCCTGCACGGGATCGCTACGCAGCTTGGCGGCAACTGACCGGAACGACCGAAGGCGAACTATCCTGATGCTCCGCGCGATCACCCTGAAAGCCGCGGGCCTGCTGGTTGCCCTGTCGCTTGCTGCCTGCTCTGCCGACTTTGCCGCCGAAAACCGCGCGCCGGGTGCTTCGGGTCGTCAGGGTGAGGACGGGCTGATCGTGGGCCATCGTCTTATGGCGGCCGGCGAACACGATCTGGCCTTGCGCGCCTATCTGCGCGCGGCGGCCGAAGAGGGGATCAACGTCGATACCCTGTCCGCAATCGGATCGGCAAACCTGGCACTTGGTCGCCTTGGTCAGGCGGAACAGCTTTTGCGCCGCGCGCTTGAGGTTGATCCCGAGTATGTACCGGCACTGAACAATCTGGGCGTGGTTCTGATGGAACGCGAACGCCCCGGTGAGGCGCGGGTGATCTTTCAGCAGGCCTTTGCCCTCGACAGTGGCCAATCGGACTCGATCCGGCAGAATCTGCGTCTGGCCATCGCGGAAACCGAAGGCAAAGTATATGATGAACCCGAGGACGTTCCGGCGTTCTCGCTGATGCGGCGTGAAAAGGGCAAGTACGTCCTTCTTTCGCAACTCTAGCGACCCCGGAATTCGAGCAGCAAAAGGACGCAAAATGCGCCAAACCGGACTGATTGCACTGTGCCTGTCGGGCACGGTGGCGCTGACTGCCTGCGGCGGGGGCTCGGATGCCGAGGTCAACCGTGCGCTGAAGGATGTCAACGTCATCGACGAATCGAACCTCAACGACATCATGCTGACGGTGGGCGATCCGAACGAGGCTGTGGCCTATTTCCAACGGACCGCCACCGCCAACCCGGAACGCATGGACCTCAAGCGCGGGCTGGCCAAGTCGCTGGTACGCGCCAAGAAACCCAAAGAGGCGGCGGCTGTCTGGACGCAGGTCGTGTCCAGCCCCGAAGGCAACAACGACGACCGGGTCGAACTGGCCGATTCGCTGATCCGCGCCAATGACTGGACCGGGGCCGAGGCGGAACTGAACAAGATCCCCCCCACCCATGAGACCTATCAGCGCTACCGGCTTGAGGCGATGATCGCCGACAGCAAGAAAGACTGGAAAAAGGCCGACAGTTTCTATGAAATCGCGGCCGGTCTGACACCCAAACCGTCAGGCGTCTACAACAACTGGGGCTTTTCCAAACTGACGCGCGGCGACTATCCCGGCGCGGAAAAGATGTTCCAGGATGCGCTGACCTACGAGCCCACGATGTTCACCGCCAAGAACAACCTTGTCCTCGCGCGCGGCGCGCAGCGCAAGTATGACCTGCCGGTGGTCCAGATGACCCAGACCGAACGGGCGCAGCTGCTCTACACGCTGGCGCTGACGGCGATCAAGCAGGGCGATGTGTCGCTGGGCAAGGGATTGTTGCAGGAGGCCGTCGATACCCACCCGCAGCATTTCGAAGAGGCCGCCCGTTCGCTGGCAGCCCTAGATGCGAACGTGAGCCTCTGATGCCGACGATCCCCGCGACCGACCCCGCCGGGTTCCTGTGGTTCCTGATCTTCACCGTCCCCATCGCAGTCTGGGTGTCGTGGTCCGACATGAAATCGATGAAGATCCCGAACCAGGCCGTGATGGCGCTGGCCGGGGTATGGCTGGTCGCCGGGTTCTTCCTGCAGCCGACCAACATCTGGCTCTGGGGCTTTGCGCTGATGGCTATCGTGCTGGTGATCGGGTTCCTTCTGACCACCTTCGTGGGGATCGGTGCCGGCGACAGCAAGTATGCCGCCGCCATGGCGCCGTTCTTTACCGGGGCCGACATCCGCACGGTGATGGCGCTGTTTGCGGCCTGCATCCTTGGCGCCTTTGCCTGCCACCGCATCGCCCGTGCCATTCCCGCGGTGCGCGCAGCCTCACCCGACTGGGCGTCGTGGACACACCACAAGTTCCCCATGGGGCTGGCGCTTTCGGGCACGCTGATTTTCTACCCGGTGCTTGCCGCAATCCTGCCCTAGACCTGTGCTAGGCCCATGGGAACCGACATCGCCCTGGATAGGTGCCGCCCATGAATGTGCAACTGACCCCGCCCGCCACGCCCAACGTGCTGGCTCCTCCGGCCCCCAGAAACCTGTCCGAAGTGGGCATCTCCATCGTCATGATGCGGGATATCCTGCTCAAGACGATGTTCCGCACCAACCTTGATCTGGTGTCGGCGATCAGTCAGGTCGTCTGCCTGCCGGTTCAGGTCACGCAGGAACTGGTCGACCTGGCACGTGGCCAGAAACTGCTTGAGGCGACCGGCACCCTTCATGCCACCTCGGGCAACGAGATGGGGTATCAACTGACCGAAGGCGGCAAGTCGCGCGCCCTCGATGCCCTGTCGCAGTCGGAATACTACGGCGCGATGCCGGTCCCGCTTGAGGATTACAAGGTGCAGGTCAAACGCCAGTCGGTACGTGACATCCGCCTGACCCGCGACCAGTTGACCCGCGCCATGGGTCACCTGATCCTGCCGGGTGATCTTTTGTCCAACCTCGGACCGGCCATTACCTCGGGCCGATCAGTGCTGATGTACGGCCCACCCGGTAACGGGAAATCCAGTATTTCCAACGGCATCCGCGACGCTATGGGTGACAAGATCTATGTCCCCCGCGCGCTGGAGTATTCGGGTCAGGTCATCACCGTCTATGACCCCATCGTCCACTCGATGGCCCAGGCTTCGGTCGAAGACCCGACATCGCTGCGCCGCACGGGGAACCGTTTCGACAACCGCTATGTCTATTGCGAACGCCCGACCGTCATCACCGGCGGCGAGCTTAGCCTCGACATGCTGGACCTCACCTACAACCCGACGGCGCGCACCTATCAGGCGCCGCTACAGCTCAAGTCCACCGGCGGCATCTTCATTGTCGACGACCTTGGTCGTCAGGCCGAACCGCCGCAGAAACTTGTCAACCGCTGGATCGTGCCTCTGGAAGAGGCCAAGGATATCCTTGCCCTGCAATCGGGCGAAAAGTTCACCGTGCCGTTCGATACGCTGGTGATCTTTTCCACCAACTTCCACCCGAACGAGATTTTCGATGGCGCGGCCCTGCGCCGTATCTTCTTCAAGATCAAGATCGACGGCCCGTCTCAGGAAAACTACCTGAAGATCTTCGCGATGGTGGCGCGGAAAAAGAAGGTACCGCTGGATGAGGCCACCCTTGTCCACATGATGAAGGTCAAGTTTCCGACCATCGACAACAACTATGCCAACTACATGCCGAACTTCCTGATCGACCAGATGATCGCCGTCTGCGAGTTTGAGGGCATCCCCTACCAGATGTCGCCCGACCTGATTGATCGTGCCTGGGGCAACATGTTCGTCAAGGATGAGAAGATCGCCAAGTAAGACACCACGACGCGCCTTCCCGCTTCATCTTGTACAAATACTCCACGGGGGGTCCGGGGGGCGCGAGTCCCCCCGCTCCTGCCGGTCACGCCCGCGCGGCCTTTTCAGCGACGCCCGACGTGCCCTCGCGCCGCGCCAACTCTGCCAGCACATCCTCCAGCGTCACACCCCGCGATGCCAGCATCACCAACAGGTGATAAACCACATCCGCGGCCTCTGACGTCAGCCGTGCGCGGTCGCCCTTCACCGCCTCGATGATCGCCTCGACCGCCTCTTCGCCAAATTTCTCCGCACACTTCTCGGGGCCAAGTGCCAGCAGTTTCGCCGTCCAGGACGTGTCGGGATCGGCCCCTACCCGCGCGGCAATCGTCGCGGCCAACCGCTCCAGCGCGCTCACAGCCGCACCGGGATGCCTGCGGCGGCCATGTGGGCCTTGGCCTGACCGATGGTGAATTCGCCAAAGTGAAAGATCGACGCCGCCAGCACCGCTGACGCTCCGCCCTGCACCACCCCGTCCACCAGATGGTCCAGCGTGCCCACGCCGCCCGACGCAATCACCGGGACCGACACCGCATCCGATACCGCCCGCGTCAGCCCGATGTTGAACCCCGCCCGCGTCCCGTCCCGGTCCATCGAGGTCAGCAATATCTCCCCCGCCCCCCGTTCGGCCATCGCAACCGCAAACTCCACCGCATCAATCCCCGTCGCCCGCCGCCCGCCGTGGGTGAATATCTCCCACCGCCCGGGGGCCACAGTCTTGGCATCAATGGCCACCACGATGCACTGGCTGCCGAACCTGTCGGCGGCCTCGGCCACCACATCCGGGTTGGCCACCGCCGCCGAGTTGAACGACACCTTGTCGGCCCCCGCCAGAAGTAGCGCCCGCACATCCGCAGGCGTCCGCACCCCGCCCCCCACTGTCAGCGGCATGAAACACTGCTCTGCCGTGCGGGTGACCAGATGATACATGGTGCCGCGGTTTTCCTCGGTCGCCATGATGTCGAGGAAACACAATTCATCGGCCCCGGCCGCATCATAGGCCGCCGCCGCCGCCACCGGATCGCCCGCATCCACTAGGTCGACAAAGTTCACACCCTTGACCACGCGGCCTTCGGCCACGTCCAGACACGGGATGATCCGCGTCTTCAGCATCCCTGCCCTCCGGTCAAACCTTGTCCTCGTCGATCATGTACCGCTTGAGCACTCCCGCCTGCGACAGAAAGAACGCAAACAGCACCAAGGGCTGGCCAAACGTGTCGGACGCCACCCAGACCGACGTGCTGGCGAAACGCCAGATGACCTCATTCGCCACAGCCAGCCCCGCAAAACACCATGCCAGCCGCCGCGTCAGGATCATCCACCCCTCGGGATGCATGCGGAACGCTCCATCCAGCACTGCCTCCAGATACGACCTGCCGCGCCAGACCCCGAACCCCAGGATCGCCGCAAACAGGCCAAAGACAATGGTCGGTTTCATCTTCAGGAACCGCTCGTCGTTCAGCCAGACGGTCAGCCCACCAAAGACCACCACCATTACCGTGACGGTGATCTGCATGCGCGACAACTTGCCGGTCAGCCGCCACATCAGCAGCGTCGCAATCACCATCATCGGCACGAAGGCCGCCGTCGCCACGATGAAACCGCCGTATTCGGTACCACCCAAGGTGAACGTTTCGTCCCTGAGCCAGACATACCCCACAAAGAACGCCGCAATCGGCCCGTATTCCAGCGCCGCCTTCAACCCCGGGGAAATCGCCCGCCCGCCCATCATCCTGCCCCCAGTTGCACCAGCACCGCGCCGCCTGCGATCAACCCCATCAGCGCGCCCCGCGCAAGCCCCACCTTTTCGCCGAGGACAGCCCAACCGATCAAGGCCGCGAACAGCGTCGAGGTTTCGCGCAGCGCCGCGACCTCGCCTACCTTGCCGATGCGGGTGCCGATCATCACGCCGCCAAAGCTGATAAAGGCCACCAGTGCGCCAATGATCCCGCGCAGCATCAGGGGCCGCAAGGGCGGCCATGCCGCCCCGATCCCCCGCGCCCGCCGCCACAGCACCAGAAGGGGAAAGTCGATGGCCGTTATCAAGAAAAACCACGCAAGGAACGTCAGCGGGTCGGGCATCAGGCGGATGCCCCAGGCGTCAAAGGTTGTATAGACCGCCACCAGCATGCCCCCGGTCAGCGCCCACACCAGCCCACTGCGCAGCGCCGCCGGGTCCACCCGCACCGTCCGCAGATTCACTACCGCCAGCATCAGGATCGCCCCCGACAACACCGCCACCCCCAGCCATTGCAGCGCCGCATAATGTTCCGCCAGAAACACGGCGGCAAATCCCAGTGTTACCAGCGGCCCGGTGCCCCGTACCACAGGATACACAACCGTATAGGCCGCCCGTTCATAGGCCAGCGCCATCGTCACCTTGTAGGCGAAATGGATCACCAGCGCCCCCAGCAAGACCGCCCACTCGGCACCGACCGGCCACGCCACCGCAAACAGCGCCACCGGTGCTGCCAGCACGAATATCCACAGGTCGATCGCCCCCCGCGTGACCCACGGGTCATGGCGCCCCTTCTGCAGGGCCCCGAAACAGGCATGCGCGATGGCCGACATCAGCGCCAGCAGCATCGCCGTCCGCGCGCCCTCGGGCGTGCCTGCAAGGGCTGTGATCGCCTCACCCAACCCGGTCAGACCTCACCCGTGCCAACCAGCGCGCGGGCGAAATCGGCGGGGTCAAAGGGGGCGAGGTCGTCAATCTGTTCGCCCACGCCAATCGCATGGATCGGCAGGCCAAAGCGGTCGGCCAGCGCCACCAGCACGCCACCCTTGGCGGTGCCGTCCAGCTTGGTCATCACCAGCCCCGACACATCGGCGATCTTGCGGAAGATCTCGACCTGCGACAGCGCGTTCTGCCCGGTGGTCGCGTCCAGCACCAACAGGGTATTGTGCGGCGCGTCGGGGTCGCGCTTGCGGATCACGCGCACGATCTTGGCCAGTTCCTCCATCAGGTCCTGACGGTTCTGCAATCGCCCCGCCGTGTCGATCAGCAACAGATCCGCCCCCGTCGCCTGCGCCTGCCCCATCGCATCAAAGGCGAGCGAAGCCGGGTCCGACCCCTCGGGTGCCGTCAGCACCGGCACCCCGGCGCGCGTGCCCCAGATCTGCAACTGCTCGACCGCCGCCGCGCGGAACGTGTCGCCGGCGGCGATCACCACCGATTTCCCGGCGGCGCGGAACTGCGAGGCCAGCTTGCCGATGGTCGTGGTCTTGCCCGATCCGTTGACCCCCACCACCAGCACCACCTGCGGGCGTTTGGGGTAGATCGGCATCGGCCGCGCCACCGGGGTCATGATCCGCGTGATCTCGTCCGCCAGTGCGCCGCGCAACTCCTCCGACGACACCCGCCGCCCCATCCACGCGCCCGCGATATTGGCCGACACCTTCAGCGCCGTATCGACGCCCATGTCGGCCCCGATCAGCACTTCCTCCAGGCTTTCCAGCATCGCGTCATCCATGACGCGGCGCGGCGCCTCGGCCCCCCGCCCCAGCATCCGCCCGATCAGCCCGGGCTTCGCCGCCTCGGACTCGGGTGCTGTCTCGGCGACCAAAGCCTCCAGCCCCTCGCCGATCCGGTCGGACGAGCGGAACATCCGGTCGCGCAGTTTCTTGAAGAAGGACATGGGGCCGATACCCTTTCGCCGATGCCCTGACTTAGGCGAAATGGCGGGGCGAGGAAAGGGCACGCCCGTGCCGCTCGATTGTTCCGCCCGGAGCGACGGGTTGTTCCCGACCACACAGGATGCAACCCCACGACACCTGTGCTATTCCAACCCCGACACTTTGCGCTAATTCCTGCCCGACTGCATTCGCCTTTGCGCAAGTATCTCACGGGGGGTGCGGGGGGGTGAAACCCCCCGTTAGCAACGTTGGCCCCATACTCGGACGCACAAACAAGGACACGACCCTCAACCGATGCCAGCCAATGCTCCTCCCCTTCCGCCGATGGCGCTGTTTGCCCTGGCCGCAACGCTGCCGCTACCGTTGTTCGCGCTGGGGCTGACCGGCGGGGTCTGGGCGGTGGTGGCCCTGGTCTACATGACTGCCTTTACGGCGCTTCTGGATCAGCTCTTGTCCTGGCTTGCCCCCGACGCACCCGAAGGGGCCGAGTTTCCGGCGGCAGCCCCCCTTCTGGTGGTTCTGGGCGTTGCACACCTTGTCTCGATGCCGCTGGCGGTCTGGGCCATTGCAGGCGACAGCGGCCTTGCGCTGTGGGAACGTGCGGTCCTCTTTGCGGGGTTCGGGCTTTGGGCCGGGCAAGTGTCGAACCCGGCCGCGCATGAACTGATCCATCGCGGCAGCCGCGGCATGTTCCGCCTGGGCGCTGCAGTCTATGCCAGCATGCTGTTCGGCCACCACGCCTCGGCGCACCGGCTTGTCCACCACCGCCATGCCGCCAGCCGGGCCGACCCGAATACCGCGCGGCGCGGCGAGGGGTACTATCGGTTTGTCCTGCGCGCCTGGGCAGGGTCGTTCCGCGCAGGCTGGCGGGCCGAGGCTGACCGGCGGCAGGGACGGGGGTTACATCCCTATCTGTGGTATATGGCCGGATCGTCTGTCGGCCTGCTGGCAGGGGGGCTGGTGGCGGGCTGGGCGGGGGTGGCGGTCTGGGTGCTGTTGTCGCTGCATGCCCAGTCGCAGCTTCTACTGTCCGACTACGTCCAGCATTATGGCCTGATGCGCGCCCGCCTGCCCGACGGCCGGCTGGAGCCTGTCAGTGACCGGCATTCGTGGAACGCACCGCATTGGTTTTCATCCGCACTGATGCTGAACGCGCCGCGCCATTCCGACCACCACGCCAACCCGTCGCGCCCCTACCCCGCGCTGCGCCTGCCGGGCCGGGATGCGGCACCGCACCTGCCGCTTGCGCTGCCGGTCTGTTGTGTCGTGGCCCTGTTCCCGCCGCTGTGGCGGCGCATGATCCATCCCCGTCTTTCACAATGGCGCGCCGACTGACACAGCCGTGACTGGCCTTTTCCTACCGTTCGGGGCACCCTTTGCGGTACCGTGACCGGAGCCCTCCATGCGCCCCCTGATCCTTGCATTTGCACTTGCTGCCTGCCCCGCCTTTGCCGAAACCACGCCCGCCGCACCGCCAATGTCGGCGGCCGAGTTCGAGGCCTATGCCACCGGCAAAACGCTCACCTACGGCCTTGGAGGCGAGGTTTACGGGATCGAGCAATACCTGCCCGGTCGCCGCGTCCTGTGGGCGTTCAAGGGCGATGAATGCCGTGAAGGGTACTGGTACGAGGCAGGGCAGGAGATCTGTTTTGTCTACGAACATGATACCGATGGCCCGCAATGCTGGACGTTCCATCGCATGGACGACGGCATCCGCGCCCGCTTTACCGGCGATCCGAACGGGGCCGATCTGTCCGAGGTCGCACAGTCTTCCAGCCCGTTGATCTGTGCGGGGCCAGACGTGGGGGCTTGACCTTTTCGAACATTACCGACGATCTCAGCCCCTTTAACGCTCAGTCAATCACTTTTTTCTGCACTTTCTTGGCCTGGACCCGCGACTGGCTAGCACAAAACGAACATTCACCCCCTGTCGCGCCCTGCCATCAGAACAGATCACCCTGCCCGCCGTCGCGCGCCCCGCCACGCGGGCGGCGGGGTGGGCGGGTGGCCCCTGTGACCATCCGGCCATCGGCAAACTCGATCTCGATCACCTGCGCGCCCTCGGCCGCCGCGCGGCGCGTGACCACGGCCCCATCCGCCCGCACAATCGCAAAGCCGCGCTGCAGCGTCTCGGCATGGCCGAGCGTCTGGCGCAGCCGGTCCAGTCGGTCCAGCCGTTCCGCCAGCCCCGCCAGCCGCGCCAAAGGCGCCGCCTGCAGCCGCGCTGACAGGACGTCAAGCCGAACCCGGCCCTCTGCCCCCTGACGCGACGCCACCACCAGCGCCCGTTGATGTGCTGCGTCCAGACGGGCACCGAACCCCGCCAGCCGCTCACCCCGCCGCTCGCCCCCCCGCACCAGCGCCAGCATAAGGGCCGCCCCCCGGTCCGACAGCCGCTCACCCCGCCCGCGCAACAACGCCATCAGCGCGCCGGGCTGCACCCGCCCCTCCAGCCCCTGAAACCGCCCCCGCCTTGCGGCAATCGTCAACTCAAGCGCGCCCTGCAGCCGCCCCGCCCACAGGTCCAGCCGCTGCGCGGGCCCCGCGACCAGCGTCTCGGCCCGGGGCAAGGCGCGCGACAGGTCGCGCAGGCGCTGCCCGCGCAGCGTCATGCCCTGTGACAGGCCCCGCGTCGTGCGTGCCGCAAGACCGTCCAGCGCGGCGATCAGGTCCAGCCGCACCGGCACCGCCAGTTCCGCCGCCGCCGTCGGCGTCGGGGCGCGCAGGTCGGCCGCGTGGTCGATCAGCGTCGTGTCCGTCTCGTGCCCCACCGCCGATATCAGCGGGATGTCAGACGCCGCCGCCGCCCGCACGACGATTTCCTCGTTGAAGCCCCAAAGGTCCTCAAGCGACCCGCCACCCCGCGCCACGATGATCACATCCGGTCGCGGCACCGGGCCACCCGGCTGAATTGCGTTGAACCCCCTGATCGCCGCCGCCACCTCGGGCGCGCAGGCCGCCCCCTGCACCGCCACCGGCCAGATCAGCACATGGCGCGGAAAGCGGTCGCGCAGGCGGTGCAGGATGTCGCGGATCACCGCCCCGCTGGGCGAGGTGACAACTCCGATCACCCCCGGCAGATAGGGGATCAGCTTTTTCCGGCCCGCATCAAACAGCCCCTCGGCCTGCAGTGCCGCGCGCCGCTTTTCCAGCATCGCCATCAGGGCGCCCATGCCGGCGGGGGCCATGTCCTCGACAATCAGCTGGTACTTCGATCCGCCGGGAAATGTGGTCAGCCGCCCGGTGGCGACCACTTCCATCCCCTCCTCGGGCTTTACCTGCAGGCGTGACACCTGCCCTTTCCACACGACCGCATCCAGACTGGAGCGATCATCCTTGAGGTTGAAGTACAGGTGCCCCGAGCCCGGCTTTGACACCCGACCCACCTCGCCCCGCACCCGCACCAGCGCGAACTCCCCCTCGATCACCCGTTTCACGGCACCGGCAAGTTCGGACACCGTGAATTCGGGGCGGTTGCCGGGGGGGTCCGGGCGGGGGGCGTCTTCAAACAGTTCCATGCCGTTTTCTGCCCGATGTCACAGCGGGGCGCAATCTTTGCGCTTGGGCGGCTTGGGCTGGGTCACCTGCCGGTTATCCGTTAACCTTATCTTAACACTTTTCCATTTGCTCCGAAAGAATCGGTCCCTTGCGCTCGCATAACGCCCTTGCTGCGCTGTTGTTTCTGGCCGCTTCGCCGGCACAGGCCCAGTCCTGTGATCCGAACTACGAAGGTGTCTGTGTGCCAATCGCTTCGGATGTCGATTGTGCGGGTGGCAGTGGCAACGGCCCGGAGTATGTGGAGGGGCCGGTTTATGTCGTCGGTCGCGACAAGTATGGCCTTGACCGGGACGGCGACGGGGTTGCCTGCGAACCCAAATAGGCCGCCTATCCCGCTTGTGCGACCATGGCCGCACCCCTATGACCGGGCGGGGCAGGCCATGCAGGGACGCATCCGATGAACATCCTGATCCTTGGCGGCGGCGGGCGGGAACATGCCCTTGCCTGGGCGGTCAAGCAGAACCCCAAGTGTGACCGGCTGATCGTGGCCCCCGGCAATGCAGGCATCGCGATGCTGGCGGAATGTGCCGATCTGGATGTGCTGGATGGCGCTTTGGTCGTCACGTTCTGCGAAGAGAACGCGGTTGATTTCGTCATCGTCGGGCCCGAAGCCCCCCTTGCCGCCGGCGTCGCCGATGCCACCCGCGCGGCGGGCATCCTGACCTTCGGCCCATCGGCAAAGGCGGCACAGCTTGAGGCGTCCAAGGCGTTCACCAAGGCCATCTGCGATGCCTGTGGGGCACCGACCGCAGGCTATGCGCGTTTTACCGATGCCACAGCCGCGCGGGCTTATGTCCTGACCAAAGGCGCCCCTATTGTCATCAAGGCCGATGGTCTGGCGGCGGGCAAGGGCGTCGTGGTGGCCATGACAGTCCCCGAGGCGCTGGCCGCCATAGCCGACATGCTGGGTGGCCAGTTCGGCCCGGCGGGCGCCGAGGTGGTGATCGAGGAATTCATGGCGGGAGAAGAGGCCAGTTTCTTTGTCCTGACCGACGGCACCCATGCCCTGCCCATCGGCACCGCGCAGGACCACAAGCGCGCCTTCGACGGCGACCAAGGCCCCAATACCGGCGGCATGGGGGCCTATTCGCCTGCGCCGGTACTGACCGACGCCATCGAGGCGCAGGCGATGGCCGACATCATCCTGCCCACCATCGCGGAAATGGCCCGGCGCGGCACGCCCTACCAAGGTGTCCTTTATGCCGGCCTGATGATCGAGGATGGCCGGGCAAGGCTGGTCGAGTACAACGCCCGCTTCGGTGACCCCGAAGCCCAGGTGCTGATGATGCGGCTGGGCGCGCAGGCGCTGGATCTGATGCTGGCCTGTGCCGAGGGGCGGCTGGCCGAGGCGCGGGTGACCTGGGCCGACGATCATGCGCTGACGGTGGTAATGGCGGCGCGGGGGTACCCGGGCGAATATGGCAAGGGCAGCATCATTGGCGGGCTGGACGGTCTGCCCGAAGATAGCGCGCAGATGCTGTTCCACGCGGGCACCCGCGATGTGAACGGGCACGTCACGGCCAACGGCGGCCGGGTTCTGAACGCAACCGCGCGCGGGCCCACGCTGGCCGAGGCGCGGGCGCGCGCCTATGCCATGGTGGACCGGATCGACTGGCCGCAAGGGTTCTGCCGCCGCGATATCGGCTGGAGGGCGCTGTGATTGTCCGGGGAGAGCCGGGGATCTGGCAGTTCCTGTCCTATTCCGCACGCGGGTCGGTGCTGCCACGGATAGCACCCAGCCTTCTGGCGCTGGCGGCATGGGCGGCTTTCGTAGTCTGGGCGCACCACACGGACCTGCCGGTTCCGCGCACCGATGTGACACCCTTTACCGTCCTCGGCATCGCGCTGGCGCTGTTCCACGGGTTTCGCAACAACGCATCCTGGGATCGCTGGTGGGAGGGGCGCGGCACCTGGGGCAATCAGGTGGCGAACCTGCGCAATCTGGCGCGCGAAACCGCGATATGGATGCCGGATGACCCAGACCGCAAACCGATCCTGCGCGATGCGCTGGCGTTCATGCACCTGCACCGGCTGTCCTTGCGCGGCTTGCCCCCCGACGCTGCGGCATTGCGCTGCATGGACGCGGCCGGGCTGCCGCCGGGGCCACCGGGCATTGCGCTGAACGCCATTGCCGTCCGTGTCTCGGGCGCGCTGGCGTCGGGCCGGATCAGCGACTTCGGCGCCAAGATGCTGGCGGAACGGCTGGCGGCGATTGCCACCGACCAGACCGGCGCCGAGCGTATTGCGACGACGCCGATGCCGTTCGTGTTCTCGCTGCTGATCTACCGCACGACCTGGGCCTATTGCCTTTTGCTGCCCTTGGCGCTGTCAGATGCGACGGGGTGGCTGGCCCCCCTGTTCACCGCCATCGTGGGATATGTGTTCCTGGGCCTTGCGAAGGTGACCGAGGATCTGACCAACCCCTTCGGCACCGGCGACAACGCGCTGCCGCTGGATGCCCTGTGCCGGATCGC
This sequence comes from Rhodobacterales bacterium, assembly GCA_038209775.1. Lineage (GTDB taxonomy): Bacteria > Pseudomonadota > Alphaproteobacteria > Rhodobacterales > Rhodobacteraceae > JBBQXK01. The sequence goes on along the minus strand of JBBQXK010000015.1, from coordinate 52,631 downwards.
GGAGATGAGCCTGGCCGTCCACCTGGATCAGCCGCGCCCGCCACCCCTGGAACCGGTGGACCATCTTCTGACCTGACCCCGCCCTTGCACCCCGCCCCGCCCGGGCATAAAGACACGCCCGGTCCAAGGGCCATAGGGGGAACCGGATGCCGCTTCTCGTGATGAAATTCGGCGGCACCTCGGTGGCCGACCTGGCCCGCATCCGCAATGCCGCGGCCAAGGTCAAGCGCGAGGTCGAGCGTGGCCACGACGTGATCGTCATCGTCAGCGCCATGTCGGGCAAGACGAACGAACTTGTCGGCTGGGTCGAGGGCACCTCGCCCCTGTACGACGCACGCGAATACGACGCGGTCGTGTCGGCGGGCGAGAATGTGACGGCGGGCCTGATGGCGCTGACCTTGCAGGAAATGGATGTGCCCGCGCGGTCATGGCAGGGCTGGCAGGTGCCGATCAACACCACCTCGGCCCATGCCAGTGCGCGGTTCGTGTCGATCCCCCGCGACAATATCGACGCCAAGTTCGCCGAGGGCTTCAAGGTGGCCGTGGTCGCGGGTTTCCAGGGCGTCAGCCCCGAAGGCCGCATCACCACCCTTGGCCGTGGCGGGTCAGACACCACCGCCGTGGCCTTTGCCGCGGCCTTTGGCGCATTCCGCTGCGACATCTACACCGATGTGGACGGCGTTTATACGACCGACCCCCGCATCAGCCCCAAGGCCCGCAAACTGGACCGCATCGCGTTCGAGGAAATGCTTGAACTTGCGTCCCTTGGGGCCAAGGTGCTGCAAACCCGCTCGGTCGAACTGGCGATGCGCTACAAGGTGCGTCTGCGGGTGCTGTCCTCGTTCGAGGATGGCGACGACACTTCAGGAACTCTGGTCTGCGACGAGGATGACATCATGGAATCGAAAGTGGTCTCGGGCGTTGCCTTCAGCCGTGACGAGGCAAAAGTGACCCTTCTGCGCGTCGAGGATCGCCCCGGCATCGCGGCGGCGATCTTTGGGCCCCTGTCCGAGGCGGGGGTGAACGTCGACATGATCGTGCAGAACATCTCCGAGCTGGACAAGCCGGGCGATGCCCGGGCCTATACCGACATGACCTTTTCCTGCCCCACCAATCAGGTGCCCCGCGCCAGAAAGGCGATGGAGGATGCGGCAACGGCAGGCTTCATCACCTATGACGAACTGGTCGTCGATACTGATGTGGCCAAGGTGTCGGTGGTGGGCATCGGCATGCGCAGCCATGCCGGGGTTGCGGCGACGATGTTCAAGGCGCTGGCGACCGAGAATGTGAACATCAAGGTCATCTCTACATCCGAAATCAAGATATCGGTGCTGATCGACCGGAAGTACATGGAACTGGCGGTTCAGGCGCTGCATGATGCGTTCGGGCTGGACAGGGCTGGATAAGGTGGCGTTAGCGCAATTGCTGGCGGCCAGAGGAACGGCAGCCGGACCTTTCCCGGCTTGAAAGCCTTGACCCTTTGCCGCAATGCACTTTGATGCGTGATTCCGCATCACTGCGGGATCAGACACCTCGCGACCCCGCCACTTTTGCCAGCGCGCGCCGATCGTTGTGCCCTGCGTCAGCCCGCGCGGCCGCAGGACCCCCACCGCCAGCATGATCCGCGCAAGACCAACGTCGCGCAGGGGCGGCACAGCAATCTCCTGGATTGTGGTTCTGATGGGCGTGCCAAGGATAACCGCTTGGAATCCATGACTCTGCATCTGCTGCCAGAGCTTGCGCACGGCATGGATCGCGAAGTTCTCGACAGAAATCCCGGACTTCAGGACCATGTCCTGCCGCGCTCTGGCAGACAGCCTCGACGGGTTGGTCATCTTGCAGGCGGATGATGGCGGCCCCCGCCTCGGCGGCTGCGGATGGGCCAACTTGGTCGGGCGTGACCGGCAGATGCGGCGACATCGTCGGGGTGTCAATGTCCCCGGTCACCACACAGGTGATGATGACCCCGCTCAGACGTCACCAAGTCCTTGTTTCAACGCCATCAACCGCATCAGTGCCCGGTCGCGCCATGCCATCCGGGCGGCCACGTCGCCGGCGGGCACTGCGGCGCGGCGGACGGCCTCGATCTGGTCCAGTGCCGCGACGGGCCATGGCGCAGGCGGCGACAGATCGCGCCCCATTGCCTCATACGACGGGCCATAGCGGGTGGCGTAATCCATGAACCCGCCCGGCGCATTCAGGTCCATCGTCTCGAACGGCCCCATCAGCGCCCATCGCAGCCCGAGGCTGTGCTTCATCACCGCATCCAGCCCTGCCGGATCGATCACACCCGACCCGACCAGCGCCACCGCTTCGTTGATGACCGCCGTTTGCAGCCGGTTCATCACGAAACCCTCAATCTCGCGGCCCAGCACCACCGGCACCTGCCCGATGGACCCCAGGATTTCCACAAACGGGGCCACATCTGCCGCCGCATGCCAAGGCGCGGGCACAAGTTCGACCACCGGCATCAGGTGCGGCGGGTTGGCGGGGTGGGCGACCATGCAGCGATGGCGACCGGGAACATCGGACAGGAACCAGGTGCCGGGAAAGGTGCTGGTGGAACTGCCGATACGGGCCTCGGGCGGCGCATGGGCGTCAAGGCGCGCGAACAGGTCAGCCTTGGCCACCCGATCCTCGGGGATGTTTTCCTGCACATAGTCGGCCCCTTCCAGCGCCTGCGCCAGATCGCCCTCGGCCCGCAAACGGCCCATGACCACCGGCAGCCCTGCAGCGGCCATGTCGGCCAAGGTCGCGCGCACCGCAGCCTCGGCGCGGGGCAGCACGTCGGGAGCCATGTCCCACAGCGTCACCTCCCACCCTGCGCGGGCAAAGGCCGCAGCCCAGCCCCGCCCGATCAGACCGGCCCCTGCGATGGTGACGCGCACCCCTATTCCTCCCACTCGGAATTGCCATCCACGCCCAGCATCTGCCCGCTGATCCGCGCCCCGCCGGGACTGGCCAGATGCAGGATCATCGCCGCGATGTCCGAAGGCTCGACCATCGTGCGCAGCGACACATAGCGCAGCATCGACGCCTCTTGTTCCGCCACCGGCACACCCAAGGCGGCCGCCTTGGCCGCCACGACCGAGGTGATCCGATCACCCCGTATCGCGCCGGGCAGGATCGCGTTCACCCGGATACCGTGCGGCCCAAGCTCGCGCGCAAGGTTCATCGTCAGCGACAGGATAGCACCCTTGGTCACCACATAGGGTAGCCGCATCGGCAGGCCGGTTTTGGCACTGCCGGACGAGATATTGACGATCAGCCCCGCCCGCGCCGCCTTCATCCCCGGAATGACCGCGCGGGCGAACAGGAAATGGCTGGTCAGGTTCACCCGCAGCGATGTGTTCCAGTCGTCCAGCGTGATGTCTTCGGGATGGGCGGTGGGGCCCGCGATGCCCACGTTGTTCACCAGCACATCGACCGGGGCATCTGCCAGCCTTACGGCCTCTGCCGCCGTCCGCTCTTCCCCCGCGTCAGCGCACAGGGTCATCATGCCCGGACAGTCGCGCGCCAGACCCGCCAGACCGCCTGCGTCGGTGTCACAAGCCACCACCCGTGCGCCCGCGGCAAAAAGCGTCGCCGCAATTACCCGGCCGGCACCGCCGCCCGCCGCCGTGACGATCCCCGTCCGCCCGTGAAGGTCCGCGCCGCCCATGCCAGAGGCCCTTAAACTGATATACCAAAATTGGCCGATAGATGTGGCCCTGTCAATCTGCTATTGCCCCCCGCATGACGCTCGACATCCCCCCTCGCCGCCGTGGCCGCCCGCAATCGGTTGTGGCCCCCTTCGATCCGGTCGATCCCACTCTGGACGAACCTGTCGAGCGGCAGGTCTACCAAAGCCTGCGGCGCGGCATGATGCAGGGGCTGATAGCACCCGACGCGGTGCTGACGGGCCGGTCACTGGCGCAGCACATGGGCCTCAGCGTGCAACCCGTGCGCGATGCCCTGAAACGGCTGGAGGCGGACGGCGCCATCATCGGGCGCCCGCAAAGCGGCTTTCACCTGCCCGCGATGACCGCCGCCGAGTATTGGGAAACCATCGAAATCCGCACCCGGCTTGAGGGGCTGGCGGGTCGCCTTGCCGCGGCGCAGGCAACGCCCGCACTTGTCGCGCGGCTGGGGGCGCTGAATGACGCCATGCGGGTGATGGTCGACCCGCATGTGTATCTGGCGGCAAACTTTGCCTTTCACTTCGCCATCTATGAACAGGCCCGACGCCCGACGCTGCTGTCGCTGATCGGGAATTTCTGGGTCCGCATCGGCCCTGTCCTGCACCACCACCAAACCGGCCATCGGGCCGGGGGCGGACACGCCATTCACGCCCGCATCATTGCGGCCCTGGCGGCGGGCGACGGTGCGGGTGCCGAACGTGCGATCATCGATGATCTGGAGACGGCGGCACATGTTGTTGTGCAGTCGCTGGAAGGTTCTGTAATCCCGGCTCTGGCGTGACCGGCAGAAGCGGAGAGGTTCATTGCACGTTCATAGTGTAAGAAGCCTTGCCCTGCCCAAAGCCGCGACATGGGCAGACGTGGGTTTCCCCATCACCAGATCAGCCACCTGCCGCCCCGACCACCCCCCTGCCAGATTGCCGAACCAGTGGCCGAGGTTGAGGATCAGCCCCGCAGGCCCCGCCCCCGCATCAATCACCGGCAGGCTGTCGGCGGTCATCGCGACCGACCCGGCCCAGACCCTCTCCAGCGGAAGGGTTGCAAGCGCAGGCAGGTTGCGCGCGCAGGTGATGGCCGAGATGGCTTGCCCCGCGACCGATGCCTGGTCGCCTTCGTCGTCCAGCGCAAAGGCGCAGCCGTACAGCAGCCGCCCGTCGGGCAGGCTGGCCATCTGTTCGGTAAAGCCAAGGTGCGGGGCCAGGGCCGCTGATGGGTCGGCGGGAATGGATCCGGGGTCAGTACCCGGCGGCACATAGAACCGGAACAGCGCCTGTCCGGCCAGCACCGGCCCCAGCCGGAACGGCGCGGGTGCGGTCATGGCGGCCTCGAAACGGACCGGGCGAAAGGGGACTGTCAGGTTGAGGGGTTCCAGAAGGTTGTTCCCGAACGGGCCGGTTGCCAGCACGGTACGGTCGGCCATGATCCTTGTGCCGTCCGCCAGCACGACACCCCGGCACGCCTCACCACTGACGATCAGCGACACCACCCTTGCGGGGGCGATCAGCGTGCCGCCAGCCCCCACGAAATCCCCCGCCAACCGGCGCACAAAGCCCGCCGTATCCTGATGCGCGTCCAGCGGGTTCCACACCGCACCCGTCACTTCGGGGCCGATCCCCGGGACCATATCCGCCACCTCCGCCCGGTCGAGCAGCGCCACCGGCAATCCGGCGGCACAGCGGTCGGCGACAAAGGCGCGCGCGATGGGCAGACATTCGGGGTCGCGGAACAGGATCAGACCACCGCAGGCGCGGAACGTACTGTCACGGCGGTCTGCGGCAAAGCCTTCGGCAAAGCGGCGCGCCTCCAGCGACAGGTCCATGGCCAGACCTGCGGCCTTGGTCTGCAGCCACAGGAACCCCGGGTTCCGGCCCGACGCCCCCCAGCCGGGCGCATGGGTGTCGATCAGGGCCACACGCAGCCCTTCGGCGGCAAGGTGCCAGGCGCTGGCGGTGCCTGCGATGCCCGCCCCTACCACGATGGCATCGTATCCCGTCACGGTGTGACCCGGAACACCGGCAGCGGCGGCAGCCCGCCGTCCCTTTCGCGCCATAGCAAAGTCACCCGGTCACCGATCCGCGCCGTATCCCCCTCGATGTTGGTCAGCATCCGCACCCCTTCGTCCAGATCGACCAGCGCGAGCAGATAGGGCGGCACAAGTTCGGGGATCACCGGCAGGCGCATCACGGTCAGGGCATAGATGACGCCATGGCCCGAGGCATCGGCCCAGGCCATGTCGCGCCCGTCGCAGGTCAGGCAATAGGGGCGGGGATAGTGCTGGTGCGTCCCACAGGTGGTGCAGCGCTGCACGATCAGGCGGTGTTCGGCACAGGCCGCCCAGAACGGCTCGGTCGTGGGGTCCGCCGCCCCCATGTCGGAAAACCTTGTATCACTCACGGGCCATCACCACGGTTGAGGCTGTTGAAAATGCAAGTCCCCCAGTGCCATGCGCCACGGCAACCTGTGCGCCGGGCACCTGCCGGGCGCCGGCCTCGCCCCGCACCTGCCGCACCGCCTCGATCAACAGCAGGATCCCCAGCGCACCCGGATGGCAATAGGACAGACCGCCGCCCGAGGTCATCGACGGCAGCGCGCCGCCGGGGCGCAGCCGCCCGTCCGACACGAACGCCCCGGCCTCACCCTTGCCGCAAAACCCGAGGTCTTCCAGGTACAACAACACCGCATGGGTGAAATTGTCATAGGGCTGGAACACATCCACATCGGCCGGGGTGATCCCCGCCATCCCAAAGGCCGCGCGGCCTGATGCAAGGCCGGGCGTCACCGTCAGGTCGGGGCATTGCGAGACGTGCCATTGCACATGAGACTCCCCGGCACCCAGCACGCGGATGGGCACCTTGCGCGCGTCCCGCGCCCGGTCGGCCCGCGTCATCACCAACGCCCCGCCCCCATCCGTCACCAGACAGCAATCCAGCTTGCGCAACGGATCGGCCAGAAGTGGCGAGGCCATCACGTCGTCAATCGTCAACGGATCGCGGATCCAGGCCTTGGGGTTCAGCCCCGCCCACATCCGCGCGGCCACAGCGATTTCGGCGAGGTGTTCGGGCGTGGTGCCATACTGGTGCATGTGGCGCGACGCGCTCAGGGCATAGTGGCCAATGGGGAAATGGATGCCGTAAGGCGCCTCGAACTGTGCGGCCAGCGACCCATCCAGCCGGTCGCTTGCCCGCTTGCGGTTCTTGCGGCTGCGTTGGCGCGACGCATAGGCGATCAGCGCCACATCGCAGGCCCCGGCGGTCAGTGCCAGCATCGCGTGATGCACAAAGAACTCGAACGACGCGCCCCCCATGTCGGACGATTCGGCATAGCGCGGCTGCAGGCCCAGATACTCGCCCAGCTGCACCGACCCTTCTTCGCCCATGTAATTGGTGAACACCGCATCCACATCGCGCAGCCGCAACCCCGCCTCATCCAGCGCCTCACGGGCGGCCAAGGCGCACATCGACATCTCGGATTGGTCCGGCACCTTGCCCAGCGGCGTCTCGGCGACACCTGCGATATAGACCGGGGTTCGGGTCAGGGCATGGGTCATCCGCGATCACCCCGCACCAGAATGAATGAACATGATATCAACATCACAAATTGAGCCTTCCACCCAAGCGGTTTACAATGGACCGGCAAGGTGACAGACCATGCCCGTTTTGCCGAAAGGACCTGCCTTGGACGTGCTTCCTCTGCCACAGGCCCCCAGCGCGCGCGCCGCCACCTATGCCGACCACCTGCGCGGCCTGCTGACCACCGGCACCTTCGCCACCAAGGGCGACCGCACCCGCCACCGGCTGCGCGTGGCAGCGGCACAGGCGCTGGAAGAGGGCGGGTATCAGGGGCTGAAGGTGGCCGATATCTGCACCCTTGCCGATGTGGCCCTGGGCACCTTCTATGTCTATTTCCGCGACAAGTCCGAAATTGCGTCCGATGTGGTGATGAGCTTCATCGAACACCTTTACGAAGGCGCGCGCGAGGTGGCACGGGGGACGGGTGACTTTGCCTCGGTCTATCGCACCAACCTCTTTTTCGTGCAGGCCTACCGCGCCAATCCGGGCCTGATGCGCTGCCATGTGCAGTTGCAAAGCGATGAGCCTGCGTTTCGCGCCGTCTGGCTGCCGCGTCACCGGGCGTGGCTGGAAACCATCGCGCGCTCGATCGTCCGGCGCAGCACCGATCCCTCGATGACCCCGGCCCGCGCGCTGAAGGTGGCAGGCGCGCTTGAGGGGATGGTGTTCAACTATCTCTACTCCGCCGCCGTCACCCGCCAGTCGCAGATCGAGGCGGACGACAGCGACCCGGCCGAGATGGCCGAAACGCTGTCGGTGCTGTGGTATCGCGGCGTGCACGGGCGCGATCCCGACCGGGGATAGGGTGATGTGCCTCATGGCTCGGCCAGCGGCAGGTCATAGCGCAGATAGTCGCGCTTGATCGCGACCTTATCATACAGTCGTTGCGCTGCGGCATTGTGTGCCTGCGTCATCCAGAAGATCTTGAACCAACCGCTTGCCCGCCCGATGTCGGCCAGCGCCGCGATCAGCGCACGCGCGTGGCCCTGCCCGCGCGCCCCGGCCCTGACCGACAGGTCCTGAAGATAGCACACGTCCCGCTCGCTCCAGGTGAAGGGAAAGGTGTTGTACAGCAGGAACCCCTGTGCCTCCCCCCCCGCATCGGTGGCGATCAGCGCATAAAGCGTACCGCTTTCGATCCGCGCCCAGTTTGCCGGACCCATCGCGCGGTTGCCGGGCTCATCGGGGTCGGTCGCGACAAAATCGTCCCACATGTCAAGGAACGCTTCATGGTCACTGGCAACGGCGGGGCGCGTGGCACCTGACATCACGGGCCTTTCCGGGCAAGGTGGGCGGTGGCGGACAGAACGATTTCGTTGTCCCGCCGCAAGGTCAGCTCCAATTTGCCCCCCTCGCGGCCATCGCAGGACAAAAGCAGCCGGTCCCCCACCCAGACCGGCGCCCGGAACCGCACGGCAAACGCAGCCATCGACCCCACGCCGAACCAGCGTTCGAGCTCTGACGCGACCAGACCCGCCGAATACATGCCATGCGCCATCACATCCGGCAGCCCTGCGGCGCGGGCAAAGTCGGGGTCGTGGTGCAACGGGTTGAAATCGCCCGAGGCCCCGGCATAGCGCACCAGATCGGTGCGGGTGACGGGGCCAAGGGTCACGGGCGGAAATTCTGGGGTGCCACCACCGGCAACGGGCGCCTCCCTCGCCCCTTGTGGGGGAGGGGTGGGGTGGGCGCGCGCTGCGTTGCCCGCCTTCTCGATGGTGGTCATCGTCTCGCGCACAAGGTCCGCGCCCGTGCCCGCATCGGCATAGGCCACGCGGATCGTCACCACCCGCATCGGCCCCGCCCGCCCCGGCTTCACCACATCCGACGCAAGCGTCGCCCGACAGCGCAGGGTCATCCCGGCCCGGATCGGCGACAGATACTCAAACCCCTGCTCGCCATGCACCGTCCGGCCCTGATCAAGCTTCAAGGTCCCGCCCACCAGACGCTCGACCATCCCGGACCCGGCAACCATGGTAAAGGTGGGCGCGGCACAGTCTGACGCAGGCGCCCCGACCGCGCGTGCGAACGCCGCGATCTTGCCTGCCTCGACCGGGAACGACCATTCCTCCAGCACGCTCATGGCCGCACCAGCCCCGCCACGCCGCCCCGCCGCGACACAAACAGCAACAGCCCCAGCGCGATCAGGTTGCACAGCACCAGCAGCGTCGCGACAGCGGTTATCGTGGGGTTCACCTGCAGCGCCAGTTCCGCAAACATCCGTTTCGGTATCGTCAGATGCGTACCCGACACAAAGATCGTGATCACCACCTCGTCAAAGCTCAGCACGAACGCGAATATCCACGCGGCAAGTGCCGACGGCAGGATGTTCGGCAGGGTGATCTTCGTCAGCACCTGCCACCGGCTGGCCCCCAAAGTTGCCGCCACCTGCTCGATCCGGTGATCGAAACTGCGGATGGCGGACTGCATGACCAGGACGACGTAAGGCACGCTCAGCACCGTATGGCCCAGGATCAGGCCCCCGAAACTGCCCAGGATCCCCGCCCGGGCAAAGAAGATATACAGCGCCACCGCCGTGATGATCGACGGCACGATCATCGGCGCAATGATGTTCGCCTCGATCGCACTGCGCCCGGTAAAGTTGCCACGCACCAGAACATAGGCGGCCGTGGTGCCGCAGATCAGCGCCACGGTACTGGAAACGCTCGCAAGCACCAGCGAATTGACCCCCGCCTCGATCCAGACCGGATTGCTGAACAGTGCCGCATACCAGCGCAGCGAAAACCCGGGCGGCGGAAACTCCAGCGACTGCGCTGATGAAAACGACATCGGTGCCACGATCAGCACCGGCAGGCACAGAAACACCAGCACCAGAATTCCATAGGCGGGCAGCCATAGGCGCGTCATGTCTGACCATCCCGCAGCCGCTGGTACAGCGCGTAAAGCGACAGCGTCATCGCCAGCAACACCACCGACACCACCGCCGCCATGTTCCAGTTGGCAACCCGGTTTATCAGCAAATCCATCATGTTGGCCACCAGCGGCACCTTGCCGCCACCCAGGATCGCGGGCGTGATGTAGAACCCGAGCGCCAGAATGAAAACCAGAATGGCCGAGGTGACCAGCGCCCCAATGGTCAGCGGAAAGAACACCTGCCAGAACACCCGTGCGGGCTTGGCCCCCATCGTTTCGGCCACCTGCATCAGGCGCGGATCGACCCGCACCATCGCGGCATACAAGGGCAGCACCAGAAACGGCAGAAGCACATTGACCATGCCGATGATGATGCCCACCTCGTTGTACAGGAATTGCACGGGTTTATCCGTCAGCCCCATGCCCATCAGGCTGCGGTTGATCAGCCCCGCACTGCCCAGGACCACGATCCAGGCATAAGTACGCACCAAGATCGACACCCAGAACGTCATCACCACCAGCCCCAGCACGACCAGCCGCGCGCGATTGGACAGCCGCGTCGCCCAATAGGCCAGCGGATAGCCCAGAAGGATCGTCACCGCCGTCACCGTCAGCGCAATCCGCAGGGTGCGCCAGATGATGCGGAAATAGGCCTGCGACGCCCAGAATTCACGGAAATGGGCCAGCGTCAGGCGGCCGGTGTCCTCGTCCAGAATGCTCCAGTACATCGTCTGCAACAGCGGCCAGTCAAAGATGGTCAGGATCAGCACCATAACAGGCGCCAGCAGGAACAGCATCTGCCATCCCTGCCCGCGTCGCGGGGCCGGGGGCGCAAACGCCCCCGCCCCCTAGGTTTGATAGGTCAGGGCCATGCCCCTAGACGCCCGAACTCACTGCAACAGCTTGAATTCGGTCCAGCGCTTTTCAACCGCTGCACCGTTCTCGAACCACCACTGCCCCGGCACCAGCCACTGCACCGCCTTGTTGGCATCTGCCGTCGGGAATAGGGCGGCCTGTTCCGGCGTGACCAGTGCCGCCAGTTCAGGGCTCGGGCCCGGATAGGGCAGGTAGCCCACCAGACACTTCTGCACCTCGGCATTGGTCTGCAGCGCCAACCACTGATACAGCATGTCGCGCTGTTCGTCGCTGATGCCCTTGGCTACCACCTGCCACGAGATATCCAGCATCCCCTGATTGTAGCTGGCGGTCACACCGTCCTGCCCGAACACGCGGCCCGACCACGCAATGGCATACTGCGCCTCGTTGTCCTTCAACAACTGCGCCGGCTGCGCCCCGGATTCCCACCAGATGATGTCATCCTTGATCTTCTCCAGCGTGGCGAACGCGAGGTCGAGGTCAACACCCTTGGCCGCATCCTCCATGCTCTGCCCGCCACCCATCGCGGCGAAGGGCAGGATGAAATCGGCATAGGTCGGCAGCGCGCGCTTGCCCGGGAACTTTGTGGTATCAAAAAACTCGACCCAGTTCGTCACAGCGGGCGCATCGCTGCGGTACGCCATGATGGTCGAGTAATAGCTGGCGCCGAACCCCCAGTCGTTCTTGGCCTCGTCGAACATCGGTTCGGGGTTCAGTTTGGCCCAGTCGATTTTCTCGGTCAGCCCCTCGGACGCCATGCGCAGCATGTCTCCGGTCGATCCGTCGGATGTGGTGTTGGTGATCACGCCCGACTTCGACTGCGCCTGCATCTTGGCATAGCCGCCGGGGGTTTCGGTGACCACCTTGATCCCGGTCTTGTCGAAGAACGGCTTGTTCACGCAGGCCTCGACCGAATCACCATATTCACCACCGGCGTTCATGATGTTGAGAACCTGTTCCGCCGCCGCCATACCCGGCAGGGCAAAGGCGAGGACGGCAGCAGTGCAGAGGTGGTGCAGTCTGAACGGCAGTGTCATGTCGTCATCCTTTCTGTTGGAGTGGCAGATGTTGTTTTGTCGTGTCCCGATCTGCCTCGGGGTCTTGTGGGGGGCGGGACGCATCGGGCAACAGCCAGACGCGAGCGGGGTCCCAGGCCAAATGAACAATGTCGCCATCACCGTGACGGTCGTGCAGCCCGGTGACATGCGCGCGCAGCACCTGACCGCCGGGCGTGCGGACGCCATAGCGCACGACTTCGCCCAGGAAATCGACGTCGATCACCCGGCCATGCGCCATCCCGCCCGAGGCCACAAAGCGCACCTCGTCGGGGCGCAGGACGCCGGTAACTTCTGACCCCTCGGCCAAGCCCATTCCTTGCGCGGGGTAACTCTCGCCGGTTGCGGTGCGGATCGCACCGCCCTGCCATTGACCATCCAGAAAATTCGCCGTCCCCAGAAACCCCGCCGCAAACCGCGTCGCGGGGCGGTGGTACATCTCGTCCGGCGGGCCCACCTGTTCGACGCGGCCCTTTGACAGCAGGATCACCCGGTCCGACAGCGACATCGCCTCTTCCTGATCGTGCGTGACCATCACCGTCGTGATGCCCAGTTCGCGCTGCAGCGCCCGGATTTCCATCCGCACTTCCTGCCGCAGGTTGCGGTCCAGCGCGGCAAGGGGTTCGTCCAGCAACAGGATGTCGGGCTTGAACACGATGGCCCGCGCCAGCGCCACGCGCTGTTGCTGGCCGCCCGACAACTGGTCGGGCTTGCGGCCCCCATACCCCTCCAGCCGCACCATCCGCAGCGCCTCGTCCACGCGGCGCGTCACATCGGCCCCTGCAACCTTTCGTAGGCGCAGGGGAAAGGCGATGTTGTCAAAGATCGTCATGTGCGGGAACAGCGCATAGGACTGGAACACCAGCCCGGTATTCCGCGCCGATGACGGCTCATGCGTGATGTCGCGCGCGCCGATCTCGATCCGCCCCGAAGTGACCGACGTGATCCCCGCAATCAGCGACAACATCGTCGTCTTGCCCGACCCCGACGGCCCCAGCACGGTGGTGAACTGCCCCGCAGGCATCACCATCGACACATCGTCGATGGCCCGCTGCGGGCCGTAAGCCTTGGTCACTTTGGTAAAGCGTACCTCGGTCATCCGGTGCTGATCGCCCTATCTGCAGGAATACTGATATACCAAAAATGCGCCGGCGCACCCCGGCCTGTCAACCGGCCTTGGCCCATCCCGGTCATGCCCGGGCCTGCCAGCGTGGGGCGGGGGCAAGGTCGGCCACTGCCGCCACCCGCCGCGCCGAGGCGCGGGCCTCGGCCATCACCTCATCCAGATCGACACCGACGGGACGCCCTCCCGCCACGATCACCCGCCCATCGCAGATCACCCAATCGACGCCCTTGGTCCGCTCGACCAGCACCAGATGCCGCACCGGATCGAACCCCGGCTGCGCCTCGGGCAGGTCCGCTCGGCGGATCACGATGTCGGCAGGCAGACCCACCGCCAACTGCCCCAGCCGGTCGCCCATCCCCATCGCCCGCGCGCCGCCCAGCGTGAACATCTCAAGGATCGTCTCGGCCGGCACATAGTCGCCCCACTCGCGCGCCAAAAGGTACCCGATGATCCCCAGATCGCCGAAACTCCAGGCTTTCGCCACATCAGTGCCAAAGGACACCATTGTGCCCGCCCGCGCCATGGCGGGAAAGCGGTTGGGCGACTGGGGGGCGATGCCGTAGTAGACTGTGTTCCCCGGATGCCAGACCAGCGCCATCCCGCTGGCCACGACCGCGTCCGCCTCAACCTCGGACAGTGCATTCATGTGGGTAAAAACGCTCGACGGCCCGATCAGGCCCTGTTCGGCAAAGTGCACAAGGGCAGGCTTGCCGAACCGCGCCGCATCGGCATCCGCATCCTCGGCCATGAAGTTCTGATGCTGATGCACCACCGTCCCCGCCGCATCGGCCACGCGCTTGGCCTCGGCCATCAGCGCATCCGACGCAGACCCCATGCCATAAAGCGCCACATGCCCCCGCGACAGCCCGCCACGTTCATTCCGCCATAACTGCCCGCCAAGTCCGGCCATCGCGCGCCCTGCATCACAGGGCGCTCGGGGCACCTGCAGGGCCATCGGCTCACCCCCCGGCTGATCCCACAGCATGCAGTCGGTGACAGATGACCGGATGCCCACCTCGGTTGCCGCATCCGCCACCACATCGGGAAAGAACGCCGTCGCCGCCTCGACAAAGCCGGTGAACCCGTTCATTGCCAACTCGCAGGCCATCAGCCGCGTCGCGGCCCGCTCATCATCTTCGGTCAGGGCGTTCAGCCAGCGGGCAAAGGGGCCGGGCTTGCCGGGCAGGCTGGCGGACGGCGCACGGGGATCATCGGGCAAAGCCCCCCGGATAAGATGCAGCCCCGCATGATAGTGCCCGTCGATGAACCCCGGATGCACCACGCCGCCCCGCGTGTCGATCCGTCGTGCAGGCGTCCAGTGCGGGGCCACCTCGGCCATCGGCCCAATGGCCGCAATCACCCCGTCCTTCACCGCAATAGCCCCGTCCGACCAGACCCGACGGTTGGCATCCACGGTCAGGATCAACCCGTTCTCGATCAGGATATCGCAAGGCGCACTCATGCCTCGCGGTCCCATGCCCCGACCGTCAGGTCAGGCGTCAGCGATTTCAATGTCTGCTTGTCCACCTTCATCGAGGCCAGACGCGGGAAATCCTCGGTCCGGTACTCCAGATACCGGGGCACCTTGAACCCCGCCAAACGCTCGGCGCAATGCGCCAGCACATCCGCCGGGGGCAGGCTGTCCATCGTCACCCCCGCCGCGACCAACAGATACGCCTTCACCTCCTCGCCCCGCATCGCATCGGGCACCGGCACCACCGCCGCCTCGGTAATCATCGGATGCGCGCCCAGCACCGCCTCAACCTCGGACGCAGAGATATTTTCCCCAGACCGCCGGATGATCTCTTTCCGCCGCCCCACGAAATACAGCAGCCCCCGTTCGTCCCGCCGCACCAGATCGCCCGAATGGTACCACCCGCCCCGGTTCGCCTCGGCGGTCACCTCGGGGCGGTTGAGATATCCCATGTACAGGTCCGCCCCGGCAATCAGCGCCTCGCCTACCTCGCCCACCGGCACCTCGTTGCCGTCATCATCGGCCACACGCACCGTCACACCCGGCGGTTCCACCCCCATCGTGCCCGTGCCCACCAATTCGTCCGCCAGCGCATGCGGCACCCGGCTCATGATGCCGCCTTCGGTGCTGCCATACTGGTTGTGCCAGTGAAACCCGTACCGGTCGATCAGCGTGCGGTGGATGTCCTTCGGCAACCCCGCATGGATCGCCAGCCGCATCCGGTGGTCACGGTCGGACGGCCCGGGTGCGCCGGTCATCAACAGCGCGGGGATCGACGCGATGGACAACAACTCGGTCGCATCCAGCTTTGTCACCACATCCCAGAACCGCGTGACCGAGAACCGCCGCATCACGATCATTGTCCCGCTCGATGCCAGCGAGGTCAGCAGTTGCAGCGTGGGGTCAGCATAATAGAACGGCAGCACGCACAACTGCCGGTCCTGCGAGCCGCGCCGGAACAGTCGCAGGTCGATGTCGATCACCCGCAGCCACCAGCCATGATGCAGCATGCAACCCTTGGGTGCCCCGGTGGTGCCCGAGGTATAGTAAACCGAAACGCAATCCCCGCCCTGACACGCCGCAGTCCGAAAATCAAAGCGCGGCCCGTCCAGATGCGCCAGCCCATCCGGCTCTGCCGCCCCCAGAGCAATGACGGTCATGCCCCGCCCAGGGGTGATCGCCTCGACCACTGGCGTCTGATCCGGCCCGTGGATGATCGCCACAGGGTTGGAATCGTTCAGGATATGCCCCGCATCATGGCTTTTCGCCGTGGGCGCCACCGACACCAGCGTGCCCCGGCAGGCAACGATGGCAAAAAACGCCACCATGAACTCCAGCCGGTTGTCCAGCATCACCGCCACGTTGTCGCCGGGCTTGACGATACCTCGCAGATGCCCCGCAAACCGTTCACACCGCGCCAGAAAATCGCGGCGCGTCATGCGCAACCCGTCCTCGATCAGGATCAGCGGACGCTCGGGGTCCTCATGGCAGCCCCTGGCCAACAACTGGATGATCGAGGTTTCGGGTACCGCCGACCATTCGGGGGCCACCTCGCCATGCGTGACCCAACCGGCAGGGCGCGGGTCGGTGACGGTACGCGATGGGGATTTCATGCCGATACCTCCGCATAGCCGCGCGTCAACACCGGCCTGCCGGTACTGTCGGCGGCGGCAAACGCCACCAGCCCCATGCCATCGGCATGGTGCGACAGGTCCAGCCGCTCACCCTCCCGGCTGAACAGGGGATAAGAGAACCGGCACCCAAGACGGCGCAACCGGGTGCTGTCGCCCCCCGCATGCACCGCCACCAGCGCGGTCGTGGCCAGCGACAGCGTCAGCATTCCGTGCACGATGGGCGACGGGAACCCCAGCGCCGCCGCATCCGCGTCATTCAGGCAATAGCTGGAATAGTCCCGCGCCGCCTCGGCATAGGCCAGGGTGCGGGCGGGCGAGATCGGCATCTCCGCCCGCTGCACCGTGCCGGGTCCGGCGTCTGGCCGGGGCGGTGGCCCCCCGCCCGCCATCACCGGATCGGCCCGCCCCGTCACCAGAACCGTTGACACCTGCGTGCAGATCGCCTGCCCCAGATGGGTCTCGGTGTCCGAGGTGATCAACAGCGTCAGCCCCGCCCGGTTCGTCCTGACGCCGGTCAGCCGTGACCGCGAAAACAACCGTTGCCCAGGCTCGATGGGGGCATGAAAGACATAGTCATGCTCGCCGTGCAGCGCAAAGGCGTCGGTCACCCGCCCGATGACCTCGACCATCGACTGCATCACCGGGATATGCGCAAAGGTCGGCGGCGCGACCCGACCCGGAGCATCCCCGATGGCCGCGGCGAACTGCGCCAGACGGTGACTGCTGGTGCGGAACTCTTCCGAATGGATCTCGGTTCCGATGGCAGCGACCGCGCGTGCGGCAATGTTGTTCAGCGGTTCGGGCATCAGCGCGCCTCCGGTACGAAATCGACAAGGCCGGGCATTGCGGGCAGCCGCCCGGCCAGAGCCTGCCCGATATGGTCGGGCGTCCACTGACCGCCGTTGTGCAGGTCGGCCACGATGGTGCCTGGGGACAGCACCTCGATCCGGTCGCCATAGGTGTGGAACACCTGCCCCGTCGCCGGACACTCTGCCCGCGCCAGCCAGCACACCAGCGGCGACACATTGGCCGGGTCGAACACGTCGAACACGCCCGCTGGTGGCGGTTTCAGCGACTCCTCGATCCGCGTCCGGGCCGAGGGCGACACCGCGTTCGACCGCACGCCATACTTCGCCCCCTCATTCGCCAGCGTCAGCGCAAAGCCCACGATCCCCATCTTGGCCGCCGAATAATTCGCCTGCCCGAAACTGCCGATGAACCCCGCCACGCTGGTGGTATGGATGACCGACGCCTGCACCAGATGCCCCGCCTTCGCCGCCTGCCGCCAATGCACCATCGCGTGATGTGACGGGGCCGCGTGCCCCTTCAGATGCACCCGGATCACCGCATCCCAGTCGCCCTCGGACATGTTGGCAAACAGCCGGTCGCGCAGGATGCCCGCGTTGTTCACCAGCACATCCAGCCTGCCGAACGCCGCCAGCGCCTGCGCCACCAGCGCCCCCGCCTGCGCCCAGTCGGCCACGTCATGCCCGCTGACCACCGCCTGACCGCCCGCCGCGATGATCTCGGCCACCACCGCCTGCGCCGGCGTCGCGTCTGCACCGTGACCGTGCAGGTCGCCGCCCAGATCGTTGACCACCACCGCAGCCCCCTCGGCCGCCAGCGCCAGCGCATGCGCGCGCCCAAGGCCCCGCCCTGCGCCGGTCACAATCGCCACCCGCCCCGCCAGCGCCTTCGACACCATGGCAACCCATCCCTAAAGGCATCCGGGCGCCTTTTGAAACCCGAGCGCCCGCCAAGGAAAACGAACCCATAGTGAAACTGAAGTCAACATCATTTTTTGGATGCAGGTCTGGCCTTCGCCGTTCAGATCGCCCGGCGAACATGGCGGAAGCGGTGGGATTCGAACCCACGGTACGGTTCCCCGCACGCTAGTTTTCAAGACTAG
Source organism: Rhodobacterales bacterium (assembly GCA_038209775.1). Lineage (GTDB taxonomy): Bacteria > Pseudomonadota > Alphaproteobacteria > Rhodobacterales > Rhodobacteraceae > JBBQXK01. Next base: position 34,434 of record JBBQXK010000015.1, on the reverse strand, counting down.
AGCCTTAAACCACTCGGCCACACTTCCCGCCGCGACGTCATAGGCAAGCGCAACGGGCGTGGCAAGGCGCACGGGCGGCGCGGCTGTGGCTTCGGTGCCGATATCCGCCGAACCTCGGGCGCACACTTCCCACACGGGCGAGTTCCCGTTATGATGCCGTCAACGCGCGGGACATGCGCGATGAGCAGGGCAAAGCGCGCCAAAGAATGCGCAAGATGTTGGGGATTTCAGGCATGGAACGGGCAACGATCAGGGCTATCATCCTCGCATCGGTGGCAGCCACGGCGCTTTCGGGCTGCGAAAAGGCGCTGGACGGGGGCACGGAAGATGCACCCGTGGCGCGTGCGGCAACTTCGGTCAGGCTGGTTGACCGCGATGTCGAGGCGCCGCAGGTGTTTCAGGTTTCGGATGCCGCACTCTGGGATGGCAGGCCGTCGCTGGGTGGGGTCTGGGTCGCCTCGCCCGACGCGGTTGACCCCGAGCGGGTGATCCTGCGCAACCCGGCCAACGGCAAGTTCGTGATCGGCGCGCTGTTCCGGCGTGAACGGCTTAACCCCGGACCCACGCTGCAGATCTCGTCGGATGCGGCGGCGGCACTGGGTATTCTGGCGGGCCAGCCGTCGAAGCTGAACGTCACGGCACTGCGGCGCGAGGAGGCCGAGACGGCCCCTGCGACAGATGCGACGAAGCCAATCCTTGATGCCAACGAGGCGGTCGATACGACCGCACTTGCGGCAGCCGCCATCGACCGCGCCGAGGGTCAGCCTGCGACGCCCCCCCCCGCGACGAAGGCCCCGATTGCCGCCACGCCCCTTGACGACACCGCGCTTGCCGCAGCCGAGCCCGCCATCGAGGCCCCGAAGCCCAAGAAAGGCTGGCTTTTCGGCAAGCGCCGCGCCGCCGAGGCTACGGTTGAAACGGCTGCACTCACCACCGACGATCCGGTTGACGCGACGGCCCTTGCAACCGGAGCCATCACTGCAACGCCGATCCCGGTCGCCGCTTCCGCCGCACCAAAGGCACCTGTCGCACAGCCCGCAACGGCAAAGCCTGCGGGCCGTCCCGGGCTGATCCAGATCGGCATCTTCTCGGTCGAGACGAATGCCGACCGGGCGGTCAAGATGCTGACCTCCAAGGGCATCGCCGCCCGCAAGCTGACCGAGAAAAGCCAGGGCAAGACGTTCTGGAGCGTTGTGGCCGACGCCCCCGACCGCACGGCCACGCTGGCCTCGGTCAAGGCGGCGGGTTTTGCCGATGCCTACCCCGTGTCCCGCTGAACGCCGCACTTCGCTGAATGCCCGCCCTTCGTTGAACGAGAATGCCCATGCTGAAACGGCTGCTGTTCGCCACGCTTCTGATCCTGTCCACCGGCCCTTCCAGCGCCTTTGACACCCGCGCGGATGCGGCCTGGGTCTATGACGTGACCAGCGGCACCGTGCTGATGGACAAGAACGCGGATCAGCCACTGCCGCCCGCGTCGATGTCGAAACTGATGACGCTGAACATGCTGTTCGAGGCGCTGCGCGACGGGCGCGTGACGATGGAGACGACGTTCCCCGTCTCCGCCCGGGCGCATGCCATGGGCGGATCGACCATGTTCCTGAGCGAACTTGACACGCCCAATGTGCAGGAACTGATCCAGGGCATCATCATCAATTCCGGCAACGACGCCTGTGTGGTGGTGGCCGAGGGGCTGGCGGGCAGCGAAGACACCTTTGGCAATCAGATGACCGAACGCGGTCGCGCGCTGGGGATGACCCACTCGACCTTCAAGAACGCCTCTGGCTGGCCTGCGGCCGGGCATGAGATGAGCATGCGCGATCTTGGCATCTTGGCGAAACGGCTGATCGTCGATTTCCCCGAGTTCTACCATTACTTCGGCCAGACCGAATACAACTACAAGGACCGCGCCCCCGCCAACAGCCAGAACCGCAACCCGCTGCTGCGCATCTCCGGCGGCGACTGGGTGGCGGACGGGTTGAAGACCGGACATACCAAGGAAGCAGGCTATGGCCTGGTCGGATCGGCCAAGCGCGGCGACCGGCGGGTGATCTTCGTCATCACCGGGCTGGACAGCGAAGTGGCGCGGGCCGAGGAAAGTCAGGCCGTCGTCAACTGGGCCTTTCGCCAGTTCGTCAGCAAGACGCTGGCGAAAAGCGGCACCCGCGTAGCCGAGGCCGAGGTGTTCATGGGGGCCGCCGTGACCGTGGGGCTGGTGCCCGCATCCGATGTGACCGCCCTTTTGCCGGCACAGGTTCAGGGCGGGGTGACGGCGGACGTGGTCTATAACGGCCCCCTCGTGGCGCCGGTGCAGGCGGGCACGGCCGTGGCGGAACTGATCGTGCATGTGCCGGGCATGCCCGACCTGCGCTATCCGCTTCTGGCCGAAACGGATGTTCCGCGCGGCGGGTTCGTCACGCGGTTGGGCGCCGCGGCGGCGGCGCTGCGCATACAGATCATGGGCGCGCCCGCGCCTGCAAGCTGATGTTCCTCAGCTTTGAGGGGATCGACGGTTCCGGCAAATCGACGCAAAGCCGCCTTCTGACTGAGGCGCTGCGCGCGCGGGGAATGGACGTCACTCTGACCCGCGAACCGGGCGGCAGTCCGGGGGCCGAGGAAATCCGGCGGCTGGTCCTGACCGGCGACCCTGACCGCTGGTCGCCCGAGACCGAGATCCTGTTGTTCACCGCCGCGCGGCGCGACCATCTGGAACGCACCATCCGCCCGGCACTGGCGCGTGGCGGTGTTGTCATCACCGACCGTTTCGCGGATTCGACACGCATGTATCAGGGCATCGCGCGCGGGAACGGGGCATCGTTGCGCGCCATGGTCGATGACCTGCACGCCCGGGTGATCGGGGTCGAGCCTGACCGCACGTTCCTCATCGACATCGACCCCGCACTTGGCCTCAACCGCGCCGAAACCCGCGCCGGCCACGAACTGCGGTTCGAGGCGATGGGTGAGGGGCTGCAGGCGCGGCTGCGTGCGGGGTTCCTGGACCTTGCCCGCGCCCACCCCGAAAGGTTCCGGGTGATCGACGGTGCAGGATCACCCGATGCCGTGGCCGCCCGGGTGCTGGCCGCCCATGACGCCCGGGCCTGACCCATGGCCCGCGCGCCCAAGGCCGACGAGGATGCAGCCCCCCTGCCCGAACCCGACCGCGTCGAAGGGGCCCCCCATCCGCGCGAAACCGCCCGGCTTTATGGCCAATACGAAGCCGAGGCGGCGTTTCTGGCCGCGTACAACGCGGGCCGGATGCATCATGCCTGGCTTCTGACCGGCCCCGAAGGCTTGGGCAAGGCCACGCTGGCCTGGCGCATCGCGCGGTTTCTGCTGGCGGAACCGGCAGATGATGGCGGCATGTTCGGCGCGCCGCCGCCCCCCGCCACGCTGGACGTGAACCCGGATGACCCGGTGATGCGCCGCGTCACGGCCCTGTCCGAGCCGCGCCTTTACCTGTTGCGCCGGGGGCCGAACGACAAGCGGACCGACCTCATGTCGGTGATCTCGGTCGACGAGGTGCGGCGGATGAAGTCGTTCTTCACCCTGTCCGCCGCCGATGGTGGCCGCCGCGTGGCGATCATTGACGCGGCGGATGACCTGAACCCCGCCGCCGCGAATGCCCTGCTGAAGTTGCTGGAGGAACCGCCAAAGGACGCCACGTTCCTGATCGTGGCGCACCAGCCCGCCCGCCTGTTGCCCACCATCCGGTCGCGATGCCGGGCCTTGCGTCTGGCGCCCCTGTCGCCCGAAAACATGGCGGCAGCCCTGGCACAGGCCGGTGTCGCGGCAGATAACCCCGCCGCCCTGTCGGCGCTTGCCGGGGGTTCGGTCGGCGGTGCCATCCGGCTGGCGCAGCACGACGGCCTTGCCCTTTACCGCAGCATCGTGGCCCTTGCAGCCACCCTGCCCCGCCTTGACCGTCCCCGCGCATTGGCCCTGACCGAGGCGGCGGCCCGGCGCGGGGCCGAGGCCACGTTCGACATGACGGTGACGCTGATCGACCTGTTCCTGGCCCGCCTTGCCCGTCAGGGCGCCACCGCCACCCCCGCCCCCGAGGCCGCACCGGGTGAGGCCGCACTGTTCGCGCGCCTGTGTCCCGATGCCGCATCGGCGCGCAACTGGGCCGATCTGGCACAGACGCTGGGGGCGCGGGTGCGTCAGGGGCGGGCGGTCAACCTTGACCCTGCCGCACTTCTGCTGGATATGCTTCTCAGGCTGGAAACGGCAGCAGGCACGCGCGCGTTCGAGGGTGGCCGGAATGATCGCAGATAGCCTGCCCTTGCTTGTCGACAGCCACTGCCACCTTGATTTCCCCGACTTCGCTGACGAACTGCCCGCCGTGGTCGCCCGCGCCCATGCCGCAGGGGTCACGCGGATGGTCACCATCTGCACCCGGCTGGACGCCGAACCGGTGGTGCGTGCCATCGCCGAAACCCAGCCGGGCGTGTTCTATGCCGCAGGCATCCACCCGATGCGCGTGGCCGAGGAACCGCCTGTCAGCGTGGCGCAACTGGTGGCCATCGCCCGCCATCCCCGCATGGTGGGGATCGGCGAGACGGGGCTGGACTATCACTACACCGCCGACACCGCCGCAGTTCAGCAAGCTTCGCTGCGCATCCATATCGAGGCCGCGCGCCAGACCGGCCTGCCGCTGATCATTCACGCGCGGGCGGCGGATGATGACATGGCGCGCATCCTGTCCGAGGAACATCGTGCGGGGGCATATACATGCGTGATGCACTGCTTTTCATCCGGTGCGGCATTGGCCGAGGTGGCGCTGTCGCTGGGGTTTTATCTCTCGATGTCGGGCATCGCGGCCTTCCCCAAATCCCACAACCTGCGCGCGATCTTTCAAGGCGCGCCGCTCGACCGCATCCTGTTGGAAACCGACAGCCCCTATCTCGCCCCCCCACCCCATCGCGGGCGCAGGAACGAACCCGCCTATACCGCCCATACCGCCGCCGCAGGCGCCGCCATCTATGGCCTTACCCTGCCCGAGTTTGCCCGCATCACATCGGCCAACTTTGACCGCCTTTTCAGCAAGGCCGCCTGATGGACCGGATGCGCTTTACCATTCTTGGCTGCGGATCATCGGGCGGCGTGCCGCGTCTGGGCAATGATTGGGGCGATTGCGACCCCGCGAACCCCAGGAACCACCGCCGCCGCTGTTCGCTGCTGGTCGAGCGTGTGGGTGCGGCGGGCACCACCCGCGTCCTGATCGACACCTCGCCCGACATGCGCGAACAGTTGCTGTCGGCGCGCGTCGGCACGCTGGATGCCGTCGTCTACACCCATAGCCACGCCGACCACGTCCACGGCATCGACGACCTGCGCCAGATCGTGTTCAACATGCGCGCCCGCCTGCCGGTCTGGGCCGACGGGCCGACGCAAGAGGCGCTGATGTCCCGCTTTGGCTATGCCTTTGTCCAACCGCACGGGTCACCCTATCCGCCGATCCTGGACCTGTTCACCATCGACGGCCCCGTCACCATCGACGGGCCGGGCGGCGCGGTGCGGCTGGAACCCTTTGCCGCCGATCACGGATCGATGGATGCCCTTGGGTTCCGTATCGGCAACCTCGCCTATCTGCCCGACGCCGTCGGCATCCCCGAGGCAAGCTGGCCCTTCCTTGACAACCTCGCCGTCTGGATCGTCGACGCCCTGCGCCGCCGCCCCCACCCCACCCATGCGCATCTGGCGATGACGCTGGAATGGATCGCCCGCGCCAAGCCCGCACGCGCCATCCTGACCAACATGCACGTCGATCTGGACCACGCGACCGTCGATGCCGAAACCCCCGCCCACATCACCCCCGCCCATGACGGCATGGTGATCGACCTGCCCGCCGGGGACTGAGCGGTTGCAGGCGCTTCTGGACGTCATCCTGCCAGTGTTCCTGATCCTGGGGGCGGGCTATGCCGCCGCCCGGACGGGGCTGTTCGATGATGCGGGCGTCGATGCCCTGATGCGCTTTGCGCAGAATTTCGCGGTGCCCTGCCTGTTGTTCCGGGGCGTGGCGCGGCTGGATCTGTCGGGGGCCTATGATCCGGGGCTGATGGCGGCATTCTATCTGGGTGTCCTTGCGTGCTACGTCACGGGGTACTTGGGCGCGCGGGCGTTCTTCGGGCGCACGCCGGTCGATGCCCTGTCGGTGGGGTTTACGTCGGCGTTCTCGAACACCCTGCTTCTGGGTCTGCCGATCACCGAGCGGGCCTATGGCACCGCAGCCCTTGCGGGCAACTATGCCATCATCTCGGTCCACGCGCCGATCCTTTACGGCGCAGGGATCGCGGCGATGGAGATGATGCGGTCGCGCGGCAAGGGGCTGTCGGCCAATGCCCTGATCCGCCAGATCGCGCGCACGCTTCTGTCGCAACCGCTGGTCATCGGCATTCTGGCGGGGCTGACGGTCAACCTGACCGGCCTGCCCTTGCCGGGGGTGGTATGGTCGGCGGTGGACATGCTGGTGGCCGCCGCCATCCCGGCGGCGCTGTTCGGGCTGGGCGGTGTCCTGAACCGATACCGCCCGGCAGGCGACATGCGGGCGATCCTGATGGTCTGCACCATATCGCTGATCCTGCATCCCGCCGTGACCTTTGCCCTTGGCCGCAGCTTCGGCCTTGGTACCGATCAGATGCGGTCGGCCGTCATCACCGCCGCCATGGCGCCGGGGGTCAACGCCTATCTCTACGCCAACCTGTACGGTGCGGCACAGCGGGTGTCGGCGTCATCGGTGCTGATCGCGACGGGGCTTTGCCTGTTCACCACCTGGGGCTGGCTGCACATCCTGCCCTGACCCCTGGCGCGCCAACAGGCGCAAATGACCACAGCGCTTTGGTCGTGGGCGGATGAATGACCCCTGGCAGGTCACGACACCGAATGCATCCTTCTGATGCGTCGGGATGCGATTTGCGACGAGCATGATGGTGCGATCCTGCAAGCCACTTGCGAAAGGTGCCATGGAAGCCGGGTCTGAAATGAAAAAGCCGTGCAACCCATTAAGGCAACACGGCATTTCTCAGTCGATTGGTGCGGATGAAAAGACTCGAACTTTCACTCCGATTAAAGAACAGCGACCTCAACGCTGCGCGTCTACCAATTCCGCCACATCCGCATGTACCATCGACTGCGCGGGTGTCTAGCGAAGCGCCGGCGCGATGGGAAGGGGCAATCTTTGCCCCCTCACCGGATTTGCCACGGCCTCAGGGGTTCGACAGGAACGGGATCTTGAACCCGAACCCGCCGCTTGCCTCGGGCTGTGCGGCCGGCGCCGCCTCGGGGGCGACGAACGTGGGCACCGCCGGTGCGGGCACCAGCGCCGGTTGAACCGCAATCCCCGCACCAATCGACCCGCCGGGCATCGGTTGCCCGGCCTTGGCATAGGCGGCCATGCGGATCAGACCGGCGCGGTCGGGCATCTGCGGCGCAAAGATCTGCACGATCGGCTCGTAGGGGTCGCCAAGCGACTCTTCGAACCAGGCAATCGACAGGTCAGGCCGGGGCGTGGCCCCGATGCCCTGCGCCAGATGGTGGCCGATCAGCTCGCCGTAAGCACGCTCGCCCAACACCCCCAGCAACAGCGCCGACCCGATGGCCAGTTCGGTGTTGTCCACCTTGTAGCCAAGACCAAGACAGATTTTCGCCGTGCCCGCCAGTTGCGCCGGTGCCATGCCCGACGCCGTCACAAAGCCCAGCACGCCGTCGATCACCGCCTGCCTGGGCTTGAGCGAAATGGCCGCGACATGTTCTTTCATCACCGGCCCAAAGCTTGCGCACTGGTCGGCGATCTGCTGCGGGGTAAAGCCTGCGACCTTTGACACCATGTCTTCGCTTTGCGCGATGGCATAGTTGCGGCCAATGCAGAACTGTTCCGACAGCGCGACCGTGGGGTCCGACATGTTCAGTTGCGTCATGTAGCCGCCGTTGGTGTTGGTCACCACCGACACCTGCGAACACATCGACGCCAGCGACACCGACGCTGCCCCCTGCGCCATGAATTGCGGCAGAGCGCTGACGGGTGCGGCTGGCACCACCGGGGCCGCCTCGAACGTGGGAAAGGCAGGGGCCACCGCACCGGTCACCACCGGGGCTGCGGCAAAGGTTGCGGCGCCCAGACCCGTGCCTGCGGCCAGCGTGCCCTGCGGGGTGCCGATCCCCAGACGCTCGTCCTTCCAGGCGATCAGCACGCCCTTGGGGCCGCGCGGGTTGGTCGCCATCAGCGTGGCCGTCGTGGCCCCGCCCGATTGCGCGCGGTAATAGGACGACACCAGCACGTCACGCTCGAAGTCGTTCAACTGGCCGGTGCCGGGAAAGCCCATCGTCGCCTGATACTCGGCAATCGCCGACCGCGACTTCGGCCCGATGGACCCGTCGGGCGTGCCGACCGGGAACCCGAAATAGTTCAGCGCCGTCTGCACTTCGCGGTTCTGTTCGCGCTGCGCCGACGAGATGCCGGACGACGACGAGGTATAGGTCTTGCGTTTGCTGGTGCCGCTGCCGCTGCTTTTGCGGGCGCGGTTCTTGTTGGCCTCGTTGACGATCACGCCACCGATGATGCCGCCGATCAGCCCGCCGACCAGCGCATTGTCTGCTGCAACCTGCTGCGCGGGGGTGGCAACAAGGCTGAAGGCAACACAGGCTGTTGCAATTCTTTTGAAAGTCATTTCATCACTCCGTCATTCAATACGACTCTCGCTACCCTACATGACAGATACGGTTCCGTGAACCGGAAACTTGGGGGACAGAATTGTGGTCGAATGGACAGTCCTGCCCGGTCTTGCCGGTTATGCGCGGACCCTGGCCGAGATGGAGGCCCGCGCCGCCGCCATCGCCGCCGGAACGGCCCCCGAGGCGATCTGGCTCTTGGAACACCCCCCCCTCTATACCGCCGGCACCAGTGCCCGCATCGAAGACCTGACCGACCCTGACCGCTTTCCCGTTTTCGCCGCCGGACGGGGGGGGCAGTACACCTATCATGGCCCGGGGCAGCGCGTGGCCTATGTGATGCTTGACCTCAACCACCGGGGCCGCGACGTGCGCCGCTTTGTCTGCGCGCTTGAGGCATGGGTGATCGCCACCCTGGCCACGTTCAACGTGCGGGGTGAACGGCGGACGGGCCGGGTGGGGGTCTGGGTCGCGCGCCCCGACCGCCCTGCCCTGCCGGATGGCACGGTGCACGAGGCCAAGATTGCGGCCATCGGCGTCAAGCTGCGCCGCTGGGTGTCATTCCACGGCATTTCGGTCAACGTCGAGCCTGACCTTGGCCATTTCGCGGGAATCGTGCCCTGCGGCATCCGCGATCACGGCGTGACCAGCCTTGTGGACCTTGGACTGCCGGTGACGATGGCCGATCTTGATGCGGCCCTGATGTCCACCTTTGCGCAGGCCTTCCCGGACCCCGCACCCTGACGCGCGGGGTCCGGCGGGTGCCTTGCAACATCCCGAACACCCGGCGCCGCGCGGGCACGACCGCAATGCGCATGACATACCCTGCCCGCCGCGCGTGGAAAATGTCCATGTCCGCCGCCGTCAGCCCGTCCGCGCCGCCGGTCAGCATGACCAGCAGGACAAAGGGGGGCGGATCGGCACGGGTCCGGGCACACGTCCATGCGCACCCGTACCGGCGCGGCAATGTGACCGCTTCTGTCGCCACGGCGGACAATCGTGCTATTGCATAACAATGGGCGTAGCGCTTTGATTGCGCCATACCCGGCGACTCATCTGTGCGCCGGTCAGAGGAGAGGAATCGAGAATACCATGCTGACGAAAGCAACCCTGTTCGCCGCACTGGCTGCGGCAACCCTCGCCGCCCCGGCCTTCGCCGCCGGCGACGCCGCCAAGGGCGAAAAAGAGTTCAACAAGTGCAAGACCTGCCATTCGATCATCGCGGCCGACGGGACCGCAGTCGTCAAGGGCGGCAAGATCGGGCCGAACCTTTACGGCGTGATCGGGCGGCCGCTGGCGTCCTATCCCGACTTCAAGTACGGCGAAGGCATCCTTCTGGCGGGCGCCAAGGGGCTGATCTGGGACGAGGCAATGATCACCGATTACGTCAAGGATCCGACCAAGTGGCTTGACGCCAACTCGGGCGATCCCAAGGCCAAGTCGAAGATGGTGTTCAAACTGGCCAAGGGTGGCGAGGATGTGGCCGCCTATCTGGCCTCGGTCAGCCCGCCCCCTGCCGACGCCACCGTTGCACCGGCCCCTGCCGACGGCACCGCTGCACCGACCCCATGACCGGAACCATGACCGGACCATCACGCACCTGATGACAGGGCGGCCCCATTCGTGGGGCCGCCCTTTCGCTTTCACCGCCCGCCCGGATCGGAATTTGCCAACTGCGGCAAAGTCGGCAATGGACGAAGCGGCACCTGCCATCTAGAAGCATCGTGAAGGGGGGCCGGACGCGTTTCCTGCCTCGACCGAAGAACTGGATTGCCATACGGGGAGACGCCAATGGCCGACGCAGCCATCCATGGCCACGCACACGACCGGCCCGGGTTCTTTACCCGCTGGTTCATGTCCACGAACCACAAGGATATCGGCATACTCTATCTGTTCACCGGCGGACTGGTGGGGCTGATCTCGGTCACCTTCACCGTCTACATGCGGATGGAACTGATGCACCCCGGTGTGCAGTACATGTGCCTTGAGGGCGCGCGCCTGACCGCTGCCGCCACCACCGCGGAATGCACCCCCAACGGGCACCTGTGGAACGTGCTGATAACGGGCCACGGCATTCTGATGATGTTCTTTGTCGTCATCCCTGCCCTGTTCGGCGGTTTCGGCAACTATTTCATGCCGTTGCAGATCGGCGCGCCGGACATGGCGTTTCCGCGGATGAACAACCTGTCGTACTGGCTGTTTGTCGCGGGCACCTCGCTGGCCATCGCATCGGTGTTTGCGCCGGGTGGCAATGGCCAGACGGGGTCGGGTGTCGGCTGGGTTCTGTATCCACCACTGTCGACCACCGAAACCGGGATCTCGATGGACCTTGCGATCTTCGCCGTCCACCTGTCGGGCGCATCGTCGATCCTGGGTGCGATCAACATGATCACCACCTTCCTGAACATGCGCACACCCGGCATGACGCTGCACAAGGTGCCGCTCTTTGCCTGGTCGATCTTCATCACCGCCTGGCTGATCCTTCTGGCGCTGCCGGTTCTGGCCGGCGCCATCACCATGCTGCTGACCGACCGCAACTTCGGGACCACGTTCTTTGATCCCGCAGGCGGGGGCGACCCGATCCTCTATCAGCACATCCTGTGGTTCTTCGGCCATCCCGAGGTCTACATCATCGTGTTGCCGGCCTTCGGCATCATCAGCCAGGTGATCGCCACCTTCTCGAAAAAGCCGATCTTCGGCTATCTGCCGATGGTCTACGCGATGGTTGCCATCGGCGTTCTGGGCTTTGTCGTCTGGGCGCACCACATGTACACCGTGGGCATGTCGCTGACACAGCAAAGCTATTTCATGCTGGCGACCATGGTGATCGCGGTGCCGACGGGCATCAAGATCTTCTCGTGGATCGCCACGATGTGGGGCGGCTCGGTCGAGTTCAAGACGCCGATGCTGTTCGCGATGGGCTTTCTGTTCCTGTTCACCGCCGGTGGCGTGACCGGCATCGTGCTGTCGCAGGCCGCCGTCGACCGGGTGTATCACGACACCTATTATGTCGTGGCGCACTTCCACTATGTCATGTCGCTCGGTGCGGTGTTCGGCATCTTTGCCGGTGTCTACTTCTGGATCGGCAAGATGTCGGGGCGGCAATACCCGGAATGGGCGGGCAAGCTGCACTTCTGGGTGATGTTCGCAGGGTCGAACCTCACGTTCTTTCCGCAGCACTTCCTTGGCCGTCAGGGCATGCCCCGCCGCTACATCGACTATCCCGAGGCGTTTGCCTACTGGAACTGGTTCTCGTCGGTCGGCGCGTTCCTGTCGTTCGCGTCCTTCGTGTTCTTCATCGGCATCGTGTTCTACACGCTGTTGTGGGGACGCCGGGTGACCGAGAACAACTACTGGAACGAATACGCCGACACGCTGGAATGGACCCTGCCCTCGCCCCCGCCCGAACACACGTTCGAGCAACTGCCCAAGCGCGAAGACTGGGACAAGCAACACGCGCACTGATCCGGGACGCATGACCAAAGGCCCCGGAGCGATCCGGGGCCTTTTTCGTTAAACATGAGGGGGATTTAACCGTGCCCTATCAATGGCAGCCCGAAACCGGAACCGGCCCGGGCACACACCTGCACCTCTGGCCCTACCGCTCGCTGCCCCGAACCGGCTTTGTCTGGTTCATCGGCGCGACGGTCGGCCTGATCGCCCTGCCGATGGTGTCCATCCTCGGCTCACCTGCACTCTGGGCCGTCCTGCCCTTTGCCGCCCTTGCCGTGGCCGGGGTCTGGCTGGCCCTGCGGCGCAACTACAACGACGGCCAACTGATCGAGGATCTGACGCTCACCCCCGACCGCGTCACCCTCACCCGCCACGGCCCGCGCGGACAGCGCCAGGCGTGGGAGGCAAACCCCCACTGGGTGCGTGTGGTGCTGCATCCGACAGGCGGGCCGGTGCCCAACTACCTCACCCTGCAGGGCGGCCCGCGCGAGGTAGAGCTGGGCGCGTTCCTGTCAGAAGAGGAACGGGTGGCGTTGCAAGGCGAAGTGCGGGCGGCACTGGGAAGGCTGCGCTGACGCCACCCCGGGAACGAAGCGGGCCGGAGCTTTCGCCCCGGCCCATATTGCTTGTGGTGCGTACCGTGAGCCTGCAGGATCAGTTCCGCGCCTTATCCACCATCTTGCCCTTGGAAATCCAAGGCATCATCGCGCGCAGCTTCTCGCCGACCTTCTCGATCTGGTGTTCGTCGTTGATCCGCCGGGTGGCCTTGAAGAACGGCTGACCCACAGCGTTTTCCTGCATGAAATCGCGCACGAACTTGCCGGTCTGGATGTCCTTCAACACCGCCTTCATCCGCGCCTTGGTCTCTTCATAGGGCAGGATGCGCGGGCCGCTGACATACTCGCCATACTCGGCGGTATTGCTGATCGAATAGTTCATGTTGGCGATGCCGCCCTCATAGATCAGGTCGACGATCAGCTTAACCTCGTGCAGGCACTCGAAATAGGCCATCTCGGGCTCGTACCCCGCCTCGACCAGCGTCTCGAAGCCCATGCGGATCAGTTCCACAAGGCCACCGCACAGAACGGCCTGCTCGCCGAAGAGGTCAGTTTCGCATTCCTGACGGAAGTTGGTCTCGATGATCCCCGAACGACCCCCGCCGATGGCAGAGCAATAGGACAGGCCGATTTCCATCGCCTTGCCGGTCGCGTCATTGTGGACCGCCACAAGGCAGGGCACGCCGCCGCCCTTGACATACTCGCCCCGCACGGTGTGGCCCGGGCCCTTGGGGGCCATCATGATGATGTCGACGCCCTTCTTCGGCTCAATCAGGCCAAAGTGGATGTTCAGACCATGGGCAAAGGCAATCGCCGACCCTTCGCGGATGTTGTCGTGGACGTACTTGCGATAGGTGTCGGCCTGCAATTCATCCGGCATGGTGAACATGATGAGGTCGGCCCAGGCGGCGGCGGCGGCGATGTCCATCACCGCCAGACCCTCGGCCTCGCACTTCTTGGCCGATGCGGAACCGGGGCGCAGGGCCACAACGACGTTCTTGGCCCCCGAATCGCGCAGGTTCAGCGCATGGGCATGGCCCTGCGATCCGTAGCCAAGGATGGCCACCTTCTTGTCCTTGATGAGGTTGATGTCGCAGTCACGATCATAATAGACACGCATCGCGGTCCTCCCTGGTTCTGTTCCCATGCCTTCCGGCTTGGGCGGCGTTCTAGCGATTCTGGCAGGCGATGCAATCTCATCCGGCGAAAAGGCCCGGGGTTTCGGCGGACGCTGCACCCCGCTTGGTGCTGTCCGCCAAACACTGCAGCCTGTAACCTGCGGGGAATCGCCTGCCACCGTCCAAAAGGAATGCCCGATGCCCGGCCTGCACCCAGAGATCGACCCCGAAGGTCTTGAAGAATTCTCGGTCGTCTTCACCGACCGCTCACTGAACCACATGTCGGCGCGGTTCCAGGGGGTCATGCGCGATATCTCGGCCATGCTGCGCGAGGTGTACGGGGCGTCGGCGGTGGCGCTGGTTCCGGGCGGCGGCACCTATGCGATGGAGGCGGTGGCGCGGCAGTTCGGGCGGGGCCGGGTGCTGGTGGTCAGGAACGGCTGGTTCAGCTTCCGCTGGAGCCAGATTTTTGACGCGGGCGCCTTTGCGTCCGAGGCGACGGTGGTGATGGCCCGCCAGACCGGCAACCATCCCCGCGCACCCTATGCACCGCCGCCGGTGGAAGAGGTCGTGGCCCGCATCCACGAGGTCCGCCCCGAGGTGGTGTTCGCGCCGCATGTCGAGACCAGTTCGGGCATCATCCTGACCGATGACTACATCGCGGCAGTGGCGGCGGCGGCGCATGAGGTTGGGGCGCTGATGGTGCTGGACTGCATTGCGTCGGGTTGTATCTGGGTGGACATGGCGGCAACCGGCGTCGATGTGCTGATCTCGGCCCCGCAAAAAGGCTGGTCGGCGTCGCCTTCCGCCGGCCTCGTGATGCTGTCGGCGCTGGCCGAGGCGCGGCTGGCCGAAACCACCAGCAATTCCTTCGCGCTCGACCTCAAGAAATGGCGCTCCATCATGGCGGCCTATGAAGGCGGCGGGCACGCCTATCACGCCACGATGCCCACCGATGCACTGGTCGGGTTCCGCGACGCGATGCTTGAGACCAAGGCCATGGGATGGGACGCCGCCAAGGCCGCGCAGTGGGAACTGGGCCGCGCGGTCCGGGGCATACTGTCGGCGCGGGGCGTGGCGTCGGTCGCAGCGGACGGCGTGCAGGCCCCCGGGGTAGTGGTCAGCTACACCGATGAGGCCGACGTGCAGAATGGCAAGAAATTTGCCGCACAGGGCTTGCAGATTGCCGCCGGCGTGCCCCTGCAAGTGGGCGAGGGCCCCGAGTTCCGCACCTTCCGTCTGGGCCTGTTCGGGCTGGACAAACTGCGTGACGTGCCGGGCACAGTGGCACGGCTTGGGCGGGTGGTGGAGGCGGTGCTGTAGCGTAGGCTGCACGTCGGGGCAGACCGCCCCGGTCAAATGACGCGATATGTTGGATTGGGCCTCTGCGTGGCGTCCTCAGGCATGACGGGATTCGATGGCAACGCGCCATGACGCAGGAACCTTGCCGGGCCAAAGTCGATTTCTTCAAAGAAATCGGACCGGAGTTTTCGAAAACTCCGGAGCAACGATGCGGCTCGGCACGGCGATTGCGGACGGGGGCGGGCCTAACGCACCCCCAACCCCGCCCGCATCACCATCCGTCGCACCGGTGCCGCACCATAAAGCGCCTCCAGCGCCATCCCGCGCAGATCGCGCAAAGGCGCCGCCCCGGCCATCGACGCCCGGTTCAGAAGGTCGATCCCCGTCACCCGCAGCCGCACATCCGGGTGGCGGCGGCGATGGTAGGCATCTAGGCTCGCCACCCCGCCCAGCCCCGCACGGTCCTTGTCCGCCAGGTCCAAAAGCATCGCGATGTCGGCCAGGCTCATGTTCAGCCCTTGCGCGCCGATCGGCGGCAGCACATGCGCCGCCTCGGCAATCAGCGCCACACGTTCACCCGCCATCCGGTCGGCCAATTGCGTGATGATCGGCCAGACCTGCGGGCGTGACCGTAAGGTCAGCGGCCCCAGCACATGACAGGACCGCGCCGAAGCCTCAGCCTCGAACTCCGCCGCAGGCAGCGCGGCCAGACGCAGCGCCTCGGGTCCGCGCTCCATCCACACGACGGCAGAGGCGGGTAATCCGTCGCGGTCGGGCAAGGGCACCAGCGTGAACGGGCCGCCCGAGCGGTGGATCTCGGTCGATACCTGATCGTGCGGCACCGGGTGGGTCACGGCAAAACTCAGCGCCTTTTGCCCGTAACGCCAGGTCTGCACGCCAATCCCCAGCGCCTGACGGATCATCGATCCGCGCCCGTCAGCGGCCACCACCAGCCGCGCCGATACCGTGGCACCGTCCGAAAGGGTCACCAGCGCCTCCCCCTCCCGCGTCAGCAACCGCGACGTGCCGACGCCCGGGCGGAACGACACCCCCGGCAACTCCGCCAGCCGCGCCAGCATCTCGCGGCGCAGCATCCAGTTGGGCAGGTTCCAGCCAAACGCAGTGTCCGAGATGTCGGCGGCGTCGAAATCCCTGATCCGGCGCGGTTCTGGCTCGGGGCCCCCCGCATCGACAATCCGCATCACCTGCAATGCGGCGGCGTGGGGGGCAAGGCGGGGCCAGACGCCCGCCGCCTGCAAAACGGCCATGCCGGGTTGCAGGATCGCCGTCGTGCGCAGGTCGGCACCATGAGCCGCGGCATCGGTAACAGGGGCCTGTGGTTCCACGCAGATCACGCTGAACCCCGCCGCCCCAAAGGCCGCCGCCGCCGCAAGGCCCGCAACCCCGCCGCCCGACACCAGAACATCGACCGTCTCGCGCATCTTGCCCACCCCTTGCCGATCCATAGCTAGGGCCGCACCTACACGCCGTCGAGGCGACAAATCGCCGTCAGTCGGCAATCAACCCAAGGAAATCGGTCAGGTCCGCCGCGTGGTGGTGGATATGCGCCAAGGGTTCCGGCGCAGGCGCAATATGAACGCAGCGCATGCCCATCGCATGGGGGGCGGCCAGATTGCGGGCGTCATCCTCGAACATCGCGGCCCGTGCCGGGTCCAGCCCGTCGGCGGCAAAGATCGCCTCGAACGCCGCGCGTTCGGGTTTCGGGCGGAACCCTGCGTTCTCAACCCCGTAAACCGCGTCGAACACCCCGCCCAAGCCCCGCGCCGCAATCACCCGCTGGGCATAGGGCCTGCTGCCGTTGGTATAGACAATCCGCCGCCCCGGCAGGGCCGCAATCCGCCGCGCCAGCACCGCATCGGCGGCAAGTCCCGACAGGTCGATCTCATGCACCTCATGCAGATAGGGCGCGGGATCGACGCCATGTTCGGCCATCAGCCCCGCCAGCGTGGTGCCATACGTAGCCCAGTAGTGCCGCCGCAGACGGTCGGCCTCAGGCTGGTCCACCTTCAGCGCCTCCATCACCCAGGCCGTCATCCGAACCTCGATCTGGTCGAAAAGCCGGGCTGCCGGGGGGTACAGGGTATTGTCGAGGTCAAAGACCCAGGCGCGGACATGGGCGAAATGGTGTGCGATCATCGCCCCGCCCTACCCCGTGGCGGCACCGGGGGCAAGCGGGCGTGCTTTGCGCTTGGCCACCGGGGGTGCTAGCGTCGACGGCAGGGCAGGTTCTGCCCGGGCGGGGGAAATGCCGTGCAGAAAGACGCCTATACGCTGATCGTGGGCGCAATCGAGGCGGGCACTTACCAGCCGGGTGACCGGCTGGTCGAACAGGAACTGGCCGAACGGCTGGGCGTCAGCCGCACCCCGGTGCGTGAGGCGCTGCAACGGCTGGAAACGCAAGCGATGCTGACACGCGACGGGCGCAGCCTGATCGTGGCCTCGCTGGACCACAACCAACTGGCCGAGTTGTACGCCGTGCGGACCGAACTCGAGGGGCTGGCCGCCCGTCTGGCGGCACGCCACGCGACGGATGAAGAGGTGCGCGTGCTGCGCGGCATGGTCGAGGATGACCTCGCACTGGTGGGGGGTGACCCGCGCGCACTGGCACGGGCGAACAAGCGGTTCCACAGGCAGATCCATCTGGCCAGCCACAACCGGTTTCTGGTGCAGCAGCTTGACCTTGTGCAACGCTCGATGGCGCTGATGGCCAATACCTCGTTCGCCGCCGAAGGGCGCGATGTGGCGGGGCTTGCGGAACACGCCGCCATCGTCACGGCGATCGAGGCGCGCGACGGTGCTGCCGCCTACAGCGCCCTTTGCATCCACATCTCCCGCGCCTACGAGACGCGGCTGCGCGTCGACGCGGGCGAATTGCGCACGCGCTGAGGCGCGCCGGGAACCGCCGCCCCGGTGTCGAAATGGCCGTGGCTGGTCTTGTCCCAGAAGAACGGCCGCGTCACCAGTTCCAGCGCCGCCTTGTACGACGCCAGCGTGCCCAGCGGGAAATAGACGTGCAGCGTCAACAACCACAGGGGTGACATCCGGTGCTTTGTGGCGCGCATGCCGATCAGGCCAACGACGAAATTCACGATCTCGGTCATGATGAACAGCGCGAACATCGCGTGGAACATCCCGCGCGGCATCGCGTCGGCCACCGGATGCGGCAGCCCGAACGGCACCGCCCAGAACGTCCACAACACCGGGGCCAGCAGGAATTGCGACAGCGTCGCCACGAACAGCACCTGAAAGCCTGCGAATTTCCACGCCCCCAACTGCCGCCACAACAGCACCGGATCGCGCATGTGCACCATCCAGGTCATCATGTAGCCCTTGATCCAGCGTGACCGCTGTTTCACCCAAGGATAGGCGCGGCAACAAGCCTCTTCCTCGGTCACGGTGTCGATCAGTTCGGTGCGCAGGCCGTGGCGGGCCAGCCGTATCCCCAGATCGGCGTCTTCCGTGACGTTGTGCGCGTCCCATGCCCCCAGCCGTTCCAGCGCCGCCCGGCGAAAGAACAGCGTGGTGCCGCCCAAAGGCACCGGCAGGCCCAGCCGCGCGATCCCGGGCAGGGTTACGCGGAACCAGCTTGCGTATTCCATGGTGAAACAGCGCGCCAGCCAGTTGCTGCGCGGGTTGTAGAAATCAAGGATGCCCTGCAGGCAGGCCACCTTTTCGCCGCGCGAATGGAACCTTGTCACCACCTTGCGGATCTGGTCGGGCGCGGGGGCATCCTCGGCATCATAGACGCCGATGATCGACCCCCGGCACAGGTCCAGCGCAAAGTTCAGCGCGCGCGGCTTGGTCTTGACCGGCCCCTGCGGCACCACCGCCACCCGCATCCACGGCGGCAGGCCCGCGCGGGCAAGGGCATCGCGGGTGATGCGGTCCTCTTCCTCGACCACCAGCACCACATCCAGAAGATCGCGCGGATAATCCAGCCGCTCCAGCCGGCGCACAAGGCGCGGCGCAATCGACGCCTCGCGGTACAGCGCCACCATCACCGACACCACCGGCAGGCGGGCCACGATCGGCGCCGGGCCTTCGGGCGGCGGACGGCGCAGCGCCAACACGGCAGCGGCGCATTTGAGCGTGGTGGCAAACGCCAGCGTCACGATCACCCATCCCGCCAGCACCTGCGCCAGCACCAGCGGCGACAGCCACGCCATCAGCATCACCAGCGCCACACCAAGGCCGATCCACAGATGCAGCGGCCCGCGCGCAAAGTTGCGGCAGCTTTCACGCTCGGCCACGCGCACCTCGGCGGCGCGGGCAAGACGCGGCCCGCGCGCCGCAAGCACCGTAGCCTCGATGGCGCGGGCCGGGGCCAGCGCCATGCGCACCGGGCCCAGCGCTGCGGCCAGCCGTGCGGCATGGCGGGCAAAATCCTCGGGGTGGGCCATCAGCACAAGGGTTTCACCGCCGACCCGCCGCCACGGCAAAAGCCCCTCGCGCAAACAGGTGGTGGCACCGATGCGGTCGATCAGGCGCGGATCGGGCGGCAGGTTCATCAGATCGCCCGCCTGCACCCCCCAGTGCCGCGCCATCGCCGCATACAGCGGCGCTTCGCCGACATGGCCCAACGCCAGAAGGATCTCGGCCAGATGCCCGCCATGCCGCCGCTGCTGTGCGACGGCCTGCACCAGCGCATGCGGCGCAACCGTGCCCTCGGCCATCAGCCGCGCGGCAAAGGTGGCATGCAGCGGCGCCGCCGGCACCGCCCCACGCGCGCGGTCCACGAACGCAGGGCCCAGCCTGCGGCCAAACCCCGCATCGTGCCGCAGCACAGCCGCAAGAGCGGGTTCGGTCATCACATCCTGCGGCACATGCACGGTCATTCAAGGGTCCGGCCCAAACGAAGCCCCCATCTGGCCGTGCAACGCTTAACGCATGGTTAATACCGGATGAACCAAGCCGCCGCAGGCCGACTGCCGGTCCTGGAATGACGCTACGTCATGCTGACCGTTCCCCGGTCAGGCGGCGCGCCGGGCCTGCATCGCGGCGGCGAACCGTTCAAACAGGTAATAGCTGTCTTGCGGCCCGGGGCTGGCCTCGGGGTGGTACTGCACGCTGAAGACGGGCCTGCCGTCCACGCGGATACCGCAGTTCGACCCGTCGAACAGGCTGACATGCGTCTCGATCACCCCCGGCGGCAGGGTCTGGCTGTCCACGGTAAAGCCATGGTTCATCGAGGTGATTTCCACCTTGCCGGTGTCCAGATCCTTGACCGGATGGTTGGCCCCATGGTGGCCGTGGTTCATCTTGACCGTCTCTGCCCCCAGCGCCAGCGCCAGCATCTGGTGCCCCAGACAGATGCCGAACACCGGCAACCCTGCGTCCAGCACGCCCTTGATCATCGGCACGGCATAAACGCCCGTGGCTGCCGGGTCGCCGGGGCCGTTCGACAGGAACAGACCCTCAGGGTTCAGCGCCATCACATCGGCGGCGGTGGCCGACGCCGGCAGCACCGTCACCTCGCACCCCGATGACGCCAGACAGCGCAGGATGTTGCGCTTGGCACCATAGTCGATGGCCACCACCCGCAGACCGGGGCCGGTCCGCCGGACATACCCCGCAGGCCAGGCCCATGTCATCTCGTCCCAGCGATAGCTTTGCGCGCAGGTCACATCGCGGGCAAGGTCCAGCCCCACCAGCCCCCGCCAGCCCCGCGCCTTGGCCACCAGACGCTCAAGATCGAACCGCCCCTCGGGATCATGCGCCAGCGCCACATGCGGGGCACCCTGCTGGCGGATGGCGCGGGTCAGCCGGCGGGTATCGACGCCGCCCATGCCGATGCGGCCCTTGGCCAACAGCCAGTCGGTCAGCCGCCCCTGTGACCGCCAGCTTGACGGCTCGGTCGGGTCCCACTTCACGATCATGCCGGCGGCCACCGGATCGGCGGTCTCGTCATCCTCTGCCGTCACACCCACATTGCCGACATGGGGAAAGGTGAAGGTCACGATCTGGCCCGCATAGGACGGATCGGTCATGATTTCCTGATAGCCGGTCATCGCGGTGTTGAACACCAGTTCCGCCACAGTCTCGCCCACCGCACCAAACCCCATGCCATAGAACACCGTGCCATCGGCCAGAACCAGACAGGCCGTGGGACGGGGCTGGCCCGGGACGGAACGGTGCGGCATCGGGTATCTCCCATGGGGTGGATTTCGGGGAACCTACGGGTTGGGGAACCGGGGGTCAAGCCCTTGGTGCAAAAGGTTTTTCGCGCCTTATCAAAGTGTTGGCCAAAGTGCGGGCTGTTGCGCTGTCGCGGCATTGCGGCTATGGTCGCGCCCTGCGGCCTTCGGGGCCGGGCGACAGGGGACGCGAACCGCATGACATTGCGCGACAGATTGCAGACCGCGCTCAAGGACGCGATGAAGGCCAAGGCCGCCGACCGGCTGTCGACGCTGCGGCTGGTCAATGCCGCCATCAAGGACCGCGAGATTGCGCTGCGCACCGAACGCGGCACCCCCGGCGGCGACCCGCCCGAGATGGCCGATGCCGAGATCATGTCGATCCTGGGCCGTCTGGTGAAACAGCGCCAGGAAAGTGCCCGCGCCTATGAAGAGGGCGGCCGGCTGGAACTGGCCGAGAAAGAACTGAACGAGATCACCGTGATCGGTGAATTCCTGCCCACCCAACTGACCGCGCCCGAGGTGCAGTCCGCCCTTGATACCGCGATCAACGAAACCGGCGCCACCGGCATCCGCGACATGGGCCGGGTGATGGCGGCGCTGAAGGGCCGCTATACCGGGCAGATGGATTTCGGCGCGGTCGGGCCGATGGTCAAGGCGCGTCTGGGCTAGGGCGGTGGCACGCGCGCTTTACGCCTTCACCGACGGGGCCTGTTCCGGGAACCCCGGCCCCGGCGGCTGGGGCGTGCTGCTGCAGGCGCGCGAGGATGACGCGGTCACCAAGGAGAAAGAGCTGTGCGGCGGCGAGGCGCTGACCACCAACAACCGCATGGAACTCCTGGCCGCAATCGCGGCGCTTGAGGGGCTAAGCCGCGCTTCGCGGCTGATCGTGGTGACCGACAGCGCCTATGTGAAGAACGGCATCACCGAATGGATGCCCAACTGGAAGCGCAAGAACTGGCGCACCGCGGGCGGCAGCCCGGTCAAGAACGTCGATCTGTGGCAAAGGCTGGACGCGGCACAGGCCCGCCATGCGGTCGAATGGCGCTGGATCAAGGGCCACGCGGGGCACACGGAAAATGAACGCGCCGATGCGCTGGCCCGGGCCGGCATGGCGCCGTACAAGCCGGGCCACCCGGGATGACGCTGCTGACGGTGCTGGACTTCGCCTCGGTCGCGGTGTTCGCTCTGACCGGTGCGCTGGTCGCATCGCGGTCGCAACTGGATATCGTGGGCTTCATCTTTGTGGCCTGCCTGACGGCGGTCGGCGGCGGCACGCTGCGCGACGTGCTGTTGGACCGGGGTCCGGTGTTCTGGATCGCCGAGCCGGTGTTTCTGGCGGTCGCGGCATTGGCCGCTGTCGCGGTGTTCGCGGGCGCGCACCTTCTGGAAAGCCGTTACCGCGCGATCCTGTGGCTGGATGCCTGCGCGCTGGCCGTCGCAGTGCCCGCCGGCGTGGCGGTGGCGACCGAAGCGGGCGCAGGCTGGCCGGTGGTTCTGGTGATGGGCATGGTCACCGGCTGCATGGGCGGCCTGATGCGCGATGTGGTGTGCAACGAGGTGCCGCTGGTCCTGAAACAGGGTGAGTTGTATGTGACGGCGGCCTTTGCGGGGGCACTGGCGGCGGTTCTGGCAAAGGCGGGCGGTCTTGGCGACACGCTGGCACTGCTGTCCTGCATGGCGGGCACGCTGGTGTTGCGGGCGGGCAGCATCGCGTTTGGCTGGCGGCTGCCGGTTTACCGCGCAAGGCCGCCCCGCCCCGAAAGCCCGAAGGCGGGTCAGGGGCAATAGGTGCGCAATCGTGGCGCGCGTATTGCTGCCCAAACCGATTTCTTCAAAGAAATCGGACCGGAGTTTTTGAAAACTCCGCAGCACCCGACCCGCTGGTGACCCCCTACGCAAGCGATGCCGACGGACACCAGGCCGCGCCATCACGCTTGTGTGCAGACGCACCATTGCCTACCCTCAACCCCATGTCGCGCCCCAGAACCATTCCCGACGATGCCATCTTTGCCGAAGTTCGCCGCCTGTTGGCCGAAGGCGGCGACAAGGCCGTGGCCTTTGCCTCGGTCGCGCGCGCGACCGGCCTTGCCGCCCCCACGCTGGTGCAGCGCTATGGCACGCGCGAAGGGATGGTGCGGGCTGCCCTGATGGCCGCCTGGGACGCGCTTGACCGCCAGACAGCACTGGCCGAAAGCGGTGCCGACGATACGCTGGGCCTCCTGAAGGCGCTCGGGGCGGGGGCCGAGACGGCGGACCTGTCGCGTCTGGCCGCCGATTTCCGCGACCCCGCCCTGCGCGCCCGGGCCGAGGGCTGGCGCGCCCGGACCGAGGCCGCAGTTGCGCGCTCGATGGGCGGCGGACCCAAGGGGCGCGAAGGTGCTGCAATCCTGTTCGCGGCATGGCAGGGCCGGATGCTGTGGCAGGATGTGGGCGGCAAGGGGATCAGGCTGAAGGATCTGGTGCGGCGGCTTGGCTAGGCGGTTGCCGCGTCACCGGACAGCCCGCACCCGGCGGCACCGAGCCGGGGGCCAGCCCCCGGACCCCCGGAGTATTTGTGCAAGGTGAAGCCGGAAGAAAACTGCGCCGGGTCGCGTCACCGCCGCCCCTTCGGACCATAGGCGCGCCACAGCCAGATCAGCGCCATCGCCCCCGCAACCGCACAGGCAAAGATCGCCACCCAGCCGGTCAGCGCCACCACCGCGCGCAGGGCGAACCAGCCGATGACGGCACCGGCGATGCCGATCACCACCGTCGTCGGCACATCGGTCTGCACCCGCATGACCCGCGTCGCAAGAAAGCCCGCAGCGGCACCGATGACGGCGATCAGAAGAAAGGCGGGCATGTCCGGTCTCCACAGCCTGTGACCCCTTCAACATGGGGGGCCGGTGACGCATTGTGAAGGATCAGCCAAGGATGTCGGGCAAACTGGCCCCGCGCAGGATCTCGGCCACAGGCATCGGGCGTTTGCCCTCGCGCTGCGCCAGCGTGATCTCGACCGCAGCCTCGCCGCAGGCAACGGTCAGCCCCGACAGCCGCTGACCCGGCGCGCCCTGCCCCGCCACCACCCGCGACCGCAACAGGCGCAGCCGTTCGACCCCCGCCAGGCACCACGCCCCGGGCGCGGGCGACAGCCCCCGGATCAGGCGGTCAACTTCGGGCGCCGGGCGGGTCCAGTCGATGCGGGCGCTGGCCTTGTCGATCTTGGCCGCATAGGTGACGCCTTCGGACGACTGTGGCTCGGCGATGCGGCCCTGCAGGCCGTCCAGCGCCGTGACGATCATCGCGGCACCCAGATCGGCCAGCCGGTCATGCAGATCGCCCGTCGTATCCCCGTCGCCGATCGGCAACGATTGCCGCATCAGGACCGGCCCGGTATCCAGCCCCGCCTCCATCCGCATGATGCAGATGCCGGTCTCGGCATCCCCTGCCATCACCGCCCGGTGGATCGGCGCCGCCCCCCGCCAGCGCGGCAACAGCGACGCATGGATGTTCAGGCACCCCAACGCCGGCGCCTCCAGCACCACCTGCGGCAGGATCAGACCGTAGGCCACGACCACCGCCACCTCGGCCCCAAGGGCCGCAAACTGCGCCTGCGCGCCTGCGTCGCGCAGCGACAGGGGCGTCAGGACGGGAATGCCCAGCACCCCGGCCCGTGCTGCCACCGCACCCGGGCGCGGCGTCTGACCCCGGCCCGCCGGGCGCGGCGGCTGGCTGTAGACCGCCAGCACCTGATGCCGCGCCACCAGCGCATCCAGTGCCGGCACCGAAAACGCAGGCGTTCCCATGAACACGATCTTCATGCGCGCGCCTGCTTTTCGGCGCGCGCGATCAGCATGCGGCGCTTCATCGGGCCCAGCCGGTCAAAGAACATCCGCCCCTCCAGATGGTCAATCTGGTGCTGCACCGATGTGGCCCAGAGGTCGTAAAACTCCCGCTCCTCCCGCAGGCCCTTGTCGTTCACGAACCCCACCAGCACGCGGCGGGGCCGGTCAACCTCGGCATGAACGCCGGGCAGGTTGGGACTGGCCTCGACATGGCGGAACACCTCGGCCGACGTCTCCAGCAGCACCGGATCGGCCATCCGCACGACAAACCCCCGCTCGACCGAACAATCCACCACCGCCAGCCGCAGGCCCACCCCGATCTGCGGCGCGGCAAGGCCATACCCCGGCATCGCCTCCATGGTGTCGATCATGTCATCCCAGATGCGCCGTATCTCGTCGGTGATGGCCCCGACCGGGGCGGCAGGCGTGCGCAGAACGGCGTGCGGCCAGCGCAGGCAGGCACGGGCGGTCATGGCGTCACCCCGGCCACCGCCGCCGCCCGCAGGTCGGCCGAAAGGTGGTCAAGCGTCAGCACCCCGTCCAGATGGTCGTACTCATGCTGCGCACAGACGGCGGCAAAACCGTCCAACAGCACCACATGCGCAGCCCCGTCAAGCCCGGTCCAGCCCAGCCGAATTTCCACCGCCCGCTCGATCAACGGCGCAGGCCCCGGGATCGACAGGCAGCCCTCGCTGCCGGTGGCCCGCGTCTCGGACCGCCACAGGATTTCGGGATTGACGCAAACCACCGGATCACGCGGCCCGGCTTTCCACCCCGTATCCATCACGAACATCCGCACCAGCGCCCCCACCTGCGGCGCGGCCAGCCCCCGCCCGGGGGCGTCGTACATCGTGTCCAGCATGTCCGCCGCCAGCGCCGTCACATCCCCCGCCACAGGCGCGCACACCTGCGACAGGCGCGGATCGGGCCAGCGCAGGATCGGCAGGACCGCCATCCCTAACCCTCGCCCCGCGCACGCTCACGCTTCAGCTTTTCCATCTTGCGGGTAATCATCTGTCGGCGCAGCGGCCCGAGATAGTCGATGAACAACCGCCCCTCCAGATGGTCGATCTCGTGCTGCACGCAGGTGGCCCACAGGCCCGCGAACTCCTCTTCCTGCTCCACACCGTCCAGCGCCGTCCAGCGCACCCGCACCACGGCGGGGCGGCTGACGTCGGCGTAATGCTCGGGGATCGACAGGCACCCCTCTTCATACACGTTCCGGTCCTCGGACGCCCAGGTGACCACCGGATCAACCAGCACCATCGGGCGTGGCGTGGCGCCTACCTCCTTGACGCAATCCATTACCATCACCCGCCGCATCACCCCCACCTGCGGCGCCGCAAGGCCGATGCCGGGGGCGTCGTACATGGTGGCCAGCATATCCTCGGCCAGCCGCCCGATGTCGGGCGTGATCGCCCCCACAGGCTCGCAGGGTTTCTTCAGACGCGGATCGGGGTGCAACAGGATGGAGCGGATCATGCCACAGGATTTAACCAAGGGGCGACAGGCGCGCAATGGGTGGGGGCCAAACTGCCTAGCCGGGCGCGAGGTGGATCAATGTTCCCGTATTTCAGCGAATGTAGGACTGTCGTTCCAACATTAACACCCACATCAGAACTAAATTTCCCCCACAGTCACCCATTGGAATTCCCTTCCACTTGCGCTATCGCTTTTGTCAACCTCCTCCCACCACAGGACCGCCCCATGACCTTTGACGAAGCGATCGACCGCCGCGGCACGCATTGCGTGAAATGGGACATGATGGAGCCGATGTTCGGCGTCCCCGCGCAGGACGGCATCGCGATGTGGGTCGCCGACATGGAGTTCCGCCCCCCGGCGGTGGTGCAACAGGCGGTCGAGGCGATGGCGGCGCACGGCCTGTATGGCTATTTCGGCGACGACCGGGCGTACCTCGACGCCATCCGCTGGTGGATGAACACCCGCCACGGATGGGACGTTGACCCGAAATCGATCTTCACCACCCATGGCCTCGTGAACGGCACCGGCATGTGCGTCGATGCCTATACCGCGCCGGGCGATGCCGTGGTCCTCACCACCCCCGTCTACCACGCCTTTGCCCGCGTCATCGCCGGTGCAGGGCGCGAGGTGCGGGAATGTCCGCTGACCGTGGTGGACGGCGTACATGCGATGGACTTCGACGCCTGGGACGCCCTGATGACGGGAACCGAGCGGATGTTCATCCTCTGCTCGCCCCACAACCCCGGGGGCCGTGTCTGGACGGCGGCGGAACTGCGCGGCGTGGCCGATTTCTGCATCCGCCATGACCTGATCCTGGTGTCCGACGAGATCCACCACGATCTCGTCTACCCCGGCCACCGCCATATCGCGATGCCGCTGGCCGCCCCCGACATCGCCGACCGTCTGGTGATGATGACGGCCACGACCAAGACCTTCAACATCGCAGGCTGCCATTCCGGCAATGTCATCATCGCTGACCCCTCCTTACGCGCCCGCTTTGCCGCACGGATGAACGCGCTTGGCATCTCGCCCAATTCCTTTGGCATGCACATGGCGACGGCGGCCTATTCCCCCGCCGGGGCCGAGTGGGTGGACGGCCTCATGCGCTATCTCGACGGCAACCGGCGGATTTTCGATGACGGGCTGAATACGCTGCCCGGGGTCCGGTCGATGCCGTTGCAGGGCACCTACCTCGCGTGGGTCGATTTCGCAGGCACCGGCATGTCGGCGGCCGAATTCACCGCCCGCGTCGAACAGGACGCGCGCATTGCGGTCAACCACGGCGTGGTGTTCGGCACCGGTGGCGAGACGGCCCTGCGCTTCAACATCGCCATGCCCCGCGCCCAGGTGGCCGAGGCGGTGGCGCGTCTGCAAGGGGCCTTCGGCGACCTGCAATAGGGTCGCCGTCCCTGCCGCCCGGGGGGGCCGGAAACGCAAAACGCATGTACGGATGCTGTACAGGTGCTGTACGCTTTACATACGGACCGCATACACTCAAAATGCTGCATTTCCATGCGGTTGCGCCCTGCCGCCCACCGTTCGAAACACTCTCTCGGGACGCCCCGTTCAGACTGCCTTAACCGGCTGACGCAACACCCGCCGGCACCTTGGGCGGGATCGAATAGGTCAGCGTCGCGCGCGCCACCGGCTCCGTCCCGCCCGCCGACCGGATCAGCACATCCCCCACCGCCAACACCCGGCCCAGCTTCAACACCCGCGTCTCGGCCAGCAAATCCATCCCCGCCGCAGGTTTGCGCAGAAAATCGACCGACGCATTGGTTGTCACCGCCAGCGCCACCGGCCCGATCCGCGCCAGAATGGCCAGGTATACCGCCACATCCGCCAGCGCAAAGATCGCAGGCCCCGACACCGTCCCCCCGGGCCGCAGATGCCGCTCCTGCACGATCAGCCGCAGCCGCAGCACGTCCTCATCCACGTGCTCCACCGCGAAATCCCGCGCCACCTGCCCGAACGCATCCACCAGAAACGCGCCAAGTGCCTGCCGGTCCATAACAATCGCCATGCTTCCCCCCGGGCCAGCCCCAGCGTAGAGTTTCAGCCAAAGCAAGGAATGACAATGACCGACCTTCTGCTGCGCCACGATACCGGCCCCGTCACCCGCCTGACGATGAACGCCCCCGCCACGCTCAACGCGTTGTCGGATGCAATGCTGGCGGCGCTGCACGATGCCTTCACCGCCCTGATGACCGACACCAAAATCCGCGTGGTGATCCTTGCAGGCACCGGTCGCGCCTTTTGCGCAGGCCACGACCTGCGCGAAATGCAGGCCGCCCGTCAGGCCCCCGATGGCGGTGCCGCCGCCTTCGCCGACCTCTTCGCCCGCTGTGCAACCGTGATGCAGATGATCCCCGCCCTGCCCCAGCCGGTCATCGCCGAAGTCCACGGCATCGCCACCGCCGCCGGCTGCCAGCTTGCCGCGTCCTGCGACATGGTGGTGGCCGCCGACAACGCGCGGTTCGGCGTCAACGGCGTGAACATCGGCCTCTTCTGCTCAACCCCCATGGTCGCCCTCACCCGCGCCATCCCCCCCCGCGCCGCATTCGAGATGCTGGTGACCGGCGCCTTCATCAGCGCCGCCCGGGCGCAGGAACTGGGCCTTGTCAACAGGATAGCCCCCCCCGACGAACTGGCCACAGAAACGAACACCCTCGCCGCCACCATCGCCACCAAACTCACCGCCGCCGTCCGCATCGGCAAACGCGCCTTCCATGCCCAGTCCACATTACCCCTGGCCGAGGCCTACCGCCTGACCGGCGACGTGATGGTTGCCAACATGCTGATACCCGACACCGACGAAGGCATCACAGCCTTCCTCGAAAAACGCGCCCCCGACTGGCCAGCCCCCTGACCCTGCCCATTCATCTTTGCACAAATATCCCGGGGTCCGGGGCAGCGCCCCGGGACTTGGCCACAGGCACCTACAGCCGGTAAATCGCCCCGAACTTCGCCTCCAGATACTCCAAAAGCGGCCCCGCATGCGGCTCGAACCCCGCCGCCTGTGCGATCAGGTCGCGCGGCGCCATCAGCCCGCCATGCCGCTGTACGCGGTCGCGCAGCCAGCCCGTGGCGGGCGACGCATCGCCTTGCGCAAGACTGGCATCAAGGTCGGGCACATCCCGGCGCAACGCCACATGCAGACATCCGGCGTACAGGTTCCCCAACGTATAGGTCGGGAAATAGCCGAACAGCCCCACCGACCAATGCACATCCTGCAGCATCCCCGCCGAAGGACGCGGCACCACCTGTCCGAAATCGGCGCGGAAACGGTCATTCCACGCGGCCTCCAGATCGGCCACCCCCAGATCACCCGAGATCAGCGCCCGCTCCAGATCAAAGCGCAGCATGACGTGCAGGTTGTACTGCACCTCATCCGCCTCGGTCCGGATGAACCCCTCGCGCAACTTGTTCACCGTGCCATAGAACGCATCGGCATCCGCCACCCCGAAATCACCGAACGCCCCCTGCATCCGGCCAAAAAGCCAGCCCGCAAAGGCGCGACTGCGGCCCAACTGGTTCTCATAAATGCGGCTCTGGCTTTCATGCACCCCCATCGACACCCCTGCCCCAAGCGGTGTCAGCGCATAGGCAGGGTCGATGCCCAACTCATACGTCGCATGGCCAACCTCATGAATGGTTGAGTAAAAACAGTTGAACGGATCCCGCTCGACCACCCGCGTGGTGATCCGCACATCCCGCCCCGACCCCGAACTGAACGGATGCACCGCAAGGTCCAGCCGCCCGTGGTTCCAGTCATAGCCGAACGTCGTAGCCAGATCGCGCGACACCTGCATCTGCTTGTCGGCAGGAAACACTGCGACAAGATCGACCGGCTGATACGCCGACCCCATCGCAGCCCCGCGCAGCGCCACCAACCGGGGCCGCATTGCGTCGAACATCGCGCTGATGCTGGCAGCCGTCTCACCCGGTTCATAATCGTCCAAGAGCGCGTCATAGGCATTGCCACCCGCCGCCAGACACGCCGCCTCTTCGCGTTTCAGCGCGATGACCCGGGCCAGCGTCGGCAGAAACGCCGCCACATCCTCATCCTGCCGCGCCGCCGCCCAGATGCCCTGCGCCGCCGACGTCAACCGCGCCAGTTCCTGCGCCAGCCGTGCCGAGATTTTCGTGGCCCGTGCATATGATCGCCCGAT
This sequence comes from Rhodobacterales bacterium, assembly GCA_038209775.1. Lineage (GTDB taxonomy): Bacteria > Pseudomonadota > Alphaproteobacteria > Rhodobacterales > Rhodobacteraceae > JBBQXK01. The sequence goes on along the minus strand of JBBQXK010000015.1, from coordinate 3,701 downwards.
CAACCGCAACTGCGCCGCCCCCGCCGCATCGGGGGCTTCTGCCGTCTCCAGCCAGTCACCCACCCGCGGGTCGGTGCGGCGCGCATGCAGCACCCCCTCGATCGCCGCGAATTCTTCGGCCCGCTGGTCGGCAGCCCCCCGCGGCATCATGGTTTCCTGATCCCAGCCAAGGCGCCCTGCGATCTGGCCAAGCGCCTCGGTCTGGCGCTGATACGCCATCAGGTCTGCAAAGGCCGTCATGCCGTCCCCCCCTTGATCGACCCCCCATGGGGGTACTGGCTGTGGAACCGCGCGCGCAGGATCAGCACCCAGAGCACCACCGCCCCCACCTGATGCGTGATCGCCGCATGAAGGGTGGCCGCCGTCATGACTGCCGCGATGCCGAACGCCATCTGCACCACCAGCATCGCCATCACCGCATGGAACGCGGCCCGCGTGGCCCGGTGCGCCGACCGGCGACCCCGCAGCCAGACCACCACGCCAAAGGCGAACAACAGATACCCCGACATCCGGTGGATGAACTGCACCAGCCCCGGATTTTCAAAGAACGCACGCCAGACCGCCCCCCCGTCGGGCACATAGAACGCATCCGCCGGAAAGAACGACCCGTTCATCAGGGGCCAGGTCGGAAACCCCCGCCCCGCATCAATCCCCGCCACCAGCGCGCCCAGGATCACCTGCAGGAACGCGAAATGCATGAGGCCCGTCGACAGCCCGTACAGCCGCCCCTCCCGCGCCCGCCGCGCCTGCAGCAACGCCGTCTCGGGGCGCGACAACAGCTGCACATACCACGCGATCAGCCCCAGAATGACAAACGCCAGTCCCAGATGCATGGCCAGCCGGTACGACGCCACATCCACCCGGTCGCCCGACAGCCCCGAATGCACCATCCACCAGCCGATGGCCCCCTGCAGCCCGCCCAGGGCACCCACCAGCCACAGCCGCCGCGACCAGCCCTTGGGAATGCTGCGCGTGACATAAAGCGCGGCAAACCCCAGCGCCCAGACCAGCCCGATCACCCGCCCCAACTGCCGGTGACCCCATTCCCACCAGTAAATCACCTTGAACGCGTCCAGCGTCATGCCCTTGTTCTGCAACTGATATTCCGGGACGGCGCGGTACTTGTCGAACTCGGTGGCCCAGGCCGCCTCCGACATCGGCGGCAGCGCCCCCGACACCGGCCGCCATTCGGTGATCGCGAGGCCACTATCGGTCAACCGCGTCAGCCCGCCAACCAGGATCATGCAGGCCACAAGGGCAAAGAGGCTGACCAGCCACCACCTCGTCCAGCCGCGCGACACGGCGGCGTGGCGGGAGATGAGGCTGCCCTGCGGCACCGGGGCCGCGCGGGTCGCGACCTCTTCGAAGATCGGGCGAGTGGGGGGCATGAGGGGGATCCCGTTGGTTCGGACCTAAGCCGAGGCCGGCAGGCGGGGGGGTTCAAGGGCGGGTGGTTGTGGGGGGCAAGGTGACGCTGGTGTTTGGGGGGAAGGGTTGGGGTTTCAGGGGGGGGGTGACGATTTGGTCAGGAAAGGTCGGCGAGGATTTGGGTGCGCAGGGCGGTCGCTTTGCCGTGGTTATAAGGCATGTGGTCGGGATCAAAGACCTGCAACGCGTTGTCCACATGCTGAAGCGCCCGTCGCAAATGCGCCGCGGGGTCGTCGCAGGCGGGGTGCTGCGACCATTGCGCTTCGCAGATCGCCAGATTCTCCCGCGTCATCGCCCAGTTCACCGGATGATCCGCTCGGGTGAACACCTGTAACGCCGCCTCATAGGCGTCCACCGCGCGCGCCAGCAGGGCCGTGCCCGCATCACCCCCGGTGCGCGTGCCTTGCGTTTGCAGCGCACCGGCCATGTTCTGCATCGTCCCGGCCCATTCAATCGGATGATCCGCGCGGGTGCGCACCTGCAACGCCGCCTCATAGGCATCAACCGCGCGCACCAGCAGGGCCGTGCCGGCAGCACCCTCGGTCCGGGTGCCTTGCGATTCCAGCGCGATGGCCATGTTCTGCATCATCCCGGCCGAGAGCACCGGATGATCCGCCCGGGTTAACACCTGCAAGGCAGCCTCACAGACGTCAACAACGCGCGCCAGTAGGGCTGTGCCCGCAGCACCCCGGGTGCGATTGCCTTGCGCATGCAATGCACCGGCCATGTTCTGCATTGTCATCGCCCATTTCAACGGATGGTCCGCGCGGGTGAACACCTGCAATGCCGCCTCATAGGCATCAACCGCGCGCGCCAGCAGGGCCGTGCCCGCAGCACCCCCGGTGCGGGTGCCTTGCGTTTCCAGCACGATGGCCATGTTCTGCATCGCCGTGGCCCAGTCCACCGGATGATCCGCTCGGGTCAACACTTGCAACGCCGCCTCATAGGCATCAACCGCGTGCGCCAGCAGGGCCGTGCCCGCAGAACCCCCGGTGCGGGTGCCTTGCGTTTGCAGCGCGTTGGCGAGGCTGATCTGGCTGGCGGCCCACAGCCTTGGGTCAGCCTGCTGGTCCAGTTCGGCCAGCAGGCGGTCCAACAGCCGGATGGCCAACGGCAGAGCCGGGCCGCCGTAGCGGGTTCCGTGATCTCTCAGACGTTCGCCATAGCTTTGGCGGCGGCGGGCGACCTCGGTGGGGTCGATGGCGGCAAAGCTGTCGGCGGCGGCAGCGAACAGCGCGTAGGCCTGCTCGACCCGCCCGCGCAGCAGGGCGCTCTCGGCCCGCGCCTCGGCCGTGGCGGCGGCGATGTCGAGTCGACCGTGTGGACACGTTCCAACAGGGTTTCCACCGCATCGAAATCCAGCCGTTCGGCGGCGTCCTGTGCCGCCCCCTTGAGGTTGGCGATGGCCGCCACCCGATCATCCAGTGCGTCGATCTGGGTGCGGTAGGCGTGATACTCCTGCGCTTTGTCGGCAAGGAAGGCGCGCAGGGCGGTGTCAGAGCTTCGTTCAGGATCTTCCATCCCGAACGCCCGCGCCAATTCGTAAAGATCGGCCTGTGACGCGGCTTTCAGATCGCCCAGCACTTTGGCCAAGGCATAGGGATCGGGCGGCGGGGTCAGGCGAAGGGCGTTGACCTCATCCTGCCGGATGCCCAGCTTTTCGCAGATCAGAAGGACGGTCTTTTCCTGCGGGTTGCCCACCCGCCCGGTTTCAAGACGAGAGATGTCGGGTTTGCGGGGGTGATCCTTCTGGTTCAGGGGATTCGCGTCGGGCCACAGCAGGGCCGCAAGCGCATCCTGTGAAAGCCCGCGTTCGGCGCGGCGGGTCTTGACCAGCAACCCGAACTCAGGCCCGAACCCCGCCGAATTCACCAATGTTCCCCCACGTTCCGCCATCTGCCGCAACGCTCAGCCAGCACGCCATTTCCTCATCCTGACGCCATCCACCCGGGCAATCAAGCAGGGCGTGGCAAAGAAAAGGTACGAGTGATGGCAAAGGTTTTCAAGGGAATGGCGGACATCGCGCGGCACCTCTGCGACCACCGCGTGATCCATGCCGGGGTGGCGCTGGCTTATGGCGCGGGGCTGGCGGGGGTCTGCGACAAGCATGTGGTGGAGGGGGTGGTGATGGCGGCCTATGCGATCATGGCGGCGCGGGGGTGACGGGCGGAGAGTCGGGGGGGGGGGGCGCCCACCGGCGGGGGGGGGGGGGGGGGGGGGCGGCCCCGCCGCGCGCGGCCCCCCCCCACCCCCCCCCCCCCCCACCAAAACAA
>JBBQXK010000014.1:0-74876 GCA_038209775.1 Rhodobacterales bacterium | reverse complement strand
CCGGGCGGGCAGATTCTGGGGCCGACGTTTGACTACACGCACCGCTTGCTGGACTTCAAACTGGCGGCAGAGGGTCAGGTGCCCGCAGCCCCCACCGCCCCCGCCTCACTTGACCCGGTGCCGCATGTGACGGGGATGCTGGGCCGTGATGGGCTGATCCAGAGCGAAGCTGCGGGCGATGACACCCCGCCCGATCTGACCCGTGAACCGATGGAACTGCCCGCCTCTCGCCCCCTGCGCCTGCAGGCGATCACGCGGGGGGACGAGGGGTTCATCCTGTCGATGGCCTATTCCACCCAACGCGGCTACGGGCATACTCATGCTTTCGTGGGCGAGTTGCGGATAGGCACCGTGGCGGTTGAGATGGACATCCCCGAGCTTGGCTTTGCGGTAGAGATTGGCGAAGTGGAACTGACCGAATGTGAGACGGTCAACCAGTTCAAAGGCTCCAAAACCGAACCGCCGCAGTTTACCCGGGGCTATGGGCTGGTGTTTGGCCAGACCGAACGCAAAGCGATTGCGATGAGCCTTGTCGACCGGGCCCTGCGCTGGAAGGAACTGGGTGAGGATTTCAGCGGTGCCCCGGCACAGGACGAGGAATTCGTGCTGATGCACGCCGACAACATTCAGGCGACAGGCTTTCTGGAACATATAAAGCTGCCGCACTACGTTGATTTTCAAGCCGAACTGGAACTCGTGCGCCGCTTGCGCGCCGAGGCCCTTGGCACGCGAAAGGCTGCGGAAGGACCCCCCCTCTGGACCGCATGTCCGGGCAGGACGAACCTTTGGCCGAATACAACTTCGCCTATCTGGACGAACAGACCAAACGGATGATCCGCCGCGCCATCCTGAAAGGTGTGGCGATCCCGGGCTATCAGGTGCCCTTCGCCAGCCGCGAGATGCCGATGCCCTACGGCTGGGGCACTGGCGGCGTGCAGGTGACGGCGGCCTGCCTGGTGCCCGAAGACCGTTTGAAGGTCATCGACCAGGGTGCCGATGACACGACCAACGCGGTGTCGATCCGCCGCTTCTTCCAGCGCACCGCGGGGGTGGCTGTGACCGAGGCCACCGCAGAGTCCACAGTGATCCAGACCCGCCACCGCATTCCGGAAACCCCGCTGACCGAGGGCCAGATTCTGGTCTATCAGGTGCCGATCCCCGAACCCTTGCGCTTTCTGGAACCGCGCGAGACCGAGACGCGCAAGATGCACGAGCTTGAGGAATACGGCCTGATGCATGTGAAACTGTACGAAGACATCGCGCGCCACGGCCAGATTGCCACCTCTTACGCCTATCCCGTCCGGGTCGAGGGTCGCTATGTGATGGACCCCTCACCCATCCCGAAATTCGACAACCCCAAGCTGTCCGACAGCCCCGCGATCCAGTTGTTCGGTGCGGGCCGCGAACAGCGCATTTACGCGATTCCCCCCCATACCCGCGTTGTCAGCCTCGATTTCGACGATCACCCCTTTACCCCCTCCAAGGCCCCGCATGACTGCGACCTGTGTGGTGCGCGCGACAGCTATCTGGATGAGGTCATCACCGATGACCGGGGGGCCCGGATGTACGTCTGTTCCGACACCGACCATTGCGGAACGCGCCGCAGGGCGGGGCATGTCGGGCGGCTTGGGGCGGTGGAAGGGGTGGCATGATGGGGCTGGTACGGCAGGTCGTGGCGGATGCGCCCCTTCTGGCGGTCGAGGGGCTGACCCGCCGCTACGGCACCCGCATCGGCTGTGCCGATGTCAGCTTTGATCTGTTCCCGGGCGAGGTTCTGGGCATCGTCGGCGAAAGCGGTTCGGGCAAATCCACGCTTCTGTCCTGCCTTGCGGGCCACCTCGCACCCGATGCAGGCCGCCTTACCTATGACGGGCGCGATGTGCTGGCGATGTCGGAAACCGAACGGCGGCGTCTGGGCCGCACAGATTGGGCCTTCGTCCACCAGAACCCGCGCGACGGCTTGCGCATGGGGGTCAGTGCGGGCGGCAATGTGGGTGAACGCCTGATGGCCGTGGGTGCGCGCCACTATGGCAATATCCGGGGACAGGCTGTCGACTGGCTTGGCCGGGTCGAGATCGCCTCTGACCGCATCGACGACCGCCCATCGGCGTTCTCGGGCGGCATGCAGCAGCGGTTGCAGATCGCACGCAATCTGGTTACCGGGCCAAGGCTGGTGTTCATGGACGAACCGACCGGCGGCCTCGATGTCAGCGTGCAGGCCCGGCTTCTGGACCTGTTGCGCGGGCTTGTGCGCGATCTGGGCCTGTCGGTCATCATCGTCACGCATGATCTGGCAGTGGTGCGATTGCTGGCCGACCGGCTGATGGTGATGAAGGGGGGCCGCGTGGTGGAACAAGGCCTGACCGATCAGGTGCTGGACGACCCGCAGCACCCCTATACGCAACTGCTTGTCTCCTCTGTCCTGCAGGTCTGACACCATGATCCGTATCGAGAATCTGTCCAAATCCTTCACCCTGCACAATCAGGGCGGCACCGTCATTCCGGTGATGGCAGGGGCCAGCCTGACCGTGGCCCCGGGCGAATGTGTGGGGCTTACGGGGCAATCGGGGTCGGGCAAATCGACGCTGATGCGGATGGTCTGGGGCAATTATCTGGCCGCCGGGGGCCACATCCATGTGGGCCAGACGGATGTGGCCACCGCCGCCCCCCGCCAGATCATCCGGTTGCGTCGCGACACGCTGGGCTATGTCAGCCAGTTCCTGCGCGTCGTCCCCCGCGTGCCGACCATCGACGTGGTGGCCGAACCCCTCCTTGCCCTCGGCACCCCCCCGGCACAGGCCCGCGACCGCGCGATGGCCCTTTTGGCACGCCTCAACATCCCCGAACGGCTGTGGTCCCTGTCGCCCACCACCTTTTCCGGGGGCGAGCAACAGCGCGTCAACATCGCGCGCGGCTTTGCCCACCCGTATCCCGCACTCCTGCTGGATGAACCCACCGCCAGCCTTGACGCCGCCAACCGCGAGGTCGTGCTTGCGCTGATCCTTGAGGCAAAGGCGCGCGGCACCGCCATCCTTGGCATCTTCCACGACGAAGGCGCGCGGGCGCAGGTCTGCGACCGGCTGGTGGATGTGACGGCCTTTACCCCCGGACTGGCCGCATGATCTTTGCCATCGTCGGCCCGTCGGGCGCGGGCAAGGATACGCTGATTGAGGGGGCCATGGCCGCGCGCCCCGACCTTGCGCTGGTCCGCCGCGTCATCACCCGCCCGACCGGGGCCGGGGGTGAGGATTTCGAAGGCGTGACCGAGGCCGAGTTTGCCACCCGCCACGCGCGCGGCGATTTCGCCCTGTCATGGCAGGCGCATGGCCTGTCCTACGGCATCCCCGAAACGCAGGTTGCAGGCCCAGGCGACATCCTGTTCAACGGCAGCCGCGAAGCCCTGCCAGCCGCCCTCACCCGGTTCCCCGACCTGCGTGTCATCCTTGTGACCGCCCCCGACGCCGTTCTGGCCTCACGCCTTGCCGCCCGTGGCCGCGAAACGCCCGACGTTATCCGTGACCGCCTGACCCGCGCCGCATTCCGCCTGCCCGACGGGGTTGCAGCCACCACCGTGTTGAACGACACCACAGCCGAGGTTGGCATCGCGCGCCTTCTGGCCGCCCTCCACCCGACCCATGACACAGGACCAGCCCGATGACCGAAACGATCCTTGCCAATGCCACGCTGGTCCTGCCGACCGAGACCCTGACCGGCCATATCCGGCTGGTGGATGGCCGCATCGCCGACCTGGTCCAGGGCACCCACGTGCCGACAGGTGCCATCGATTGCGGCGGCGATCTGGTGATGCCGGGGCTGGTCGAGTTGCACACCGACAATCTGGAACGCCACATCGAACCCCGCCCCAAGGTCAGCTGGCCCCACGCCGCCGCGATCATCGCGCATGATGCCGAACTGGCCGGCGTCGGCATCACCACAGTGTTCGACGCCCTGCGCGTGGGGTCGGTGATCTCATCCTCGACCTACCTGAAATACGCGCGCGGGCTTGCGACCGAACTTCTTGACCTGCGCGCCGCCGGCGCGCTGCGCATCGACCACCACCTGCACCTGCGCGCCGAGATCTGCTGCGAGACGCTGCTGGAGGAATTGGCCGAGTTTGGCCCCGATGACAACGTGGGCCTGATCAGCCTGATGGACCACACCCCCGGGCAGCGCCAGTTTCGCGACATCTCGAAACTGGAACACTACGTCCGGGGCAAGCACGGCTACACCAAGGCGGAGTTTGAAGGCCATGTCGCCAGCCAGCAGGCCCTGCAGGCGAAACTCGGGGCGGTCCATGAACAGGCCGCGGTCCAGACGGCGGCGCGGCTGGGGGCGGTTCTGGCCAGCCACGATGACACCACCGCGCATCAGGTCGCGGTGTCGGCAGGCCACGGCGTGCGGCTGGCCGAATTTCCGACCACGGTCGAGGCGGCGCGCGCCTGCCATGACCACGGCATCAAGGTGATGATGGGGGCCCCGAACCTGATCCGGGGCGGCAGCCATTCGGGCAACGTCGCGGCACTGGAACTGGCGCAGGCGGGGATGCTCGATATCGTGTCGTCCGACTATGTGCCGTCGTCGTTGTTGTCGGCGGCCCTGATGCTGGGCGATATCTGGGGCGACATGGCGCGCGGCGTGGCCACCGTCACGACCGCCCCGGCGGGTGCGACGGGCCTGACCGACCGGGGGCATCTGACCCTTGGGGCACGCGCCGACGTGATCCGCGTGGCGCGGGTGGGCATGGCAGGTGCGGTGCGTGGTGCGTGGGTGCAGGGCAACCGGGTGGCGTGATCACCAGCGCAGAACGCGCGGGCCGACCACCGCGCCCAGCACCGTCGCCAGCGCCATCCCCAGACTGTACCACAGCGCCATGAACGTCAGCGCGCCCTCGTCACAGCCCATCGCATAGGCCAGCGCACCCAAGGCCCCCGCCGCCAGCCCCGCCGCCGCCCCGGCCAACCGCAACCGCGTCGGCGCAAGCGCCCGCGCCGACCACAGCATCACCGCCAGCACGGGCACCGACAGAAACAGGATCGCCCAAGGGCAGACCGGCGCAGATTTGCCCAGGATGTGCATCGGCCATCCCGCCACAGGCTGGCGCAACAGATCGGCCACGCCGATCATCGCCACCGCCGCCAGCGTGCCCGCGATCAGCGCCAAGGGCAGGCCGACGGCCGCCCCCGGCCGCCCCAACCGCCGCAGCAAAAGGCCCGCGCCGAACAGCACGATCCCGGCATAGCTCAGCTTGGCAAACGTCCCGCTCACCGGCCACAGCGCCACCGGCACCAGCCCAAGACCCAGCCAGACCGCCAACACCATCAAGGGCAGAACCATCAGCGCACCCAGCACCATATGGCCCAGATCGCCCGCAGGCTCGGTGCGCCCGGCCCCCTGCGCCAGAAGGCCGATCAGGTCATCGGTTTTCATTGCTGCGACCCCACATCCTGCATCAGCCGCTGCAACCCGCGATGCACCCGCACCTTCAGCGTCGTCACCGTAATGCCCATCCGCGCCGCCGCCTCTTCGGTCGAATACCCCTCGACCTTGACCAGTTCGATCGCCTGACGCTGCCCGTCGGGCAATGTACCCAACAGCCGCCCCAGATCGCGCCGCGCCGAAGATGCCTCAACCCCGCCCGAATCCGGCGGGGCCTCGATCTCCATCCCGTCCAGCGTATCGGGCACGCCGCGCCGCCCGCGACGGCGGTACACATCGGTCAGCCGATAGCGGGCCACCGCATGCAGCCAGTTCGACACCGGCAATGCGGGGTCATGGGTCGCCCGCTTGAGATGGATCGCCAACAGCGTTTCCTGCACCAAATCCTCCACATCGTCCGGCAGCCCGGCCATCCTTGGCCGGAAATACGCGCGCAGCCGCAGCGCGATCAGCGACAGCGCCGCACGATAGGCGGCCTCGTCCCCGTCGCGGCCCGCATGCCACAGGGGCGCCAGCCGTGCCTCGAACCCGTCCTCTGCCATGTCGCTTCCGTCACGTCCTTCCATACGCAGGTTCAGGTCCGCACGTTACATGCGGCCTTGCAAAACAAAAGGGGTGCGCCCGCCAATGCGCGCGCACCCCGTCTGGATACCGCCAGTTGCCCGATCCTACTTGCGGGTGATGCGTCCGTCCAGCGCGGGCGACACCGGACCGACCTTCGCCATGTATTCGGCAGTCACATCTGCAAGATCGGGGCCAAAGTCATAGGCGTTGGCCGCACCCACGAACATGCTGAACCCGTCGCCGCCAGTACGGACATAGTTGTTGGACACCAGGCCATAGACCTTGGCCGGGTCCAGCGGTCCCCAGATGCCGCCGTCATTCACCATCACGTCCGACACCCGCGCACCGGCGGGCGCCGCCAGATCAAAGGTGTACTTCAGCCCCGCCACCTGCAGAAACCGGCCCGCCCCCTCTTCCACCTGGCTCACCCCGTTTTCCAGTGCAGCCACCACCGTCGCGCCGTCCACCTGAAACGTCGACAGCGTGTTCTGGAACGGCAGCACCGTCAGCACCTCGCCCATCGTCACCGGCCCCGCGTCGATACTTGCTCGCACGCCCCCGCCGTTCTGCACCGCGATAGTCACCCCCTGATCGCGCACCCGGTCCAGCATCGCCTCGGCAATGATGTTGCCCATGGCACATTCGACCGCCCGGCAATTGTCGCGCGACCCGTCCAGTTCCGCAGCCGATTCGGCGACGACGCGGGTCCGTATTTCTTCCAACGGCACCGCCAGTTCGGCAATCCGCGCCAGGGTCGCGGCATCCTCGGCCACCTTGGCATCCATGATCAGGGGTTCGCCCGTGGCCGTCACGATTTCGCCCGCATCGTTGAACACCAGGTTCAACTCTCCCAGATACTTGCCATAGGCATAGGCCGACACGATGGCAGTCGTGCCCACCATCGTCGGATAAGGCCCCTCTGCATCCTCGCTGGTGTTCGACAGGAACGTGTTGCTGTGCCCGCCCACAATCACATCAACCCCCGTGGTGCCCGCCGCCACCACCTGATCGACGCCGTAACCCGAATGCGACAGCACGATGATCTTGTTCACCCCGGCTTCGGTCAGCAGATCAACCTGCGCCTGCACCGCCCCCACCGGCTCGGTGAAGATCACGTTCTTGCCGGGGCTTGCCAGTTCGTTCGTGTCCTGCGGCGTCAGGCCGATCAGCCCGATCTTCTGCCCGTCCCGCTCGATCACCACCGATTTCGCGATCTTGCCCGCCAGAATCGGCTCGCCGCTGATATCGGCGTTCGACATCAGCACCGGAAACTGCACCGCCGCCACAAACGCCGCCAGCACCTCGGGGCCGTCGTCAAACTCGTGGTTGCCCACGGTCATCGCGTCATAGCCCAGCTTGTTCATGAACTCGGCGGTCATCGTGCCCTTGTACTGGGTGTAAAACAGCGTCCCCTGAAACTGGTCGCCGCCGTCCACCAGCAGGTTGTTGGGATTGCGCGCCCGCGCCTCGGCCAGCGCCGTCACCAGCCGCGCCGACCCGCCAAAGCATTCGCCCGCCACGTTGTCCTCGGGGGCACAGGTGTTGTCGTTGCCGGTGATCGGCTCATACCTGTCATGGAAATCGTTGGTGTGCAGGATGGTCAGCGCATAGTCGGCCTGTGCCGCCCCCGCAGCCAGCACGAACGCAGTCGATGACAAAAGACGGATCAGCATGATGGAACCCCTTTTCTGACGGCATGCTGTCACAATTTGGCCCATGCCGGTGCGAGTCAACCTCTGATCCCGTCCCTACCCCCGTCGCATGACCGTTCGGTGACCACTGCCCGGCCCTTGGGCATTGACCACGGCACGGGTGCGGTGCATGACGGCGGAATGCTCATCTTCAAGATCTTTCGCCGTCCCGAATGGAACGCCCTTGTCGCCGCCGGTGAAACGCTGGGCGCGCCCGTCGATCTGGCCGATGGCTACATCCATTTCTCGACCGCCGCCCAGGTCGCCGAAACCGCCGCCCGCCATTTCGCCACCGAAAGCGACCTCGTGCTGGTGGCCGTCGATGCCGACCGCCTCCGCGCTGACCTCAAGTGGGAACCGTCGCGCGGCGGTGCCCTTTTCCCCCACCTCTACCGCCAATTGCGCAGCACCGATGTGATCTGGGACAAATCCCTGCCCCTCGGCGCCAGCGGCCACATCTTCCCCGAAGTGCATATCTTCGCGGAAAGCCAGAGGTGAGCCTGACGGAACGGGCGGGCCTCGCCCTTCTGCACCGCCTTGATCCCGAACGCGCCCATGACCTGTCGCTTCTGGCCCTGCGCGCGGGCCTCGCACCAATGCCCGGCCCGGTCACCTCGCCCCGCCTTGCCACCACCGTCGCGGGGTTGTCCCTGCCCAACCCCATCGGCCTCGCCGCAGGCTTCGACAAGAACGCCGTGGCCATCGGCCCCCTGTCGCGCGCAGGCTTCGGCTTTGTCGAGGTGGGGGCCGCGACCCCCCTGCCACAAGATGGAAACCCCGCCCCCCGCCTGTTCCGCCTGGAACAGGACCGCGCGGCAATCAACCGCTTCGGCTTCAATAACCAAGGCGCTCAGACCATCGCAGCGCGTCTAGCCCGGCGGCCCCGGGGCATCCCCGTCGGCCTCAACCTCGGCGCCAACAAGACATCAGCCAACCGCGCCGCCGATTTTGCCTCGGTCCTCGCCACCTGTGGCGCACATGTCGATTTCGCCACCGTCAACGTCTCCTCCCCCAACACCGAACGCCTGCGCGACCTGCAGGGCCCGGCGGCCCTCGCCGCCCTCCTCGCAGGCGTCATGGCAGCCAACGCCGACCTCGCCCGCCCGATCCCGGTGTTCCTGAAAATCGCCCCCGACCTCACCGACGACGACCTTGCCGCCATCGCCGACGTCGCCCAGACCGCAGGCCTTTCGGGCATCGTCGCCACCAACACCACCCTGTCACGCGAAGGCCTGACCAGCCTTCATCGCACCGAAACCGGCGGCCTCTCCGGCGCGCCCCTGTTCCAGCGTTCGACCCGTGTCCTCGCGAAACTCTCGCACCTCACAAACGGCAAACTGCCCCTGATTGGCGTCGGCGGCATCGCCTCGCCCGAAGACGCCTACGCGAAAATCCGCGCCGGGGCCTCGGCGGTGCAACTCTACACCGCCCTCGCCTACCGCGGCCTGTCCCTCGCCGCCCGCATCGCCCGCGGCCTTGACGACCTCCTCGCCCGCGACGGACACGCCAACGTCACCGCCGCCACCGGCACTGGTCGGGACGGCTGGCTCTGACGCCCCACTTTTTCTGTCCAAAAATATCCCACGGGGGGTGCGGGGGGCGCGAGTCCCCCCGCTCCTGCCCGTCAAACCCGCTCGACCCGCACCTGAAAGCAGTTGTTCCGCGCCGACCGCACATGCACATAGGCCACCCGCGCATCGGCCAACAACGCCCCTGCCCGCGCCGCAATCGCCTCGGTCGCGACCACGCCGCCAGTGCCATAGACGATCCGGTCACCGTCGGAATACCCCCGCACGATATAGTCCTCGCTGGACAGCATCGCAGGCAACGCCGCACCCCCGCCCGCTGCACAGGCATCGGCGCACAAGAATATCGGCCCTACCTCGGCATAGGGCTGCAGCGCAGGGAACGGCCGATGCGCCAGCACCAGCATCCCGGCGCCCTCGGGGATCAGGGCCAGACAATGGCGACAGGGATTGCCACCACCTTCCGCCACATGCCGCTCGGGCGGCTGGCCGTTGGCGTCGGGTGCGCCGGCCTGCAAGGCGCGGACAAGGTCGGTCGGGATCGGCTGGAAACGGATTGTCATGACGGAACTCCTCTGGTGTCCCCCGCCTGATGCCACGCGAACGGCCCCCCCAGCGACCCGATCCTTGCGCTTTCCTACCCCGCCAGCAGCGGCCCCAGAACCCGCCCGCCCAGAATGTGCAGATGGTAATGCGGCACTTCCTGCATCGCCGCCTCGCCCGCATTGCCGATCACCCGGAACCCGCCCCCGCCCGCGCCCGGACTGACCCCCAGCATCCCGCAAACCTCCGCCGCCGCGCGGTGGAAATCGACCAGTTCCGCCGCACTCGCCTCGGCTGCGAAATGGTCAAAGCACACATAGCGGCCCTTCGGGACGACCATCACATGCACCGGGGCCTGCGGGCGGATGTCGTGGAAGGCCAGCGTATGCGCCGTCTCCAGCACCGTCTTGTTCGGTATCTCGCCGCGCAGGATGCGGGCAAAGATGTTCGTATCGTCATAGACATAGGCCATATCGGCAATCCCCCGGGGTCAGTCGGCAAACAGATGCGGCGTGTCCGCGATGCGGCGGGCAACTTCGGGCGACAGCCCCAGAAACCCCGCCAGCGCCGCCGTATTCTCGTCAACCGACGCGCCTTCACGGATGCGCGACAGCCCCGCGAAATCGGCGTCACGGATGCGGTCGGACTCAAACCGCACGTCATAGCGGATCGTCGGCAACAGCCGGTCCAGAACCTCGCCCGGGGTCCGCTCGCCGGCCAGCCCCACCCGGCGCGCGTGGCCGATCAGATAATCGTCGGTCAGCAAACAGTCGATCTCCAGAAACCGCGTGCGCGCCTTGTCACTGGCGAAATCGCGCATGAGGTCGACGTTCGCGGGGTCGATGCACAACACCAGCGTATCGGACTGCCACCAGTCGAACAGCATCCGCACCAGCGCGCGGCGGTGGCGCGTGCGCTTTTCCAGAGTGGTCTGGATACCGCCCAGATCGGGCAGCGGACAGGACGCCTCGTTGAACAGGTAATCCACCGCCGGCAGCCCCGCCTCCTGCCGCACCCGCTCGACCAGCCGCTTGGCCACATGCCATTTCTTGGAGATGACCATCAACAGCGTCCGCTCACGCCCAAGGCTGGACTCAGTCTCCCAGAAGCGCGGCGCAAAGCGGCGGCCGATCCGGCCACGGCCCGTCAGGAACTGGAACAAGCTCCGCCCCTCGCCCGAGATCGGGAAATCGACGCCGGTTGCGGAATACAACTGCCCCAGCCGCTGCTTCAGGTCCATCGCGTCGGGGCTGATCTTGCGCGCGAAAAGATAGTCCTGCGACAAGAGCAGGTCATAGTGATCGTTGTAGAACGTGACCGGCATCCCGTAATCGCTGAAGATCAGAAAGGTCAGCGTCCGCGTCTGGATCTCGGCCTCGGGCACCAGATGGCGCACCAGGGTCTGAAAGAATGTCTCGTCCGGGATCCATGTGGTCCTGAAAAACCGCATCACGTCGCGCCGCTCGGCGCAGAACCGCAACAGCGCCTCAACCGTGCGGCGGCGCAGGCACCACCACTGGCTGCCGATCTGCACCTGAATATCCGCCGGAACCCGCCGCGACAGACCCAGCCGCTTTTGCAGGTTCATCGAGGCATAGAACAGCGCCTTGGTGTTGCGCTCATTGAACCAGTGGCGGTAGATCAGGCGTTCTTCCTTGATGCCGGTCTTGATCCAGTCGGATTTGAAGAAATCAAAGCTTTCGACATAGTCCACATCCTCGCGGTCAAGGAACGCATGGGCATACTCGGCCGACTTGATCGGCATGCAGTCACCCGACAGCATGTAGAAATGCGTGGCCCGCGGAAACGCCGCCACCGCCGCCCGCACCGCCAGCAACGACGCCTCGACCAGCGACCACGCCCCCCAGCCGCATTTGACCCGCCGCTTGGTAAACGTCACCCCGGCATTCGGCGAAAGTGCTGCACGGATACGCTCAAAATCCTCGGGGTTGGCGTTGCCGTCAAAGTGGATGGCGACATAATCGCCCGCCGCCGTCAGCCGCCGCGCCTGCGCCACGACGCCCTCGGCATCCTTGTGGCACAGAAGAATGTAGGCGATCCTGGCCATCCGGGGAAACTCTTCACGCTGTGACGACGGTATTCTTTCCCTAAACTGCTTTATCGGTCATTGAAAAGACAGAGTTTGTTTGCTTGTGTCTGCCACGCCCGGCACTGCGGCTACGGAGGAACAGATGGGATTTCCCGGCACCTGGATGACCGAGAGCGAAAGCGTCGTTTACCGCGTCGTGCCCAAATGCGCCTGCTCGACCATCGGGCAGGTAATGTTCCAGTCCGACCATGGCCGGTTCTTCGACGGCGACATCCATGATGCCACCACGGGCCTGCACAAATGGGCGCGTGAGGACAGCCAGCCCCTGATCGAACGCGCGGTCAAGGGGCACCAGACCTTTGCCTTCACCTGCGTGCGCAACCCCTATACGCGGGTGCTGTCGTCGTTCTTTGACAAGATCTGCGGCGTCCAGCGCAACGGCAAACGCTATCGCGGGAACCTCGTGCCGATGCTGGTGCAGAAATACGGGGTCGAGGTGGGCGGCCCCGACGGGCGCGAACCCTTTGACCAGATTGCCAGTTTCCGCCGGTTCCTGCTGTTCGTGCGCGACACCATCCGGTTCCGCAAACCGATGGAACCCGATATCCACTGGTCGGCGATGTCGGGCCACATCTCGACCTTCATCGTCAACGGCGGGCGGTATGACCGGATCTTTTTCACCGAGGATTTCAACGCAGGCATGCAGGACGTGCTGGACCATATCACGGTGAAGCACCCCATCGAGCTGTCAACAATGCCCCGCTTCAACGAAAGCGAAGGCCATGGGCCGAAGCGCGAACACCCCGTCGAGGCCTATTTCGACGACCTGTCGCGGCATCTGATGTGGGAGGTCTACAAGAAGGATTTCCAGTTGTTCCGCTATGACTTCGACAATCCGGCCAGCAAGATGGCCAAGGGCCCGGTCGATCTGGACGAGGTTCACGCGAAACTGGGGGAGTAGGTGAGTGCCACGACCGGCAGGACCGGGGGGTTTCACACCCCCCGGACCCCCCGTGGAGTATTTGTGCAAAGATGAAGGGGCAGGGGTCGTGAAGGGGCTTGAGGGCGAGGCCGTGTTCACCGTGGCCATCGACGGGCCGGCGGCGGCGGGCAAGGGCACGATTGCCCGGGCGATTGCGACCGCGTTCGGGTTTCAGCATCTGGACACAGGGCTGTTGTACCGGGCCGTGGGGGCCAAGGGAGGCGACCCCGTTCTGGCAGCCGGGACGCTGACCCCCGGCGATCTTGCCCGCGACGATCTGCGCAGCATGGCGGCAGGAGAGGCTGCAAGCAGGGTCGCGGCGATTCCCGCCGTGCGCGCCGCACTGACCGATTTCCAGCGCCGCTTCGCACGCCAACCGGGCGGTGCGGTTCTGGATGGGCGCGACATCGGCACGGTGATCTGCCCCGAGGCGGAGGTAAAGCTGTACGTCACCGCCAGCGCCAAGACGCGCGCGCACCGCCGCTGGCTGGAGGTGGGGGGCAATCCGGCCCGGGTGTTGGCCGAGGTGCTGGAACGCGATGCCCGCGACATGGGCCGCGCCGACGCGCCCTTGCGCGCGGCGGCGGATGCACTGGTGCTGGACACCACCGAGATGGGCGTCGAGGAAGCAATTGCGCGGGCCAGTGCCGCCATTCATCTGGCACTGGCCCGCGATGGCTGACGCCAGGATCATCTTTCACCTGCCGCGCCGGTATCTGCAGGATTTCGCCACCATCGGCCATCTGCGCATCTTTGCCCGTCTGGCCGACCTGCTGCGCCCAAGGGGGGCTGTGATCGAGGTGCGCGACCGCAGGCTCTTGCCCTTTGACGGCGGCGATGCCGGGGCCTATGCCGACGGCAACCTGCACATCATCGAGAACGGGCGGGTACGGGGCCCGGGCGTTCTGAACACGACGATGGCCTATCTGCCGCCCTACTGGCATCTCGATGCTGCCGGCGTTCTGGCCGAAAGCAGCATCGGTGCGCGCGCCTATGACCGCCGTTCGGTACCCGTCAAACCCGCGATGGCACTGCTGGCAGACCTGCGCACCCGCTGGGTGACCCCGCGCCGGTCACGGCATACGCAAGAGGCCGCTATCGCCAACCTGCCGCGCGGCTGCATCGCGGTGTTCATGCAAGGCACGCTGCCACAGGACCGGGGCCTCGCCCATTGTGCGCCCGAAGTAATGCTGCGGGCCGTGCAGGCCGGGGCCGGCGCGCGCCCGGTTCTGGCCAAGCCGCACCCCCTCGCCATCGCGCATGATCTGGCGGTGATTGCCCGGGTGCCGGGGGTGACTGCCTGTTCGGCCAATCTGCACGACTTGCTTGCGGCCTGTGCGGTGACGGTATCGTTCAACTCTGCCGTGGCGCTGGAGGGGTTCCTGCACCGCAAGCCCGCGATCCTGTTCGGGCCGTCGGATTTCCACCATTTCGCCGAGACCGTCGTCGATCCCGCCACATTTCCGGCGGCGCTGTCGGCGGCACTGGCGCGACCGCCCGAGGGGTTTGCGCAGTATCTCAGCTGGTATTTCGGGCGCAATTGCCTGAACGTCGAAGGGCCAAGGTTTGCCGACAAGGCACTGGCGATCATGGCAGAGGCCGGGTTTCCGGCGGAACGGCTGGGGATCGGGGGCTAGCATGGACCTGTACCTGCAAGGCAAGGTGGTCGTCGTCACCGGCGGCGGTTCGGGGATCGGCGGAGCAATCTCGCTTGTGTTGGCCGAAGAGGGCGCAGTGCCGGTGATCGTGACACGCAGGCCCCCGGATGCCGGTTTCATTGAAACACTGCGCCGCCTGTCGCCAAGGGCCGGGGTCGTGCTGGCCGACCTTTCGACCGACGCCGCCTGCCGGGCAGCGGCGGCAGAGGTGCGCGCCGGATGGGGGTCGATCTCGGGCCTTGTGAACAATGCAGGCGCGAATGACGGCGTCGGGCTGGCGGCGGGGCCCGAGGCGTTCCGTGCCTCGCTCGACCGGAACCTGACCCACTACTACACCCTGGCACATCTGTTTGAGGGCGATCTGAAGGCCGCACAGGGTGCCATCGTCAACATCAGCTCCAAAACCGCCGTGACCGGACAGGGGTCAACCTCGGCCTATGTCGCCGCCAAGGCCGCACAACTGGGCCTGACGCGGGAATGGGCGGCGGCACTGGCCCCCCACGGCGTGCGCGTCAACGCCGTGATCCCCGCCGAGGTGATGACGCCGATGTATGCGGCGTGGCTGTCGTCCACCGCCGACCCCGCCGCCGAACGCACCCGGATCGAGGCGCGCATCCCCCTCGGCCGCCGCATGACCACCGACCGCGAGATTGCCGATGCTGTGGTGTTCGCGTTATCCCCACGGTCGGGGCACACCACCGGGCAATGGCTGTTCGTCGATGGCGGCTATACCCACCTTGACCGCGCGCTGTAACGGCACCCTGCACCTTGCGCGATTGGGCTTTTGCGGCTAAAGACCGCCGCAGTTCAGAGGATAAACCGCCTGACCGGGCCGGGCCACAGCGCCATGGCCCGCTTGGGCATTCCCCATGAACCCCAACCAAAGACCGGCGGACACAACCGCTTGGCCCGTAAAACCATGAAAAGGAACAACTGTCGCATGTCTGTTAAAACGACCATGGAAGAATTCGAAGCGCTCTTGAAAGAGTCGCTGGAAATCGACACCCCCCAGGAGGGATCGGTTGTCAAAGGCCGCGTGCTTGCCATCGAGGCGGGTCAGGCCATCATCGACGTCGGCTACAAGATGGAAGGCCGCATCGATCTCAAGGAATTTGCCGATCTGAACGGCGCCGTTGACATCAGCGTGGGCGATGAGGTCGAGGTGTTCCTTGACCGCGTCGAAAACGCGCGCGGCGAAGCACAGATCAGCCGCGAAAAGGCCAAGCGGGAAGAGGCCTGGGACCGGCTTGAGAAAGCCTATGCCAACGAAACGCGCGTCGACGGCGCGATCTTTGGCCGGGTCAAGGGCGGCTTCACCGTCGATCTGGGCGGCGCTGTGGCGTTCCTGCCCGGCTCGCAGGTCGATGTGCGCCCGGTGCGCGATGCGGGCCCCCTGATGGGCATGAAGCAGCCGTTCCAGATCCTGAAAATGGACCGCCGCCGTGGCAACATCGTTGTCTCACGCCGCGCGATTCTGGAAGAATCCCGCGCCGAACAGCGCGCCGAGGTGATCTCGAACCTGCACGAAGGCCAAACGGTCGACGGCGTGGTCAAGAACATCACCGAATACGGTGCGTTCGTGGACCTTGGCGGTGTGGACGGCCTGCTGCACGTCACCGACATGGCCTGGCGCCGCGTCAACCACCCGTCGGAAATCCTTGCCATCGGTGAAACTGTCAAAGTGCAGGTCATCAAGATCAACAAGGAAACCCACCGCATCAGCCTCGGCATGAAACAGCTTCAGTCCGATCCCTGGGATTCGGTCGAAAAGATGTATCCCTACGGCTCGGTCCACAAGGGCCGCGTTACCAACATCACCGACTACGGCGCATTCGTGGAACTGGAAGCGGGGGTCGAGGGTCTGGTCCACGTCTCCGAAATGTCCTGGACCAAGAAGAACGTCCACCCCGGCAAGATCGTCTCCACCTCGCAGGAAGTGGACGTCATGGTGCTGGAGATCGACAGCGCGAAACGTCGCGTGTCGCTGGGCCTCAAGCAGACCCAACGCAACCCGTGGGAAGTGTTCGCCGAAACCCACCCGGTGGGTGCGATCATCGAGGGCGAGGTCAAGAACATCACCGAGTTCGGTCTGTTCGTCGGCCTGGACAACGACATCGACGGCATGGTCCACCTGTCCGACCTGTCGTGGGATGCCCGTGGCGAAGATGCGATCCAGAACTACCGCAAGGGCGATACGGTCAAAGCCGCCGTCACCGAGGTGGATGTGGAAAAGGAACGCATCAGCCTGTCGGTCAAGGCGCTGGGCGATGACACCTTCACCGATGCCGTCGATGGCGTGAAACGGGGCGGCATCATCACCGTCATCGTCACCGCAATCGAAGAGGGCGGCGTCGAGGTTGAATACAACGGTGCCAAGTCGTTCATCCGCCGCAGCGACCTTTCCCGCGACCGTGGCGACCAGCGCCCCGAGCGTTTCGGGGTGGGCGACAAGATCGACGTGCGCGTGACCAACATTGATCCCAAGACCCGCCGCTTGGGTCTGTCGATCAAGGCGCGCGAGATCGCGGAAGAGAAAGAGGCGGTCGAACAGTACGGCTCATCCGATTCGGGTGCGTCGCTGGGCGACATCCTTGGGGCAGCACTCAAGGCCGACCGGACCTGATCCGGGCAACCGTTGAAACGAAAGGGTCCGCGCCACTGGCGCGGACCTTTGCTTTTCCGGGCTTTCGGGCCAAGGTATTGGCATCTTTCCTGTTTGTGCCGCCGAAATCTTTCCCTATAGTCCAACGCTAAAGATAAAAAGGATGCGGGCATCCGCACCAGCCGCCAGGGGGACTGCCGCATGATCCGTTCCGAATTGATCCAGAAGATCGCCGACGCCAACCCGCATCTGACACAGCGGCACGTCGAGCGTATCCTGAACACCGTTTTCGAGGAAATCATCGAGGCCCTGTCGCGTGGCGACCGGGTCGAACTGCGCGGCTTCGGCGCGTTCTCGGTCAAATCGCGCGACGCCCGCGTCGGACGGAACCCGCGCACCGGTGAGGCCGTTCAGGTGGATGACAAGAAGGTGCCCTTCTTCAAAACCGGCAAGCTGCTGCGTGACCGGCTGAACGGCAAGTGACAGGTCCGGCACCGGGCCGACAGCAAAGGACTTCGGCCCGATGATCCGCTATCTGCGCTATATCTTTCTGGCAGCACTGGCCCTGTGCCTTGTCACCGTGGCCATGGCCAACCGCGCGCCCGTCACCCTGCGCGCCCTGCCGCCCGACCTTTCGGCGTTCTTCGGCATCGGCGGCAGCATCGACCTGCCGCTGTTTCTTGTCATCTTCGGCGGTATCGCGGCGGGCCTCTTGATCGGGTTCGTCTGGGAATGGTTCCGCGAAATGAAGCACCGCACCACCGCCACCATCAAGGTGCGTGAGGTGTCGCGTCTGGAACGCGAACTGGCCACCCTGCGCGACGCCAAGGGCACACCGCAGGATGATGTGATCGCCCTTCTGGACAAGAAAAAGGCCTCCTGACCCATGGGCGATGTCCGGGTCAAGATCTGCGGGTTGCGCAGCCTTGCCGACATGGCCGCCGTGGCCGCGTCGGGGGCGGCCTACGCCGGGTTGAACTTCTTCCCCAAAAGCCCCCGCTTCGTGACCCTGCCCGAGGCGCGGCTTCTGGCGCTGGCCGCACCTGAAGGCCTGTGCAAGGTGGGCCTCGTGGTTGATGCCGATGACGCCACGCTGGATGCCATCCTGAACGCCGTCCCTCTAGACATGCTGCAACTCCATGGCCACGAAACGCCCGACCGCGTCACCGCCATCCGCGCCCGCTACGGCCTGCCGGTGATGAAGGTGATCGGCGTCGCGGACGAGGGTGACCTTGCAGCCCTGATCGACATGTCCCTGGCCGCCGACCAGATCATGATCGACGCCAAACCCCCGCGTGGTGCCACCCTGCCCGGCGGCAACGGGCTGACCTTCGACTGGCGGCTTCTGGTCGGGCGCAAATGGCTGCGGCCTTGGATGCTGGCAGGCGGGCTGACAGCGGCGAACGTGGCCGAGGCGGTGCGCCTGACCGGCGCGCGGCAGGTCGACGTGGCCTCGGGCGTGGAATCAGCGCCCGGCGTCAAGGACCACGCGCGGATTGCGGCGTTCGTGGCGGCGGCGGGCTGAACCGGCAACCCGCCGCCGGGCATCAGGCCAGCAGCGCCTTGGCCGGCATGTACTTGAACCGCGCCCGCACCACGCCGTGATCGCCGGTGCCGGTGACCTTGTGGTTATCCTCGTTCAGGTGGTCGTTGGCGATGGTCAGCCCGTCATACGCCCAGATCCGCTTGCGGCTGTTGTCGTAAAGCTCTTGGCTGACCAGAATGTGGTCCAGACTTTCGCGCGTGTCGTTGAAGATGTGGGTGTAATAGACGTCCGTCTGGCTGCGGTACTGCTGCAGGGTCTGTGCGGTGTATAGGTCGATATCGCCCCCGCCCTCGGCCAGCGCCGTCAGAAACCGGGGCTGGCCGGTCATGATGTTCAGCGTGTTCGAATGCTGTCCGTCGTTGCAATCGCCGATCACCACCACGGGCGTGCCGGTGTTTTTCATGTCCCGCGTCAATATCATGCGCAGCGCAGCCGCCTCGGCAGTGCGGCGTATGGTGGACAGCGCCGCACCGATCGCCTCGGAATGCGGCTGGTGCACGGGTTTATTGTACCACGGCTCCTTGAAAATCGCCGTCGGCCCCTTCGATTTGAAATGGCAGACATAGACGATGATAGCCGGGCTGTCGTCACGCGGCCGCACCGTCAGCCGCAGCACCGGGCGGGAAAAGCGGTCGATGGCCACCGCAATCGCACTGGTCTGTTCATCTTCGCCGCCGCTTTTCAGCACGAAATCAGGGGGGAATGTCTCGATCCATTCCGGCTCTCCCACCAGGATGTCCTGCGCCACCGCGGCGGCACAGACGATCTTCTGACCGGCATGGCCGGGCGGAAAGATGGCGCGGTGCGTCCCTTCCATCCCCGCCGCCGTCAGCGCCGCCACCAGACTGTCGCCGTGCCACAACTCCTGAAATCCGATCACATCGGCCCGCATCTCTTGCAGCATCCGCGCGGTCCAGCCGATCTTGCGGGCGTGCTCTGCCACCGTCCAGCCGTCGGCATCGGTATAAACGGGAAGGCCCGGTTCGTTCAGGTTGAAAAGGTTGAAGCTGGTGAAACTGATCGTCTTGGCGTTCATGATCATCCTCGCGCGCAAATGGTCTCTAACGATGCCACACAGTCTAACCCGACCGGCGCGTCGGTTCTGTGAATACTCCGTCAGAGCCGCCGCACACGCGCCCATGGCACGGCGCTTTACCCCTTGGCACAGGCGCGCTACATCGCACCAAGACCACTGAGGAGAGCCCCCATGCCCGACGATCGCATCAACAGCTACATGACCGGCCCCGATGACGCCGGCCGTTTCGGCATCTTCGGCGGGCGGTTCGTCAGTGAAACGCTGATGCCCCTCATCCTCGACCTTGAGGCGCGCTATGAATTCGCCAAGACCGACCCCGATTTCTGGGCCGAGATGGAATGGCTGTGGAAACACTACGTCGGCCGCCCCAGCCCGCTCTATTTCGCCGAACGGATGACCGACCACCTCGGCGGCGCGAAAATCTATCTGAAACGCGACGAGCTGAACCATACCGGCGCCCACAAGATCAACAACGTGCTGGGCCAGATCATCCTCGCCCGCCGCATGGGCAAAACCCGGATCATCGCCGAAACCGGTGCGGGCCAGCACGGCGTCGCCACCGCCACCGTCTGCGCCAAGTTCGGGCTGCAATGCGTGGTCTACATGGGCGCGCATGACGTCGAACGGCAGGCCCCGAACGTGTTCCGCATGCGCCTTCTGGGGGCCACCGTGGTGCCCGTCACCAGCGGTCGCGGCACCCTCAAGGACGCCATGAACGACGCATTGCGCGACTGGGTGACCAACGTGCGCGACACCTTCTATTGCATAGGTACCGTGGCCGGCCCGCATCCCTATCCCGCCATGGTCCGCGATTTCCAAAGCATCATCGGCCGTGAAGTCCGCTGGCAACTGGCCGAACAAGAGGGTGAGGGTCGCCTGCCCGACACCCTCATCGCGGCCATCGGCGGCGGGTCGAACGCGATGGGCCTGTTCCACCCCTTCCTCGATGACCCCTCGGTCAACATCATCGGCGTCGAGGCGGGCGGCAAAGGCGTCGACGACCGGATGCAGCATTGTGCCTCGCTGACCGGCGGCCGCCCCGGCGTGCTGCACGGCAACCGCACCTATCTGTTGCAAGACCCCGACGGGCAAATCCTCGAAGGGTTCAGCATCAGCGCGGGCCTCGACTATCCCGGCATCGGCCCCGAACACGCCTGGCTGCACGATACCGGCCGCGCCAAATACGTCAGCATCACCGACGCCGAGGCGCTTGAGGCGTTCCAGTTGTCATGCCAGCTTGAGGGGATCATCCCAGCACTGGAGCCGTCGCATGCCCTTGCGCATGTGATGAAGATCGCCCCCACCCTGCCCCGCGACCATATCATCGTGATGAACATGTGCGGACGCGGCGACAAGGACATCTTCACCGTGGCCAAGCATCTGGGCTTTGACATGAAGGTGTGACGGGCAACCGTTTCCCCGCAAGCCATGCCCTGCCGATACCGCCTGCCGGTACATCGGCAGGGGCCGGACATTGGCGCTGCGCGTCGTGATCGCAGCCAGATTTCCCGAATAACCCCTCCATAAACGAAAGGTTACGCGCATCGGCCCGTTGGCCAATGGTGCCAAGCCTAACCCATGGGCCAATTTCGTCTGGCCCCGAATCCCCCGATGTCCGGTTTGTCGCCAATCCTGACGACACGGATGATCCGTCCGGCACAGGGACGGAAACGAGGGAGACCCGAACCATGAAAATGAACTTTGCCGCGCCAGTCCTGCTGGCCATGCTGGCCACGGGGGCCAGTGCGTCCACCCCGGCCTTTGAAAACCTGTCGTCCGGCGCGGCCCTTGCCGTGGCCGACGCCGCGACGGCCCTGCCGATCATCGAGGCGCGCCGTGGTCGCGGCAAGGACAACGCCCCCGGCGATGACCGGCGCGGGCGCGGCAAGGGCGCAGACGATCCTGCGGGACACGCCGCCAACCCTGCCGTGATCCACGAGGCGCGCCGCGGGCGCGGCAAGGACGACGCACCCGGCGACGGTCGGCGCGGGCGCGGGCGCGGCACGGATGACGGCCCGAATCATACCTGACGCCTGCGCCGGGCACGGCAGCAATGCCGTGCCCCTCTCCAGAACCTTCAGACATCACCCAAACAAAGGCACCTGACCATGAAACTGAAAGCAATACTTCTGGCCACTGCAATGGCCTTCACCGGCAGCATGAGCTTCGCCGCCATTTCGTCGCAGGGCGTCATCGACACCCTCAGTGCCGATGGCTACACCCGCATCGAGATCAAGACCGGCCCCACCCAGATGAAGGTCGAGGCGATCCGCGGCACCGAAAAGCTGGAGGTCGTCTATGACAGCGCCACCGGCAACATCCTGAAATCCGAAACCGAAACGGTCGGCCCCGGCGATGACACTGCCCCCGGCGTCAGCGTGCGCAACCGCAACCGCGACTTTGTCCGCGACAGCGCATCGGCAGACGACAGCGATGACGACACGCCCGGCGTTGGAAACAGCGACGACGATGATGATGACGGTGACGACAACAGCGGCAGCGACGATGGTGACGACGGCGACGATGGTGACGATGGCGATGACCACGGCGCTGACGATCACGGCGGTCACGGTGGTCACGGCGGCGATGACAGCGGCAATGACGACTGAGCCAGACCGCAAGGGCCGCCTTGCGGCGGCCCTTCACTTGCCGGATACTTCCCCCCTGTGGTCCCCAGAAAGCCCATTCCGATGAACCGCCGCGCTTTCCTTGCCCATGTCGCCGCAGTCACCGCAGTCACCGCCAGCGGTGCTGCGGCCCAGGCGGACGGGCCGGTTGAACGCATCCTGCGTGACCTGCGTCGCCTTGGCTACCGGACGGTCAGCGTTGAACGCACGCTCCTCCGCCGCACCCGCATCGTTGCGGAAAGCGATGAGGCGCAACGCGAAATCATCGTCAACCCCAATACCGGCGAGATCCTGCGTGACCTCTGGCTTCCCATCGGCAAGGCCGCCACGCAGGGCGCTTCGGGCAGCCTTCTGGACGACGACGACGACAACAGCGGCTCGGGCAGCAGCGGTTCGGGCAGCGGTTCGGACAACAGCGGTTCGGGCAGTGACGACCACAATGACGGCGATGACAACAGCGGCCGTGGCCGTGGCCGCGGGGGCGACGATGGCAGCAACGACTAGCGCCACCGGGTGGCTCCCGTGAAAGACCGCTGGTTTGTCGCCGTCATCCTGGTCGTTCAGGCCGCCTGCGCGTTTGTCTTCGTGTCCGACATCATCGCCTCGGTCCTCGGCCTGCGCGCCGTCCCGATCAGCTGGCAGACCCGCGAACTGATCGAAATCGGTGCGGCGGTCGGGCTGATCCTTGGCCTTGGCCTTGGTGCCCTTGCGCTGTTCCGGTCCTTCCGCGCCCGCACCGCCGCCGAGGAACACCTGCGCCGCGCGCAGACCGCGTTCATGGACCTTCTGGCCGAACGCTTTGCCGAATGGGGCCTGACCCCGGCCGAGGCTGACGTGGCGCTGTTCGCGATCAAGGGCCTCAGCACCGCCGACATCGCGGGCCTGCGCCAGACCAGCGAAGGCACGGTCAAGGCCCAGACCGCCGCGATCTACCGCAAGGCCGGGGTCACGGGCCGGCCGCAACTCTTGTCGCTGTTCATCGACGACCTGATGCGCGACGACGCGACCCTCCCGCTGACCGCCCAGGACCCCGGCAGCCGCAGCCGCGCTTCCGCCTCCGGCGCCAGCCGGTAGCGGCCGGTCGCCGCATCAACGCCCGCCCGGCCCCGCGTCCGCCCCAAGGTTGCAAAGCACCGTCGGCGGCCCCGAAACCCCACCCTGCCCGACCGGATCACGACAGCCGACAGCCCCCCGCAGCAACGCCACATCCCGGGATCGCCCCGCTGATCCACCAAGCCCCCGGCGCGCGCCCCGCTCATAACCCCAGCGCCCGCAACCGCTCCAGCGCCTCCGGCGTCAGCCGGTAATGGCCGGTCACGGGATACTCGCCCACCCGGTCCTCCTCTTGCGCCCCCGCCCCGATGTTGTGCAGCACCATCGGCTGCCCCGTCGCCCCCGCCACATCCGACACCACCATGATATGCGGCAGGTTCCCCGGCAGCATCACCGACACGATATCGCCCGCCAGATACCCGTCCGTCACCTCCGCCCCCGCCCGCTCGAACAGCCGACGCAGGTTGCCCACACGGCGGTGGTCGATGTTGCGGTCGGGCCGCGAAAGCCCCCATGTCTGCGGATAGCTGCGAAACGCCGACCTCATGTCGCGGTTGACGGCGCTTTGCAGATCAATCCCCAGCCCGTCGCGAAAGGCCCGGATCAGCACGTCCGTGCAGACCCCGCGCGTCCGGTCGATATCACCCCCGGGAAAATCCAGCGTCACATAGGCCGGGTCATACACCGTGGTCACCCCCACCTGCGCCCGCGCCGCCGCCACCAGCCGCACCGCAATGTCATCGGCCCGCGCGGCCCCGACAAGGCCCACCGCCAATAGCCCGCCCAAGACCAACCGCCGCTGCATCCCGGAAAGATGCGCCCCAACCCCCCGTCCCGTCCATCCCGCGCCAACCCCGTCGGCAGAATCCTGCCCCTCCCCTTCCAGCTTCACCTTGCCCAAATACTCCGGGGGTTCGGGGGCAGGCCCCCGTCTCCGCCCCGCCAGAACCGCATTTCCCATTGCCGCGCGCCTGCGCTACAAGGCCCCCATGCCCGTCACCCTCACCACCCTTGCCGACCTTGCCACCCTCGGCTTTGACAGCATCATCGACGTACGCTCCCCTGCGGAATGGCAGGATGACCATGTCCCGGGTGCCATCAGCCTGCCCGTCCTTGACGACGCCGAACGCGCCCGCGTCGGCACCATCTACAAACAGGTCAGCCCCTTCACCGCCCGCAAACTGGGTGCCGCCCTCGTCGCGCGCAATGCGGCGGCGCATCTTGAGGGGCCGCTGGCCGACAAACCCGGCGGCTGGCGCCCGCTCGTCTATTGCTGGCGCGGCGGCCAGCGGTCGGGGTCTTTCGCCACGATCCTGTCGCAGATCGGCTGGCGGGTCGACACGCTGGCAGGCGGCTACAAGGCCTACCGCGCGCTTGTCGTGGCGGCGATGTACGACGCGCCTTTTCCCGCCCGTGTCATCCTCATCGACGGCAATACCGGCTCGGGCAAGACCGCCCTCCTGCCCCGCCTTGCCGCCCTTGGCCATCAGGTGATCGACCTTGAAGGCCTCGCCCGCCATCGCGGGTCACTCTTCGGCGGCCTTGCCGGTGGCCAGCCGTCACAGCGCGCGTTCGAGGGGGCGCTGGCCATGGCCGCCATCTCGCTTGACCCCACCCGCCCTGTGGTGGTCGAGGCGGAAAGCGCCAAGATCGGCAACCTCCGCCTGCCCCCCGCCCTGTGGAAAGCGATGCAAGCGGCCCCGAGGATCGAGATTGCCGCTCCCGCCGCCGCCCGCGTGGCGCATCTGGTCCACGCCTATCCCGACATGGTCGCCGATGCCGCAAGGCTCGATGCCATCCTCGCCGCGCTGCAACCCCTTCACGCCGCCGACATCATCGCAGGCTGGCGCGCGCAAGCCGCCACCGGCGATGTGGCCACGATGGCCGCAGGCCTCATCCAGCACCACTACGACCCCCGCTACGCCCGCCACCGCGCCCGCAGCGCCCCGCCCGTGGCGACAGTGCAAGCCTATACGCTGGACGATGCGGGGCTCGACCGGCTGGCTGTCGCCCTTACCACCGCCATCCACGCCATCCCCTGACCCTCACGCCGTCACGGTAATCCCCGCAGGCCCAGCCACCACCTCGCCGATGACCGACGCCCCGACCTCGCCCGCCTCCCGCAATGCCGCCACCAGCGCCGGCGCCACGTCCGCAGGCACCGCCGCCAGAAACCCGCCACAGGTCTGCGGGTCCCACAACAAACCCGTACGCGGGTCATCCGGCACCGTGATCCGCCCCGCCAACGCCGCCCGGTTTGCGGCGGCAAGGCTTGACGCCTGACCCGCCGCCGCCAGCGCCGCCGCCCCCGGCAACAGCGGCACCATGCCCAGCGACACCACCGCCCCCACGCCCGACGCCTCGACCATCTCCATCAGATGCCCCGCCAGCCCGAACCCCGTCACATCCGTCACCGCCCGCGCCTGTGCTGCGACCAGCCGCGCCCCGGGCCCCTGCCCGCGCGTCATCGCGGCAAAGGTCGCCGCCACCGCCTCACCCAGGATCAGCCCCGGCACCCGCGCCTGCGCCATCAGCGCCGCGAGCACCGTGCCGGTCCCCAGCGCCCGCGTCAGCACCAGCGCATCCCCCGCCCGCGCCCCCCCCTTGCGCCGCAACGCGCTCCCCTCGGGCACAACCCCGGTCACGGTAAACCCGATGACCAGTTCCGCCCCTTCGGTCGAATGCCCGCCCACCACCTCGGCCCCCTCGGCTCCGAATACCTCGGCGGCGGCCTCCATGATCTCGGCCAGCATCGCGGCCTGCATCGCCGGGGCTGCGGCGGGCAGCGTCACCTGCGCCAGTGCCGCCTGCGGCACAGCCCCCATCGCCAGCACATCCCCCATCGCATGAATGGCCGCGATCCGCGCCATCAGGCGGGTGTCGCGCGTCAGCGGGCGCAGATGGTCGGTGGTGATAACCTGCAACGCGCCGCCCACCCGCAGCACCGCCGCATCATCGCCCGGCCCCGCCAGCACATCAGCGCGCACGGGTGTCGGCAGCGCCGCCAGCGCCGCCCCCAGGGTGGCCGCCCCCAGCTTGGCCCCGCAACCACCGCACAAGGGCGGCCCCGCCGCCAGCGCCGCCAGCCCCTCGGCGGCCCCTCGTGGCACGACGCGCGGGGCCATCACCGGCAATTCCTCGAACTTCGCCATGAACGCCCGGTCGATCCGGTCCTTCAGCCACCACAGGCCTCGCCCCGACAACCGCAACCCCGCCTTGTCGGCCAAGGCCACCCGGTCCCCCAGCGACACCAGTTTCAGATAGTCGCGCTGCGGCCAATAGGCGCGCAGCCTGCCCCCCGCCAACGCATTGCGCAGGTTCTGATGCAGCACCCCCGCCGCGCGCACCGCGAAAACCCCCGCCTTGGGGCGCGGCGCATGGCCCAGATGCGCACAATCCCCCACCGCAAACACCCGCGCATCCGATGATTGCAGCGTCGGCCCCACCACCACGAACCCTTCGTGCAGCGCCAGCCCGGCCCCCCCCAGCCACCCCTGCGGACGCGCCCCCGCCACCGCCAGCGTGAAGTCCGACGGCAGCACCCGCCCGTCCCGCAACACCACCCGGTCCGGCCCCACGCTCTGGGGCGAAGCCTCGCAGATCAGCACGATCCCCGCCGCCTGCAACTGCGCCAGCAACTCCCGCCGCGCCCCCGCCCCCACATGCGACAGCGCCTCGGCCCCCCGTTCCAGCACGGTGATACCCGGTTGCCGCCCCAGCCCCCGCAGCCGGTGCGCCATCGCCAGCGACACCTCCACCCCGGCCACGCCCGCGCCCACGACCACCACCTGCGGCGCGGGCGGGGCCGCCTCGACAAACCGCGCCCACCGCTCTGCGAAATCGCCCAACGGGCGCGCCGCCGCACCATGCGCATCAAACCCCGGCACCTCGGGCAGCCCCGACCCCACCCCCACATCCAGCGACAGCACGTCGTACCCGACCGGCGGCCGCCCGTTCAGCATCAGCTGCCGCGCCCCGGGGTCCAGCCCCACCGCCCGGTCAAGGATGAACCGCGCCCCCGCCGCCTCGGCCAGACGGTAAAGGTCGATCATCAGCTCGCCGCGTTGGTAATGCCCCGCCACATGACCGGGCAGCATGCCGGTATAGGGGGCCGCCGCCTCGGGGCTTATCAGCGTCAGCCGAACCCCCGGCTGCGGCCGCATCGCCCACATCCGCATTACCAGCGCATGCGCATGCCCGCCGCCCACCAGCACCAGATCGCGCACCATAGGCCAGTCGTCGTGCCGCAATTGCCCATGCCCCCGTGCCACCCCGGCAAGACCCCTTCCCTACAAGCACAAGGCCCCCAAGACGAGGGCGTTCGGTCCCACCCGACCGCCCCCCCGCACACAAGATCGCGCGCGCGGCATGGCCCTCTGTGGAATCGCCGCAACCGACCCATCGCCACTTCGGAGTTTTCAAAAACTCCGGGCCGATTTCTTTGAAGAAATCGGTTCCGGCCACAAATTGCGGTTCACGCACCCTGATTGCGGTTCCGCAAAGCCTCATCCTGTTCGCCTCTTCAACATGCACATCAACCCCGGGTTGCCCACCCCGCCCCCCTCGCCTAACCTTCCCCGACCATCCCCCGAACGGACCCGCCATGAACCAGCGCCAGCGCACCGAGATCCGCCAGACACAGCGGCTGGCGCTCAACCTCGGGCTGGCGTCGTCGATCAGGGTGCTGCGGCAGGATTCCAGCGGCCTGACCCTGTACCTTGAGGAACAATCGGCCCAGAACCCCTGGCTGCGCCTCGCCCCGCCACCGCCGGGCGAATGGCTGCCGCGCTGGTCGCGGGCGCTGGCCACCCTGCGCGGCCAGACCTATGACATCGCGACCACCACAGGCGGTGCAGGGCCCAGCCTCATGGCCCATGTCACCACCGAGATTGACCGCCTTATCCCCCCGTCCCTCCGCCCCGCCGCGATGATCTTTGCCGAGGCGCTGGAACCTTCCGGCTGGCTTGGCCGCCCGCTGCCCGACCTCGCCCGCGACGCCCGCCTGTCCCTGCCGGACGCCGAGGCGCTGTTGCACCAGTTGCAGCGCGCCGATCCGGCGGGCCTTTTCGCACGGACACTGGCCGAATGCCTTGAACTGCAATGCCGCGAGGCGGGACTGCTTGATGCCACAATGGCCGTGGTCCTCGGGCGGCTCGACCTCTTGGCATCGGGCGACCTTGCGCGCCTCGCCCGCCTGGGCGGCGTGACGGACACCGACATAACCCTGCGCCAGCGCCAGATCCGTGGCCTGAACCCCAAACCCGGTGCGGCCTTTGACCCCGGCTCGGCCCCCGTCCGCGAACCCGATCTTGTTGTCAGCCCGTCCAGCGCGGGCTGGCAGGTGGCGCTCAACCGCTCGGCCCTGCCCGACGTGACACTGGCCCCGCGCGGCACCACCCCCCTGACCGACACCGACCGCAGCCAGCGCCAGGCCGCCCAAGAGGTCTGCCGTCAGGTTGAAGCCCGGTCGTCCACCCTTCTGCGGATCGCCTCCGAAATCCTGCGCCGGCAAGAGGCACTGATCACCCAAGGTGCGACCGCACTGGTGCCGATGACGATGGCAGACGTGGCCGGCGCCCTGACCCTGCACATCAGCACCGTCAGCCGCGCCGTCGCCGGTGCCGCCATCGACACACCGGCGGGCACCTTCTGGCTGCGCCACCTGTTCACCGCCGCCCTGAAACGCGATGCCGAACAGGACACCGGCCCCGCCGCAGGCGCCCTGCGCGCCCGACTGGCGCGCCTTGTCACCGCCGAAGACAAATCCGCCCCCCTCAGCGATGCCGCCCTTGCGACAGCGCTGGCCGAGGGCAGCATCGCCCCCGCCCGCCGCACCATCGCCAAATACCGCGCCACCCTCTCGATCCCCCCCGCCCACCGCCGCCGCCGCTAGGCGCACGGGCATTGCGTCGCGAACCCTTCCATGCCGGACCCCCGACGGTGAGTGCGGGCCAGTAACGACCCCCCTATCACGGATCGCCGCTGTCGTCGGGTTCCGTTCCGGCGGGTTGGGCCCCAAGGTTCAGGCTTTGCGAATGGCCCCCGAGGCCCCAGACTAGCTATCAATCCAACCGCAGCGAGGTCCGCCATGTCTTTCATGCCGTACATCCATTTTCAGGGAACCTGCGAGGCTGCGATGCAGTTCTACGCCGCCGTATTCGGCGCAACTGACCTGCAACTGATGCGCTATCCCGATGCGTCTGGGGGGTCGGGTGCGCCCTCCTCTGCGCGCGTCATGCATGGCCAGTTCAGCGTGAACGGCGATGTGATGATGGCCTCGGATTATCCAGAAAGTGTTACGGGCGACACCCAGGCGGCGTTCAGCGTGATGACAGCACCCGCAACGACGCCCGAAGGCCACCGCATCTATGATGCGCTGCTGGCGGGTGGGGCGGTGATCGTGCCGATGGGGCCCACCTTCTGGTCGCCCGCCTTCGGGATGTTGAAGGACCAGTTCGGAACCCATTGGATGATCGGCGTGCAACCGCAGACGGCTGCCTGAGGGATTGATTTCCCGCCGTATGCCCTCGCAGATCACGAAAACACAGGCGGGGGCGGCCGGCCAGATGATCAGGATCGACGATACCTTCGCGCGATTGCGCGGACAGGGCCGCAAGGCGTTCGAGGCCATCATCATGGCCGGTGACCGCGACGCCGCAACATCGCCTGCGGTGGTGCAGTGAACGCCGAAGACGTCGGTATCCTTCGCCACCCGCAGGGCGACCCGGCTCTGGTGCGGCAGGTGCTGGACGATCTGCCCGACTGGTTCGGCCAGCCCGATGCGCTTGACCACTACGTCGCCGCGTCGTCCGCCCTGCCGATGA
Organism: Rhodobacterales bacterium; assembly: GCA_038209775.1. GTDB lineage: Bacteria > Pseudomonadota > Alphaproteobacteria > Rhodobacterales > Rhodobacteraceae > JBBQXK01. The sequence continues at coordinate 44,738 of JBBQXK010000014.1, read as the reverse complement.
TCGAAGCCCGGCATCTTAGCAATCCCATCGGCGTTGCCTGCCTGCAGGCAACGCTTCCCGGCGCGGTGGAAATCACCTGCATGGGCCTCATGCGCGCCCATCACGGGCGCGGCTTTGGTCAGGCGCTGATGGCCGGGATCATCCTGTGGGCACGGGATCACGACGCGCGCCTTCTGGTGGTGCGTACGATAGGCCCCTCGCACCCCGACCCCTTTTATGCCCGCACCCGCCGTTTCTACACCGCCTGCGGCTTTCTGCCCGCGTTCGAGACGACCGAACTCTGGGGCCCCGAAAACCCCTGCCTGATCATGGTGCTTCCCCTTGTCCCCCCAATTGCCGCCCATTGATTTCCCCCATGCCGCCATGGCAAACCCGGTCTCGGAATACTTGCCCGGAGACACCCATGACGCGGATCGACACCACATTTGCCCGCCTGCGCGCCGAGGGAAAAAAGGCGTTCGTATCCTACATCATGGCCGGCGACCCCGACGCCGCCACCTCGCTTGCCATCATGCAGGGCCTGCCGGGGGCCGGGGTCGACATCATCGAACTGGGCCTGCCGTTCACCGATCCGATGGCCGACGGCCCGACGATCCAGCTTGCAGGCCAGCGTGCGCTTGAGGCCGGGCAGACGCTGCAGAAGACGCTTGATATGGTGCAGGCGTTCCGCACGGGGGATGCCACCACCCCCATCGTCCTCATGGGCTACTACAACCCGATCTACGCCCGTGGCGTCGACCGCTTCCTGACCGACGCCCGCACGGCAGGCATCGACGGCCTCATCATCGTCGACCTGCCGCCCGAAGAGGACGCCGAGTTGTGCCTCCCCGCGCAAAAGGCCGGCCTCAACTTCATCCGCCTCGCCACCCCCACCACCGATGCCAAACGCCTGCCGCGCGTGCTGCAGAATACCTCGGGCTTCGTCTACTACGTCTCGATCACCGGCATCACCGGCGCCGCCGCCGCCCAGTCCGCCGACGTCGCCCCCGAGGTTGCCCGCATCAAGGCGTCAACCGACCTGCCGGTGATCGTCGGCTTCGGCATCACCACCCCCGAACAGGCCCGCGCCATCGCGTCCGTCGCTGATGGTGCCGTTGTGGGATCGGCCATCGTCAAGGAAATCGGCGCGGGCAAACCCGTGGCCGAGGTGCTGGCCTTCGTGGCCAGCCTTGCCGCCGGTGCCCATTCCGCCTGACCCCCTTCAGTCGCGCATCGCGTCCATCTCGGCCCGCAGCGCCGCCAGAACCGGCAGAACCGGCACCAACCGCGCCCCCGCGAACCGCGCCTCCAGCGCCGCCATGTCGGGGCCGAGGCCGGCAATCGCACTTTCGCGGAACGCCCGCCCCGCCTCCGTGATCCACACGCATTTCGACCGCCCGTCGCCCGGGTTCGGCGCCACCCGCACCAGCCCTGCCCGCTCCAGCACCGCCAGCGTGTGGGTCATCGACGTCTTCGGCACCTGAAACGCGCGCGCCAGTTGCAACGGCGTCGGCCCGTCCCCCACCCGCACCAGATGGTTCAACACCACGAACTGCGGCAACAGGAACCCCTCCGGCAGCCGCGCCTCGAACAAGGCACGGCTCAGTTGCGCCAGGATCCCGATCTCGTTGAACAGCGCAAACCACAGGCCCGCGCCAGAGGGGGAAGGGGGTTCGTTCACAGGATGCGCGTCTCCAAGGGCCAGCGCGGGCTGGGCGGAACCTCCGACCCATACCCGATCCGCCCCAGCATCTGCACAGTCCCCCCGTCCGGCGCAAGCGCCGCGTGGACGCCGGCATAAAGTTCGGCCATCTCGGGAAACTCCTGCAACGCCTGGCTCATCGGCTGCACCGCCAGACCCAGCCCCGTCAGCGCCAGATTGACCCGCAACCAGTCAGCCCCCGCCGCCAGTTGCTCCGCCCGGGAATTGCCGGGCGTCGTCAACCACACAAACCCCATCGCAGAGTTGGCATTGCCGTCGATCATGTCCAGCGCCGCCCCGAACGACGCCGACCCCGGATCGGCGGCATTCTCGCGGGTGAACAGCCCCGTCGCCCCCATCACCTCGAACATCGGCCCGGAAAAATCGATGCCGTCCGGGTTCGCGTCCACCTCAGCACCACCGATGCGGAACAGGTCGATGCTTTCCTGCAAGGTGCGCGCCGTGGTGAACTCCAGCTTCAGCGCGGCATGGGTCAGCGCCCGCAACTCGGCCACCGCCGCCATCTCGACCGTGCCGCCAAACCCGCCACTCACCGCCGCGCCAATCACCCCCAGCGCCGACGCCGGCACGGCGCGCGCCGTATCATAAGGCTCCTTGTTCGACCGCCGCTGCATCACCTGCGCAAACAGCGGATCAGGCGCCACCCCCGCATCCGCCACAAACACCGCCCGCGCCACCGGCCGCGCATCCAGCCCCGCCGCATCCTCTCCTTCGGGGAACGGCGTGATCGTCACCCGCCGCCCGCCATGGCTGGCCGCCATCCGCATCAGTTCCAGAAACCCGCCCAACCCCAGCGTGATCTGGCGGTTCATCGGGTCGGTCACCGGCAGCATCCGCGCGGGGTCGGCATACAACGTCACCTCCCCTTCGGTCCGCAGGTCCACCAGCCACGGCTGGCGGTTGTGCGGGTTTGGCGCCAGCAGCGCATAGGACAGCGCCCGCCGGCGCGGCTCGGTTTCCACCCCCGCCGCCGCCCATGGCAGCGTGGCCGTGCGCGGCGTCCGCGTGGCGATGGCCGCCAGCGGCGCGGTGGCGGCAACAATCGTGCCGCCACCGATCAGGGCGATCAACTTGCGTCGGGAAAGGGTCATGGCAGCCTCCTGATGTGATGCGATATCGGACTATCTAGTACGATATCGCATCACATGCAAGGGCAATCCGTCACGGCAGGCGCTTGCGGCGCATCGGGTGAATTGGTAAGGCAATTTGACCAGACTTCGGGGAAAATCATGCCTGTCATCACCTGTATCGACGACCTCAAGGCAATGTACCGCCGCCGCACGCCAAAGATGTTCTTCGACTACTGCGAAAGCGGCAGCTACACCGAACAGACCTTTCGCGACAACACCTCGGATTTCGCGAAAATCCGCCTGCGCCAGCGCGTCGCGCGTGACCTGTCGGGCCGCGTCCACGAATCCACCATGATCGGGCAAAAAGTCACCATGCCCGTGGCCCTCGCCCCCGTAGGCTCCACCGGCATGCAAACCCCGGATGGCGAGATCAAGGCCGCCCGCGCCGCCGCTGCCTTCGGCGTGCCCTACACCCTCTCGACCATGTCGATCTGCTCGATCGAGGATGTCGCGGCCCACAGCCCCACCCCCTTCTGGTTCCAGTTGTACGTCATGCGCGACGAGGATTTCGTCGATGCCATCATCGAACGGGCAAGGGCTGCCAAATGCTCGGCCCTCGTCCTCACGCTCGATCTGCAAATCCTCGGCCAACGGCACAAAGACCTGAAAAACGGCCTCTCCAGCCCGCCGAAACTGACCATCCCCAACCTCATCAACATCGCCACCAAACCCCAATGGGCGCTTGGCATGCTGCAAACCCCGCGCCGCCAGTTCCGCAACATCGTCGGCCACGTGAAGAACGTCGAGAAACTGTCCGACCTCACGGCATGGGCCAACGAACAGTTCGACCCGAAACTCGACTGGGGCAAGGTCACCCGCATCCGCGACCAGTGGGGCGGCAAGTTCATCCTCAAGGGCATCCTCGACGCCGACGATGCCCGCATGGCCGCCGATGCCGGTGCCGATGCCATCATCGTGTCGAACCATGGCGGCCGGCAACTGGACGGTGCGCTGTCGTCCATCCGCATGCTCCCCTCCATCGTCCGCGCCGTCGGTGACCGCACCGAGGTGTGGATGGACGGCGGCATCCGCACCGGGCAGGACATCCTCAAGGCACTGGCCATGGGGGCGAAAGGCACGATGATCGGGCGCAGTTACATCTACGGTCTGGGGGCGATGGGGCAGGCCGGGGTGACGCGGGCGCTTGAGGTGATGCAGAAGGAACTCGACATCACCATGGCGCTGTGTGGTGAACGTGACGTCAGGGCGCTTGGCCGTCACAACCTCCTCGTGCCGTCGGATTTCGAAGGGGACTGGACGACAGGAAACGGTGCCTGAAACCCCATCCCGGTTTTCGTTGACAGGGCCTACGACCGGATGCCTACTTCCGTCTGGACATCTGGCGGAGGCTTTCGATGATGCGCATCCAACCGGCCCTTCTGATTACAGCCCTGACCCTTGCGATACCATTGGCCGCCCGGGCAGACGAACAGATCATCACCTTTGACAGTCAGGGCGCCAAGGTTGTCGGCACCCTGAACCTGCCCGAAGGCGGCCCGGCCCCGGTTGTGCTGTTGTTCCACGGCTTTACCGGCAGCCGCGACGAACTGGCGGTGGCGACCACCACCGACGGCGTATTTTCCCGAACGGCGCGGCTCTTGGCGTCAGCAGGCTACGCCAGCCTGCGCATCGACTTTCGCGGATCAGGCGAAAGTGCGGGCGACTTTGCCGACACCACCTTTGAAGGACAGGTGCAGGACGGCATCGCTGCGATGACGCTGATGACCGCCGACCCCCGCGTCAACGGCGACCAACTGGGCATCATCGGCTGGAGCCAGGGCGGCCTCGTCGCCACCGCCGTCGCCGGCCGCACCGGCACCCCCGACGCCGTCGCCCTGTGGGAGGCTGTGGCCGACCCCGAAGCGACATTCGGTGGCCTTCTCGGGGCAGATACCCTGACCAAGGGGCTGACGACCGGCGACACGCCCCTGAAGATCACCCTGCCATGGGGGGCCGAGATTGCGCTGAAGCAGGGCTATTTCGAGGGGGTCGCAGGCTTTGACCCCCTGGCCGAGATTGCCGCCTACAAAGGCCCCCTGTTCGTGACCAAAGGCACGCTCGACACCACCGTGCCCCCGGCGCAGGCCGACGCGCTGATCGCGGCGCATGACGGGCCCGAAACGCTGTGGACCGCCGAGATGGACCATGTGTTCAACGCCTTCACCGAGCCGCAGACGCTGGACGAAATGGTGGGCCAGACCATCGGCTTTCTGGATGCCAACCTGAAGTGACCTTGGGCCGCGACGGGGTCTGCCTGCGACGGGTCAGTCCGGGCGGGGACCAAAAGTTAATGCCCGCAGAACCCCGCGCGCGTATGCATGGGTTGTGCATCGGTTGTGCATCCGATGCAGACACCGCTTCTGCCGTCAATCCGGCAGGTTAACCCCCGGATCGCCCTCGGGCAATTCCTGCAACAGGAACCGCTCGAACCCGTCCAGATCCACCGGATCGAACTGCCCGAACCCCTGCATCCAGACCGACGCCCCCCGCATCGCGTCAGGTTCCAGCTTGCACCACGTCACCCGCCCCCGGCGTTCCTGCACGATCAGCCCCGCATCCGCCAACACCTTGAGATGCTTCGATATTGCCGCCAGCGACATGGCAAACGGCTCGGCCACGTCGGTGACCGCCATGTCATCCTCCAGAAGCATCGCAAGAATGGCCCGCCTTGTGGGGTCGGCAAGGGCGGAAAAGGCAAGGTCCAGGGCGTCCGACATGGCGCATCCTTGGCCGCAACACGCCAAACCGTCAACCGATTGGTTGAACATGGTGACACCCCCCCCGCCGCAACCCACGCCAAAGGACCACCTGCACCGCACCCTACATCCCCATGTTTTCACGATGTTTTCTGCAAAACTCCCACCCCCGATCCCGACTTGACTCGCACCCCCTCGCCGCATACTCATCACGCCAACCCCGAAAGGGCCCGACGATGACGGACGAACCTGATCCCGAACGGCTCCGCGCGCTTGAGGCGCGCTTGGCCAAAAAACGGAGCGTGGTTGAACCGGCGGAAAAGGGTGCGACGGGCAAGGCATTCTCGCAGGGCGAGATGGCCTGGCGGATGGTGATCGAACTGGTGTCGGGGATGCTCCTCGGTCTCTCGTTCGGGTTCGGGTTGGACTGGTTGTTCAACACGCGCCCCATCTTCCTGGTGATCTTCTGCCTGCTGGGCTTCGCCGCAGGGATACGCGTGATGCTGCGCACGGCGCAGTCGATGAACGGAAAGGGCTAGGGCATGGCGGGCGAGGCAGAAGGCGGCAGCGGTTTCGCGATCCACCCGATGGACCAGTTCGTGGTCAAGCCCCTGTTCGGCGGCGACCACATCGCATGGTACACTGTCACCAACGTGACGCTATGGATGGCGCTTGCCGTCCTGTGCATCGCGGCCCTGATGGTCATCGGCACGCGGCGCCGCGCCATCGTGCCGACCCGCAGCCAGTCGGTTGCCGAACTGATGTACGGCTTCATCCACAACATGGTGGAAGAGGTGACGGGCCACGACGGGGTCAAGTACTTCCCCTATGTGATGACCCTGTTCCTGTTCATCCTGTTCTCCAACCTCCTCGGGCTGTTGCCGATGTCCTTTGCCACGACCAGCCATGTGGCGGTCACCGTGGTGCTGGCGATGGCGGTATTTCTGGCGGTCACGATCCTCGGGTTCGCGCGCAACGGCATCGGTTTTCTCGGCATGTTCTGGGTCAGCTCAGCGCCCCTGGCACTCCGCCCGATCCTCGCGCTGATCGAAATGATCTCTTACTTCGTGCGCCCGGTCAGTCACTCGATCCGACTTGCCGGCAACATCCTTGCGGGCCACGCGGTCATCAAGGTGATCGCTGGCTTTGCGACACTGGCTGTCGCCTCGCCGCTCGTGGTCGGCGGGATCGTCGCGATCTATGCGCTTGAAGTGCTGGTGGCCTGCGTGCAGGCCTATGTCTTTACCATCCTGACCTGCGTGTACCTGCGCGATGCTGTTGGCGGCGCACATCACTAAGGTCTTCAACCCACATCGAAATCTTTGAAGGAGACGGACTATGGAAGGCGATATCGCAGAAATGGGCAAGTTCATCGGCGCAGGTCTTGCAACGATGGGTCTGGGCGGCGCCGGCATCGGCGTGGGCCACATTGCCGGCAACTTCCTTGCGGGTGCGCTGCGCAACCCGTCGGCGGCACCGGGCCAGATGGCGAACCTGTTCGTCGGCATCGCTTTCGCCGAAGCACTGGGCATCTTCTCGTTCCTGATCGCCCTGCTGTTGATGTTCGCCGTCTGATCCATCGACCGATCTTACGGGCCGGGCTGACGCCCGGCCCGGTTGATGCAAGCAGCGGAGACCGGCATGGCCACCGAGACGATTGAACACATTGGCGAGGGTGCCCTGCACTCCGAGGTTGCGGGTGCCTGCGTCGGACCAGACGGCGGTGCCATTGGCATGCCGCAACTGTGCTTTGACTGGTACCCGAACCAGATCTTCTGGCTGGCGGTATCGCTGGTCGCCATCTACCTGATCCTCACCCGCGTGGCCCTTCCCCGCATCGGCGCGGTTCTGGCCGAACGTCGCGGCACGATCATCAACGATCTGGGCGCTGCAGAAGAACTCAAGGCCAAGGCGGTCGAGGCCGAAAAAGCCTATCAGGACGCCCTGACCTCGGCCCGCGCCGAGGCGGGCAAGATCGTCGCCAAAGCTCGCGCCGACATCCAGGCCGACCTTGACACAGCCATCGCCAAGGCCGACGCCGACATCGGTGAGCGTACGGCAGTGTCCGAGGCGCGGATCAACGAAATCCGGGCCGGGGCGGTCGAAAGCGTCGGCGAAGTGGCGCGCGACACGGCAGCCGAGATCGTGGCAGCCCTTGGCGGCAAGGCGACGGCAGCGGCAGTGAAATCTGCCGTGACCGCGCGGATGAAGGGGTGATGCGCATGAAACGTCTGATCGCAACCCTGGCGACACTGGCGGCCCTGCCCGCACAGGCCGCAACCGGGCCGTTCGTGTCGCTTGGCAACACGAACTTTGTCGTGTTGGTGTCATTTCTGATCTTCGTGGGCATCCTGTTCTACGCCAAGGTTCCCGGCATGCTGACAGGCATGCTGGACAAGCGCGCCATGACCATCCGCGCCGAACTGGACGAGGCTCGTGCGTTGCGCGACGAAGCCAAGACCATCCTCGCCTCGTATGAGCGCAAGAAGAAAGACGTGCAGGAGCAATCCGACCGTATCGTTGCCAGCGCCCGCGATGAGGCCACCAAGGCCGCCGCCGAGGCGCGGGATGAGTTGAAACGCTCCATCGCCCGCCGTCTGGCCGCCGCCGAGGATCGCATCGCCTCGGCCGAAAAGGCTGCCATCCGCGAGGTCCGCGAACAGGCGGTCAGCGTGGCCGTGGCCGCAGCGGGTGATCTTCTGGCGAAACAGATGACCGCCGAGGCTGCGTCGAACGCCATCGACGCATCCATCGCTCAGGTCGGCGCGAAACTGCACTGACGGGGTGCGCATTCGTTGCGCACCCTACAATTCCTCGGGGCCTTGCAGCGCCATTGCCGCAGGCTGGCGTACCAGATCGGCAACCCCCAACCCCGCCACAGGCCGCGCCAGACGGTTGCGCACCACCCACAACAACCGCGACTGCGCCCGCGTCACCGCGACATAGGCCAGTCGTTTCCACAGCGGCAACCCCGCCTCGGACCGCCCCGACTGCGCTGCGGCATACAGATCGGGCGCGAACACCTGCACGGTATCCCATTGTGATCCCTGCGCCTTGTGGATCGTCACCGCCGACCCGTGCAGGAACGCCGCCCCCATCCGTGCGGCTGAGGGGATAAACGGTTCCGCCTCGTCCGGTTTCTCGATCTTGATAATCGCCGCCGCCGACACCTGCGGCTCTTCCGCCCCGACCACATGCAGCCGCGCAAAGCCATCGCGCGAACCGGGGCCGAGGTAGATCACCTGCGCCCCCTTGATTAGCCCCCGCGCCTCAAGATCTATCCGCTTTTTGCGGTGCTTCAGCGGCAACTCGATCCCGTCGCAGATGAGCGGCTCACCCGGGATCAGTTCATAATCCGGGGCCCCGTGCGCGGTGCGGAACGCGGTGATCAGCCGGATGCGCGTGGCATTGCGCCAGACCAGCACGGGGGACCGTGTCATCAGATCGCTGTCCACCCGCTCGGCCACGACCACCCGGTCATCGGTCCGCGCCGCACGTTCCACCAGCCGCTCGAAATCGCCGAACCCCACATCGTCATCCGACAGTGCATGTGCCAGATCAAGGATCGGGTTGCCGATCGCCTGCCGGTGAATGCGGTGCAGGCTCAGCTTGCGGGCATCGGGCAGCTTGTCGAATACCATCTCACCCGACTGGCCCACGGGGGCCAACTGCGCGGGGTCGCCGAACAGCACCAGCGTCGGGAAAATCTCTTGCAGATCCTCCAGTTGCCGCTCGTCCAGCATCGAGGATTCGTCGACGAACCCGATATCCAGCGGCTCTTCCCGCCGCTTCCACCCCTTGATGAAATCCGACCCCCGCAACCCCGCCGCCGCCAAGGCACCCGGGATCGACGGCACAGTATCGTGGAACGCCTTGGCCCGGTCCAGCGCCAGGTCCGTCAGCCCCTCGACCACCGGACGCGGGCCGTTACCCGCCAGCCATTCGGCGATCCGTTCATACTGGGGGTCATAGACGGGGGTGTAAAGGATGCGGTGGATCGTCGTTGCCGGCACCCCCTGCAGGCGCAGCACCGAGGCGGCCTTGTTGGTGGGGGCCAGAATGGCCAGCGTCCGCCGGTCACGCCGCCGCCGCCCCTCCCAGTCGCCCGAGACGATCTCGACACCCGCCGCCACCATGGCCTTGGTCAGGCTGGCCAGAAGCATGGTCTTGCCCGAACCGGCCTTGCCCACCACCGCCATCACCGCCGATTTCCCCTCGGCCATCGGGGTCAGCACCGCGTCATCCAGATCGACGCCCGTTTCGCGCAAAAGCTGCGACAGGCGATCCCAGGCCTCGGCCTGATCCTCGGAAAACGGCATGGCTGGCACGGACATGAGGGAATGCATAGCCCGGCTTGGCCGGGCGTGCCAGAGGATCGGGCCGCCTAATGCGGCAAGCCGCGCTTTGGTGCCGCGCTCGACCCGGTCGCATCCTCGCCACTGTCGTCATCGTCTGCCGCACGGGCCAACACCTCGGCCCGGACCAGCCGCAACAGAACCTCGGTCCCCTCTGCGGTGTCGGGCAGGTTGTTTCTCTGCGCATAAAGGCGCAGGTCGGTCAGCACGTCAAAGATCCAGTCATGGCGCATGGCGCACCCGGGGGTCACGGTTAATCACGCATTCACCGTAACACCCGCCGAGCGGCAGAATATCCGCTGTTCCAGGAACACTGTGTTCCCGGTACCGACACAGTGCGCCGACTGTGCCCGCGCCGGGTTGCATCGTTGTTGTCGGGTGCCCGGAATCCATCCATGTTTGGGGAAACAGCGCAGGGATCGGCAAGAATGACACGTCGCTACAAGGGTGGTTGCCTTTGCGGCAGCATCCGTTTCGAAGCCGAAGGTCCCGCAGGTTGGCCGCATACCTGCTCGTGCACGATGTGCCAGCGGCATTCTGGCGGGCTGACACTCGCGTGGGTGGAGTTTCCATGCGACGCTGTGCGCTGGACCGGGCCGGGTGGCCAGCCTGCCGTCTGGCGATCATCGGAACGGTCCAGCCGCGCCTTCTGTGCGACCTGCGGCAGCACGCTTGGGGCGGTGGACGACGCGCCGACCGTCGCCCTGATGTTGGGCAGCTTCGACAGCGCCAACCGCAAGGAACTTGCCCCCATCGGCCATCCCTATGTCACCAGGCGCCCCCGGTGGTGGCACATCACCATCGGGGACAAACCCAAGGGCTGATTACCGCGCGCGGCTGGCCTCCAGCGTATCCTCGAACGTGCGCAACCCGGTGCGCGGCGCCTGCACCAACACTGCCATGTTGCCCGGCTTGTGCTCGTTGCGGCGCATCTTGCCATGCGCCTGCGGAATTTCGGCCCAGGGGAACACCTCGGACATACAGGGGTCAAGCCGCCGCTCCAGCATCAGCTTGTTGGCGGCGGACGCCTGTTTCAGATGCGCAAAGTGCGACCCCTGCAACCGCTTCTGATGCATCCACATGTACCGCACGTCAAAGGTACAGTTGAACCCCGTGGTGCCCGCACAGATCACCACCATGCCGCCCTTCTTGCAGACCAGCGAACTGACCGGAAACGTCGCCTCGCCCGGATGCTCAAACACCATATCCACCGACACACCCTTGCCGGTGATGTCCCAGATCGCCTTGCCGAACCGCCGCGCCTCTTTCAGCCAATCGTTGTACTCGGGCGTGTTGACCGTGGGCATCTGACCCCAGCAGGTGAAATCCTTGCGGTTGATCGCCCCCTTGGCCCCCAGACCCATGACAAAGGCGCGCTTGTCCTCTTCGCTGATCACCGCGACGGCATTGGCCCCGGCCGTATTTATCAACTGGATCGCATAGGACCCAAGGCCCCCCGACGCCCCCCAGACCAGCACGTTCTGCCCGGGCTTCAGATCATGCGGTTCGTGGCCGAACAGCATGCGATAGGCGGTGGCAAGCGTCAGGGTGTAGCAGGCGGATTCCTCCCACGTCAGGTGGCGCGGGCGCGGCATCAGTTGTTGCGCCTGCACCCGGGTGAACTGTGAGAATGACCCGTCGTGCGTCTCGTATCCCCAGATGCGCTGCGTGGCGGAATACATCGGATCGCCGCCGTTGCACTCTTCGTCGTCGCCGTCATCCTGGTTGCAGTGAACCACCACCTCGTCGCCCACCTTCCAGCGGCGCACCTTGCTGCCGACCGCCCAGACGATGCCCGCCGCATCCGAACCCAGCACGGCGTAGGGCTGCTTGTGGCCATCGAAAACGCTGATCGGCTGGCCAAGGCAGGCCCAGACCCCGTTGTAGTTGACGCCCGCCGCCATCACCAGAACCAGCACCTCGTTCGCCTCGATGGCCCAGGTATCCACAACCTCGACCTGCATCGCCGTCTCCGGCTCGCCGTGGCGTTCGCGGCGGATCGTCCAGGCATGCATCTTTGCGGGAACATGGCCCAGAGGGGGCATCTCGCCGATGGCGTACAGGTCTTTTACCGGGGCATCATAGGCGACAATCCCCTGGTGCGTGTCGAGTGCCATGCCCGCCTCTCCTTGCCATGCCGCGCCGCAGTATCAACGCATCCCGGCGGCAGGGATAGGATTCATTGCGCAACTTTGCAATAGATTACCCGCCGTATCTTGTAACTTTATGTCTGCTGCGTTGCAGCAACCTCAAGCGCCTGCTGCACCGGGGCGGCGTAGAACGCAAGGTAGGCCGCCTTGTCTGGCACGACCCGCAGGTCATCCCCCACGATCCCCCGCGCGACCAGTGCGTTCAGCCCTTCGGACACGGTGAACGCCAACCCCTGCGGCGGCAGTTTCACCACCGCGTCCGCCGCCACCAGCCGTTCGATCATCGCGGCCACGCGCGGCTCGACATCGGCGCGGGTGACGCCGCCCTCGGCCAGCACCGCCGCCACCAGGGGCACCGGCAGCACCGGCACAACGCGGGTGATCGCCGCCATCAGCCGCGCCCCCAACCCCTCGACATCGCCGCCCGCCGCCAGATGGTCGCGCAAGGACAGCGGCGGCCCGAACCCCGCCGCCGCCGAGCCGTAAAGATACAGCCGCCCCATCCCCCGCGCCCAGGCGATCCGCACCGTGTCCCAGGCCAGCCGCAGGATGCGCGGGCGGAACCGCCAGTCGCCCTTCTGTGCTGCGGCAATCAGCAGACCGTCCTCCAGCACCCGGTCATAGGACAGCCCCACCGGCACGAAAACCACATCCCGCCCGCCGGGCTCAAACCCCGCCACGACATAGGACAACAACCCCATCTTCGCAGGCCCCACCCGCCCGGTCAGCGACAGCCCGCCCTCGGGGAACATGGCTTGCGTGGTGCCCTGTTCCGTGGCGATCTGCATGTACCGCGCCAGCACCCGCCGATACAGCGTGTTGCGGCTGTTGCGGCGGATGAAGAACCCCCCCATCGCGCGGATCAGGGGTGCCAGCGGCCACACCCGCGCCCACTCCCCCACCGCATAGGACAGGGCCGACCGGTCAGCGACCAGCCAGGTAATAAGCACATAATCCATGTTTGACCGGTGGTTCATCACAAAGATGACCGTGGCCTTGGGGTCGATCTCTGCCAGTGCCGCATCAATCTTTCCCACCCGCACCCGAAAGAAAATCCGGCTCAGCCCCCGCGCCGCCCGGGTGGCAAAGCCGAAATACAGCGTCGTCGAAAACCCCGGCACAATCTCGCGCGCATACCGTTCCGCCTCGGCAAAGGCGACCGAACCCGGAACGCCCGTCTCTGCCGCATGGTCCGCCACCGCTTCCATCACCCGCGCGTCATAGGCCAGCCGCACGATCATGTCGCGGCGCCGCGCCAGCCGGAACGGCTCGATCTTGCGCTGCAACCGCGTGTTCAACCGCCCCACCGCCCGCTCCATCCGCCGCCGCAGGACCCAGCGGATGCCGGGCCCGATCACCCGGTCCAAGGCCGCGATGGCCGCCAGCACCGCCACCACGATCAACAGCCAGACAGGTATTTCAACCGATGCGCCCATGCCACGACCCTAGGCCCAGTACAGACATCCGTAAATCCACCCATGCCGCGTTGCAGCGAATTGACAACGGAACGAAATGTCGCCTATCTGACCCCAAACGCAACGATCTTGCGCAAGGAAAGGCCCGACATGACCAAGGAAGCGCCCTGGCTGTTCCGCACCTATGCGGGCCACTCCACCGCCACCGCGTCGAACGCGCTGTACCGCACCAACTTGTCCAAGGGCCAGACCGGCCTGTCGGTGGCCTTCGATCTGCCCACCCAGACCGGTTATGACAGCGACCACGAACTGGCACGGGGCGAGGTGGGCAAGGTGGGCGTACCGATCAGCCATCTGGGCGACATGCGGACGCTGTTTGCCGATATCCCGCTGGATAAGATGAACACCTCGATGACGATCAACGCCACCGCCCCGTGGCTTCTGGCCCTGTACATCGCGGCGGCTGAAGAGCAGGGGGCCGATGTCGCGGCCCTGCAAGGCACCGTGCAGAACGACCTCATCAAGGAATATCTGTCGCGCGGCACCTACATCTGCCCGCCGAAGCCGTCCTTGCGGATGATCACTGACGTCGCGGCCTATACCCAAAGCCACCTGCCCAAGTGGAACCCGATGAACGTCTGTTCCTACCATCTGCAAGAGGCGGGGGCGACGCCTGAACAGGAACTGGCCTTTGCCCTTGCCACCGCACAGGCCGTGCTGGACGACCTGCGCGGCAAGGTCAGCGATGCCGATTTCCCCGCCATGGTGGGCCGGATCAGTTTCTTCGTGAACGCAGGCATCCGGTTCGTCACCGAACTGTGCAAGATGCGCGCCTTCACGGAACTGTGGGACGAAATCTGCCTCGAACGCTACAGCGTCACTGACGCCAAATACCGCCGCTTCCGCTATGGCGTGCAGGTCAATTCCCTTGGCCTGACCGAACAACAGCCCGAAAACAACGTCTACCGCATCCTTCTGGAAATGCTCGCCGTCACCCTGTCGAAATCCGCCCGCGCCCGCGCCGTGCAACTGCCCGCGTGGAATGAGGCTCTGGGCCTGCCCCGTCCCTGGGATCAGCAATGGTCACTGCGGATGCAGCAGATCCTCGCCTACGAGACCGACCTTCTGGAATACGACGACCTGTTTGACGGCAACCCCGCGATTGACCGCAAGGTGCAGGCGCTCAAGGACGGCGCGCGCAACGAACTGGCACAGATCGACGCGATGGGCGGGGCGGTCGCGGCGATTGAATACATGAAGGGGCGGCTCGTCGACAGCAACTCGGAACGTCTGGCGCGGATTGAATCCAAGGAAACCACTGTCGTCGGCGTCAACCGCTTTACCGGCACCGAACCCTCGCCCCTGACCACCGGCGAAGGGTCGATCATGCAGGCCGACCCCCTGGCCGAGGCTGACCAGATCGCCCGCCTGACCGCCTGGCGCAACAGCCGCGATGATGCTGCGGTCAAGGCCGCACTGACGGCCCTGCGGCAGGCCTGCGACACTGGCCAGAACGTCATGACCGCCTCTATCGCGGCGGCCCGCGCCGGGGCCACCACCGGCGAATGGGGCGGCGTGGTGCGCGCCGCCTTCGGCGAATACCGCGCCCCCACCGGCGTATCCCAAAGCCCCTCGAACCGCACCGAGGGGCTGCAGCCGATCCGCGATGCGGTGGCATCGGTGGCCGCAAAACTGGGCCGCCCGCTGACGTTCCTCATGGGCAAACCCGGTCTTGACGGCCATTCCAACGGCGCCGAACAGATCGCCGCCCGCGCCCGCGACTGCGGCATGGCCATCCACTACGAAGGCATCCGCCTGACCCCCGCCGAAATCGTGGCGGCGGCAGCCGAACAGCGCGCCCATGTCGTCGGCCTGTCGATCCTGTCCGGGTCACACCTGCCGCTGATCGCCGAGGTGCTGGACGGCCTGCGCAAGGGCGGCATGGCCGATGTGCCGGTCGTGGTGGGCGGCATCATCCCCGAGGATGACGCGGCCACGCTGCGCGCCATGGGTGTCGCCGCCGTCTACACGCCCAAGGATTTTGAACTGAACCGGATCATGCTGGACATCGTCCGTTTCGCCGACCCCACCCCCGTCGCCGCCGAGTAACGTCGCAGTCAGCCGGGCACGGCCTGTGGCGGCTCGTCACGTACCGCCTTCGCCGGGCGTACCTGCGACACGATCACCAGCAAGACCGTCAACGCCAGGATCACGCACAACCGCCCCGTGGGCAGGGTTCTGCGGTCAGTCGGAATGGTCAGCCAGTCATCCATCCTGCCCTTTTAACGCCACAATCCTTGATAGCGAGTAAACAACCCTGCCTTGCGCGTGAACAAGCTGTTTCCACATCCGAAACCCGCGCCCTTTCCCATCTCTGCCGATTGCGCTATGCCCCGTCGCGCTGATCTTTCGCCCTTCAGGAGCACAACCCCGTGAAATTCACCCTGTCATGGCTGCGCGATCATCTGGAAACCGATGCAGCCCTGCCTGCAATCCTTGATGCCCTGACCGACCTTGGCCACGAGGTTGAGGGCGTCGAGGATCCGGCGGCGAAACTGGGGGCCTTCCGCATCGCGCGGGTGATCGAGGCTGTGCAGCACCCGAACGCCGACCGCCTCCGCGTCTGCCGGGTGGAAACCTACCCCGGCGGTCCGGGTACGGCGGCAGTCGAGGTGCAGGTGGTCTGCGGCGCGCCCAATGCCCGTACCGGGCTGGTGGGCGTGTTCGCGCCCACAGGCACGCATGTGCCGGGCACTGGCGTTGACCTCAAACCCGGCGTCATCCGGGGTGTGGAATCCAATGGCATGCTCTGTTCCGAACGCGAACTGATGCTGTCTGACGATCACGACGGCATCATCGACCTGCCCGCCGACGCCCCGTTGGGAGCGCGTTTCATCGACTGGAAGGGTCTGGCCGACCCGATGATCTGGATCAAGGTCACCCCGAACCGCCCCGACGCCCTGGGCGTGCGCGGCATCGCGCGCGATCTGGCGGCGCGTGGGTTGGGCGTGCTGCGTCCGCTTCCCATCCCTGCGATCACCGGCGGCTTCCCCTGCCCCATCGCAGTTGCCATCGACCCCGCGCTCAAGACAAAAGGCTGCCCCCTGTTCGCAGGCCGCCTTATTCGCGGTGTCACCAACGGCCCCTCGCCCGACTGGCTGACGGCCCGCCTGCGCGCCGTGGGCCTGCGCCCGATTTCGGCGCTGGTCGACATCACCAACTTTTTCACCTTCGGCCTGAACCGCCCGCTGCATGTGTTCGATGCGGCCAAGGTCACGGGAACGCTGCGCATCCACCCTGCAGACGGCACCGAATCGCTCTTGGCGCTGGACGGCAAGACCTATGCCATGGCCCCCGGCATGATGCTGATTTCCGACGACAACGGTCCGGAATCGCTGGCGGGCATCATGGGCGGACAGGCATCGGGCGTGACCCCGGCCACCACCGACGTGTTCCTCGAAAGCGCATATTGGGACCCCATCACCATCGCCACCACGGGCCGCGCCCTGCGCATCAACTCGGATGCGCGGTACCGGTTCGAGCGAGGGGTCGACCCCGCCTTCACCCTGCCCGGGCTGGACCTTGCCACGCAGATGATCCTTGACCTCTGCGGCGGTCAGGCGTCCGACCTTGCGATGGACGGCGCCGTGCCCGACACCACGCGCCACTACCGCTTCGACCCCGCCCGCGCCGCCCGCCTTGTCGGCATGGACATCCCCGAGGCCACACAGCGCGCCACCCTGACCGCCCTTGGTTTCACCCTGGATGGCAACACCGCCACCCCCCCCTCATGGCGGCCCGACGTGCAGGGCGACGCCGATCTGGTCGAGGAAGTGGCCCGCGTGGCCTCGCTTGCCCGCCTGCAAGGCGTGCCCCTGCCCCGCCCCGCACCGGGTGTGCCAAAGCCGATCCTCACGCCCGCGCAAACCCGCGAACGCAGCGCCCGGCGGGTGCTTGCGGCGGCGGGCTACAACGAATGCATCACCTACAGCTTCATCGCCGGGCGGGCAGCGGCGCTGTTCGGCGGCGGCACCGATGCGGTGCAGGTGGACAACCCGATCTCGTCCGAGATGACGCATCTGCGCCCCGACCTCTTGCCCGGCCTTCTGGCGGCGGCGGCCCGCAATCAGGCGCGCGGCATGATGGACCTTGCGTTGTTCGAGGTGGGTCCGGTGTTCTCGGGCGGTGAGCCCGGTGAACAGGCGACGCAGGTCGCGGGCCTGCTGGTCGGCCACGCCGCCCCCCGCGAACCCCACGGCCCCCGCCGCGCCGTCGATGTCTACGACGCGCGGGCGGATGTCGAGGCGCTGCTGTCCGCCCTCGGCGCCCCCGCCCGCGTGCAGATCACCCGCAAGGCCGATGGCTGGTGGCACCCCGGCCGGTCGGGCGTGATCGGCCTTGGCCCGCAGCGCATCGCCACCTTCGGCGAAGTGCATCCCCGCATTCTGGCCGCGATGGACGTCAAGGGCCCCGCCGTGGCCTTCACCCTGTCCCCCGCTGCCATACCGATGCCCAAGGTCAAAATCCCCACAAAGCCCGCCCTGACGCTGTCCGACCTTCAGGCGGTCGAGCGTGACTTTGCCTTTGTCGTCGATGCCGGGGTCGAGGCCTTGGTGGCCGTCAACGCCGCCCAAGGGGCCGACAAGGCCCTGATCGAAAGCGTGCGCGTGTTCGACCATTTCGCAGGCGAACGGGCCGAGACGCAGATGGGGGCGGGCAAGAAATCACTCGCCCTGACCGTGCGCCTGCAGCCATCCGAGCGCACCCTGACCGAGGCCGAGATCGAGGCGGTATCGGCACGCATCGTCGAGAAGGTGGCAAAGGCGACGGGCGGCACGCTGCGCGCCTGACGTTCCCCTGTCGGCCCGAAGCCGGGGGCCAGCCCCCCACGCCACCGGTCTCTTGAACCGGTGGCGCTCCCGGTGGCAAACCCCGGAGTATTTGTGCAAGGAGAAACTGGAAGAAGAGTCAGCGGCGGCGATGGTTCGCCTCTGGCACCACCTGCTGCACGATCCCTGCCGCAACAAGGTAGACCGAGGTCACTACCAGCCCCCAATGCGCCCATGAGGCGGGGTAGAAGTCGACCCACGCCGCCCACCCGGCAAATCCGCACCAACCCAGCGCCATGGTCAGCGACAACGGACGCCAGCGGTCTGTGCGCACCGGATGGATGAACTTGAGGTTGGTGAACATCGCGACGGTCAACGCCACCACGATGAACAACGTCACCCACTGCCCCGGGTGCAGCGAGAACAACACCAGCACCACCATGTTCCAGCACGCAGGAAATCCCGCAAACGAATTGTCGCGCGTTTTCATGCGGGTATCGACGAAATAGATGACCGACCCATAGACGATCACGATGATCGCCAGCCACCCCGTCCAGCCGGTCAGCAGCCCCGACTTGAACAGCGCAAAGGCCGGGATGAACACATAGGTCAGATAGTCGATGATCAGGTCCAGCAGCACGCCGTCATAGGTCGGCCAGTTGGTCTTGACGTCGTACTTGCGCGCCAAGGGGCCGTCGATGCCATCGACGACCAACGCCACCACCAGCCACAGGAACATCATGTCCCACCGTTCCTCGACCGCCGCCAGCATCGCCAGCATCGACAGGACAGCGCCCGTTCCGGTCAGAAGATGCACCGACAGGGCCTTCAGCTTGGGCGACATCCGGGTCCTCTCGGCAAGGCGTGGTCAGGCGCGGGGATGCGCGCGGGCATAGACGTCCATCAGGCGCGCCGTATCGACCGCAGTATACCCTTGCGTCGTCGAGAGGGAAGCATGTCCCAGCAATTCCTGTATCGCGCGCAGATCGCCCCCCGCCACCAGAAGGTGCGTCGCAAACGAATGGCGCAGCGCATGCGGCGTGGCCGTAGCGGGCAGGCCCAGCCGGTGGCGCACCCGCTCCATCGCACCTTGCACAAGGCGCGGGTTCAAGGGGCCACCCCGCACCCCCCGGAACAGGGGCGCGTCAGGGGTAAGGTCAAAGGGTGCAATCGCCACATACCGCGCAACCGCCGCGCGCGCGGCCGGCAGGACCGGGACCAGCCGCTGTTTCCCGCCCTTGCCGGTGATCCGCAGCACCTCGGGCAAGGGATGCGCGGCCCCGGTCAGGCCCAACGCCTCGGATATCCGCAGGCCCAGACCGTACAGCAGCGTCACCACCGCCGTATCCCGCGCCGCCACCCAAGGCTCACGCGCGTCCGACCCCACATCCTCCAGCACCGCCCGTGCCGCATCCTCGGCCAGGGGGCGCGGCAGTTTGCGGCGGAATTTCGGTGCACGGGTGGACAGGGTGGCGGTGGCGTCGACGCCCTCACGCTCGGCCAGCCAGCCGGTGAACCCCTTCACCGCCGACAACCGCCGCGCCAGCGACCGCGCCGACACGCCCCGCCCGCGCTCTGCCGCCATGAATGCACGCAGGTCGGTCTGGGGTGCGGCGGCAAGCGCACCCACGCCAGCGCCGCCGCCGTTGTGATCCGCCAGAAACCCGATCCACCGCCCCACATCATCGGCATAGGCCACCACTGTCGCCTTCGCCGCCCCGTCAATCGCCGCCAGATGCGCCAGCCACCCCTGCAACGCATCCCGCGCGGCAGGTGAGGCCATGGCGGTCACGACAACCAGCGGCGCATCGTCCGCTCGAACACCCCGGCAAAGAACGCCAGAAGGTCAGCCCCCTGCGTCGGTTTGAACTGATGCGGGTCCTCGGCCCCTAGAACCAGCATCCCCGGCAACCGCCCCTTGCCGAAATCCAGCCGCAGCAGCGCCTCGGACCGGATCCACCCGGCCCGCTCGCCGTACAAAAGCGTGCCCTCCGGCACCACCTGCCGCAGTGTCACCGGGCGGAGCGACACGTTCCGCCCGCCCGACACATACTCACCCACAAACCCCGGCGGCGCCACGTAAAGCACATCCCCCAGCCGCCGCAGCACCGGGTCCTCGCCCTCCTGCACCGTTTCCAGCACCAGACGCAGGCAATCGACGCGCAGCGTCTGCGCCACCTCGGTGCCCAGCGAAAGAAGGAATTCCTCGAACCCCAGCGGGTCCAGCATCTGCAATATCGCGCGATGCACCTGATTGGTGCCCGCCAGATTCTCATACGCCGCCGCGATCACGTTGCGATGCGTGTCCTCCAGCCGGTCCAACCGCGTCTCCAGCCGTTCCATCGCGATGCCGCGCAGGTCGACGATGTTCGACCCCATCGCCCGCTCATTCGCGGCAATCAGCGCCCGCATCACGCTGCGGTCCTCAAGGATGGTCTCGGGTTCCGCGATGATGCGGTCGCGCAGGTCTTGTTCGATCATGCCGTCACTGTCCCTCATACAGCCGGTCGGACCCTAGCAGCGCAATCCCGGAATCCTGCACGATTTCTGCGCCCTGCACGCCATTCTTCGCCCAACCGTTGCATTGGCGGCGCACCTGCAATGGTTGCATGATTTCATCTTTGCCCAAATATCCCGGGGGCCCGGGGGCTGGCCCCCGCTCCGGCAGGCCCCACGGGGACCACCCTCACAGGATCTTCTGCCCGGTCTTCGCCCAGTCCTTCATGAACTGCTCCAGCCCCTTGTCGGTCAGCACATGCGACGCCAGCCCCATGATCACCGACGGCGGCGCGGTAATGACATCCGCCCCGATCAGCGCACATTGCGTGACATGGTTCGCCGTGCGGATCGACGCCGCCAGGATCTGCGTCTTGAAGTCATAGTTGTCATAGATCGTGCGGATATCCCCGATCAGGTCCAGCCCGTCGATGTTGATGTCATCCAGCCGCCCGATGAAGGGCGAAATGAACGTGGCCCCCGCCTTGGCCGCAAGCAGTGCCTGATTGGCGCTGAAACACAGCGTCACGTTGACCATGAACCCCTCGCCCGACAACACCTTGCAGGTCTTCAATCCATCCCACGTCAGCGGCACCTTCACTGCGATGTTCGGCGCAATCGCCGCCAGTTTCCGCCCCTCGGCAATCATGTCGTCGGATTTCAGCGCCACCACTTCCGCCGACACCGGCCCCGACACGATGCTGCAGATTTCCTTCGTGACTTCCAGAATGTCGCGCCCCGATTTCAGGATCAGCGACGGGTTCGTCGTCACCCCGTCCACCATGCCAAGGGCGTTCAGTTCGGCAATCGCCTGCACATCGGCAGTATCGACAAAGAATTTCATGATGGGGTTCCTCTGCATGGGTTGCGGGTCATCGGGCAGGGGTTTACCCCGGATCGCTCAGGGGCGAAAGGCGGGTTGGGGCGCGTGGCCGAACGGGTGTTCTCCGAAGGACAGACGGTGGGCGTGCTCACCACCGAACCCTTGGGCCGGGTGCTGGACTACAAGGCGCCCGAGGGTGGCTGCGGTACCGGCGATTTCGTCGAGGTGCCCTTGGGTCCGCGCCGGGTGATGGGCGTGGTCTGGGGCCCAGGTGAGGGAACGTTCGATGCCGCCCGCCTCCGCCACATCGCCCGCGTCATGGACGTGGCCCCGATGGCCCCCGGCATGCGCGCTTTCCTCACCCGCGCCGCCGACTATACCCTCACCCCCCTGCCCGCCATGCTGCGCCTTGCCACCCGCGCGCCGGGCCTTGGCGATCCGCCCGCGATGCGCCGGGTGTACCGGCTTGCTGGCCCCGCACCGAACAAACTGACCGACGCCCGCCACCGCGTGGTCGAGGCCCTTCGTGCATGGGGCGGTGCGGCGGTGACGCTGGCCGAACTGACCGAGGCTGCGGGCTGTGGTGCGGGCGTGGTCAAAGGGCTGGTGGCGGCGGGCGTGGTCGCGGAAGAGGACGCACCGAAAGACACCCCCTATCCCATACTGGCCCCGGTGGGCGAGGCGCGGCTGGCGGGCGATCAGGTGGCGGCGGGCGACGCACTGGTGGCCGCCGTGGCCTTGGGCGGTTATTCCTGCACCCTGCTCAAGGGCGTCACCGGATCGGGCAAGACCGAGGTCTATCTTGAGGCCGTGGCCGAGACCCTGCGCGCGGGCCGTCAGGCGCTGGTCCTTCTCCCTGAAATCGCGCTGACGGCGGATTTCCTGACCCGCGTCGAGGAACGCTTTGGTGCGAAAGCCGCCGAATGGCACTCGGGCGTGACCCAGACCGAACGCCGGCGCCTTTGGCGAATGGTGGCGACCGGCGGCGCGTCGCTGGTGGTCGGCGCGCGCTCGGCCCTGTTCCTGCCGTTCCGCGACCTTGGCCTGATCGTGGTGGATGAGGAGCACGACACCTCCTACAAACAGGAAGAGGGTGTGCTGTACCACGCCCGCGACATGGCCGTTCTGCGCGGTGCGATCCTCGGTATCCCGGTCGTCCTGTCCTCGGCCACGCCCGCACTTGAAACCTGGGCGAATGTCGAGGCCGGCAAGTACGCCCGCCTCAACCTCACCGCCCGCTTCGGCACCGCCGAGCTGCCCGCCATGCACACCATCGACATGCGCGCCGAACGCCTGCCCGCCAACCGCTGGATAAGTGACACACTGGCCGCCCTTGTCGACGCCCGGCTTGCCCTGGCCGAACAATCGCTCCTTTTCCTCAACCGGCGCGGCTATGCCCCCGTCACCCTCTGCCGCGCCTGCGGCCATCAGGTGGGCTGCGACGATTGCGATGCCCGCATGGTCGAACACCGCTTCCTCAAGCGCCTTGTGTGTCACCAGTGCGGCGCCACCAAACCGATGCCCGACATCTGCCCCGCCTGCGGTGTCGCGGGCCGGATGTCGGCAGTCGGCCCGGGGGTCGAGCGTCTGGCGGAAGAGGTGACGGCGCGGTTTCCGCAGGCGCGGGTGGCCGTCCTGTCATCCGACCTTTTCGGGTCGGCCCGCGCGCTCAAAGACCAGATTGCAGCGATTGCGGCGGGCGGCGCGGATATCATCATCGGCACCCAGATCGTGGCCAAGGGGCACAACTTCCCCCTCCTCACGCTGGTCGGCGTGATCGACGCCGACCTTGGCCTGCAGGGGTCCGACCTGCGCGCCGCCGAGCGCACGTTCCAACTGATGCGCCAGGTCGCGGGCCGCGCCGGCCGCGCCGCGCGTCCCGGTCAGGCCTGGCTGCAAACCCACCAGCCCGACCACCCGGTCATCCGCGCCATCCTCGGCGGCGATGATGAGGCATTCTGGCGCGCCGAGGCCGCCGAGCGGCGCGGCGCAGGTGTCCCGCCCTATGGCCGGATGGCCGCCGTGATCCTGTCCGGCCCCGATGTGGCGCAGGTGTTCGACATCGGCGCCGACCTTGCCCGCCGCGATGCACCCTTGCGTGCGGTTGGTGCGCAGGTCTACGGCCCCGCCCCCGCCCCCATCGCCCGCGTGCGCGGTCGCCACCGCGTGCGCCTCTTGGTCAAGGCCGACAAGACCGCCGCCCTGCAACCCGCCCTTGCCGCATGGATCGCCCAGATACGCCTGCCGGGTGCAGTCAGGCTGGCCGTGGACATCGACCCGCAGAGTTTCCTCTGACCCCCCCGAAAAACCGGAGAACACGTGCATTTCGTCCCGGTTTCCGCGGGGAAACCGACCTCGCGCAACATCTGCGCCCCTGCCTATGTCCGGTACAGCCGCACCGGCGATCCCTTGGCCCGCGCGATCACCCCCGTGGCCTCGTGGTCCAGATGCACCGCCTTGACCCACCACCCCGCCGTATCGCCCCCCGGGAACAGGTCCTGCGGCAAGGCCGGCCGCACCGCCGCGATCAGGTCGGCCACCGCCATCCCGGGTGCCGCATCCGGCAGCACCGCCATCATCGCCGCCTGCATCGCACGGAACTTGGCCGCATTCACCCGGTAGGTCTTGCCCGGCTGGCCCACATTCCTGATCTCCATCGTCTCGTCCGCCATGCGCCACCTCCTGCCGCAATCTGCACCCCCAACACCCACCCTGTCGATGGCGGCGTTCCGCACGCGCCACCCTGTGCCCTGTTCGCCCGGCACCGAACCGTGTAGGCACCCCCCATTCAGCCCAACCGGAACCCGCCCCACGATGCACCCCGATGTCGATGTCCTGATCCTGGGCGCAGGCCCTGCTGGCGCTGCGGCGGCGGTGGCGGCGCGGGATGCGGGCCTGTCGGTCATGCTGGTCGACCGCGCCACGTTTCCCCGTGACAAGCTGTGCGGCGGCGGCCTGACCCTGCGCGCCCTTGGCGTCATGGCGCGGGTGTTCGACGCCGCCCCCGACCCCGCCCGCACCCTGACCACCGGCCACGTCCGCCTGATGGCCGGCGCGCGCACCCTGGGCGATCTGCCCGACGCGCCGCCCCTGTCGATGGTGATGCGCCGCGACCTTGACGCGCAACTCTGGGCCGAGGCGGTGCGCCGCGGTGCCACCCCCCTGACTGCCCGGGTCGAGGCCGTCGATCCCCAAACCCCCGCGATCACCCTGACCGGCGGCGGCACCCTCACCGCGCGCATCCTGATCGGGGCTGACGGCGCCACCAGCCGCGTCGCCCGCGCCCTGCACGGCCGGCCCCCCGCCATGGGTTTTGCCCTTGAAATCGAGGCCCCCGCCCGCCCCGGTGCCAGCGTCGATCTTGATCTGACAGCGGCCACGGCCGGCTATGGCTGGGCCTTCCCCAAGACCGGCAGCCTCACCCTTGGCGTCGGCGGCCTTGCCACCCGCAACCCCGATCTCAAGGCCGCGATGGCCGCCTATGCCGCCCGCCACGGCGTGGCGTCGGATGGTTGCAAGGGCGCGTTCCTGCCCGCTGGCCTCGTGCAGGCGGGCCGGGGGGCGGTGCTCTTGGCGGGCGACGCGGCGGGCACCACCGACCCCGTCACCGGCGAGGGCCTCGCCTGGGCCATGCAAAGCGGTGCCCTTGCGGGGCAGGCGGCGGCAGCGGCCCTGTCCCTTGGCCACCCCGCCCGGGCCGCCGCCCTTCATGCCCGCGCCATGCGGCCCATTCGGACCGAACTGTTCCGCGCCCGCCTCCTGGCCCGCGCCCTGCATCACCCGCGCCTCAACGCGCGGTTCCTGAACCTCATCGCTGCCACCCCGCGCCTGCAACGGCGCTACCTGTCGCTGCTGGCGGGCCAGATCGACTATGCCGACATCGGCCTTGCCAGCCTCTGGCGGATGGTGCGCGGCCTGCGCTCGGCTTGACGCCCGCCGGGACAGCCTCTATCGCCCGCCTTTCGCAAGGAGCGCAGCCTATGCCCACCTATTCCGCCCTCACCACCCTTTCCGGCCCCGGCCCCGCCGAGGGGCTTGCCGCCGCCCTTGAACGCATGACCCCCGCCCCGGTCGGCGTCGGCGTGTTCGAGATCGAGGACGGCTCGGAACTGTGGGAGGTTGGCGCCTATTTCGACGATGGCCCCGACACCGTCGTACTGGCGATCCTTGCCGCCGCCTTCGGTGCCGCCGATTTCGCCCTCTCTGAACTGCCCGAGGTGGATTGGGTCGCCAAGGTGCGCCGCGAGCTGCACCCGGTCGAGGCCGGGCGGTTTTTCGTCTACGGCAGCCACGACGCGCACCGCGTCCCCACAGACCGCGTCGCCCTGCAGATCGAGGCGACGGTGGCCTTCGGCACCGGCCACCACGGCACGACACTGGGTTGCCTGCGCGCCTTTGACCGTCTGGCGGCTGACGGCTTCCGCCCCGCCCGGGTGGTCGACATCGGCTGCGGCACCGCCGTTCTTGCACTGGCGGCGGCGGCCATCCTGCCTGACGCGCAGGTCACCGCATCGGATATCGACGCGGTTGCGGTGGATGTGGCCCGCGCCAACATCGCGATCAACCGGCTGGATGGGCGGATCACCTGTGTCGAGGCTGCGGGCTTTGCCCATCCCACCCTCGCCGCCGCCGCCCCGTTCGACCTGATCTTCGCCAATATCCTCAAGGGTCCGCTGATCGAACTGGCCCCCGCAATGGCGGCGCACAGCGCCATGGGCGGCATCGTCATTCTCTCGGGTCTCCTCGTCGTGCAGGCCGAGGCGATTCTCGCCGCCTATGCAACCGCAGGTTTCGCGCCACTATCGCGTGAGGATATCGGCGAGTGGTCCACCCTCGTATTACGGCGCGACTAGGGCGTTTGGCCGGGCACGACGCAATTTTACCCTCATTCTTGCGAAACGCCCCAATTTCGCCATGATTGCGGCCTATCCAGAACACGGGTCGGGGGCGATCCTGACGAATGGACAAGATGATGGACGCCCAACTGCAAGACTTCTATTCGCGCATCGCCCGGGTTGAGGCTGCGCATGCCCGCGGCCTTGGATTTGAGGCGCAGGGCACCTGGGGCCGCTCGCACTACAACCGCCCGGAACAACGCCGGCTGTCCATCCTGAAGCCGCTTCTTGTGACGCTGCTCTGTGTCACCACGCTCAAGGCCGCGATCCTGCACCAGATCGGCTCTGATATCTACAGCGCGCGTGTGGCCGAACTGACCGCCGCACAGGGGGTCGACCGGATCGGCGGCTATCTGATGACGGCAGACCCTGCGACAGTCTGGATCGCCGCCAAGATGGAACAATACCTGCCGCGCCTGTAATCGCCGCAGTTGCAATCGCGGCGCACAGCACCCGCTAACACGAAGGCCGCGCCCTGGTGTCCCAGGGTCGCGGCCTTGTTGTTCGGATTGGGGCTGCGGCGCAGCCCTTTCACATCCTTCCGACCTGGCGGTTGCCTTCAGGCATCCAGCCGGTCGATGTCGCCGCGGCACAGCCCGATATCATCAAGCTCGCGGTCGGAAAGCTTGCCCAGTGCGTTGCGCGTAACGCGGGCATCATTCCAGTGGCTCATGGCGCTGTGGATGCCAGAAAAGAACTGGAAAAAGCGGAAGGTCGTGTTGGCGCCGAACGGCGCCGTGCGGGACGTCACTTGGGCGGCCATGGCTGGTATCCTCTTCATAAACGGCTCAATCGGTCAGCGATCCTGTCCGATGAACGCTAGATAAGCGGGCATACCGTTGCGCGCAACGCACAGCCCGGCATGGCGGCCTTGCAGCCACTGCATGGCTTTCGGACACGATTTCGACATGATTCTATGGGCGTTACGCGAAGCAGTCGCTTTTCGCGCAGGGGCTGTCGCAAATGCGTGGCGGCGCGGCCCTTGGGGTGTTGCCGCAAAGACGCTGGTCGATGTTCCCTTTTCGTGCTAACGGTTGGCGCGGGTGGAAAACAGGGGCGCGATGCGGGTTCTGGGCATTGATCCGGGGTTGCGCAACCTCGGTTGGGGCGTGATCGACGTGATGGGCGCGCGGCTCATCCATGTGGCGAACGGCATCTGCCATTCCGCGCCGGGCGACACGGCAGACCTTGCCAGCCGCCTCTTGTCCCTGTTCGAGCAGTTGACCGAGGTCGTCCGCATCCACGCCCCCGACGCGGCGGCGGTCGAACACACCTTCGTCAACAAGGATGCCGTGGCTACCCTGAAACTGGGGCAGGCGCGCGGCATCGCCCTTCTGGTGCCCGCCCGCGCCGGCCTCACGGTCGGCGAATACGCCCCGAACGCGGTCAAGAAAACCGTCGTCGGCGTCGGCCACGCCGCCAAGGTACAGGTCGACCACATGGTGCGCCTGCACCTGCCCGGCGTCACCATCGCCGGCCCCGATGCGGCGGATGCGCTTGCGGTGGCGATCTGCCACGCCCACCACCTGCAATCCGCAGGCCGCCTGCAGGCCGCACTACGCCGGGCCTCGGCATGATCGGGCGCATCGCGGGCATCGTCGAACATCGCGGCTCCGACCACGTCCTCATCGACGTGCGCGGTGTGGGTTACATCGTCCACGTCAGCGACCGCACCCTTGCCGCGCTGCCCCCGGTGGGCGAGGCTGCCGCCCTCTACACCGAACTTCTGGTGCGCGAGGATCTGTTGCAGCTTTTCGGCTTCCCCACCCTCATCGAAAAGGAATGGCACCGCCTTCTGGTCACCGTGCAGGGCGTCGGTGCCAAGGCCGCCATGGCCATGCTGTCGGCCCTCGGCCACGAAGGCGTCGCCCGCGCCATCGCCTTGGGCGATGCCCGCGCCATCCAGTCCGCCCCCGGCGTCGGCCCCAAGATCGCCAGCCGCGTGGTCTTGGAACTGAAAGCCAAGGCCCCCGCCCTGATGGCCCTCGCCTCCACTACCAGCCAACCGCTCGAGGCCCCGCTGATCGACCCCGAAACCCCCGCACCCCGCCGCAAACCCACCGCCCCCGCCCCCCCCGCCGCCAGCGCCGAGGCGCTCTCGGCCCTCATCAACCTTGGCTACACCCAGGGCGACGCCGCCGCCGCCATCGCCCGCAGCACCGCCGACACCCCCGACGCCACCACCCCCACCCTGATCCGCGCCGCCCTGAAACTGCTGGCCCCCAGGTCTTGATCCTTGCGACTTCATCTTTGCGCAAATATCCCGGGATCCGGGGCAGCGCCCCGGTCCTGCCCCATCAGAAAGCACGATGACCCCCGCCCCGATGATCCCCGACCCCGCCCTCCGCCCCACCCCCCTGCCCGAAGACGCCGACCGCGCCCTTCGCCCGCAGCGCCTTGCCGATTTCGTCGGCCAGCACGAGGCGCGGGCGAACCTCGCCGTGTTCATCGAAAGTGCCAAACGCCGGGGCGAGGCGATGGACCATACCCTGTTCCACGGCCCCCCCGGCCTTGGCAAAACCACCCTCGCCCAGATCATGGCGCGCGAACTTGGCGTGGGTTTCCGCCAGACCTCGGGCCCCGTTCTCGCCCGCCCGGGTGACCTCGCCGCGATCTTGACCAACCTTGAGCCCCGCGACGTCCTCTTCATCGACGAGATTCACCGCCTGTCCCCGGTGGTCGAAGAGGTCCTCTACCCCGCGCTCGAAGATTTCGCCCTCGACCTCGTCATCGGCGAGGGTCCGGCGGCCCGCACGGTCAGGATCGACCTCCAGCCCTTCACCCTGGTGGGCGCCACCACCCGCCTCGGCCTTCTGACCACCCCTCTCCGCGACCGCTTCGGCATCCCCACAAGGCTCGAGTTTTACACCGAGGATGAACTTGACCAGATCGTCACCCGTGGTGCCCGCCTTCTGAACATCCCCGCCGCCGCCGATGGCACCCGCGAAATAGCCCGCCGCGCCCGTGGCACCCCCCGCATCGCCGGCCGCCTCCTGCGCCGCGTCGTCGACTTCGCGCTGGTCGAGGGCGACGGCACCCTCACCCGCGCCATTGCTGACATCGCCCTCACCCGGATGGGCGTCGATGACCTTGGCCTTGACAGTGCCGACCGGCGCTATCTCACGCTTCTGGCACAGCACTACGCTGGCGGCCCGGTGGGCGTGGAAACCATCTCCGCCGCCCTCTCTGAACCCCGCGACGCGCTGGAGGAGGTGATTGAACCCTACCTTCTGCAACAGGGCCTCTTGCAACGCACGCCAAGGGGCCGGATGCTGGCCGCCCGCGCCTGGCGGCACCTCGGCCTCGACGCCCCCCGCGCCCCCGGCCAATCGGACCTGTTTGAGCCATGACCGACGCCCTCCCCGCCCTGATCGCTGCCCTCGGCCCCGCCAACGTGCTGACCGGCCCCGACATGGCCGCCTACACCCACGACTGGACGGGCAAGTACACATCGCGCCCCGTCGCCGTCGCCCGCCCCGCCACCACCGCCGAAGTGTCGCAAACCCTGCGCATCGCCGCCGCCTACAACCTGCCCGTCATTCCCGCAGGTGGCCGCACCGGCCTTGTCGGCGGCCTGATGACGGACGGCGGCCTGATGCTGTCGCTTGACCGGATGAACCGCATCCGCGCGCTGCGCCCCGCCACCCGCATCGTCGTGGCCGAGGCCGGCACGATCCTGTCCACCCTCCACGACGCCGCCGCAGCCGAAGGCCTGTACTTCCCCCTGTGGTTCGGCGCACGCGGCTCGGCCACGCTTGGCGGTGTCCTGTCAACCAATGCGGGCGGCTCGAACGTGGTCCGCTACGGCTCCACCCGCGCCTTGTGCCTGGGCGTCGAGGTGGTTCTGGCCGATGGCCGTGTGCTGGACCTGATGTCAGAGTTGCACAAGGACAACTCCGGCTATGCGCTGAAGGACATGTTCATCGGTGCCGAAGGCACCCTCGGCATCATCACCGCCGCGGTGATGAAACTCGTCCCCGCCCCCCGCGCCCATGCCACCGCGATGGTGGCCATGCGCTCGCTGGACGATGCGCTGACCCTTCTGAACCGCCTGCAAGAGGCGACCGGCGGTGCCGTTGCCGCCTTCGAATACATGCCCGCCGCCTACATGCGCCGCTTCGCGCACGCACGCCCCGACATCCGCCTGCCGTTCGACCGCATCCACGACACCGCGATCCTCGTGGAAATCTCGACCACCATCCCCGATCAGGCCACCCCCCGCGACGACGGCAGCCTGCCCCTGACCGACGCGCTGGAAACGGTGCTGGCGGCGATGCTGGACGGCGGAGCAGTCCTTGATGCCGAGGTCGCCCGCTCCGACACCCAACGCGCCGCGATGTGGCAACGCCGCGAACTTGCCGCCGAGGTGACTTTTGCCCGCAAACCGTCAATCGACACCGACATCGCCCTGCCGCTGCACCGGGTTTCGGCCTTCCTCGCGGCGATGGAGGCCGCGTTGCCCCTGATCGACGCCGGGGCCGACAGCCTTGCCATCGCGCATCTGGGCGACGGCAACATCCACTACACCGTCTTTCCCACCCGCGACGACCCCGCCTTGGCCGAGGCCGTGGTGACGAAGGTCGAGGATGTCGTGCAATCCCTGCGCGGCAGCTTTTCCGCCGAACACGGCGTCGGCCTGTCCAAGCGGGCGTCGATGGCACGCCGCAAAGACCCGGTGGCGCTGCAGGTGATGCGCGCGGTCAAGGCGGCGCTTGACCCCGAAGGCCGGATGAACCCCGGCAAGGTGCTGCCCGACGCCTGACCTGCACCGATTCGCGCTGGCTTGGTTAACGCCCCCAACCCCCGCCGCGCGTGCATACGCGATGTGCATGCCCTGTGCATCGGTTGCACATCCACCCGCCAGCCCCACGGACCCCGGTTAATCCAGCGTCCGCAAGGACTTGGCCAAAAGCCACCCCTACCCCGCGTCCCGCTCCGCAATCCACGCATGATCCGGGTGGTTGGCAAAGCGCCACTTGCGCAAGGGGCCGGCCATCACGTTCAGATAGTACAACTCGTACCCATAGGGTGCGCCGCAGGGATGATGCCCCTTCGGCACCAGCACCACATCGTGGTCACTTGCCGCCATGGTTTCATCCAGCAACCCATCCTCGGTAAACACCCGCTGGATGGCAAATCCCTGTGCGGGGTTCAGCCGGTGGTAATAGGTTTCCTCCAGATACGTCATCCGGGGAAAGTCATCCTCGTCATGCCGGTGTGGCGGATAGCTGGACCAATGTCCGGCGGGCGTGAACACCTCCGTCACCAGCAACCGCCCCGCCACATCCCGGTCTTCCATGGCGATGTTGTTGATATGGCGCGTATTTGTCCCTTTGCCGCGTGGCGTCAGGGTGATGCCGCCCGGCCCGATCAGCCGCGCAGGGTACACCCCTTCGGCAGGCGCCGAGCACACCGCCAACGTCAGCGCCGTCGTCGCCCGGGCCGACCACGCGGCCCCGTCCGGCACATAAAGGCAATGCGGCGCGGTCTTCTGGAACACATCCAGCCGGTCCCCGCACAGCCCGAAATCCTGGCCAGCCGCCGACAGATGCGCATGCCCCTCGACCAGCACAAGGATCGCCTCGCGCCCCCGCAGCACACCTTCGGCCGTCTCGCCGGGGGCCAGCCGGTACAACTGGAACCCCACATGCCCCCAACCGGCATTTTCCGGCGTGATATCATGGACTAGGCCGGTTGTGCCGGTCGGTTTGCGCAAAAGGTTCATCGCCCGTCCAACCCCGATTCCACCGCCAACGCCCGCAATGCCCCCAACCCCATCGACTGATACACCACCGGATCGCGCACCAAGGCGTCCTGTTCCGCCTCGATCACCAGCCACCCGTCATAGCGGTAATCCCTCGCCCGCCGCAGCACGGGGTAAAAATCGACACAACCCGTGGGGTCACCCGGCACGGTGAACACACCCCGTCGTACCCCCTCCAGGAAACTCAACCCCTCGCGGCGGACCTGATCCATGATGTCCCGCCGCACGTTCTTGGCATGGATATGCCGCACCCGACCCATCCAGCGGTCGGCCAGCGTCACCGCATCGCCCCCGCCAAAGGTGATGTGCCCGGTATCCAGCAACAGATGCGTATGCGGCCCCGTGGTCAGCATCAGTGCTGTGATCTCTTCCATCGTCTCGACGATGGTGCCCATGTGGTGGTGATAGACCAGCGTAATCCCCCGCGCCGCCGCATGCGCCGCCAGCGCCTCGATCCCCGCCCCGAACGCAGACCATTGATCTTCCTTGAGTTTCGGGCGGTCATTCACCGCCACATCGTCATTGCCATGAACCGCGTTCGACGTCTCACACACGATGATGACCTTCGACCCCATCGCGATCAGCAGGTCCAGAAACGGGTCCATCGCCCGCTTCTCCTCCTCGACCGAGTTCACCAGCAGGTTCGTCGAATGCCACCCCGACACGAACCGCAACCCGCGCGGCTCCAGCACCGCCTTCAGCCCAACAGCATCGGTCGGGAACTTGTGACCCTTCTCGATCCCGTCGAACCCGATCCGCGCGGCGTCGTCCAGACATTGCTCCAGACTGATATGCGCGCCAAGCCGCCGGTCGTCGTCGTTGGTCCAGGCTATCGGGTTGGTGCCGTACAGGATCATCCGCGTTCCTTCAGCTTTTGCTCGTATTTCCCGCGTGCTACGCCCACCTCGGGCCGCACTGAAACTTCGGGAACCGCCACCTCCCACCAGCTTCCGCCATGGGGGGTTGAGGGGTAGGGATCGGTGTCGATGACAATCACCACCGGCCCCTTCGCCCCGTCCCGGCCAGCCAGAGCAGCCTCTAGTTCCGCGATACTGCCCACCTTGACCGCCCTCGCCCCCATGCTGGCGGCGTGCGCGGCAAAATCGATGCGGGGCTGGGTTTCCACGTTGGCATGGGCGTAAAGGTTGTTGAACTCGGCCCCGCCGGTCGCCATCTGCAAACGGTCGATGCAGCCGAAACCCCGGTTGTCGGTGACCACAACAGTGAACGCGATGCCCAGCATCGCCGCCGTCGCCATCTCGCTGTTCATCATCATGTAGCTGCCGTCGCCGATCATGCAGATCACGTCGCGGTCAGGTTCGGCCATCTTGATGCCCATGGCCCCCGCAATCTCGTAACCCATGCAGGAGAAACCATATTCCATGTGATAGGACATCGGCCGCGACGCCTTCCACAGCTTGTGCAACTCGCCCGGCATGGTGCCCGCCGCACACATGATGACGGTATCGGGACCGGCGGCGCGCTGGACGGCCCCGATCACCTGCTGGTCAGTGGGCAGGGCATTGCCGTCCTTTGGGGCGTCGGTCAGGGGGTCAACATTGGCAAACCACGCAGCTTTCAGCGCCGGGTCGGGGACGCCATACCGCATTTCGCCCAGAACCTCTGACAGCGCCCCAAGCGCCACCCGGGCATCCGCGCACAAAGGTTCCGCCCCATGCTTCATCGCGTCATAGGCCGCGACGTTGATGCTGATGAGCTTGCGGTCGGGGTGCGAGAAGACCGACCACGACCCCGTGGTGAAATCCTGAAACCTTGTGCCCACTCCGATCACCACATCCGCCGCCGCACAGGCGGTATTGGCGGATGACGCACCCGTCACACCCACCGGGCCAAGGTTCAGCGGATGGTCCCATGGCAGCGCCGACTTGCCCGCCTGGGTTTCCACCACAGGAATGCCGTGACGGTTGGAAAAGGCCGCAAGCGCCTGTGTGGCATCGGAAAAATGCACACCGCCGCCAGCCACGATGACCGGCGTCTTTGCCGCCTTCAGGATCGCCGCCACCGCCGCCAGCTCGGCCGGATCGGGATGCGGGCGGCGCTGGTACCAGACCCTCGGCGCAAAGAACGCCTCGGGCCAGTCATAGGCCTCGGCCTGCACGTCCTGACAGAACGCCAGCGTCACCGGCCCGCAGTCTGCCGGATCGGTCATCACACGCATGGCGCGGGGCAGGGCGGTCAGCAGTTGCTCGGGCCTTGTGATACGGTCGAAATACCGGCTGACCGGGCGGAAACAGTCGTTCGCGCTGACCGTGCCGTCGGTGAAATCCTCAACCTGTTGCAGCACTGGGTCAGGGCCACGGCTGGCGAACACATCGCCCGGAACAAGCAGCACTGGCAGGCGGTTGACATGTGCCAACGCCGCCGCCGTGACCATATTCAGCGCCCCCGGCCCGATGGAACTGGTCACCGCCATGGCGCGGCGACGGCCCAGTTGCTTGGCATAGGCGATTGCCGCATGGGCCATGGATTGCTCGTTCTGACCCCGGTAGGTCGTGATCACATCGCGGTGCGCGTGCAGTGCCTCGCCAATCCCCGCCACATTGCCATGGCCAAAGATCGCCCAGACCCCGGCGATGAAGGGCACCCCCTCATCCATCATCTGCACCGACAGATAGCGCACCATGGCCTGTGCGGCGGTCAGACGGATGGTCATGGCTTCTCCTTTGCAGCGCTGCGCGCCTTGTCCCATAGGCCGCACAGACGTTCATATGTGGCGGCCATCCGTGCCACAGCCTCGGCTCCGCTGATCTCGCCCGCGAGCCAGGCCCTGCCCGGTTCGGCAAAGATCGTGCGCCCCACGGCAAACCCGCGCACAAGGTCATGGCGGGCGGCAAGGGCAAAGCTGTCGGCCAGGGCATCCTCGCCCGACCCGAGGCCCAGCACCACAACGCCCCGGCAATGCGGATCATGCGCGCGGATCGCGTCGCAGGCCTTGGACCATGCCGCATCGGTGGAGAAGGGTTCCAGCTTCCACCAGTCGGGGTACACACCCAGCCGGTAGAACCTGTCGATCAGCGCGGGCGTGGTGTCATCATCCACCGCGCCCACCTTGGACGGGATGACTTCCAGCAGCATTTCCAGACGGTTGCGGCGGCAGGCGTGGAACAGGCGCAGGATCGTCGCCTCCTGATCCCTCCACATCGCGGCATCGTCGGACGGGTGGCAAAAGCACAAGACCTTGACCACATGGTCCAGCGGCCATTCGGAAAGGCCCCCGAAATCCGGGCCGATCTCGGGTTCCAGCGTCAGGGGCCGCGACGACGGCCATTCGACGGGCCGCCCGATCCACAACCCTTGCCCCGCCGCCCGGTACAGCGCCTGACGCCCCAGCCTGCCGTCGCACAGCAACCCATAACCAGGGCGGCCACCGGCCACCTGCACCGTGGCCTCAAGGCACAATTCCTTGAACTGCCCGATCCTTTCCGGCGTGGCCCCCGGCAAGGTTTCCAGTTGGGCGCGGTGGTCAAAGGCAAACACCCGCATCGTCGTCCAGTCGTGGTGCCGGTTCGTGGCCCAGTGCACCTGTTCCAAGCTGGCATCCTTGCGCAGCGCAGGCGTGACCACACCGCGCGCGAGGAAAAACTGCAACTCCTCCCAACTCGGATAGGCAGGCGTACAACCGTGCCGGCTGACCGCGAAAGCACCGCAGGCATTGGCGTATTTCAGCGCCACCGGCCAAGGCTCGCCATCCAGCCAGCCCTTGAGCAGGCCCGACATGAACCCGTCGCCAGCCCCCAGCACATTGAACACCTCAATCGGGAACCCCGGCCCCGATTGCCCCGCGTCCAGCGTATCCGGCACATCCCCCGTGAACGCCACGGCCCCCATCGGCCCCCGCTTGCACACCAGCGTGGCCCCCGACACCGCGCGCACGGCGCGCAGGGCGGCGATGGTGTCGGTGGTGCCACCCGCAATGTGGAACTCTTCCTCGGTCCCCACGATCAGGTCGAACAGGTGCAGCGTCGCCTGCAGCTTGGCCGTCACGGCGGCACTCTCGATGAACCGGCTTTCGCCATCCCCATGCCCCGCCAACCCCCAGAGGTTGGGGCGATAGTCGATGTCGAGTGCCGTCTGCGCCCCACCCGCCTTCGCCAGATGCAGCGCCTTCAGCACCGCCGCCGCCGTCCTTGGGTTCGAAAGATGCGTCCCCGTTGCCACCACCGCCCGCGCCTCGGCGACAAAGGCCGGATCAATGTCATCCTCACACAACGCCATGTCGGCGCAGTTTTCGCGGTAGAAGATCAGGGGGAACTGCTTGTCATCGCGTATCCCCAGCAACACCAGTGCCGTCAGCCGATCGGGGTCGGTCCGCACGCCCCGCACATCGACCCCTTCGCGCGCCAGCTCCTCACGAATGAAGCGGCCCATGTGTTCGTCACCCACGCGGGTGATCAGCGCTGACCGCAGCCCCAATCGCGCCGTCCCCGCCGCCATGTTGGTGGGCGAGCCGCCGATGTATTTCTGGAACGACCCCATATCCTCCAGCCGTCCACCGACCTGCGCGCCGTAAAGGTCGACTGACGACCGCCCGATGGTGATAAGGTCCAGCGTCCACGCCATCACAGAACCTCGGACACCTTCACGCTGCGCCCCTCTTTCACCGACAACAATGCAGCCTCGGCAAGCGCCAGGGCCATAAGCCCGTCATGCCCGGTGGTCGGCGTCGCCGCACCGTCGCGCACCGCCGCCACAAACGCCGCGATTTCGTTGGCATAGGCCGCCGTATAGCGCGACATGAAGAAGTTGAGCAGTGGCGGCGTGTGGAAACCCGCCTTGTCCGCCACCTCGATATTCGCCTCGGCGGTGTTCTTGGCGGCCACCATTCCGTCCGACCCCAGAACCTCGATCCGCTGGTCATAGCCATAGGCGGCGCGGCGCGAGTTGGTGATGACCGCCATCCGGCCCGAGGCACATCGCAGGATCACGTTGGCGCTGTCATAATCGCCCAGATCGCCGATGGTCTTGTCCACCAAGACCGAGGCGGCGGCCTGCACCGTTTCCACCTCTTCACCCAACAGCCACCGCGCCATGTCGAAATCATGGATCGTCATGTCGCGGAAGATGCCGCCCGAGCGGGGGATATAGTCATAGGGCGGCGGCCCCGGGTCGCGTGAGGTGATCGTGACCATCTCGACCTTACCCACCCGTCCGGCATCAATCGCCGCCTTCACCGCCATGAAATCGGGATCGAACCGGCGGTTGAAGCCGACCATCAAGGTGCCCTTGGCGGCGGCCACGGTGCGAATGCAGTCGGCCACGCGCGACAGCGACAGATCGACCGGCTTTTCGCAGAACACCGCCTTGCCCGCGTGGACAAAGCGTTCGATCAGGTCGGCGTGGGTGTCGGTGGGGGTGCAGATCACCACGGCATCGACGTCCCTGGCCACCTCGATCTCGGCGATAGACCGGATGTCACAACCATGCGCCGCACGGATCGCAGCGGCCGCAGCGGCCATAGGGTCCGCGATGGCGACCAGCGTGGCCCCCGGGACGGTGGCGATGGCATTGGCGTGTACCCGGCCGATGCGCCCGGCACCCAGCACTGCGAACCTGACCGTCATGATCGTCCTTTCAAGGGAAGAGCGGCACTCGCGCAGATCATCAGGCAGGGCCGCATTACCGCGCGGACACTGGGACAGATCGGGTCATGCCGTCAACCGGCGCGGGGGCACATTCCCTCAAACCTGATGGGATGGCGTCAGACGCCGTGACGAAAACCTGTCAGCGCGGGTTCGCTGGCAACCGCCTGCTATTGCACAGGGAACGCGACCCAAGTGGGATTGCACACCCCTGAAAGTGACATGATTGCACGCCGATAGCGCCGGTTCCTGACGAAAGCGCCTCAGCCCCGCTTGCCCCTAGCGGGAGGCGGTCCACACCACAGGCTCGGCCCCGGGTGCCAGGACATACCGCGACCCTGCGGCAACCGCCTGCCAGGGCCCCTCGGTGCCGTCCGGCCAGATCACCCGCACCTCGGCCCCCGTCGCGGACCCCAGCCCGAAGTGCCACCACCCAAGGTGCCCGCCCGCGTGGCCCCCGCCCAACGTGATCTCGCGCCGCTGGACCGCTTCGCCGGCCCGCACCTCGATCCACGACCCCACAGCGTCGCGGTTGCCCCCGGGCTGCGCCAGCATCACCGCCATCGATCCACCCGCGGGGCCGTCGTTCTGCCACACCTCGACCCCGTCCCAGCGGTTGACCGCCACCATGTCCAGCCGTCCGTCCAGATTGAAGTCGGCCAGCGCGCCCCCCCGCCCGGTACGCATCGACGCGGTGCCGGCCTGAACCGACGCTTCCACAAACGTGCCATCGCTGCGTTGCAGCAACAGGTTGTTCGGGTCGGCGGCGGCAAAGTCGGGCATCCGCGCGACGTTGCCCTTGACGACATAGAGGTCTGCCAGCCCGTCGTTGTTCACATCGCCGAACTCGGCATGCCACCCGGTCGACGGGCGCAGGTCGTCGCCGGTATGCGGGCGGTGCGCGGTGGTCCCCATTTTGAACGCCACATCGGCAAAGTCAGGCTTTGGCGGGCCATCATGCGGCTTCAGCACCTGCAACTTGTTGTCGGCCATCGAGGTCAGGAAATACTCGGGGTACCCGTCGCCGGTCAGGTCTTGGCTGGCGATGCCCATGCCCCAGATGCGCAGCCGCTGCCACCCCTCGGCCTCACCGTACAACACCGGCGGCTGGCCGGGGTCGATGTGCCACATCTGTTCCTGACCGCCCTTGTAATACTCGCGGTCGTTCGACACCCGCAGGCTGGGTGTGCCGGAACGGTTCCAGTCGGTGAACAGCATCGACAGCGCGCAATAGCTGGGGGTCAGCGGCAACGGCGGGGCAAACCCCATGTCGCCAGCCGGCCGGTGCAGCCAATTGGGCGTACAGGACCCCCAAGGAAATGCCGGTTCCTCGCGGTCGATGTAGTTGCCGATGACGATGGTGGGCCACTCCTGCCCCCGCTCCCAGGTCGCGGCCATCGCAGCGGACCACGCGTCACCGCCGTCAAACCCCCAATCCTCATTCGCGCGGGCAAAGGTGCAATCCCCTTTGCCGCGCATCACCACATTCTCGCCCCACCGCAGCAGCACCAGATCGCGCACGCCGTCGCCGTCAATATCCAGCGGGTACACCCCCAGCACGGCGTCCAGTTCGGCGCCGCTTTTCACCCGCTCAAACGCCAGCGGCCCGCCTGTGACGGCGCGGTTCACGAAGGTGGCGGCAGGGGCGCTGCCGCCGGCAATCACCATATCCTCGAACCCGTCGCCGTTGCAGTCGGTCACGGCCATACCACCGCCGACCATGAAATCAACATCACCCGCATAGGTGTGGGTCACGCCCGCAATTGCCGACACTTCGGAAAAGGTGGGCACGGCAGGGTCTTGCGCACAGGCGGGGGTGGCCAGCATGAGGGCGATCAGGATGCGCATGGCCTAGGCCCGCATCTGCAGGCGGATGGCATGGGCGGCCACGCAGCGGCCCTGTTCCAATCCCTGCTCGATGGCCGCACGAAAGTGGATGCCGCCGTACAGCCGCGAGATGCCTGCTTCATTCGCCGCCGCCCAGAAGTCGGGAAAGTCGCGCCCGGGCAGGCCGTCGCCCGACGCGGTGTTGTCGCTGAACCGGTGCTTCACCCCAAAAAGATGCGTCAACACCTCGGCGGCGGCACCCGACTGGGTAGAATGACCGCTGGGATACTCGGGGAAAGGCGGGGTGATGAGGAGCGGCTCCCACGTCTTGTCGATCACGCGTTTGATATAGGTGACCGGGCGCAGAAGATCGTACTGATACTTTGCCTGCCAGCAGGCGATGAAGGCATCGGCGACGGCGATGCCAACCATGGCCAGCACCTCGGCGCGCCGGTCGGCGGGGGCGTTCCCGGCCTCCAGCACCTGCATCGCAATGGCAATCCAGTGGCCCGGCGGGGTGGTGGACAGCATCGGATCATCCGACCAGAACCGCGCGATCATGCGCTGCTCATCCGTCAGGCTGCGGGTGGTGTCATAAACCTCTTGCGCCTCGGCATGGAACGCCGAACCCGGGTTTTCGCTGTAGACAGGCGGCGGTGGCAGGGTGCAGGGCGCGTCGGTCGTCATCGCAAAGGGGCGGTTGTTGCCCCATTCGGGCAAAAGCGGGGTCTGCTGCAACCGCACCAGCGTCGTCGGCACCCAGTCCGAAGCCGCCTCGGCGACGCGCCAGGTCTCGGGGAAGCCCATGTTGGTGATGACCGCACCACCATCCGTCGCAGCCCATGCCCCTATATGCTCCGCCACCGCACGCCCATGCGCCGCACTCGCCTCGGCCACGGGGGGCGGCAGCGCGCCGTTCACGCGGGCGCCCAGACGGTCGATCATCGTTGCTGTGGCGCGCTGTCCCGTGGGGCCGGTGTTGGCAAAACACACCGAAACACAGACCGACAGGGCGGCATGCAGTACCGCCGCATCGTCCAGCCCTGCAGGCCGCCCCGGCAGGGGTGTCAGGTCATTCAACTGCCCCGCCAACGACCGCCCGCCCTGTGGCATCACAGCCTCCCACGCGGTGACGCCGATGATCGCCAGCGCGCGGCTGGCCATCGGCGGGGTTGCCGTGGGGGTGTGGCGCACCAGTTCAAGGACAAGCCGGTACCAGTCGTGGATGACCCGCGCCGCATCGGGCGTCTCGGCGGCCCGCGCGCCTGCAAACGGGGCCAGCGCCAACCCTGCGGCAAGGCCGGTCATCACCTGTCTGCGTGTGCCGTTCATCAAGCGTCCCCTGCCAATTCCGGCGGCACATAACCACATCGCATCCCGGCCGCACAAGCCGCCGCGAATCCCCCCCATCGGGCCACCTCTTCCGTCCATTGCCCGATTCAGGGCGGCTTGACGGAAATGTGACCGTGAATCGGGCATCTGCACGCTTCCCGTGCCGCGCCGCCGCGACACCGCCCCCGACACGGTTGCCGCGCCGCAGCGTCGCCACTTTTCTGGGCGCTGCAACGGGCCTGTCAGGTCTGTCGGCGAAAAGCGCGGCGGCGGCCGACCTGAAAGATCCCGCCTCTGACGCACGGGGTGCAACCATATCTGCTGCCGGTGTTCCAGTGCTGCCTTTTGTCTTTGGAACCCCCCGGCGGCCCAATCGAGGGTGAAATATGAACGGACTGAGGGGACTTTTGTTGGGCGCAGGGCTTGGCCTGTCGCTGACCGGCGCCGCCGTGGCGCAGGAAACCATCAAGGTGGGGGTGCTGCATTCGCTGTCGGGCACGATGGCGATTTCAGAGACGACGCTGAAAGACACCGTGCTGATGATGATCGCCGAACAGAACGCCAAGGGCGGCTTGCTGGGCAAACAGCTTGAGGCGGTGGTGGTTGACCCGGCATCCGACTGGCCGCTCTTCGCCGAAAAGGCGCGTGAATTGCTGACGGTATCCAATGTCGACGTGATGTTCGGCTGCTGGACATCGGTGTCGCGCAAGTCGGTCCTGCCGGTGATCGAGGAGTTGAATGGCCTTCTGTTCTACCCCGTCCAGTACGAGGGCGAGGAATCCTCGAAGAATGTCTTCTACACCGGTGCCGCCCCGAACCAGCAGGCGATCCCCGCGACCGACTATTTCCTTGAGGAACTGGGCGTCCAGAAATTCGCGCTTCTGGGCACCGACTATGTCTATCCGCGCACCACGAACAACATCCTTGAATCCTATCTGGTGTCGAAGGGCATCGCGAAAGAGGACATCTTCGTCAACTACACCCCCTTTGGACATTCCGACTGGTCCAAGATCGTGGCCGACGTGGTGGCCCTTGGCGCTGACGGTAAGAAGGTCGGCGTGATCTCGACCATCAACGGTGACGCAAACATCGGTTTCTACAAGGAACTGGCGGCGGCGGGCATCTCGGCGGACGACATCCCCGTGGTGGCCTTCTCGGTCGGTGAGGAAGAATTGTCGGGTCTGGATACCTCGAACCTCGTCGGCCACCTGGCAGCCTGGAACTACTTCGAATCCGCCGACGTGCCGGTGAACAAGGAATTCATCGCCAAGTGGAAAGCCTTCGCCGGTGAAAAGCGCGTGACCAATGACCCGATGGAGGCCACCGTCATCGGCTTCAACATGTGGGTCAAGGCGGTCGAGGCTGCGGGCACCACCGACGTCGATCCGGTGACAGCCGCGATGATCGGTCTTGAGGTGCCGAACCTCACTGGCTCGATGGCCAAGATGCTGCCGAACCATCACCTGACCAAACCCGTCCTGATCGGCGAGATCCGGGCGGACGGGCAGTTCGACATCATCAGCCAGACCGAACCCGTACCGGGCGACGCCTGGACCGACTTCCTGCCCGAATCGGCGGTGCTGGAATCGGATTGGCCGGGCCTTGGCTGCGGCATGTACAACACCGAGACGAAGACCTGCGTGCAGATCAAGTCGAACTACTGACCTCGCTTGCGGGGGGCAACCATGCGGTTGCCCCCTGTCCCTCAGACCCGGGACGATCATGCGCAGCCTTCTTCTGACCATCGTGGCGGCGCTGATGCTGGCCATTCCTCTGGCCGCCCGCGCCGATCTGACCGCTGTCCTGACCGCCTCCGGTGACCAGATCGCCGACCCCAAGCGTCAGACCGTCGGCCCTGTCATCGCCGACCTCGTCGCCACCGGCGACCCCGCAACCGCCCGCCTGTTGACGGCGTGGGAAGGCCGTGCCCTTGGCCGCCGGAAATCTGACGGCGCGTTCTTCATTCTAGGCGAAACTGCCGACGGATGGACGCTGACCGATCCCCTGACCGGCAACGCCGCCGGTACCGCGCCCAAGTCCGACATCACCCAGTTGCGCCCCAATGCGGGTGTACGCGGCCTGATCGCTGTGGCGTTGGTGCAGTTCCAACTGTCCGACCC
Organism: Rhodobacterales bacterium; assembly: GCA_038209775.1. GTDB lineage: Bacteria > Pseudomonadota > Alphaproteobacteria > Rhodobacterales > Rhodobacteraceae > JBBQXK01. The sequence continues at coordinate 1,604 of JBBQXK010000014.1, read as the reverse complement.
TGACCCTACGACCCGCGCCGCCGCACTCGCGTCCATCGCCCGCGATCCCGATGCAGCGCAACTGACCCCCCTGCGCGCGGCGCTGCAGGACGCAGACCCCGCCCTTGCCACCCAGAAGGCCCGCCTTGAACGCCTCCTGACCCTGCGGTTTGACCCCGATCCTGCGGCCCGGGTGGAGGCCATCGACGGCTTTGGTGCCGATCTCGGGCTCGACCTGCGCGGTGCGCTGAACCCGCTTCTTGCCACCACCCGCATCTCCGCCAAAGACGCCCCGGCAGGCGCCAACATCGCCGCCGAACTGCGTCCCGGTGCCGCCCTGACCGCCGACGAGGCCTTTGCCATCCTCGTGGCCCAAGGCGACGCCCCGGCCCCCCTGACCCTGCCCGAACAGCGCGAGGCGCTGACCGCGCACATCGTCGTTGGCCACGTCGGCGGCATCCCTGTCGCAGACCTCAACACGCAAGAGGCCCGCAACCGCGCCTACACCGCGCTGGAGGCGTCCGGTGCCGTCCCCGTCGCAGCCACCCCCGATGAGGTGACCGCCACCATCGACGGTTTTCGCTATTTCGACATCTACACCGAGCCCGACGCCGCCGTGACCGCTGCCGCGAAGCGCGCGCTTGACCGCATCTCGCTGACCTTGGGTGCCATGCAGGGGGCGGATCTGGCGTTGGATGCCATCAGCCTTGCCTCGATCTACTTCCTCGCCGCGGTCGGCCTTGCCATCACCTTTGGCGTGATGCGCGTGATCAACATGGCGCATGGCGAATTCATCATGATGGGGGCCTACACCGGATACGTCGTGCAACTGCTGGTCCCGAACCAGACCGCGTCCATCCTTCTGGCCCTGCCGCTGGCCTTCGCCGTCACCTTCGCGGCCGGTGTCGCGATGGAACGGCTGGTGATCCGCCACCTCTACAAACGCCCGCTGGAGACGCTCTTGGCGACCTTCGGCATCTCGATTGCCCTGCAGCAGATCGCCAAGAACATCTTCGGTACGCAGGCCCGCCCCCTTACCGCCCCGGGCTGGCTTGACGGTGCGCTGGCGTTCAATGACGTGGTGCAGGTCAGCTACATCCGCATTGCGATCTTCGTCCTCGCGATGGTGTTCCTCGGCGTCATCCTTTTCATCATGAAACGCACGCGTCTCGGGCTTGAAGTCCGCGCGGTGCAGCAGAACCCGTCGATGGCCGCCTCCATGGGCATCAACCCCGACCGGATCAACATGCTCACCTTCGGTCTGGGTTCTGGCATCGCTGGCCTTGCCGGCGTCGCCATCGGCCTGTTCGCCAAGGTCACGTCCGAGCTTGGCAACGACTATATCGTGCAGTCCTTCATGACGGTGGTTGTGGGCGGCGTCGGCAACATCTGGGGCACGCTTGCGGGTGCCTTCATGATCGGCACCCTGCAAAAGGGGATCGAATTCCTCAACCCCTCGAACACCCTTGCCGCCCAGACCTACATGATCCTGTTCATCATCCTCTTCATCCAGTTCCGCCCCCGCGGCATCATCGCCCTCAAGGGCCGCGCGGCAGGAGACTGACCGATGACCCCTTGCCCCTTTCATCTTTGCGCAAATATCCCGGGGGGTCCGGGGGGCCGGC
>JBBQXK010000013.1:0-79463 GCA_038209775.1 Rhodobacterales bacterium | reverse complement strand
CCCTACGGGCTGCCACTGTCTGACCCCATTCATTTCGTTTCAATGGATCGTGATGCGGTAAAGCCCGGGTTTGCGGACAGTGCGGATGGCTTTTGGGCAGCTTGCGTGCCGGACAGATGGCAGACACGCGGGCCATGAAGGATCGGATTGCCTGCGGCCCTGCACCGGTTTGCCAACCCCCATCCGTTTGGCCATTGCGGTTATGTCGCAATGCGGGGCGGCGCGCATGTACGATCGGACGCGGGCTGTGACGTGCCGATCCAGTGGAACCGCGATGTACGGGTTCCGGTAAGACTGACGCGCAAGCGGGGGTTTGTGAGCGTTTGCTCACAAACCCTAGATATCCAGCGTGTTCTCGGTTTCCCACCGCGAGAAATGGGCCATGTAGCTGTCCCACTCCTTCGCTTTCAGCTTCAGGTAGGCCGCCGAAAACTCGGCTCCCATCATGGATTTCAAGGTCTTGTCGGCGTCGAAGGCACGCAGTGCATCCAGAAGGTTCAAGGGCAGTTTCGGCGCGCCCTTAACCTTCCAGCCCTCGGCATACATGTCGATGTCGTGCCGCTTGCCGGGGTCGGCGTTGGTGCGCACGCCGTCTAGGCCCGCAGCAATGATGACCGCCTGCAGAAGATAGGGGTTCGCGGCCCCGTCAGGCAGGCGCAGCTCGAACCGGCCCGGGCCCGGCACGCGCACCATGTGGGTGCGGTTGTTGCCGGTCCATGTCACGCTGTTCGGGGCCCAGGTGGCGCCCGAGGACGTACGGGGCGCGTTGATGCGCTTGTAGCTGTTGACGGTGGGGTTGGTCAGTGCGGCAAGCGCCGGGGCGTGGCGCATGATGCCGCCAAGGAAAGCGCGGCCACGGTCGGACAGGCCAAGTTCCTTGGTGTTGTCGGCAAAGGCGTTGCTGGACCCGTCCAGCGACCAGACCGACACATGCGCGTGGCAGCCCGACCCGGTCAGCCCCTTGAAGGGCTTGGGCATGAAGGTGGCGCGCAGCCCGTGCTTTTCGGCCACCGACCGCATCATGAACTTGAAGAAGCTGTGCTTGTCGGCGGTCTGCAGCGCGTCGTCGTATTTCCAGTTCATCTCGAACTGGCCGGTCGCATCCTCGTGGTCGTTCTGGTAGGCCTCCCAGCCCAGTTCCAGCATGTAATCGCAAACCTCGGCGATCACATCGTAGCGGCGCATCACCGCCTGCTGGTCATAGCAGGGCTTTTCGGCGGTGTCGTAGGGGTCGGACACCTGCGCGCCGTCGGGGGTCAGAAGGAAAAACTCGGGCTCGACCCCGGTTTTCACGCGCAGGCCATCCTTGGCGGCTTCGGCCACCAGATGTTCCAGCACGTTGCGGGGGGCCTGCTTGACCAGCTTGCCCTCCATCGTGGCGCGGGCGGCGACCCAGGCCACCTCTTTCTTCCAGGGAAGTTGGATGACCGACGTGGGAACGGGTACCGCCATCAGGTCGGGGTGGGCGGGGGTGAGGTCAAGCCAGGTGGCAAAGCCCGCGAAACCCGCCCCTTCGACCGACATGTCGGCGATGGCCTGTGCCGGCACCAGTTTTGCCCGCTGGCTGCCGAACAGGTCGGTGTAGGAGATCATGAAATACTTGACGCCCTTTTCGTGCGCCCATTTGGCAAGGTCTTTCACCATCTCAACGTCCCTTTGCAGCGAATTGTTATTGTTTCAGAATCCGTTCCGGCCGGGTATCCAGTTGGTCCCGGCCAGGGGCACCCCGGCCATCGCCGCCGCCTCGATTGTCAGGGCCACCAGATCCTCGGGTTCAAGGTTGTGCAGATGGCTTTTGCCGCAGGCGCGCGCGATGGTCTGGGCTTCGAGCGTCATCACCTTGAGGTAATTCGACAGCCTGCGCCCACCCAGAACCGGATCGAACCTTGCGGCAAGAACCGGGTCTTGCGTGGTGATGCCCGCCGGATCGCGGCCTTCGTGCCAGTCGTCATAGGCGTCGGCGGTGGTGCCAAGGGCTTGATACTCGGCCTCCCAGCGGGGATCGTTGTCGCCAAGGGCGATCAGGGCGGCGGTGCCAATGGACACGGCATCAGCGCCCAAAGCCATCGCCTTGGCCACATCGGCCCCCGACCGGATACCGCCAGACACGATCAGTTGCACCTTGCGGTGCATGCCAAGGTCCTGCAGCGCCTTGACCGCCTGCGGGATGCAGGCAAGGATCGGCATGCCGACGTGTTCGATGAACACATCCTGCGTCGCGGCGGTGCCGCCTTGCATCCCGTCCAGCACCACCACATCCGCCCCGGCCTTGACCGCAAGCGAGGTGTCGTAATAGGGCCGCGCACCGCCGACCTTGACATAGATCGGCTTTTCCCAATCGGTGATCTCGCGCAGTTCCATGATCTTGATTTCAAGGTCATCCGGGCCAGTCCAGTCGGGGTGGCGGCAGGCGGAACGCTGGTCGATGCCCTTGGGCAGGTTGCGCATGGCGGCGACGCGGTCGCTGATCTTTTGACCCAGAAGCATGCCGCCGCCGCCCGGCTTTGCCCCCTGCCCCACCACGATTTCGATTGCATCCGCCCGGCGCAGGTCGTCGGGGTTCATGCCATAGCGGCTGGGAAGGTACTGGTAGACCAAGAGTTTCGAATGGCCGCGTTCTTCCTCGGTCATGCCGCCGTCGCCGGTGGTGGTCGAGGTGCCGGCGGCCGTCGCCCCGCGACCCAACGCCTCTTTCGCGGGGCCTGACAGGGCACCGAAGCTCATGCCCGCAATGGTCACGGGGATATCAAGGTGGATCGGCTTTTTCGCGTGGCGGGTGCCCAGCCAGACGTCGGTGGCACATTTCTCGCGGTAGCCTTCCAGCGGATAGCGGCTGATCGAGGCGCCGAGGAACAACAGGTCGTCGAAATGCGGCAGGTGGCGCTTGGTGCCGCCGCCCCGGATGTCATAGATGCCGGTCGCGGCGGCGCGACGGATTTCGGCGTTGACCGCCGGGGTGAAGGTCGCGGAATAGCGGGGGGGCGTGCGGGGGAGGTCGGTCATGTCAGTAGTCCCCGGCGTTGTCGATGTTGAAGGTATAGAGCTTGCGCGCGGAACCGTAGCGGCGGAATTCCTGCGGTTTCGCGTCCGCCTCACCCCGTTGCAGAAGGTCGGCCAAGAGCGCCAGATGTTCGTCGCGCATCGGTTTCTCGATGCAGTCCGCCCCCAGCGATTTCACCGCCCCCCGCACGAACAGCCGCGCCTCATAGAGCGAATCCCCCAAAGCCTCACCCGCGTCGCCCAAGACCACCAGATTGCCCGACTGAGCCATGAAGGCCGACATGTGACCGATGTTGCCATGCACCACGATGTCGATGCCCTTCATCGAGATGCCGCAACGGGATGCGGCGTTGCCCTTGATGACCAGCAACCCGCCGCGCCCGGTGGCCCCGGCGTACTGGCTGGCATCGCCGTCGATGATGACGGCCCCACTCATCATGTTCTCGGCCACGCCCGGCCCGGCAGACCCCTTGATGCGGATGGTGGCCTGCTTGTTCATGCCGGCACAGTAGTACCCGGTCGATCCCCGCACGGTGATCTCAACGGCGGCATCCAAACCTGCGGCGATGGCGTGGGCGCCCTTGGGGTTCACCACCTCCCAGGCCGTCATGTTGGTCTGGCCGCGCAGGGCGTGCAGGCCTGCGTTCAGCCCCCGCAACCCCTGCGCCGCAAGGTCATAGGTCTGCATTCAACGCTCCCAGAAATAGACGGTGGCGGGTTCGGGTTCCCACACGCGGGCGGCGTCGATGCCGGGCAGGTTCACCAGCGCGCGGTATTCCGACCCGAAGGCCACATAGGCATCGGTTTCGGCCATCACGGCGGGTTTGCAGGCGATGGGGTCGCGGACCACGCCGAACCCGTTGCGGGTGCCGACGACAAAGGTAAAGAACCCGTCGAGATCGGTCAGCGTGGCCTCCAGCGCCTGCTCCAAAGCCTCGCCCTGGTTGAGCTTGTGGCTGATGAAGGCGGCGGCCACCTCGGTGTCATTCTCGGTCTCAAAGGTCATGCCGTGGCGGCGGAGTTCGCGGCGCACGCCGTTGTGGTTCGAGAGGCTGCCGTTGTGGACAAGGCACTGGTCGGCCCCGGTCGAGAACGGATGCGCGCCCATCAGGGTGACGGCGGATTCAGTGGCCATCCGGGTGTGGCCGATGCCATGCGTGCCCGCCATCTTCGCGACACCGAACCGGGCGGCGACGTCGCGTGGCAGGCCCACCTCTTTGTAGATCTCGATGGCGTCACCTGCGCTCATCACCTTGAGGGCCGGTCGCAGGCGAAGGGCCGTGGTGCGGGCGGCTTCAAGCGCCCCGGCGGGCACATCGAGCACCAGATGCGTGGCTTTGACCTCACCTTTGACGGCCACGCCAAGGGCGTCGGCCAGCGCGCCCGCCAGACCGTCGAAATCCGCCGCAGGGTTCGCCGATTGCACGGTCAGCTTGGCCCGCCCCGGTGCCGGCCGGCCATAGATCGCGATGCCCGCCGAGTCGGGGCCCCGGTCGGTCATCGTGATCAGCATGTCTGTCAGCATGGCCCCAAGCTCGGGTTCCAGCCTGGGGTCTTTCAGGAACAACCCAACGATACCGCACATGGATTCGCCTCCGTTTCACCGATCGGCCAAGGCTAGCAACAATGAAAACCGGGAACAACTGGTAAGAAACAATTTTCACTTTGCTGAAAGATCGCCGCAGGCGGGCTTGCGTGTTCCCCGGGTGACGGAGCCACGCGCATTAACCAGAACGTCGGCGAAGCGCATCCGGGGGCGAGGACCGCCCCCGGGGGTTTCTGACGGGATAGGGCGCCGTCAGTAGCGGTCGATGGCCTTTCTGAGGCGATCACCGCTGGCGCGGGCCTTTTCGGCGGCCAGTTCGGCATTCTCGTGGCGGATCTGCCAGATGTGCCAGCCGATCCAGAACGCCACCCCCAAAGCGACCAGCAGCGTCTCCGTTCCCTGAAACGGATAGATCGCGCCCACGTCCTTGAGGTCAACGGCCCATGATGTCATTCCATTAGTCGACATGGTTTCCCTCCTTATTTCACCATGGCCCGTTCGGCGGCGGTCACTTCTGCGACCGCAGCCTCATAGGCTTCGTTGTTTGCAAAATCGAGGCCGGCCAGTTCCACCTCACGCGGGACGCGCAAAAGGTCGAACGCGTTCAGGATCTTCACCACGATGTAGGTCGGGATGAAGCCAAGGCCGAACATGATGCAGGCGCCAAGGAAGTTGCCCAAGGGGTTGATCGCCGCATAGCCTTCATAGGGTGAGGACGGCTGTCCCCAGAGCATGAAACCCGCGACGACGACGCCGATAAACCCGCCATAGCCGTGGACGGCGACGGCACCGACCGCATCGTCGATCTTGAAGCGGCGTTCGACGAAGTAGTGCAGTTTGTAGACGATGCAGGGCACGATGGCACCGATGAACATGGCCTGTATCGGGTGATACAGGTCATTGCCCGCCGAGGCCGCGATGATGCCGCAAAGGCCGCAGGAATAGGTCCAGAAGGCGTCGCCCTTCGAGATCATGTAGCCGCCCATCATCCCGCCCGACAGCGCCATCAGGAAGTTGAAGGTGATCGCCGACAGCGTGGTGGGGGCGAGATAGATGTTGGTCGCCGTCCACGTCTCACCCGTGATCTGTCCGGCAATCGAGGCGGGCGAGATCATCGGCACGTTGCAGGCGGCATAGAAGCCCCAGAACCCGGTATAGATCAGGAACAGGCCAATGGTCACCAGCCAGGGGTTGTGCGGGGGTATGTCGCGCGGCGTGCCGTCGGCGCGGAACTTGCCGATGCGCGGACCAAGCACGATCAGGAAGGCAAGCGCCGACCCACCCGCGATGGCGTGCACCACACCCGAGGCATAGGCGTCATGGTAGCCCAGAACCTTGACCATCCAGCCGCCGTAGTGCCAGCCCCAGGACGCATCAAGGATCCATGCGCCCGATCCGATCATCACCGCCACGATCCAGAACGCGGCCATCCGGGCGCGTTCGATGATCGCCCCCGAGATGATTGATGCAGTGGTGATCGAGAACAGAAGGAAGGCTGCAAAGAACACGCCGTTCAGGCGGTGCCAGTAGGCGGCACCTTCCAGACCATCGGCGGGGACACCCAGGGCCGGTGTCGGGCCTGACAGGTGGGTGGCCATCAGCGGGCTCCACGGTTCGGCGAACTGTGCGGAAATCAGGCCGCCGGTGATGCCGGGGCCATTGGGGAAGGCCCAGTAAATCCACCAGCCGAAGAAATAAAAGGTCACCGTGACCAAGGGTATGGCCATCGTGTTCTTCATCAGCGTGTGCATGTGGTTGCGGCGCCGCGACGCGCCCACCTCATACATGCAGAATCCCACATGGATCAGGAACATGAACACCACCGTCACCCAGTAGTAGAACTCGGTAAACACCACCGTCAACGCACTCAGATTGTCTCCCATCGGTCCCTCCCCCTTGCGCCCGCGCGCTTGTTTGGCCCCAAGGTCATGGATTGCCGGTTTTAGTGGCATACGATTGCTGTGGGGCAACTTTTTTAACTAGTATGAACGCCCGCCGATATTCAAAGTCAAGAAAACCTTGATCGGCGGGGTCAACGGGCCGGATCGGGTTTCGCGGCCGCCAGACGCCCGTGGCGGCTGGTCGCAGGCCCCTTTCACGAAAGCGGGAAATGGCTAGATTGCAGCGCAGAAATATCGGAGATCGCCATGGACACCCTGCTGCTGTCACGCATTCAGTTTGCGGCCAACATCAGCTTTCACATCCTGTTTCCCACCATCACCATCGCGCTTGGCTGGGTGCTGCTGTTTTTCCGGCTGCGCTTTTCCGCAACAGGTGAACGGCGCTGGATGGATCTTTACATGTTCTGGGTGAAGGTCTTTGCATTGTCCTTCGCACTGGGCGTCGTGTCGGGCATCACCATGTCGTTCCAGTTCGGCACCAACTGGCCGGGCTTCATGGAAAAGGTGGGCACCATCGCGGGGCCGCTGCTGGCCTATGAAGTGCTGACCGCGTTCTTTCTGGAGGCGGTGTTTCTGGGGATCATGCTGTTCGGGGCCAGCCGGGTGAAGCCTTGGGTGCATGTGACGGCCACCTTCCTTGTGGCCTTTGGGACGACGATGAGTGCCTTCTGGATCATCGTTCTGAACAGCTGGATGCACACGCCGCAGGGGTATGAGCTGCGCGACGGCATCGTCTATGCGACCGACTGGTGGGCCATCGTGTTCAACCCGTCGATGCCGTACCGGCTGGTGCATGTGCTGCTGTCGTCGGGGCTGACGGTGGCGTTCCTGATCGCGGGCATCTCGGCCTGGCGCTGGCTGCGCGGCGACCGTGCGCCCGAGGTGGGGACGGGATTGCGGTTCGGGATGACGCTGGGCGCGCTGCTGATCCCGCTCCAGATCTATGCGGGCGACATGCACGGGCTGAACACGCTGGAACACCAGCCGGCCAAGGTGGCGGCGATGGAGGGCAACTGGGAGACAGGGCCGAACGTGCCGCTGTTGCTGTTCGCCATTCCCGATCAGGCGGCGCGGACCAACCACTACGAGATCGCGGTGCCGAACGGGGCGTCGCTGATCCTGACACACAGCGCGGATGGGGTGGTGCCGGGGCTGAACGATTTCGTGACGGCCGAGGGCGAGGTGCTGCACCCGCCGGTGTCGGCAGTGTTCTGGAGTTTCCGGGTGATGGTCGGCGTCGGGCTTGCCATGCTGGCGCTGTCGTGGCTGTCGGTGGTGATGATGTGGCGCCGGGGCGGGCCCGAGGGGTTGCCGCGGCCGGTCATGTGGGCGGCGGTGGCGATGACCTTTGGCGGCTGGGTGGCGACACTGGCCGGCTGGTACACCACCGAAATCGGGCGGCAGCCCTGGCTGGTGACAGGGGTTCTGTCGACCAAAGAGGCGGTCGGCGACGTGGCCCCCGCGATGGTCGCGTCATCGCTGGCGGCGTTCCTAGCGATCTATGCGTTCCTTCTGGTGTCCTACATCGGCGCGCTGTTCTACCTGGCGCGGAAGGGCGGGCATGTGAAGCCGCTGACCACCGCAGACGCCGGTGTCGTGATGGCGGCGGAATAGGGGATGGGTACGCTGTTCGCCGATCCCGCCGTCTGGCTGCCCTTCGTCTTTGCGGCCCTGATGGGGCTGTCGATCCTGATTTATGTCGTGCTGGACGGGTTTGATCTGGGGGTGGGGATCCTGTTCCCCTTTGCCACGCCCGATGAGCGTGACCGCATGGTGGCGTCCATCGGCCCCTTCTGGGACGCCAACGAGACCTGGCTGGTGCTGGCTATCGGGCTGTTGCTGGTGGCGTTCCCGGCGGCGCACGGGGACATCCTGACGGCACTTTACGCGCCGGTCACGATCATGCTGATCGGCCTCATCCTGCGCGGCGTGGCGTTCGAGTTTCGCGCCAAGGCCCCGAGCCTGCACAAACCGTGGTGGGACCGCGCATTTATGGTCGGCAGCATGATGACCGCGCTGTCACAAGGCTTCATGCTGGGGATGTACATCATGGGGCTGAGCTGGACACTGTTCCATGTGGCCTTCGCGCTGGTGACGGCGGTGTTCCTGACGGTCGCCTACAGTTTTCAGGGGGCGGCCTGGATGATCATCAAGGCCGACGGCGCATTGCAGCACAAGGCGGTGGGCTGGGCCCGGGGCGGCATCTGGGGGCTGGTGCTGGGGATGGGCGGGATCAGTCTGGCAACACCACTGGTCAGCGCGCGGATCTATGAAAAGTGGTTCGCCTGGCCCGAGATTGTCTGGCTGGCACCCCTGCCAATCCTGTCGGGGGGGGTGATCGTGGTCTTGTGGGCCGTTTTGCAGCGGTTGCCGATGCCGGATGACCGCTGGTGCTGGGTGCCGTTTGTCTGTTCGACCTTGCTGTTTGTGTTCGGCTTTGGCGGGATGGCGTACAGTTTCTATCCCTATGTCGTGCCGGAACAACTGACCATCTACGAGACGGCCAATGCGCCCGAAAGCCTGTTCATCATCCTGATCGGCACGCTTTTCGTGTTGCCGGTGATCGCGATCTATTCGGTGATCGCTTATGTGATCTTTCGCGGCAAGGCCACGAAGCTCAGTTACGACTGAACCGGTCGGTTGCGGGGCCTTTGCCGACGCTCCGCGCCGGGGCCGCGCCGCTGCGTGAAAAATCCGTGAACCGGGGCGAAGCCTGTCCAACGACTCGGGTCGCCGTGCAACGGTTGTCTTGCAATGATGATCTGCAAGGCGGGGGAAACCGGTATGGCTTATATTCTGGGCGTGGGCACTTTCGGCAATGATGTCCGGCGGTTGCAAGCCTATCTCAACGACGAATTGACGGCCTCGCTGACGCTTGACGGGTCATTCGGGGGGAACACCAAGGCCGAGGTCCTGCGGTTCCGGTCAAGGTTCGGATTGCCTGCCAGCCCGACGTTCGATGCGCAATGCTTTGCCGTCTCGGAAGGGCGCGGCTTTGCGGCGCCGGCGTTCGACACGCTGCCCGCCCACCAGGGGCTGGACTGGCCGAAGAAGAAGGCGGGTCTCACATCCCCAAGCGGTGCCTCGATGCAGGCCAAGTGCGGCGAGATCACCTTCGTCCATACCCCGGTGCCGTCAAACCCCGAAAAGATCAGGGTGACCAACAGCTTTGAGGCAGACAACATCGTGACCGTCGACATCCCGCAACTGCGGGACTGCGTGGTGCCGCTTGATTCCGGCGTGACCAAGACCAACGGCAAGATCCACTGGCACAAGAAGCACACGCAACGCCTGATCGACATGTTCGCCGGGTGGGAGGAGGCGGGGCTTCTTGACCGCATCCTGACCTTCGACGGGTCTTTCAACCTGCGGCTCAAGCGCGGATCGAAGTCGGCAACGGCTGCCAACCTGTCGAACCATTCCTGGGGTACGGCCATCGACATCAACGCCCATTGGAACGCCCGCAAATCCATCCCCGCGATGATGGGCGCGCGGGGATGCGTGCGCGAGATGGTTGCCGTGGCGCACGACTGCGGGTTCTATTGGGGCGGGCACTTCTCGATCCTGGACGGGATGCACTTCGAGGTCGCCTCGGAAGTGCTGTAGCCCGAAGGGACTGCAACACCCGTCAGAACGGTCGTCAGCCCGCAGGCATCCGCGCCTCGGCCATGCCGGCGTACCAGCTTGCGCCGAACGGGATGGCGTTGTCGTCAAAGTTGTAGGCGGGGTGATGCACCATCGCGGTGTCGCCGTTGCCCAGGAAGATATAGGCGCCGGGGCGTTCGTTCAGCATGAAGCTGAAATCCTCGGCCCCCATCACTGGCGCCACATCGGTGTCGATATGGCCCGACACGGCGCGCGCCACCTCGGCGGCAAAGCCGGTGTTTTCGGGGGTGTTGATGGTAACCGGATAGCCGCGGTTGTAGTGGAGTTCGGCCTTCGCCCCCAGTGCCATCGCCGTGCCTTCGGCAATCCGCGCGATGGCGGCCTGGACCTGATTCTGCACGCCCGGGTCCATGGTGCGGACGGTGCCCTTGAGCTTGACCACCTGCGGGATGACGTTGTGCGCGGTGCTGTCGGTCTCGACCGTGCAGATGCTGACGACGATCTGTTTCATCGGATCGACGTTGCGGCTGGCGATGGTTTGCATCGCCACGATGATGTGGGCGGCGACGACGGTGGTATCGACGCAGTCGTGCGGTTTGGCCGCGTGCCCGCCCTTGCCGGTCACCACGATGTCGAACTGGTCGGCGGCGGCCATCACCGCCCCCGGGCGGATCGCGAAATGACCAAGCGGGATGCCCGGCATGTTGTGCATGCCGTAGACTTCCGCGATGTTCCAGCGCGTCATCATGCCGTCCGCCACCATCTCACGCCCGCCGCCGCCGCCTTCCTCTGCCGGCTGGAAGATCACCACAGTGGTGCCGTCGAAATTGCGCGTCTCGGCCAGGTATTTCGCGGCACCCAGCAGCATCGTGGTATGCCCGTCGTGGCCGCAGGCGTGCATCTTTCCCGGGGTTTTCGATGCATAGGCGGCACCCGTCTGTTCGATGATCGGCAGCGCGTCCATGTCGGCGCGCAGGCCCACCACGCGGCCCGCGCTGTCGGTGCGGCCCTTGATGACGCCGACGACCCCGGTCCGCCCGATACCCGTCACCACCTCGTCACAGCCATATTCGCGCAAGAGGTCCGCCACCCGAGCGGCGGTGCGGTGGACGTCGAACAACAACTCGGGGTGTTCGTGGAAATCGTGCCGGATCGCGGTCAGTTCGGGCAGCATGTCGGCTATGCGGTTCTTGACGGGCATGGGAGGGCTCCTTGTTGGCGGCAAGGGTGAACCTGTCGGGGCGGGACGGCAAGGGGCGAACGTCTGCGCTTGCGGCACGGGCAGAAGCGGGGGGTTTCACACCCCCCGCACCCCCCGTGGGATATTTGGGGACAGAAAAAGCCGGAGGATCAGAGGCTGGGGCCCGGGGCGATCACGCTGCCGTCGGTAAAGCGCGCGAGGCGGAAGCGGGAGAGGTCATGGCCCGGGTCGTGATCCGCGACCATGTCAGCCACCACGCGGCCCACGCCGGGGCCGATGCCAAAGCCGTGCCCGCTCATCCCCGTGGCGATGGTCAGGCCGGGGATCGGGGCATGGTCGATCACCGGCACCACATCGGGCATGGTGTCGATCATGCCGGCCCAGGCGGATTTGAGGACCGGGCGGCCAAGGGCAGGGAAGGCGCGGGCGAAGGCGTCCTGCACGCGCCCGATTGTGGCCATGTTGGGTGCCGGGTCGAGGATGCGCAGTTTTTCAAACGGGGATGGGGCGTCGGGGGACCAGTGGCGGGGGGTGGTCCAGGCGTCGGGATAGCCGCGCGGGGCGAGGGGGCGGAAATGGGTCGAACGCCAGTCTTTCCTGAGGATCGGCAGAAAGGTGTGCAAGCTGGCGATGGCATCGCGGCCGGGGAAGAAATCATGCTCGGCGCCCGGCGCAAGTGTATAGCCACCATCGGCACGGCGGCGGAAGGCAAACACGTCATCCGCCGCATTGCCCGCAAAGACCTCGGGCATCGGGCCTGTCGCCGCCACCGAGGCCAGCACCGACAGCTGCGGGATCATGACGCCGTGCGCGCCAAGGAACAGCCGCGACCATGCCCCGCCTGCCACCACCACCTGCGGCGCGGCGATGCGCCCGGCCTCGGTGATGACGCCCGCGACCCGGCCGCTAGCGATATCCAGCGACCGCACCGCACAGCCCTCGGCGATGACGACGCCGCGCCGGGCGGCCTCTGCCGCGATCAGCGGCAGCGCGGCCCAGGGTTCTGCGCGGGCATCAGAGGGGGTATAGAGGCCGCCGATCCAGCCCCCCTGCCCCTTGATATGGCCCGTGACGCCCGTCGCGGACACCATTTCGGTATCCAGATCATGGGCCCGCGCGTGGGTCATCCAGGCGTCGAAGCCCGCCATTTCGGCCGCAGTCCGGGCAAGGTACATCACCCCCGTCTGGCGGAACCCCAACCCCGGGCCGACCTCTTGCGCCAGCGATTTCCAGATGCGCAGCGATTCCACCATGATCGGCAACTCGCCCGGATCGCGCCCCTGCTGGCGGATCCAGCCCCAGTTGCGGCCCGACTGCTCGGCCCCGATCCGGCCCTTTTCGCAGACCACCACCCGCTGACCGCGCGCCACCAGATGCCACGCCGTCATCACCCCGATGACGCCACCGCCCAGCACCACCACATCGGTTTGCGCAGGTGGCGGCCCCGGATGGCGCAGGGGCGGCAGGCCCCGGAAGGGAAAGCTCACGCCGCGAGGTCCCGCAAAAGTGCCTGCATGAACACCCAGCCCGCGTCAAACTCGGACACCTCAAGGTATTCGTCGGCCTGATGCGCCTGTGCGATGTCGCCCGGGCCGCAGACGACGCAGGAATAGCCTGCGTCCTGGAACTGACCGGCCTCGGTGCCGTAGCTGACCATGTGGCTGGCGTTGTCGCCGGTCAGGCGGCGCGCCAGTGCCTCGGCCGCTCCATCGGTTTCGGGGGCAAGGGCCGGCACATCGAAGAACCGCTCCAGCGTGATCCCTGCCTCGGGGCGGACGGCGCGCATTGACGCCGCACGCGTTGCCACCTCGGCCTCGAACCGGCGGGCCCAGTCTTCGGGGTCTTCCCCGGGAACGACACGGAATTCAATGCTGAACGTGCAGTCGCCGGCCGTGATGTTATGCGCCGTGCCGCCCGTGATCATGCCGGTGTGCAGCGTGGTAAACGGTGGCACGAACAGCCCCGACATGGCGGCCACAGGTGCCGCCTGCAATTCGGCGTTGCGCAGGTTGGCCCACTGGATCAGCCTGGCGGCCTCCATGATCGCCGAGACGCCGTCGGGCAGCAGCGAAGAATGAACCTCGAACCCTTTCACATGCACGGAATAGCCCATCCCGCCCTTGTGCCCGGTCACCACCTTCATTCGGCTGGGTTCGCCCACGATCACGGCCCCGGCGCGTGGCAGGTTGGCGGCCATGGCGCGGATCATCGGCGGCGCGCCGGTACAGCCGACCTCTTCGTCATAGGAAATCGCGATCTGCAGCGGGCGCTTCAGCGCACCTTCAACTGCCAAGGGCACGGAGGCCAGCGACAGTGCCAGAAACCCCTTCATGTCACAGGTGCCCCGCCCGTAAAGCCGCCCGTCACGCTCGGTCACCGTCCAGGGGTCAGCGGTCCACGGTTGACCGACCACCGGCACCACATCGGAATGCCCCGACAGGATCACGCCGCCCGCCACATCCGGCCCGATATGGGCGTAAAGCGAGGCTTTGGTGCGGTCATCGCTGAACACCCGGTGCGCAGTGATGCCCCAATCATCAAAATAGTCCTCGACCCAGCCGATGAGGTCGAGGTTCGACGCGGAACTGACCGTCGGAAAGGCCACCAGCCGGTCAAGAATGGCGCGGGGGGTCAGACGTTCGGGCATGTCACGCTCCTGGCAGGATTGGCGGGCAAAGACTGCGCCGGGGTCCGGGCAGGGTCAACCCCGGCCGCCCGCGTGCCGCGATGCAGCAAAGGCTGTCGCCAAGGAAAGCACCCCCGCCCACGAAAGTTTGTTGCGGGGTTGCACAAAATCGTCAAGACTGGTGTCACAACAGGGGTCCGGAAAACCGCGACCTGCCAAAAAACAAGAAAAAACAAAGAACTGGGAGCGTCATATGCCCGATGGGGCGAAGCCCGTCCTTGATGTAAGGGGCTTGCAGACGGTATTCCGTACCCGCTCTGGCGAGGTGCATGCGGTCAACTCCGTCAGCTTCCATCTGCAACCCGGTGAGTTGTTGGGCGTTGTCGGCGAAAGCGGGTCGGGCAAGTCGGTCACGATGATGTCGCTGATCGGGCTGTTGCCATCCCCCCCCGCCGATGTGCGGGCGGGTGAGGTCTGGCTGGGCGATACCGATATCCTGAAGATCCCGCCAGAGGCCCTGCGCGCGATCCGCGGGCGGCGGATCGGGTTCGTGTTCCAGGATCCGATGACCAGCCTCAACCCGGTGTTCACCGTCGGCAACCAGATCATGGAACCCCTGCGCACCCATATGGGCATGACCAAGGTGCAGGCGGCGGCGCGGGCGGTGGAATTGCTGGAACTGGTCGGCATCCCCGATGCAAAGCGGCGGCTGGGCGATTACCCGCACCAGTTTTCGGGCGGCATGCGGCAGCGGGTGATGATTGCCATCGCATTGGCCTGCGACCCCGAGGTTTTGATCGCGGATGAGCCGACGACGGCGCTGGACGTCACCATTCAGGCGCAGATTCTGGAACTGGTGCGCGATCTGCGCAAAAAGCTGGGCATGGCGATTGTCTGGATCACCCATGACCTTGGGGTGATCGCGGGCATCGCCGACCGGGTGATGGTGATGTACGGCGGGCAGATCGTGGAACAGGCCCCGGTGGCGGAACTGTTCGCCAATCCGCAGCACCCCTATACCCGCGCGCTGTTGCAGACGATCCCGTCGCTGACCGGCGGGCGGGCATCGCGCCTGCGGGTGATTCAGGGGCAGCCGCCAATCCTGGGGTCCGCCCCCACGGCCTGTCCGTTCCGCGACCGTTGCAGCCATGCGTTCGACCGCTGCCACCGTGAAAACCCCCTTCGGCGTGGCGTGGCGGGCGCGCGCGTTGGGCACGGGCATGACGTGGCCTGTCACTGGGATGCGCCCGTGGCCGACAACAGCGCGGTGGCGGCACATGGATAGGGGTGCTGCTGGCGCAGGTGACATGCTGGTCCGCGTGCGCGACCTCAAGATGTACTTTCCGATCTATTCGGGCCTTTTGCGCCGCCATACCGGCGATGTGAAGGCGGTGGATGGCGTCAGCTTTGACATCCCCCGGGGCGAAACGCTGGGCCTTGTGGGCGAAAGCGGCTGCGGCAAGTCCACCGTGGGCCGTGCGCTTTTGCGGCTCTATGAACCGACCGCCGGCAGCGTCGAGATCGACGGCGAGGATGTGGCGGCACTGGCCCCCGAGGCGCTGCGCAAGAAGCGGCCCCAGATGCAGATGGTGTTCCAGGACCCGCAAGCCAGCCTGAACCCGCGCATAACGGTGACGCAGATCATCGCCGAACCGCTGGACGAACACACCGACTGGACGGCGGCCAAAAAACGCGACCGTGTGCTGGAACTGATGGATGCGGTTGGCCTGAACCGGCTGTTCGCCAACCGCTATCCGCATGCGTTTTCGGGCGGGCAGCGGCAGCGCATCGGCATTGCACGGGCGCTGGCGCTGAACCCCAAGTTCATCGTCTGCGACGAACCCATCGCGGCCCTTGACGTGTCGATCCAGGCGCAGGTGGTGAACCTGCTGGAAGACCTGCAGGAAAAGCTGGGCCTGACGTACCTGTTCATCAGCCACGACCTGTCGATGGTGCGCCACCTCGCCAGCCGCGTTGCGGTGATGTATCTGGGCCGGATTGCCGAGTTGTCGCCCCGCGCGGCACTTTATTCCGATCCGCTGCACCCCTATGCCAAGGCGCTGCTGTCGGCGGTGCCAGAGCCTGACCCTGTCCGCGAAAAAACACGCCAGCGCATCATCTTGCGCGGCGATGTTCCATCACCATCGAACCCGCCGAAAGGCTGCAATTTCTGCACCCGCTGCCCGGAAGTGATGCCGGTCTGCCGCGAGGTGAAACCTGATCTGCAACTGGTGCGCGGCGACCGCTGGGTTGCCTGCCACCTCTTTGCCGATGCCACAAAAGACACGCGCCCCGGATCAACCGGCGGCCATGGGGCCCATGAGCACATCCAACAAGGAGAAACTGCATGAAACTGAGAACAACGCTTTTGGGAGCGGCGGCCATGATGGCGCTGGCCCCTGCGGCATGGGCCGAACGCGGCAGTGACGGCGAGGTCAAGCTGACCTTCCCGCAGGCCGTATCCACGCTGAACCCCTACCTGTCATCGGGCACCAAGGACGTGAACGGGGCCGGGATGGTCGTCGAACCGCTTGCCGGTTTTGACGAACAGGGCAACGTCATTCCGAAACTGGTGACGGAGATTCCGACGCTGGACAACGGCGGCATCTCGGCCGACCAGACCTCGATCACCTGGAAACTGATCCCCGGCCTCTTGTGGTCCGACGGCTCGGCTGTGACCGCCGACGACGCGATCTTTACCTGGCAATACTGCACCCACCCCGAAGGCGGCTGTGCGCAGGCGTCCAAGTATGACGGCGTGAAGTCGGTCGAAGCGGTCGATGCATCGACCATCAAGATCACCTTCACCGGACCCAAGCCCAACCCGTATACCGCCTTTGTGGGTGCGCTGGCACCCCTGCTGCAAAAGGCGCAGTTCGCCAATTGCCTTGGCGCCGCCGCCCCCACCTGCACCGATGCCAACAACGGGCCCATCGGCACCGGGCCGTTCACCGTGACGGGCTTTACCGTCAACGATACCGTGTCCTATGCGGCCAACCCGAACTACCGCGATCCGTCAAAGCCCGCCTTTGCCACGGCGATCATCAAGGGCGGCGGCGATGCCGAAAGCTCGGCCCGCGCGGTGATGGAAACGGGCGAGTTCGACTATGCCTGGAACACCCAGATCCCGCCCGACAGCCAGGCCGCGATGACCGCCGCCGGCAAGGGGCAATTCGTGGTGGCCTTTGGCACGCTGGTCGAGCGGATCGAGATGAACATGACCGACCCCTCGGCCGACCTGCCCGAGGGTGAGCGTTCTACCGCCAAGCACCCGCACCCGGTGCTGTCGGACATCCGCGTACGCGAGGCCCTGTCCAAGGCCATTGATCGCGCGATTCTGGTCGAGGTCGGCTATGGTGCGGGCGGTCAGCCCACCTGCAACGTGGTTCCTGCCCCCGCTTCATGGGCGTCTGACAACACCGGCTGCATCGCACAGGACATGCCGGGTGCGATGGCCCTGCTGGACGCGGCCGGCTGGACCGACAGCGACGGCGACGGCATCCGCGACAAGGACGGCAAGAAACTGTCGATCCTCTATCAGACCACCGTCAACCCGGTACGCCAGGACTTCCAGGCGCTGGTCAAGGACTGGTGGACGGAACTGGGCGTCGAGGTGGAACTGAAGGCCATCGACCCGTCGGTGTTCTTTGGCGGCGATGCGGGGTCACCCGACACGTTCCAGAAATTCTATGCCGACGTCGAGATGTACGCCAACAACTCGGACGGAACCGACCCCGAGGTGTACCTGTCGCAGTACCAGTGCAAGAACGCCCCCTCGCCCGAGAACCAGTGGCAGGGTGAGAACATGAACCGCTTCTGCGACCCGGCCTATGACGCACTGATCGGGGAACTGAGCGGGACGACCGACCTCGCGAAACGTCAGGAGATTGCCAAAAAGCTGAACGACATGGTGACCAAAGACTCGTTCACCGTGATCCCGCTGGTGCATCGTGGCACGCTGTCGGCACATTCCAACGCGCTGGCCGGTGTCAAGATCAACGCCTGGGACATCGAGTTGTGGAACGTCGCGGACTGGAGCCGCGTGAAGTGATCTGACCCACGGGCGGGGCCGCACCCTGCGGCCCCGCCCCGCCGTTCCCCCCCTCTGACCCAAGGCGTCGCAGCACATGCTGACATTCACGCTCCGCAGATTGCTCTTGGCCATCCCGACCCTGCTGGTCATCAGTCTGGTGATCTTCCTTCTGGTCGATCTGGCCCCCGGATCGCCGATGTCCGAAATACCCCTGACCGTCCCCCCCGACGTGCGCCAGAAGATGATCGAGGCGATGGGTGCCGATCAGCCGGTATTCGTGCGCTATGTGCTGTGGCTGCGCCAGTTCTTCTGGGTGGAACCGGCGGTGCTGTTCGACAGCATCTTTGGCACCACCTGGTCCGAGGGCGAGCAGCGCCTGTTGTCATGGCAGACGCGCAGCCCGGTGTTCACCATCATCGGCCAGCGTATTCCGCAAACCCTGATCGTCATCGGCACCGCCTATCTGGTCGGCGTGATGATCGCGCTGCCCATCGGCATCTATTCCGCCTACCGCCAGTATTCGTGGTTCGATCAGGCCGGTACGGCCTTTGCCATGATCGGGTTTTCGGTGCCCACGTTCTTTACCGGCACACTCCTTATCATTATCTTCGCCGTGGGCCTTGGCTGGTTCCCGACCAAGTACGACACCAACCTGTCGGTGACCGACTGGGATTCCTTCGTCAAACAACTGCAGCAGATGGCGCTGCCGGTGATGACGCTGGGGCTGGCCAATGCCGCCGCGATCAGCCGTTACATGCGGTCGTCGATGCTCGACAACATGGGGATGGATTATGTCCGCACGGCGCGGGCCAAGGGTATGTCAGAACGCACGGTCGTGCTGAAACACGTCCTGCGCAATTCGCTGATCCCGGTGGTGACGGTCATCGCATTGGGTATCCCGTCGATCTTTGGCGGGGCGATCATCACCGAAAACCTCTTTGGCGTGAACGGCATCGGGGCGGCGCTGATCCTGGCGATCCGCGCCAACGACCTGCCGACGGTGCAGACGCTGGCCTTTATCTTTGCCGTGCTGATCGTTCTTTTCAACCTGATCGCCGATGTCCTGTACGGCCTTCTGGACCCGAGGATCCGCTATGACTGACCTGCGCGCCACCATGCCCGCCCCCCCCGCCAGCCAGTGGCGCGCGATCTGGGACCAGTTCCGCACCCACAAGGGCGCTGTGTTCGGGCTGGCCGTGCTGACGATCCTGCTTTTGTTCGTGATCCTTGGGCCGCTCTTGTGGCACCCCGAGCAATTGCGGGTGGCCGAGGCGCTGAAGGTCAAGAACCAGGGGCCATCACTGCGCTTTCCGCTTGGCACCGACCAGTTGGGCCGCGACATGCTCTATCGCATGATCCAGGCCGGCAAGGTGTCGCTGGCGGTGGGTTTCGTGGCGATGCTGATCGCCATCTTCTTTGGCACCACCATCGGCATCCTTGCGGGCTATTTCAAACGGCTGGACGGCCCCCTGATGCGGCTGACCGACATGTTTCTGGCACTGCCGCTGATCCCGTTGCTGTTGGTCATGGTGATGCTGTTCCGCGACCGGGTGGCCAGCGTGCTGGGGCCGGAACTTGGGGCGTTCCTGCTGATCGTGTTCGCCATCGGCATCACGTCATGGATGCAATGCGCCCGGGTCGTGCGGGGCGAAGTGCTGGCGCTGAAGGAACGCGAATACGTGCTGGCCGCCCGGTCCATCGGCGCCGCACCGCGCCGCATCATCCTGCGCCACATCCTGCCCAACGTGATCTCACCGGTGATGGTGGCGGCCACGCTGGAGATTGCCGGGGCGATCATCACCGAATCGGTGCTGTCGTTCCTGGGTCTGGGGTTCCCCCCCGACTTTCCCACCTGGGGGCGGCTGTTGTTCGACGGGCTGCAGTACATGCAACTGTACCCCGAGCGAGTGATGTGGCCCGGCATCGCGATTTCGCTGACGGTGCTGTCGGTGAACTACATCGGCGACGGGCTGCGCGACGCGCTGGACCCGCGTATTCGCGGGCGATAGGGGCAGAAGCGGGGGGACACGCGCCCCCCGCACCCCCCGTGGGATAATTCTGGACAGAAAAAGTGGCTATTCCAGATGGTTGCGGATGCGACGCACCATCAGCCAGACGCCGATGAGGACGATGGGTGTGAGGATGGCCAACAACACACCATGGCCAATATGGGCGCGCTCGGCCACAGGCTCCAGCGCATAGGCGGCCAGGTTCACCGCGTAATAGCTGATGGCGACGGTCGACAGCCCCTCGACCGTGCGCTGCAGGCGCAGTTGCAGGTCGGCGCGGCGGTCCATCGATTCCAGCAGTTTCTGGTTCTGCGCAGAACGTTCCACATCGACCCGGGTGCGCAAGAGTTCTGCCGCGCGCTGTGCCCGCTCTGCCATCGCCTGCAACCGCACCTCGGCCGATTTCACCGTGCGCATCGCGGGATCATAACGGCGGCGCATGAATTCGGCAAAGGTCTGCCGCCCCTCGATCCGCGTTTCGCGCAGGACCTGCACGCGGTCATTCACGATGGCCTCATAGGCCGCCGTCGCGCCAAAGCGGAAACTGAACTGCACGGCTAACGATTCCAGTTCCGCCGAGATGGTCAAGAGGTTGTGCAGGGCCGCCTCCGGTGACGGCTCGGCATTGTCCAGCCCCGACACCAGCGCCGACAGCCGCGGGTCCAGCGCGTTCAGCCGCGCCGACAACTGGCGCGCGCGCACAAGGCCCAGCATCGACATGGCGCGGTAGGTCTCGATCTCGCAGACCCTTTGCACGATGCGGCCGATGCGGCGCGCCCCTGTGCCGGGTTTCACGAACACCGCAAAACACATGTGGCCGTTGGGGTTGATGCGAAAATCCCCGGCCACCACCGCCGCCTCGTCGATCACCCGCGCCACGGCCAGGCTTTCGGGATCGAACCATTCATCCATCCGCGCCAGCAGCGCCTCTTCCGACGCCGGCAGGATATCGACGCGGATCAGCAGTGACACCAGCCGCTTGCCCGGCGCTTCCGCCAGCCACTCGGACGGAAACACCTCTGCCTCGACGGGATCGAAGGGGCGGGGCGACAGCCCCTTGCCAAAGGCGGAATAGGTTACGAATTCGGTATGGCTTTCCCATTTCAGATCGTACTTGCCGATGGGCCCCGAGAAATGCGTGGCATCGGGTTGGGGGTGGACCGAGCCGTTGCGGTCCAGAAGCGTCAGAAGGTGCGCCCGGTCGCGCGCGCGGTCGCGGTTGGCGGCATCGACAGGTTCCTTGATCGCCAGATAGACCGCATGGGACGGCACCTCCAGCGACGGAAACGGACGCGCGTGCAGCTCGTTGACGGTGGCATAGCGTTGCGGGTGGTCTTCGATGGGCATGGGCAATGCGTCCGGCTGGTTTCCCCTGAGGTAGGGCAGCCCCCCTGCCCATTCCAGCCCTTTGCCGGGATACCGCCGCATGCCGCCAGAGTGTTGCCCGAAAGCAAAGGGCCACAGGTCATTCCCGTGGCCCATTGCCGCAGATTTCGGCAGATCAGAGAGGCTGCCCGCTCACTCGATCATCGGCAAGAGCGCATCCAGCGACTTCTTGGCGTCGCCATAGAACATCCGGGTGTTGTCCTTGAAGAACAGCGGGTTCTCGATCCCCGAATACCCCGTGCCCTGCCCGCGCTTGGAGACGAACACCTGTTTCGCCTTCCAGCATTCCAAGACCGGCATGCCCGCGATGGGCGAGTTCGGATCTTCCTGCGCCGCCGGGTTCACGATGTCGTTCGAGCCGATCACGATGGCCACGTCGGTGGTGGGGAAATCATCGTTGATCTCGTCCATCTCGAGCACGATGTCATAGGGCACCTTCGCCTCGGCCAGAAGCACGTTCATGTGGCCGGGCAAGCGCCCCGCAACCGGGTGGATGGCAAAGCGCACGGTCTTGCCCTTGGCGCGCAGCTTGCGCGTCAACTCGCTGACCGACTGCTGCGCCTGCGCCACCGCCATGCCGTACCCTGGGATGATGATGATGCTGTCGGCGTCGTTCAGTGCCGCCGCCACCCCTTCGGCATCAATCGCAATCTGTTCGCCCGTCACCTCCATTGCGGGGCCGGTGGTGTTGCCAAAGCCGCCGAGGATCACGCTGATGAAACTGCGGTTCATCGCCTTGCACATGATGTAGGACAGGATCGCGCCGGACGAGCCGACCAGTGCGCCGACAACGATCAACAGGTCATTCGACAGCGAAAACCCGATCGCCGCCGCCGCCCAGCCGGAATAGCTGTTGAGCATCGACACCACGACCGGCATGTCGGCCCCGCCGATGCCCATGATGAGGTGATAGCCGATAAAGAACGCCAGAAGCGTCATCAGCAGCAGCGCCCAGAGGCCGCCGCCCTGCACATAGAACACCAGCATCAACAGCGACCCCGCCGCCGCGCCCGCGTTCAGCATGTGCCCGCCGGGCAGTTTGGTCGCTTTGCCGTCCACGCGGCCGGCCAGTTTGCCAAAGGCCACGACCGACCCGGTAAAGGTGACAGCACCGATGAACACGCCAAGGAACACCTCGATGGCAAGGATGTTCAACTCGACAGCACTCTTTTTAGCAAGCACGGCGGCAAAGCCGTCCAGCGCGGCGCGTGCCGCCTCGTCCATTCCGGCAACCGAAGCCGCCTCGATGTGCGCGTTGTAGCCGATGAAAACGGCGGCAAGACCGACAAGGCTGTGCATTGCCGCCACAAGCTGTGGCATCTCGGTCATCTGCACGCGCTGTGCCACGACCCAGCCGATGGCCCCGCCGGCGGCAATCATCACCAGCGATATCAGCCAGTTGCCCGCCCCCGGGCCATAGAGCGTGGCCAAGACTGCCAGCGCCATGCCGGCAATGCCGTACCAGACGGCGCGCTTGGCGCTTTCCTGCCCCGACAGGCCCCCGAGCGACAGAATGAACAGAACTGCGCCGACAACATAGGCGGCCGTGGTAAATCCGTAATCCATACCGGCCTCCTTATGACTTCTGGAACATGGCGAGCATCCGCCGGGTGACCATGAAGCCACCGAAGATATTGATCCCGGCCATGAATATCGCCAGTGCGGCCAACGTCACCACCAGCCAAGACCCCGATCCGATCTGGATCAGCGCGCCCAGAATGATGATCGACGAGATCGCATTCGTGACCGCCATCAGCGGCGTGTGCAATGAGTGGCTGACGTTCCAGATCACCTGAAAGCCGACGAATACCGCCAGGACAAAGACGATGAAGTGCGCCATGAAACTGGCCGGGGTATAGAGGCCGGCCAGCAACATCAGCCCGCCGCCGACAGCCAGCAGCGTGACCTGATTACGGGTCTGCGCCTTGAACTCCGCGACCTCGTTGGCGCGTTTCTGCACCGGGGTCAGTTCGACCGCCTTGGGCTTGGGCTTGGCCGCCGCGATGGCAGCGATCTTGGGCGGGGGCGGTGGCCAGGTGACGGAACCCGCATGCGCCACTGTGGCACCCCGGATCACGTCATCTTCCATGTTGTGGGCGATCACACCATCTTTCTTTGGTGTAAGATCGGTCAGCATGTGCCTGATATTGGTGGAATAAAGCGTGGATGCCTGCGCCGCCATGCGGGACGGGTAATCGGTGTATCCGACCACCGTCACGCCGTTGTCGCTGACAATCTTCTGGTCGGGCACGGTCAGGTCACAGTTGCCACCGCGTTCCGCCGCAAGGTCGATGATGACCGATCCGGGCTTCATCATCGCCACCATGTCGGCGGTCCACAGCTTGGGCGCGGGCCGGCCGGGGATCAGGGCGGTGGTGATGACAATGTCCATCTCGGGGGCAAGGTCACGGAACTTGCGCAACTGCGCCTCGCGGAATTCGGGCGAAGACGGGGCGGCATAGCCACCTGTTGCGGCACCGTCGGTCTGGGCCTCGGCGAAATCGAGGTAGACGAACGACGCCCCCATCGATTCGATCTGTTCCGCCACTTCGGGGCGCACATCAAAGGCATGCACGATTGCGCCCAGCGACACGGCTGTGCCGGTGGCGGCCAGCCCTGCCACACCCGCGCCCACGATCAGCACCTTGGCAGGGGGCACTTTGCCGGCCGCCGTGACCTGGCCGGTGAAGAACCGCCCGAAATTCGACCCCGCCTCGATCACCGCGCGGTAGCCTGCGATGTTCGCCATCGATGACAGCGCATCCATCTTCTGCGCGCGGCTGATCCGGGGGACCATGTCCATGGCCACCACGGTGGCCCCGCGTTCCTTGGCGATTTCAAGCAGTTCCGGGTTCTGCGCCGGCCAGAAGAACGAGATCAGCGTCTGCCCCTGCCGCAACGCCTGCGCCTCGGCCACTTCCGGCCCGCGCACCTTGACCAGCACATCGGCGGCGGCGATCACGGCGGCTGCATCGGCCAAAACCTCGACCCCGGCCTTGGCGTAAAGCGCGTCGGCAAAGCCGGCCTTGGCCCCAGCCCCGGACTGGACCACACAGGAATGCCCCAGTTTCTGCAACTGCAAGGCCGAGTCGGGTGTCATCGCAACCCGGTTCTCGCCCTCGAAAATCTCGCTCAGCGCCCCGATTTTCACCCGTCATCCCCCGTCTTGCCAGTCTGTCCGGTCATTAAACCACGCGCGGGGCATAGCATCGCGCAATTATCTTTCAAAGCCCCGTTTCGCACACGCAGCAATCACAGCCACCGCCGCACGCGGGCGGCATAGGCCTGCCACGCGGCCCCGAACACCCGCGCGCATCCGGCCTCTTCACCCGGAATGAACCGCGCGCCGATCACAGCGACAAACGCCGCGACCACCCACAGTGCCGCCGCATCCCATGTCAGCACCAACCCTGTCAGGATCAGCGCATCAGCCAGATAGATCGGGTTGCGCGACCATGCATAGGGGCCCGCCGTAAGCAGCGACACGGGCACCTCGCGCGGGACAATCGTGGTGCGGTGGCGGCGGAACTCGCGCATGGCGGCCACGAACAGCACCGCCGCCGCGACGATCAGCGCGATACCCACCCAGATGACGACCGGCGGCGACGGCCACAGCGGAGCCCACAGCGTCTGTGCCCAGGCCAGACCGATGCCCAGCACCAGCCACACAGGCGGCGTGTCGATCAGGGCGCGCGGGCTTCGGCTGTTCATTACCCAAAGCTGTCACAGCCTTCCGGGCCGTACAAGGCTTGACCCGCGCAGGCATCAGCGCCACACCGGGGCCAAACCGGAGATACCGATGCCCACCGATTTCACCGCCACCCGCGCGCTGTTCGATCTTCCTGAAGGGATGATCTACCTCGACGGCAACTCGCTTGGCCCGCTGCCCCGCGCCGCTGCGGCACGGGTGGCGCGGACGGTGACCGAGGAATGGGGCAAGATGCTGATTACCGGCTGGAACAAGGCCGGCTGGATGGACCTGCCGGGCACCATCGGTGACCGGGTGGGTCGGCTGGTGGGGGCGGAACCGGGCACGGTGATCCTGGGCGATACGCTGTCGATCAAGGTCTATCAGGCGCTGGCCTCGGCCCTTGCGATGCGCCCCGACCGGCGGGTGATCCTGTCGGACACCGGCAATTTCCCGTCCGATCTGTACATGGCCGACGGCCTCTGCCGCACTCTGGGCCAAGGCTATGCCCTGCGCACCGTGGCCCCTGAGGCGGTCCTCGATGCCATCGACGACAGCATCGCCGTGGTGATGCTGACCGAGGTGGATTACCGCACCGGTACCCGCCACGACATGGCCGCGATGACCGCCCGGGCGCATGCCGTGGGCGCACTCATCATCTGGGACCTTGCCCATTCGGCGGGCGCGCTGCCGGTGCATCTGGCGCGCGATGAGGCCGATTTCGCGGTGGGCTGCACCTACAAATACCTCAACTCCGGCCCCGGCGGCCCGGCCTTCATCTATGTGGCCCCGCGCCATGCGGATACCGCCCGCCCCGCCCTGTCGGGCTGGCTGGGCCACGAGGCACCTTTCGCCTTCGACCTCGACTATCGCCCCGGGCGGGGGATCGAGCGGATGCGCGTCGGCACCCCCCCGATCCTGCAACTGGCCGCCCTTGAGGCGTCGATGGACATCTGGGACCGGGTCGACATCAACGACGTCCGTGCGGCCTGCCTGTCGCTGGGTGACCGGTTTATCGCTGGGGTCGAGGCCGCCTGCCCCGCTCTGACCCTCGCCACCCCCCGCGACCACACCAAGCGTGGCTCTCAGGTAAGCTTTCGCCACCCACAGGGGTACGCGATCATGCAGGCGCTGATCGCACGGGGGTTGATCGGCGATTTCCGCAGCCCTGACATCCTGCGCTTTGGCCTGACGCCGCTGTTTATTGGTGCGGACGACATCGACCGTGCCGTGGCGATCATCACGGCGGTGATGGACGGCGACCAATGGGACCGCCCCGAATACCAGGCGCGCGCCCGCGTGACCTGAAAGGAGCCGCCTGATGACCACGATCCGCCGCTGGAACCCCCCGGGCATGCCCGCCCCCGCGTCAGGCTATTCGCAGGCCGTGCTGGCGGAAGAGGCCGAGGCCTGGCTGCATCTGGCAGGCCAGATCGGCATCGCCCCAGATGGCACGGTGGCCGAGGGGCTGGGCCCGCAGATCGCGCAGTGCCTTGCCAACGTCGATGCGGGCCTCAAGGCGGGCGGCATGGCGCGGTCGGATGTGGTCAAGCTGACCTTCTACCTCACCATCGGCACGCCCGAGGCCATCGCCACCTACCGCGCCGCGCGTGACGCGTGGACCGGCGGCATGGCACCGCCCGCATCGACGCTGCTGATCGTGGCGGGTCTTGCCTCGCCTGCCCTGCTGGCCGAAGTGGATTGCATCGCGGCACGATAGGGGGTCGGGTCCGATCGCCGGCGCGGCCCACGCTTGACCCCTGTGCCAATCCTGACCATGGTTTCAGCGATGCGCATGATACCCCTTGTTCTTGCCCTGCTGACCGCCGCCGCCCCGCAGGCCCGGGCCGAGGGGTTGACGCTGAAACGCGGGCTTAACCTTGACATCTGGGTTGAGTGGATCGCGGTGGACGAGATGGTCACGCGCGCGGGGTTCCTGCAGCCTTATCCCGACTGGCGACGCGGTGTCGGGCCGGACTGGATGGCAGCCATCCATGCGGCGGGGTTCGATTTTGTCCGCTTTCCCGCCGATCCCGCACCGATGCTGGCGCTTGGGCCGGGTGCCGCACAAGATGCTCTGATCGCCGCTATCCGGCAAGCAACATTGGATTTGCAGGCCGTGGGCCTGACCGTGATCGTCGATCTGCATTCGGTGTCCCGCCCGGGCGAGGTCTGGGGCACCGACAATGTGGTGACGAACCTCTGGCCCGAGTATGTGGCGCTGGTGGGTCGGGTGGCGGCGGGCCTTGACGGGCTTGACCCCGCGCGCACGGCGTTCGAGCCGTTGAACGAGCCCACGCTTGACTGCCCCTATGACGACAATCCGACCAACCGCTGGCCCGCGATGCTGGCCCAGATGCACGCCGCCGCGCGGGCGGGTGCGCGGGATCTGCCGGTGATCCTGTCGGGGGCCTGCTGGGGGGGCGTTCTGGGCCTGCAGGCGATCGACCCGGCCAGCCTTGACGATGCCAACCTGTGGTGGTCGTTCCACAGCTATGACCCCTTTGCCTTTACCCATCAGGGCACAAGCTGGACCTATGCGCCCCTGAAATACATCACCCGCCTGCCCTATCCGCCCTCGGCGCTGGACCCCGAAACCGCGCTGACCCGCGCCGCCGAGGCCGCAGGCCGGATGATCGCCGCCGAAGGCCGCGCCGACGCCGCAGGGATTGCCCGTGACATTGCAGCCTATCAGGCCACGCCCGATGACGCGGTGACGCAAGAGGCACAGGACGCCGCCGCCTGGGCCGACCGGCACGGCATTGCGCGTGACCGCCTGATCCTGAGCGAATTCGGCGCGGTCGGGCGCGATGATACCGGGGCCTATCCGCCCGAATGGCAGACCGCCTTTCTGGCCGACAAACGCCGCGCTGCCGAGGCGATGGGGTTCGGCTGGGCGGTCTGGTCGATTTCGGGCAACGTCGCGGTGGCAGGGGCCAGCCCGCTGTCCCTGCCCCTGGACCCCGCGTATTGTGCCGCGCTTGGGCTGGCGGGGTGCGGCGAATGACACATCACACCTTGCCGCCGGTCTGCCGCCCGCAAGGCTGGGCCGCGATCTGGCGCGTTCTGGGACAGGCCTCTGCGCTGAGGAAAAGGATCTTTTCTTTCTGCTGACACCTTCAATCAACAGGAGAAAACGATGACAACCTGCCCCTTCAACCCCGCTGACGACGGTGCCGAGACGTCGTTCGACGGGCGCATGTCCTATGGCGACTATCTGCGCATCGACGCCATATTGGGCGCGCAAGCGTTGCTGACCGGCGCGCATGACGAGATGCTGTTCATCATCCAGCACCAGACGTCGGAGTTGTGGATGCGTCTGGCCCTGCACGAACTGGACGCTGCGCGGGGCATGATTGCCGCCGACCGGGCGCGCGAGGCGTTCAAGATGCTGGCGCGCGTCGCGCGGATTTTTGAGCAGTTGAACAACGCCTGGGACGTGCTGCGGACGATGACCCCCGCCGATTACTCGACCTTCCGCGATGGTCTGGGCCAGTCGTCGGGGTTTCAGAGCCATCAGTACCGGCTGATCGAATACGCCCTTGGCAACCGCAACCTCGCCATGCTGCGCCCCCATGCGCACCGCCCCGACCTGACAGCGATGCTGGAGGCGGAACTGGCCCGTCCGTCGCTGTATGACGAAGCGCTACGCTGGATGGCGCGGGCGGGGCATGACGTGCCCGATGATGTGCTGACGCGCGATCTGCGCGGCCCGATGGCCCCGGACGACCGGGTGCAAAATGTCTGGACAGCCGTCTACCGCGACCCCGTCCGGCATTGGGAAGCCTATGAACTGGCCGAGAAACTGGTGGATCTTGAGGATTACTTCCGCCGCTGGCGGTTCAACCATGTGACCACCGTGGAACGGGTGATCGGCCTCAAACGCGGCACCGGCGGTACCTCGGGCGTGGGCTATCTGCGCCGGATGCTGGAGGTTGAGCTGTTCCCCGAACTGTGGCGCCTGCGCACGGTGTTGTGATCGCGCGGGCGGCGGATTCCTGCGGTTCTGCGGCCTTGGCTTTGACACTCCGCCCCGCCGCGCCTATCGTGGGACAAACCCGGCGGACCACGCCGACCCAAAAGGCATGCCGCAAGCTATGTACATGATCACAATGACAAAACCCGCAATCCGCGCCCTGATTGCCGCGCTGACCCTGACCGCCGTCAGCGGCTGCGTGACCGACCCTGCCCTGTTCCCGGGTGTGGCCCCGGCGGCGGCCAAGGTGGAACCGGCCGAAACCGCCTATCTGTCCGCCATGGACGGGCCGTTCCAGATCCCCGGCGTCCCGTTGGAGAAACTGCCCGAACCCCTGCGCCGCCAGACCGTGGCCTATGACAGCGGCGAGGTTCCGGGCACCATCATCATCCACCCGGGCGAGCGGTTCCTCTACTATGTCACCGGCCCGAAAACCGCGATCCGCTATGGCATCGCCGTCGGCAAGGCAGGGTTCGAATGGGCGGGTGAGGCGGTGGTGACACAGACCAAACCATGGCCCACCTGGACCCCCCCGCCCGAAATGATCGACCGCAAGCCCGAACTTGCCAAATGGGAAAAGGGCCAGCCCGGCGGGCCGACGAACCCGCTTGGTGCGCGGGCGATCTATCTGACCACCAACGGCCGCGACTATGGCTATCGCATCCATGGCACGCCGGAATGGTGGTCGATCGGCAAGAACGCCTCGTCCGGCTGTATCCGCATGATAAATCAGGATGTACTGGACCTGACGGGCCGCGTGCAACCCGGCGCCAAGGTGGTCGTCCTCAAGGCTGACGGCACCCGCAGTGCCGGTCTGATCGTGCCGCCTCCTGCGCCGAAAAAGAAAAAGCCGGTCATCGTGCCGACCCCGGTGGTCGAACCCGTCATGCCCGCCCTGCCCGCACCCCCGCCGCTCGACCCCTACTTGTTGGGGTAGAACGCGGTCATTGTGACCCGGGCAGAGGAATCGCCGCGCCGCGCCGCCGGAGTTCAGACTGGATAGTACGGGCGGTTGGAGCGCCTGTGCCCGCAGGTTGTGACCATCCCCCGCGCGCTGCTGCGCCCGGCAGGACAACCCGCAGGGCCTTCGTCATTGGGTGGTGGGAGGGACTCGTGGCAAACTACGGCGCGATGCGCGGGATGTAGGTAAACGTCCCCGCCCCGGGCCCGAGCAAAGAGGCGAAGGCCCCGAGGAGCACCATGACGGCGATCGCGATGGCCCACTGCATTGGCCCGTTGCGTCGCGTCGTCACGACCGGCCCGCCCGAGTGCCTCCAAAGTTCGCGCCCAGCCTCGGGCGGCTCGGATGGTGGTGGCTTGCGCAGGCGGCGCAGGACGACGGCAGCAAGGGTCAGCGCGACCACCGGGGCCAGCACGAAGAGCACGAACAAAAGCGGCGTGTAATCCGGCCCGGACGCGCCGGTCATGTCCCAGTAAACGAAGGCCCCGGCCACGGTCGCGACATAGCCGAGGGCGGCGACGACGACAAAGACCAGAAGACGGACGATCATGCGGTGTCTCCGTTGGCGCTGAAAGAACGCGCGCGCACAGAACGGCCCGATTCTATGTGCGGATCAAGCCGACATTCCCCAAGTAGGCTGCCGATTGACGACAAGGTTGCCTGAAACTCGCTGTTCAACAAGTTCCTTTGCTCCGCGTGGTGTCCTGCCCTGCGGAAGCGCCCGGATTAGGGCGATCCAAGCCGTGGGCCCGTGTAGCGCCTGCCGGCGGCCGCGTTCCTCAGCGCGGCGGGCAGAGTTGCCGGGCCGCTTTCGTCTTGTCTGGGCCGGACCGCGCTCACCCGGTCGGCGTCGTTGATGTCTTGATATCCCTCTTGCCGTCCCGACTGAGTTGTGTGCCTTGGAACTCCAGCCGCACTCGAGGGTCAAAACCCACCCGAGCAGCCCGCTGCGAGCAAGCACCCTTTGGGCAATCCATGAAAAAGGTCCTTCGCAGCCATCAACATCATGATTTGTATCAAATCTACAAAAACGGTATTCCGAGATCATCGGTCTACTTGGGGAATGCGGGGATGTGCAGTCTTGCCGCAATTGCCCTTTCTTCCTGCAATTCGACCGGTTTGACCGCATGCTGCCCCTTCACCATCGGCCAAAGCAGGCCTATGCTTCATCGGATTGTCATTCAGGCACCTGCGCCCCATGCCCGCCACACCTGCCCCCCGCCGCCCCGTCGTCGGGATCATCGGCAACGCCTATGTCCTGAACGAGACCTATCCGGTCCACGCCGGCGGCACGATGACGTCCGAGGCCATTGCGCAGGCGTCCGGGTGCCTGCCGTTGATCGTGCCCTCTGATCCCCGGTACGTGAGTGTCGAGGAGCTTCTGGGCCTGTGCGACGGCTTCTTGCTGACTGGCGGGCGTCCGAATGTGCATCCAAGCGAGTATGGCGAAGAGGAAACGCCCGCGCATGGGGCCTTTGACCGTGGCCGCGATGCCGTGACCTTGCCGCTGATCCGCGCCTGTGTGGAACGGGGCCAGCCGTTCCTGGGCATCTGCCGGGGATTTCAGGAGGTGAACGTGGCGCTTGGGGGGACATTGCACCCCGAAATCCGCGAACTGCCGGGCCGGATGAACCACCGCATGCCCCCTGACGGATCTCTAGAAGAAATCTTTGCGCTGCGGCACGCGGTGACGTTTTCGCGCGGTGGCCCGTTCCATCGCGTGCTGGGGTCGGAAGAGGTGATGACGAACACCCTGCACGGTCAGGGCATCGCCCGCGCGGGCGCCCGCATCGTGATCGACGGCGTGGCACCCGACGGCACGCCCGAGGCGCTCTATGTGCAGGGTGCCGCCGGTTTCACCCTGTCGGTGCAGTGGCACCCCGAGTGGAACGCCTGCGCCGATCCGGTGTCGCGCCCGCTGTTCGCAGCCTTTGGTGCCGCCTGCCGGGATTGGCGCGATGCACGTGACGGCATCCGGCAAAGCGCGTGACGGCGGCAGGACCGGGGCGCTGCCCCGGACCCCGGAGTATTTTTGCAAAGAAGAAACCGCAGGTTAGAACGAGCTCTTTACGCAGAGCATGAAGGTTTCGTCGCAAGCCCCATGAACAGCATCGACAAAGTGGCATGGGCGCGGGAAGTGCGGTCATCCCCCGGCGGGGCCTCTGCCGCCCAGAAAGCAAGGTTCAGCGTGGCCCCGTTCAGCATATG
The DNA here is from genome assembly GCA_038209775.1 of Rhodobacterales bacterium. Taxonomy (GTDB): domain Bacteria; phylum Pseudomonadota; class Alphaproteobacteria; order Rhodobacterales; family Rhodobacteraceae; genus JBBQXK01. The sequence goes on along the minus strand of JBBQXK010000013.1, from coordinate 47,322 downwards.
CGCAAGGGCAGTGGGGTCAGCGGGGGCGATGCGGGCGTGGGCGATATGGTCCTGGATGTCGGCAACCAGTTCGCCGAACCCGTCCTCCAGAAGGATGTCCATCGCCTGCACACCCATGACCGATGGCGCATCCTGAAACAGGATGCGGGCGCGGTCGGGGTGCAGAACGGCATCGAGATAGCCGTGGAAACAGGCGCAGAAGGCCATCCATCGGTCAGGCTCGGCAGCATCGATCACCTCGATCTCGGCGCCGATCTCGGCCACGATGCGGCGCAGCACCGCCTCGAACAGCCCTGTCTTGTTGCCAAAGCGGTGATGCAGCGCCCCCCGGGTGACCCCTGCCCCCGCCGCCAGCGCGTCAAGCGAAGTGGCCGCGAAACCGGCCTGCGAAAACGCCGTCTGTGCCGCCGTCATCAGGCGGTCCGCGGTGTTCTGTGCCGTGGCTGCACGCGTCGTCGGGCTGATTGACATACGGTCCGTACTTGGCTAGCGGTTCAACATACGAAGTGTATGTGAAACCCGAAGGGGGCGCAAGATGTCCGGGGCATGGGCCGCTGTCCGACTGCAGGTGCCCGGCATTCTGGGGCTGGCCGTGCCGATCATCGCGGGGATGGCTGCATCAACGCTGATCGGCGTCACCGATTCGGTAATGCTTGCGCCGCTTGGCCCTGTGCCCTTGGCGGCGGTGGGGCTGACGGGGGCGGTGGCGGTGATCCTCTATGCCACGGTTTACGGCGTGCTGTCGGCGCTGTCGGTGCGGATCGGCGTGGCCCATGGCGCGGGCACGCCGCGCGACATTCCGGGGCTGTTGCGCAACGGTCTGGTCCTGGGCTTGGGCGTAGGGGTGCTGGCCGCGCTGGCGATGGCGACGATCTGGCCCTTGTTGCGCGTGCTGGGTCAGCCACCCGAGGTGCTGGCAGCGATGCCGGTCTATTATGCCTGCATCGCGCTTTACATGATCCCTTTCGCCGTGCTGACCGTGTTCAAATCGGCGTTCGAAGCGGTGGGCAGGCCATGGCTGGGCACCGGGCTTGCTTTGCTTGCCGTGGTCATCAACGTGCCGCTGAACTACCTTTTGATCTGGGGCGCCGGGCCGTTGCCGCCCCTGGGGCTGGCGGGGGCGGGGATCGCGTCGGCTTTGGCCGAAACGATTGCGCTGGCGGTGGCTTGGGCCTTCTGGCAACGCGCGCGGTCGATGCGGCGGCTGCGCCTGCGGCGCGATCTGTCGGTGGCGGACATGCGCGCGACGGCCATCGAGGGTGCGCCGCTGGGCCTTATGTATCTGGCGGAGACGGGGGCGGTCGCGGTGGCGACGCTGATCATCGGCACCTTCGGTACGGTGGCGCTGGCGGGCAATCAGGTGGCGTTTGCCATCAGCGGCGTCCTGTACATGGTGCCCCTGGGTGTGGCCGGCGCAGTCGCGATCCGGGTGGCGCAGGAGCGGGGCGCGGGGAATGACGCGGCCCTGCGCCCGGTGGTGTTTGCGGCACTGGGGCTGGCCACGCTGTGGCTGGTGGGTGCGGCAGGAATTCTGGCGTTGGGCGGGCAGTGGCTGGCGGATCTGGTGACCGGCGACGCCGCCGTGGCAGAAGTTGCGGCGACGCTGATGCTGGTGTTCGCGCTGATGCAGGTGTTCGACGGGGTGCAATCGACAATGGTTGGTGCGTTGCGCGGGTTGTCCGATGCGGGTTGGGCCGCGCGCATCTCGATGATTGCCTATTGGCCGGTGGGGGTGCCGCTGGGCTGGGTACTGGCGCATGAGGCGGGGATCGGGCCTGCGGGGGTCTGGCTTGGCTGGCTGGTGGCTCTGGCCTGGGCGGGGGGCATGCTGAGCTGGCGGTTCATGACGAAAACCCGGTTGAGCGTGGAGGCGCGTTCCCTATAGTCACCTTAGGGATCAGGGGAGGCACCAATGAAACGCTCGCGCATCAACCGCATCATGGCCGAGGCGGACGAGATGATCCGCCGCCATGGCTTTGTGCTGCCGCCTTTTGCCTATTGGTCGCCCGACGCGTTTGCCGGGCGCACCGATGCCCGCCGCATCGTGGACAGCCGCATGGGCTGGGACATCACCGATTACGGGCAGGGACGATATGACGCGCTGGGGTTGTTCCTGTTCACCCTGCGCAACGGGTCGCTTGCCGACCTGCAGCGCGGCGGCGGCATGTGCTATGCCGAGAAGCTGTTGATCTCAAAGCAGGATCAGTTGTCGCCGATGCACACCCATGTGATCAAGGCCGAAGATATCATCAACCGGGGCGGGGCGACGCTGGTGGTCGAGTTGTACGGGTCGGACGACGCCGGTGCGTTTGCGCGCGACCGGGGCGGCCGGGTGCGCTGTGACGGGATCGACCGGGACTATGGTCCGGGTGAGAAACTGCAGTTGGCCCCGGGGGAATCGGTGACGCTGATGCCGGGCGACTGGCATGCCTTCTGGGGCGAGGGCGGAGATGTGCTGATCGGCGAGGTGTCGACGGTGAATGACGATGTGACGGACAACATCTTTGCCGAACCCATCGGGCGGTTTGCCGAGATTGAAGAGGATGAGGCACCGGTGCATCTGTTGGTCAGCGATTACGACCGCTGGTTGGGCTGATGGGGCAGGACCGGGGGGTTTCACACCCCCAGGACCCCCCGTGGGATATTTGTGCAAGGTGAATGAGGAAAAGGTTTCAGGTCCGTTGGCGGAGGTAGCCTTCGGTGATGGCGCGGAGCCGGGCTTTGCCGAAGGGCGCGCCGTGGCCTCCCAGCGCCAATGACAGGTCAAGGTGGCGCAGACGGTCCATGGTCGCGAGATAGGCGGGAATGTCCGATCCCGGCAGGTCATCGACAAGCGTGTCGTCATAGATCGCGTCGCCGGTGAAAAAGAGGCCATCCGTTTCATCCATGAGGCCCATCGACCCCGGCGAATGGCCGGGCAGGGACAGCACGGTAAAGCGGCGATCGCCGAGGTCGATCACGTCGCCATCCCGCAGGGCGGTGGTCAGGGGGGCGGGGGTCAGGGACCAGCGGGCGAGGTCGAAGCCGGGGGTGGGCAGGCGGTGCAGGGCATCGGGGATGTTGCGCAGGGTCGATTGCAGGGTGCCAGGTTCGTCCATCGCGGCGAAGTGAGACGCCTCGGCGGCGGGACCGCGACGGTCGTCGAATTCGTGGAAGCCTCCCACATGATCGACATGGGCATGGGTGGCCACCGCGATCACCGGGCGGCCTGACAGGGGCAAGACGGGGCGCAAGGGCGCAAGACCGCAGCCGAAATCAACCACCAGATCGGCGTCGCGGCCGACGAGGTGGTAGACGTTGGCGCGGTAGAATTCATGCACGGCAGGTTCGGTCAGGCAGATGACGCCCGGGGCAACCGTTGTCGAGGTAAACCAGCCGGTCACGCCGTCGCCACCACGCGCGCCGCTGCATCAAGGCCCCCTGCCCCGTGCGGCACACCCAGCGCCACCATCCCTGCCTGCATCACCGCCAGCGCCCCAAGCGTCATATGCGCATTCACATGCCCCATATGCGCCACCCTCAGAAACCCGTCGGCCTGCGGATCGGCTTCGGTTGCCATGCCAAGGCCGATGCCAAGGGTGACCGCACCCTGCATCTCGGTCCACTCGCGCAGACGGCGGGCATCGGGCGCGCCCATCCGCGCCGCCGTCACCGACCAGCCACGATGCGCGGGGTCGGTCACGTTCATCGCAATCGCGGGGTTCCCCTGCCCCCAGGCGTCGAACGCCGCCCAGACCGCGCGGGCAAGGCGGTGGTGGCGCGCCCAGACCTGCGCCAGTCCCTCCTCGCGCAGGATCATCGTCAGCGCCTCGCCCAGACCGAACAGGTGATGCGTGGGGGCGGTGCCGCAGAAATGCTGCCACAACTCGGTGCCGAAGAGGCGGGGCGTCCAGTCCCAGTACGGCGTGCGCAGGTCCGACCCCTTGCAGGCCGCGATGGCGCGGTCAGACACCCACAGGAAGCCGAGACCGGGCGGCGTCATCAGCCCCTTCTGACAGGCCGCGACCGTGACATCGACGCCCCAGTCGTCCATCCGGTAGTCATCGCAGGCCAGCGACGCGATGCAGTCCACGACCAACAGCGCCGGATGCCCCGTCGCATCCATCGCTTGCCGCACCACGGCAATGTCGTTCTTGACGGACGTGGCCGTATCCACCTGCGTCAGCAGCACCGCGCGGATGGTGCCCGCGCGGTCGGCGCGCAGTGCCGCCTCAAGCCGGGCCGGATCGACGGGGCTTTGCTGGCCGAAATCCATCACCTCGACCGCAACCCCCATGGCGGATGCGCTGCGCGCCCAGCCATGGCCGAAATGCCCGGTGGCCAGCACCAATGCCCGGTCACCGCGCGAAAAGAGGTTGGCATTCGCCGCCTCCCACGCCGCATGGCCGTTGCCGATGTAGTAGGCCACCCCGGCCTGCGTGCAGGCCACCGCGCGCAGGTCGTCCCTGATCTGCGCCACAAGGTCGATGATTTCGCCCGCATAGATGTTGGGCGCGGCGCGGTGTATCGCGGCCAGCACCCGGTCGGGCATGACCGAGGGGCCGGGGATCGCAAGGTAGGGGCGGCCTGCCACCGTGGTACGCGCCGGGGGTGGGGCAAAGCGGTCTTGCATCGGGGCAGCCTTCGTCACACGGGTGGGAGAACGCGGCATCGCTACGCCCCTGCCGGGCCAAGGTCAACCACTGCGGCCCGCTTGCGGCAGGGGCGGGATTGGCCTAGTCCTTGCGCCCGATGACGCACCCCGCTGCCCCGCCAGACCCCTATCGGTCGTCCGTTCTTTTCGGGCGGCTGTGGCGCGGCTATCTGCGGCCGCACCGGGCGCTGATGGCCCTGGCGTTGTTGATCCTGTTGGTCGAGGGGGGGACGCTGGGCGCGCTCAGCTGGCTGTTGAAGCCGTTGTTCGACACCGTCTTTGCCGCGGGCGCGACAGGTTCGCTGATGCTTGTGGGTCTGGCGATCCTTGGCCTTTTCGTTCTGCGCGCCGCCGCTTCGGTCGTGTCAAAGGCCCTTCTCACGCTGATCGCACAACGCTCGACCACAGCGATGCAGGTGGACCTGTTGCGCCATGTGCTGACGCTGGATCAGGGGTTCTTTCAGGTCAACCCGCCCGGCGCGCTGATCGAGCGGGTGCAGGGCGATACCCTGGCGGTGCAGGGCGTGTGGTCGAACGTGATCCTTGCCGTGGGGCGCGATCTGGCGGCGCTGGTGGGGCTTGTTGCGGTGGCGCTGGCGATTGATCCGCTGTGGACGCTGGCCGCCTTCGTGGGCGCGCCGTTGCTGATCCTGCCGACGCTGGTGGTGCAGCGCTACATCCGGCGCAAGACCGCCTCGATGCGCGAACAGTCGGGCCAGAGGGCGACGCGGCTGGATGAGGTGTTCCACGGCATCACCGCGATCAAGCTGAACGGGATGGAGGATTACCAGACCGGCCGGTTTGCCGACATCGTGGCCCGGATCAGGCGGGCAGAACTGCGGATGTCGGTGGGCCGGTCCGCCATCCCGGCGCTGATTGACGTGGTGACGGGCTTTGGGTTCTTTTTCGTGCTGATGCTGGCCGGCCCTGCGATCATCGCGGGGGAACGGACGGTGGGTGACTTCATGGCCTTCTTCTCGGCCATGGCGCTGACCTTTCAGCCACTGCGGCGGCTGGGTGATATGGCGGGGCTGTGGCAGGTGGCGGCGGCCTCGCTCGAACGGCTGTTCCGGCTCTTTGACACCGCTGCGCAGGCCCGCCCGGCGGCCACCGCGACCATCCTGCGCACCCCGGGAACGGCCCCCGCGTTGCGGCTTGAGGGTGTGATCTTCGGCTATGGCGATGCCCCCGTGCTGCAAGGTGCCACCTTCACCGCCGCCGCGGGCCGGTTCACGGCACTGGTCGGACCGTCCGGTGCGGGCAAGAGCACGGTGTTTTCGCTTCTGACCGGGCTTGTGCAGCCGCAGGCGGGGCGCGTCATGCTGGATGATACCGATGTGGCGACGCTGTCGCTTGACGCCCTGCGCGCGCAGTTCGCGGTGGTGACACAGGACGCAGCCCTTTTCGACGAAACCGTGCGCGAAAACCTGACCCTTGGCCGCGCAGTGCCCGAGGGCGATCTGGCCCGGGCGCTGGATACCGCGCAGGCCGCCGCGTTTGTGCAGGCACTGCCGCACGGGCTTGATACCGGCGTCGGGCCGCGCGGGTCGGCGCTGTCGGGCGGGCAGCGGCAGCGCGTGGCCATCGCGCGGGCGCTGGTGCGCGGCGCACCGGTGCTGCTTCTGGACGAGGCGACCAGCGCCCTTGATGCCGCCAGCGAGGCGCTGGTGGCCGAGGCCTTGCTGCGCATCGCGAAAGGCCGCACAACGCTGGTCATCGCGCACCGGCTGGCCACGGTGCGGGCGGCGGATCATATCGTGGTGATGGATCAGGGCCGGGTGGTCGATCAGGGCACGCATGACGCCCTTCTTGCGCGGGGCGGTCTTTATGCCGAATTGTGCCGTCTGCAATTCGCAACCTGACAGGAGGCGGTGATGGGCGAAGTGGCGGCTGACCGGGTGGTGGCCCAGTTGACAGGCAAGGATGCGCTGAACTTCCTGCAAGGGCTGGTTACCAACGACGTGACCCCGCTTGCCGGGGCACCGGGCATCGTCTGGACGGCGATGCTGTCACCGCAGGGCAAGTATCTGGCGGATTTCATGGTGGTGAACACCGGGGACGCGCTGTTGCTGGACCTGCCCGCACTGGTGGCCGACGCGACGCTGCGCAAGTTGACGATGTACCGGCTGCGGGCGGATGTGCAGATATCCGTCACAGCCATCACCGTGACGCGCGGCCTTGGCACACCCCCGCCCGGCGCCCTGCCCGACCCGCGCCACCCGGCCCTTGGCTGGCGCGCCTACGGCTTGCCGCCGACCGGCCCCACGATCATCGACTGGACCGCGATCCGCGTCGAACACCTGATCCCCGAGACCGGGGCGGAGTTGATCCCCGACGACAGCTATATCCTCGAGATGGGGTTCGAGCGGCTGCACGGCGTCGATTTCCGCAAGGGCTGCTATGTCGGCCAGGAAGTCACCGCGCGGATGAAGCACAAGACCGAGCTGAAAAAGGGCCTCATCCGAGTGCAGCTCGACGGCCCCGCAGCCCCTGGCACACCGATCCTGCAAGGTGACCGCCCCGCTGGCACCCTCCATTCCATTGCAGGCACCCGCGCACTGGCATGGCTGCGTTTCGACCGCACCGAAAACCTCACCGCAGGCGACGCGCACGTCACCCCCGACCCCTGATCCTTATTCTGTCCAAAAAATATCCCGGGGGGTGCGGGGGGCTGGCCCCCCGTTACTGCCCCGTCAACCCGCGCATCCCTCAGGCCCGCTCGGAATATTCCATCAGTTCAGTATGCACGATGATGTCTTCATCCGGCCCGATGAACGGCGGGATCATGATCCGCACACCATTGTCCAGGATCGCGGGCTTGAAGCTGTTGGCGGCGGTCTGGCCCTTTTGCACCGGCTCGGTATCCACCACCCGGCAGCGCACTTTTTGCGGCAGCGCCACCGACAGCGGCTCCTCGCCATAGTACCGCACCGTCGCCGTCATCCCGTCCTGCAGGAACGCCCGACGGTCGCCCAGCAACTCGGCGTCGATCTCGACCTGCTCATAGGTTTCGGCGTCCATGAACACCAGCCGCCCGTCGGTTTCATACAGGAACTGCTGATCCTTGTTCTCAAGCTCGACCTGTTCAACCTTGTCCTCGGACCGGAACCGCTCGTTCAACTTGCGCCCGTCGCGCAGGTTCTTCAATTCAACCTGCGCGAAAGCACCGCCTTTGCCGGGTTTCACATGGTTCGCCTTGACCGCCGCCCACAGGCCGCCGTCGTAGTCCAGCACCATGCCGGGCTTGATTTCGTTGCCGTTGATCTTGGCCATTGTGGCAAAACCTTGTCAAAAGGTTGCAATACGTCGCGAGGTCGCTATATCTGGCGTAAGGGCGGGCGGCAAGACGACCAGATGCGGTATCTCTTCGTGACAGCTATGCACAAAATGCATGACAGTTATGCGAAACGTGGGATGCCGAATCGATTGGAAATCGCCATAGTGGCCGGAAGCTAGAAAACGCAAGAGCAAGAAGACAGGACGACGACGATGGTCGATTTCGTGGATGGTACCGCCTTCAACTTTGAACAGGGTCAGCGCGCGCGCAAGCTGTTTGCCGCCGTCGTGCTGGCAGCGCTGGACGATGCGATTGCGGATGACCGAAAATATGGCAACGGGGCCGATCAGATCGCCCGCTGGGCCCGCTCACGCGACGGACGCGAAGTGCTGTCCTGCGCGGGCATCGACCCGAACGAGCGGGTGGTCAAGGGGCTGATGGATTTCGTGTCCAAGGGCGTGCGCACGTCCGTCGCGCTGTCGCGTGAGGAAAGCGAACGCCGCCACGCGCTGGAACAGGCCGAAGCGGCCTGACAGGCGCTGCCTGACGGGAACAGGGCGCGCACTTTGCGGGGCGCGTTTTTTTGTGTCAGCCGTGCGGTGGTCAGGTCATGGCAGGGCAACACGCCCTTGCCGGATCAGGCCAGATCCCTTGTCGCCAGCACACGGGCGACCTCCGCCCGTACCAGCTTGCGGATGTTGCGCGTCATCCGCTCGCCCAGGGCGCCCTGCAATTCCTCGCGCAGGATGTCGCGCACGAGGTCGGCCAGCGCGTCACTGTCCAGGTCCAGCATCGGCGCCTCGGGCGCATCGCCCGTGCCCTGCAGCACCTCGGCCTCGGGCAGGGGCGCAGCCGCCATATCCTCAGGCTCATCGTTGTCGTCCAAGCCGTCCGGCCCGGGCTGCCACGCGAAATGCAGCCGCCCCACCGGGGCCACGTCCACGACTTCGGCCAAGATCACGCCCTGACCTACGCCCGTGTCATCCTCGGCTGCGGCATCGGGAAAGGGCTCGACCGGCACATCGTGGTCCACAACGGGCGGCGGCTGGCGCACAAGGCGGGTCACCGTGGCATCGCCGGTCTCGGCCTCCCACCCGCCCTTGGGCGGGCTTACATGGGCGGCAAAGTTTGCCACAACCGTATCCAGCCGCAAACGGCGGGTCGGTTCGGGGTCGGCCCCGGGCGCATCTTCCGCCACGATAACGGCGGCGGCAATCGTGGCCTCGGCTTCCGCCGTCCCCTCGACCACCCGCAACGCAGGTGTCAGCATCAGTTTGCCGGGTTCGGACACAGTCACAGCGGGCACCTCGGGAACAATCGCGGGGGTCTGCATGCGGGACTGCGGGCGAAGGTCTTCCGACACCAGCTTGCGGATGGAGGACAGCACATCCTCGATCTCTCCCGAAGTCATCGGTTCCGACATGCGCGCCTGCCCCTGCCCGTTGCGACCGCAGTGTAACCGCGACCGCGCGCTGATACAAGAACGCAGCGCAACCTCTGGTTAATCCGTGCTTGTTCTGCCGATGGACTTCAGCACGCGGTCCAGTTTGCGGCCCTGGGCCGAGGTTGCAGGCGCATTCTTGACCACGTTGTAATAGGCCGCCGGATCATAGGTGGGAATGCCCAGACCCAGATGATCCACCGTCAAAAGCCCCATCGACGACAACAGCGCATAGACGCCCACATAGCGCGTCGCCTCGACCGAAACGCGGTTCGTGCGGGCCGAAAGCAGGTCCTGCTCGGCATCCAGCACGTCCAGCGTGGTGCGGGCACCCAAATTGGCCTCTTCGCGCACACCGTCAAACGCGGTCTGCGCCGCGCGGATTTCACGGTCTGACGCCTCGATGCTGGCCGATGCGACGGTCAGGTTGGCCCAGGCCTCACCGACCTGCCGGCCGATCTCGGCGGTGGTCTGCAACAGGCCTGACCGGGACTGGTCGCGCCGCGCAAGGGCCTGCCGGTACAGCGCCGACAGCCGGCCCCCGGCATATAATGTCTGGTCGATCCCGATGGCCACCGAATCGCCGCGCTTGCTTTCACTGTCATAGGCAATCTGCGCGCGCGCGGTCACCGTCGGCCCCATCGCGGCCTTGGCCCGCGCCATGTTCAGCATGCCGATGGTCACCTCGCGCTGCGCCTGGCGGACCGAAGGATGCGTCCGGCTGGCCACACCGCGCGCCTCGTCCAGCGAACGGGCGGTGCGCGGGGCGCGCGGTGGCGCCGCCAGGTTCCCGGGGTAACGCCCGACGGCCAACAGGTAATCCTCACGCGCGACCAAAAGGTCGCCCTGCGCCGCGATCAGGTCCGACCGGGACGTGGCCAGCCGCGCCTCGGCCAGCGCCACATCGGTGCGCGTCGTCTCGCCCAGTTCGAACCGGTCCTGTGCGGCGCGCAATTCCTGGCCGATCAGCCGCTCGTTCGACTGGCGCAGCGACACGATATCCTGGTTCAGCCGGACCGAGACATAGGCCCGCACCGCATTCAGCAACACCTGCTGTTCGACATTCACCAGCGCCTCGCGCGTCGCCAGCACGACCTCTTTCTGCACATCCAGCGCCAGCCGGTTGCGCCCGAAATCATACAGAGTGATCTCGGCGGACAGGGCGATCGACGCGGTGATATCCTCCAGCCGCTGGTCGGAATAGGACGCGTCGCCGCCGACGACGATGACCGGGCGCAGCGCCGACAGCGCAATCGCCACATCCTCATCCGCCGCGCGCAGAACGGCGCGGTTCTGTTCCAGAAGATTGGAATTGCGATAGGCCGCGATCAGCGCATCGGTCAGCGTTTCCGCCCGCACCGGCTGCGCCACCAGCGCCACGCCAAAACTCAGCCCCAAGGCCAGCAGAACCGTCCGAAACACCCGCCCTGCCCCCATCTGAATCTGCCGCCTGTTCATGTGTATTCCGCCGGTCACAGCGTAAAGGCCCGTGCCCGGCCGAACCCCGGCAATACCGGCGCTGTCGCGTTGAACGCGTCGCGCCAAGACATCGCACCGCCGCGCCGCACGCCGGTCCGCACCACGCCGACGCCCTGCGCCATGTAGAGCGCGCCGATCCGTCCGCCATCCTTGAGCTGCGCCAGAACCGCTTCGGGCACCTCTTCGACACCGCCCTCGATCACGATCACGTCATAGGGGCCATGCTTGGCGCCGCCAGACACCAGCGGCCCGGTCATCACCACGGCGTTGTCGACGCCCTCGGCCGACAGGGTGCGTTCGGCCTCGGCGGCCAGCATCGTATCCTCTTCCACCGCGATCACCGCCTCGGCCAGCCGGGCAATCACCGCCGCCGGATAGCCAAGGCCCGCCGCCAGAACCAGAACCATCTCGGTCGGCTGAATATCCAGTGCATCCAGCATCTTGGCGAATGTTCGCGGGTCCAGGATCACGCGCTGGGGCCCAAGGCGGATGTTGTCGCCGACATAGGCCGCCTCGCGCATCTGGCTGGGCACATAGGCCTCACGCGGGACCGACAGCATGGCGTCGATGATCGGGAATTTCGTGACATCCGACGGGCGCACCTGCGTGTCGACCATCATCATACGGCGCTGGGCGAAGTCGGGCATGGCTGAACTCTTCGGTCTAGTTCGTCGGCAGCAAGTCATGGCACATTCCTCAGGCCCCGGCAACTGCGGCAGGTGGGGCCGGTCACCGCGCCAGCGCGAACAGCGCCGCCACATCCAGATGCGCCTCAAGATGTAACGCCAATGCGTCCAGCGTGGCCTCGACCGCAGCGCCGTGCGACTGGCCCGACGCGGCCACGCCCATGCCCGCCAGAAACGCGGCACGAAAGGCATCGCCCGCGAACATGCCGTGCAGATAGCTGCCCATCACCCGCCCATCCGCCGACACCGCCCCCTCGGGCCGCCCGTTCACATGCGCAAAGGGGCGCGCCCGACCGGGGCCATCGGTGCGGCCGATATGGATTTCATAGCCGGTGATCGGCAGCCCTGTCTCCGCATGAACCGCCTCGGTCTGCGTCAGGCGCTTGTCGCCGGTCATCACGGTTGCGACGTCCAGAAGGCCCAGCCCTTCGGTCACACCCGCAGGCCCCTCGATCCCGTCAGGGTCGCTGACGCTTGTCCCCAGCATCTGATACCCACCACAGATGCCCAGCGTCCGCCCGCCCCGACGGTGGTGCGCGGCAAGGTCGATATCCCACCCCTGCCCCTGCAGATAGGCCAGATCGCCCCGCGTCGATTTCGACCCGGGCAGGATCACCAGCCCCGCGTCACCCGGAATGGCCTCACCCGCCCGCAACATCGTCAGGCGCACGCCGGGTTCCTGCGCCAAGGGGTCGAGATCATCAAAGTTCGCAATGCGCGACAGGGTCAGGCAGACGATGTGCAGCGGGCCGTCGCCGGTGGTGCGCGGCAGGTCCAGCGCGTCCTCGGCCGGCAGGCGATGGGCCGCGCCGAAATACGGCACCACACCAAAGCCGCGCCACCCCGTGCGCGCGGCGATCAGCGCATAGCCGTCGTCGAACAGCCGGGGGTCACCGCGGAACTTGTTGATGATGAAGCCTGCAACCATCGCGGCGTCGGCCGGCTCCAGCACCGCCTGCGTGCCCACCACCTGCGCGATCACGCCGCCCCGGTCGATATCGCCGACCAGCACCACCGGCACATCGGCGGCGCGGGCAAAGCCCATGTTGGCAATGTCGCCTTGGCGCAGGTTGACCTCGGCAGGACTGCCCGCGCCCTCGACAATGACAAGGTCAGCGCTGGCCTTCAGCCGCGCGAAACTGTCCAGAACCGGGGCCATCAGCGTGGGCTTCAGGCCCGCATAGTCCCGCGCCCTGACGGTTGCCACCCGCCGCCCCTGCACGATGACCTGTGACCCGGTTTCGGATTCGGGCTTCAAGAGTACCGGATTCATGTCGGTATGCGCCGCCCGCCCTGACGCCAGCGCCTGGAGCGCCTGCGCCCGCCCGATCTCACCGCCGTCGACAGTGACGGCCGCATTGTTCGACATGTTCTGCGGCTTGAACGGCGCCACCGAAATCCCCCGCCGCAACGCCGCCCGGCACAGGCCCGCCACGATCAGCGACTTGCCGACGTTCGACCCACAGCCCTGGATCATCAGCGCCCGCATCGCGGCCCCCGGACACTCCCGCGGGCTGGCGCCCTTGGGCCGCGCAAGGGGGGCAGGGCCCCCCTTGGACCCCCGCCCGCCTGCAGAACCGCCGCACCGACGCTGACGCGCAAGGGGCCGCCCCCTGCATGACCCGCAGGAGGGCTGTCTGCCCTCCCGCACCCACCCGAGAGTATTTGCGCAAAGGTGAATGCAGAAGGGGTGGGCGTTCTGCTGTTGCATTCACCTTTGCGCAAATACTCTCGGGGGGGGCCGAAGGCGGGGGGCAGACAGCCCCCCTTTGCCACATCGCCACAGGTGCCCCGGCTATCGTCTGGCGCGGTCCCCCGCATCAGAACTCGACACCCTTCTGCGCCTTGATCCCCGACCGGAACGGGTGCTTGACCAGCGTCATCTCGGTGACAAGATCGGCCACCTCGATCAGCGCCTCCTTGGCATTGCGCCCGGTCAGCACGACATGGGTCAGCGCGGGCTTTTCATCGCGCAGGAAGGCCAGCACCTCGTCAATCTCAAGATAATCATAGCGCAGCGCGATGTTGATCTCGTCCAACAGGACGAACTGCACCGAAGGGTCGCGGATGATCTCCTTGGCCTTTTCCCACCCTGCCCGCGCCATGGCGATGTCACGGGCGCGGTCCTGGGTTTCCCAGGTGAACCCCTCGCCCATCGCGTGGAACTGGCACAGGTCGCTGAAATGCCCCTCGATCAGGCGCCGCTCGCCGGTATCCCAGGCGCCCTTGATGAACTGCACCACCGCGCAGGGCATCCCGTGTGCGATGCAGCGCAGGATCATCCCGAACCCGGACGACGACTTGCCCTTGCCCGCCCCGGTATGGACGATGATCAGCCCGCGGCCATCCGACTTGGTCGCCATGATCCGGTCACGGGCGGCCTTCTTCTTGGCCATCTTGACCGCGTGGCGGGCGTCATCAGTTACCCCGGGGACCATTGCGACAGGGTCGATGTCGGTCTCGTCTGGCATCACGGCGCATCCCGTTCTTGACACTGCGGTGCCCGGGGTCCACCACGGGCCAGCACTGGTGCCTGTCGTACGACAGGCGAAGAGGGAATGCGACAGGCTTTGCGACGCTTCGCAGGGCCAAAGCGCAGCCGCCCCCGCGACCGTGAAACGAAGAGGTTCCGATGCCACTGGGGTCACACCCCCGGGAAGGGCGGAACCGGGGGGAAACCCGCTTCGTGCAGCCGGGAGACCTGCCAGTGCCACGACTGACGAACGGGCGGACGGGGTGTTCCGCGACCGGCAGGGTGCTGCGGTGCGATCTGTGCCGCCACGTCCGAGCTGGCGCATGACGCCCCCGATGCCCCCCCGACGCCCAACCAACGATACCCGAAGGACTGCATGACCGACCCCACCCCCGCCCCCCGCGCCACGCTGGCCGTCTGCATCACCTGCAAGCGTGACGGCATGCTGCCCGCCGATCTTGTGGCCGACGCCCCCCGCCCCGGCGCGCAGCTTCTGGCCGCGCTCACATCGCTCGACCTGCCCCCCGGCGTCACCATCCGCCCGGTCGAGTGCCTCTCGGCCTGCTCGAACGGCTGTTCGGTGGCGCTGCAGGCCCCCGGCAAGTGGACCTACATCTACGGCAACCTCGACCCCGCCCTGCATGCCGACCACATCCTGCAAGGCGCCGCCCGCTATGCCGCCACCCCCGACGGCATCGTCCCCTGGCGCGACCGCCCCGAGGTTTTCCGCAAGCAATCCCTGGCCCGCGTGCCCCCCCTGGAGAGCCTTTGAATGTCCGATCTCGCAAAAATCCCCGTCACCGTCATCACCGGCTTTCTGGGGTCCGGCAAGACCACGCTCATCCGTCACCTGATGGCCAACCCGCAGGGCAAGCGGCTGGCCATCCTGGTGAACGAGTTCGGCACGCTTGGTGTCGACGGCGACATCCTCAAATCCTGCGCCGATGCGTCGTGCCCGGTGGAAAACATCGTCGAACTGGCCAACGGCTGCATCTGCTGCACCGTGGCCGAGGATTTCATCCCGACGATCGAGGCGCTGATGGCGCTGCCCACCCGCCCCGACCACATCATCATCGAAACCTCAGGGCTCGCCCTTCCGAAACCCCTGCTCAAGGCGTTCGACTGGCCCGCGATCCGCTCCCGCATCACCGTCGACGGCGTGGTGACGCTGGCCGATGCCGAGGCGGTGGCGGCGGGCCGCTTTGCCCCCGATCCGGTGGCGGTGGACGCACAACGCGCCGCCGACCCCAGCCTTGACCACGAAACCCCCCTGTCCGAGGTGTTCGAGGATCAGATCGCCTGCGCCGACATCGTCCTTCTGTCCAAGGCCGATCTTGCGGGTGAGGCGGGCCTTGCCGCCGCCCGCGCCGTCATCACGGCGGAATCTCCCCGCGCCCTGCCGATGATCGCGATGACCGAAGGTGTCATCGACCCCCGCGTGATCCTTGGGCTGAACGCCGCCGCCGAAGATGACATCGCGGCACGGCCCAGCCACCATGACGGCCACGATGACCACGAACACGACGATTTCGCATCCGTCGTGATCGACCTGCCCGAAATCACCGACCCCGACGCGCTGCAGGACGCGATCCGCCGTCTGGCGACCGAGCAGCACATCCTGCGGGTCAAGGGTTATGTCGCCGTCGCGGGCAAACCCCTGCGGATGCTGGTGCAGGCCGTGGGCACCCGGGTGCGTGCGCAGTACGACCGGCCATGGGGCAGCACCCCCCGCGAAACCCGCCTTGTCGTCATCGCCGAACACCACCACATCGACGCCGCCGCGATCCGGGCGGTTCTGGTGGCCTGATGCACGTCGTCTTCCGCGAATCCCACGGGCTTGAGGAAACCGAGGTCCCCTTCGACCCCGGCCAGACGCCCGCCGATCTGGTGGTCCTGTCGTTCTCCGACAGTGACCTTGGGGCGTTTGCGGCGGGCTGGCACCGGGCGGCGGGCGCGCTGCCCACCCTGCGGCTGCAGAACATCGTGGCCCTGAAACACCCCGTGTCAGTCGATACCTATGCCGAGGCGGTCCTGACCCATGCAAAGGGCATCCTCGTGCGGCTGATCGGCGGCGAAAGCTATTGGCCCTACGGCCTCGCTACCCTGCAGGATCTCGCCCGCCGCCACGGCATCGCGTTGGCGGTGTTGCCCGCCGATGGCCGCCCCGACGCGCGGCTGGATGCCCTGTCCACCCTGCCGGTCTCGACCCTCCGCCGCCTGACGGCCCTGTGCGAGGCGGGGGGCGCCGTCGCGGCGCAGGCGGCGCTGGCGCAACTGGCGCTGGCGGCCGGGCTTTATGCAGGCCCCGTCGTGGGCGACAAGGCGGTGCCCGATTGCGGCTGGTATGACCCCGACCGTGGCGTGATCCCACAACCCGCCACCACAGGCCCCGCCGTCGCCGTCACCTTCTACCGCAGCTACCTTACCGCCGCCGACACTGCCCCCGTCGATGCCCTGATCCGCGCCCTGCGCGACCGGGGGTTCCACGCATACGGCCTCTTCGCCCCCTCGCTCAAAGGTCCGCATGCGGCATGGGTCCGCACCGCCCTGACCACCCTCGCCCCCGCCGCCATCGTCAACGCCACCGCCTTCTCTGCACGCGGCGACGACGGCACATCGCCGCTCGACGCCCCCGGTTGCCCGGTGTTCCAGATCGCCCTCTCGACCGCGCGGCGCCGCGACTGGGCGGGTGCCGAGCGTGGCCTGTCGCCCGCCGACCTTGCGATGCATGTGGTCCTTCCCGAAGTTGACGGTCGCCTTTTCGCAGGCGTCGCCAGCTTCAAATCCCCCGGCAAGCGCGACCCCCACCTCCAGTTTTCCCGCTTTGCACACCGCGCCGACCCCGCCCGCATCACCGCCATCGCTGACCGCATCACCGCATGGCACCGCCTCGCCACCACCCCCCGCGCGGAACGCCACCTCGCGATGATCCTCTCCACCTACCCCGGCAAGACCTGGAACCTCGCCCACGCCGTCGGCCTCGACGCCCTCGCCTCCGCCGAGGCAATCCTCACCCACCTCGGCCAACAGGGCTTCGCCACCTGCCCATTCACCTTGCCCCAAATATCCCGGGGGGAGCCGCAGGCGGGGGGCAGCGCCCCCCCCTCCGAGCCGCTGGAACTGACGTTGCAGACCGAAACCCTCGACTGGCCCCTTGCCAACTACCGAACAGCCCTCGTATCCCTCCCCGAAACCCTGCGGCAAAATCTCCAAACCGCCTGGGGCGACCCCGCAACCGACCCCGCCTGCCAAAACGGCTACTTCCGATTCCATGCCGTCAAACGGGGCCACATGCTTATCGCCCTGCAACCCGAACGGGGCGAAGTCACCACCCGTGACGCCAGCTACCACGACCTCGCGCGTACCCCCCGCCATGCCTATGTCGCCTTCTACCTCTGGCTCCGGTCGCAAAACCCCCATGCCCTGATCCATGTCGGCGCCCATGGCACCCTTGAATGGCTGCCCGGCAAGGCCGTGGCGCTGTCCGATGACTGCTGGCCTCAGGCGCTGACCGGCCCGCTGCCGGTGATCTACCCCTTCATCGTCAACGACCCGGGCGAGGCCGCACAGGCCAAGCGCCGCATCGGGGCAGTCACCCTCGGCCACCTGCCCCCGCCCATGGCCACGGCCCAGACCCCCGACACCCTGACCCGCCTCGAATCGCTGCTTGACGAATACTCCACCGCCGACGGCCTCGACCCCGCCCGCCGCACCCGCCTGATTGCGGCGATCCGGGCCGAGGCACAGGCGGCAGGCGTCGAGGATGACCTTGGCCTGCCCCCCCACGCCACCCCCGCCGAGGCGATCACCCGGATCGACCGCTTCGTCTGCGACCTCAAGGAAAGCCGCTTCGGCATAGGCCTGCACATCTACGGTCAGGGTACGGGCGAGATGGAGGGGTTGCTCACAGCCCTCGATGGCCGCCGCGTGGACGCGGGGCCGGCCGGCTCACCCTACCGTGGCCGCACCGACGTGCTGCCCACCGGGCGCAACCTTTATTCCGTCGATCCCCGCGCCGTCCCCAGCCATGCCGCCCATGCCCAGGGCGTGAAACTGGCCGAGGAACTGCTGCGCCGCCACCTGCAGGACCACGGCGACTGGCCGCAGGGGCTGGTGGTTGATCTCTGGGGTTCGGCCACCATGCGCACGGCGGGCGAGGAATTTGCGATGGCGCTGCATCTGGCGGGCCTTGCCCCCCGCTGGGATGCGGCCAGCGACCGCGTGACCGGGTTCGACATCCTGCCGCTCGCCCTTCTGGACCGGCCCCGGATCGACGTGACCCTGCGCGTCTCGGGCCTGTTCCGCGACGTGTTCCCGGGGCTGGCGCAGATGTTCGAGGCCGCATCTCAGGCCCTGTCCCGGCGGGATGAGAGCCCCACCGACAACCCCTATGCCACCCCCACCCCCCGCGTCTTTGGCCCCGAACCCGGCCAGTACGGCATGGGCATGGCTGCCGCGATGGACGACCTGACCCCCCAAGGCCGCCTTGCCGCTGGGCAGGCCTGGCTTGACGCCAGCAGTTGGGCCATCGACGCGCAGGGTACCTCGCACCCCGCCCGCGCCGCACTGGAACAACGGGTCAGACAGGCCGACGCCTTTGCCCATGTGCAGGATCTGGCCGAAACCGATGTGCTGGTGGCCGCCGACTATGCCGCCCACGAGGGTGGCTTTGCCGCCGCCGTGGCGGCACTGGGGGGCAGCGCGCCCGCCCTTTACCACATCGACGCCACCACCCCCGACCGCCCCCGCGCACGCACGCTGCCCGAAGAGATCGCCCGCGTCGTCCGCGCCCGCGCCGCCAACCCCGCATGGGCCGACGGCATGATGGCGCACGGGTTTCGTGGCGGGGCCGAGATTGCCGCAACCCTCGACCATCTCGCGGCCTTTGCCCACCTCACCCACCGCGTGCCGCCGCACCTTTTCGACCTCTACCATGACGCCACGCTGGGCCGCGACGACGTCGTGGCCTTCCTCGCCCGCCACAACCCCGGCGCCCTCGCCCGCCTGCACGACCGTTTCACGGCCCTCAGGGCGGCAGGCCTCTGGGCAACCCGGCGCAATTCGATTGCGATGGGGGCCGGGGAATGACGATGGCTTGGGTCAGTGGGCGTTGCCGGGGGGCAAAGCAGGTGATGCCCCTGCGCCAAACACCCGGGCAGTTTGCCAAGGCATTTGGCAACAGGCTGATGGGAGCCGTCAGCGCCCGTGTCATGGGGCTGGCGGTGGCTCGACGTGCCGACCCTGCGGGACGTGAGGCGTCACTGCCCGGCCCTTCCCGGCCCCACTCCGATGCCCCCGACCGCCAACGACACCGGGTTTCACCATGCAACCCGACGGGTCGTCGGGCGACAAGGTCCGCCGCATCCGTCGCTGGGATGGGACCATGACCGCGCCTGTCGTCAAAGGCTGGTGCCCGGGGGCGTTGCGCCCGATGCTGTCGGGCGATGGCTGGGTGGTACGTGTGCGCCCGCCACTGGGGCAGCTGACCGAAGTGCAGGCGGCTGGGATCGCCGCGTTGTCACAGGACTTTGGCAGCGGCCTGATCGACCTGTCGTCGCGCGCCAATATCCAGATCCGTGGCGTGACCGAGGCTGGCCATACCCCCCTGATCCAAGGCCTGCGCGCCCTGTCCCTGACCGACCCCGACGCGGGCACCGAGGCGCGACGCAACATCGTGATGACGCCGTTCTGGCAACCGGGCGACGACAGCCACCGCATCGGCGCCGACCTTGCCCGCCTTCTGGCGGCGGCGGATGCCCCCGACCTGACGGCCAAGTTCGGCTTTGCCGTGGATGCGGGGCCGGTGCCGGTGTTGCGCGGCGTGCCCGCCGATATCACCATCGAACACGGGCCGCAGGGTCTGATGGTTCGGCCGGCCACCGGCGGCGGCAAGCCGGTCACCGCCGCCACCGCCGCTGCCGAGGCCATCGCCCTTGCCCGGTGGTTCCTTGCCTCGGACGGTGCCGCCGAAGGACGCGGGCGGATGGCTTGGCATCTGGCGGCGGGCGCGGTGCTGCCCGAAGGGTATGCGCAGGCCGCCGGCGGTGCTGCGACCACCGCCCTGCCCGGCCCCCACCCGCAAGGCTGGCTTGTGGCACTGGCCTTTGGCCAGTGCGGCGCCGACACGCTGGCGGCGCTGTCGCGGCTTGGGCCCCTGCGCACCACCCCTTGGCGGATGCTCATGGTCGAAGGTCTGACCGCGCGCCCCGACATCCCGGGCCTGATCCAACATGCGGATGACCCCCTTCTCCGCGTGACCGCCTGTACCGGCGCACCGGGCTGTCCGCAGGCCCTGCAACCCACCCGCCCGCTGGCGCGTGCGCTGGCGCCGGGGATCGCGCCACCGTTGCACCTGCATGTGTCGGGCTGTGCCAAGGGCTGCGCGCATCCCGGGGTGGCCCCGCTCACGCTGGTGGCGCAACCGGACGGCTGGGCACTGGTGCGCCACGGCACCACCGCCGACACCGGCGTCACCCTGCCCCCCGGCCCGATTACCGCAGCCCATCTCATCGAGCAGTCCCATGCCCCACACCTATGAAACCGACGGTGCCGCGATCTATCTGCGGTCCTTTGCCACGATCCGGGCCGAGGCCGATCTTGCCCGCTTTACCCCCGAGGAAGAGGTGGTCGTGGTCCGCATGATCCATGCCGCCGGCATGGTGGCGTTGGCGGCGCATGTGGCCTTCACCCCCGGCATGGCAATCACCGCGCGGGCGGCACTGGAGGGCGGCGCACCCATCCTGTGCGACGTGCGGATGGTCAGCGAGGGCATCACCCGCACCCGCCTGCCCGCCGGCAATGCGGTGATCTGCACCCTGCACGATGCCTCTGTACCCGCCCTTGCCGCCGCCATGGGCAATACCCGCAGCGCGGCGGCGGTCGAGTTGTGGCGGCCGCACCTGGCCGGCGCCGTCGTCGCCATCGGCAACGCGCCGACCGCCCTTTTCCACCTTCTGAACATGCTGGAAGACCCCGCCTGCCCGCGTCCTGCCGCGATCATCGGCTGTCCGGTCGGTTTCATCGGTGCCGCCGAATCCAAGGCGGCGCTGATGGCGGAACCGCCATGCGGGGCGGTGGTGGTCAACGGGCGGCTGGGCGGATCGGCAATCACCGTCGCCGCCGTCAACGCGCTGGCCAGCCGGAGGGAATGACGATGGCGCGGCTGATCTGTGCGGGGCTTGGCCCGGGCGACCCCGGCCTGATGTCGGTCAAGGCCGACCGCGCCGTGCGGGGGGCCACGCAGATCGCCTATTTCCGCAAGGCCGGGCGCGCCGGGCAGGCCCGCGCCATTGTCGCGGGGATGCTGGCGCCCGATGTGGCCGAACACGCGATGGAATATCCCGTCACCACCGAACTTGCCTTTGACAGCCCCGCCTATGTCACCGCCCTGTCGGGGTTCTACGACGACTGGGCGGCGCGGCTTCTGGCCCTGCCGGGCGAGGTGGTGGTGCTGTGCGAGGGGGATCCGTTCTTTTACGGCTCGTTCATGCACCTTTACATGCGGCTGCAGGGCAAGACCGCCATCGAGGTCATCCCCGGCATCCCCGGCATGGTCGGCTGCTGGAACGGCATCGGCCCGATGACCTGGGGCGATGATGTGCTGACGGTGGTGATGGGCACCCTGCCGGAAGATGCGCTGGTGGCCGCGATGTCCCGGTCGGACGCGCTGGCGATCATGAAAACCGGCCGCAACCTGCCCCGCGTGCGCCGCGCGCTGGAACGCGCCGGGCGGCTGAGCGAGGCGATGCTGGTTGAACGCGGCACGATGCCCGGCCAGCGCATCGCGAGTCTGGCCGAGGTGGAGGATGCCGACTGTCCGTACTTCGCCATCGTGCTGGTGCCCGGGCACGGGCGGCGGCCGGAGGCTCCGGAATGACAGGTTATGCGTGCTCTGATGCTGCGCCGCGGGGGTTTCACACCCCCGCACCCCCGTGGGATACTTGGGGACAGAAAAAGCGGCAGGAAAGAGCAAGGGCAAGGCGGTGGTTGCGGTGAGCGGGTGGATTGCCGTGGCGGGGCTTGGGCCGGGCGATGCCGCACTGGTCACGCCCGAGGTGACGGCGGCGCTGGCCATGGCCACGGATGTGGTCGGCTACATCCCCTATGTCGCGCGCGTGGCCCCGCGCGACGGGCTGGTGCTGCATGCATCGGACAACCGGGTGGAACTGGACCGCGCCCGCCTTGCGCTGTCACTGGCGGCGGCGGGGGGGCGCGTGGTGATCGTATCTTCAGGCGATCCCGGGGTGTTTGCCATGGCCTCGGCTCTGTTCGAGGCGCATGAGGCGGCGGGCAGCCCCGACGCCGACATCCGCATCCTGCCCGGCATCACCGCCATGCTGGCGGCGGCGGCGCGGGCGGGCGCGCCGCTGGGCCATGATTTCTGCGCGATCAACCTCAGCGACAACCTCAAGCCATGGGCGCTGGTGGAACGCCGCCTCCGGCTGGCGGCGCAGGCGGATTTCGCGATGGCCTTCTACAACCCCCGCTCGGCCAGCCGACCCCACCAGTTTGCCCGCACGCTGGAGGTGCTGGCCGAGGTCTGCGGGCCCGCGCGCCTGATCACCTTTGCCCGCGCCGTTGCCACCCCGGACGAACATATCACAACCGTGACGCTGTCCGAGGCGACGCCAGAGATGGCCGACATGCGCACCGTCGTGCTGGTCGGCAACAGCGCCACCCGGCTCAGCGGGCGCTGGGTCTATACCCCGAGGTCGGCGGAATGAACGCCAAGCCAGTTAATGACCGCAGCCACCGTGCCCGCTGTGGCACGGCCCCCGGGGGTGCCGGGTTGGTCAATCAGGATCACCGGCAGGCCCAAGAGGCGCGCCGCATCCAGCTTGGCCCGCGCACCCGTCCCGCCTGCATTCTTGGCGACGATCATCTGGATGGCATGGTCCCGCATCACGGCCAGATCACCCTCGGTGGTGAAGGGGCCGCGCGCGATGACAATGGTGGTCTGCGGCAGGGTCGGCGCAGGGTCGGCATCGACCAGCCGCAACAGGTAATGGTGCAGGGGGGCTGCCGCAAAGGCCGCCAGTTCCTGCCGCCCGATGGCGAGGAATACCCGCGTCGCCACCCCCGGCAGCGCGGCTACGGCGGCAGCAATGTCGGGCACATGGGTCCAGCGATCACCTTGCTGTGGCTCCCACGCAGGCCGCTCATATCCCAACAGCGGCAACGACAGACGCGCGCAGGCAGCGACCGCGTGGCGGCTCATCTGGGCTGCAAAGGGGTGGGTGGCATCGACCACATGGGTGATCCTCTCGGCCTCAAGCCACTGCACCAGCCCGGCAATCCCGCCAAACCCGCCGACCCGGTACGGGACCGGCTGCTGCACCGGCTGCCCGGTGCGCCCGGCATAGGAATAGATCGCGTCGACCCCGGCCCCGGCAAAGGCCCGCGCCAGTTGCCCCGCCTCGGTCGTGCCCCCCAAAAGCAGGACCCGCATCGCATCCCCCATGGCCACCCCCTGCGGCAGATATGCGCGGCAGACGCAGGTGCTGCAAGGGCCGGGATGTGGCAGGGCGACGCGCCCCGGTCCCTTCAGATCCACGGTCCGGTGGCACCATGACCCCCCCTTGGCTCACCCTTATCGGTATCGGCGAAGACGGCCTTGCGGGCCTGTCTTCCGCCGCACGCGCCGCACTCGACCGGGCCGACATCGTGTTCGGCGCCCCGCGCCATCTGGCGCTTGCCGACGCCGGGCCCCGGGGCCGCACCTGGCCGGTGCCCTTTGACGTGGATCCGGTGCTGACCCTGCGCGGAACACCTGTGGTGGTGCTGGCCTCGGGCGATCCGTTCTGGCACGGCGCGGGCGGGTCCTTGGAACCGCACCTTGCCGCCGGTGAATGGACCAGCCACCCCGCCCCCTCGACCTTCCAGCTTGCCGCCAACCGGCTGGGCTGGCGGCTTGAGGATACGCTGTGCCTCGGCCTCCACGCGGCCCCCTTCGCAAGGCTGCGGGCGGCGCTGTCGGGCGAGACGCGGGCGATCTGCCTGCTGCGCGACGGCGCAGCCCCGGCGGCCCTTGCGGCATGGCTGGTCGGGCATGGCCTTGGCGACACCGCCATGACCATCCTCGAATCGCTCGGCGGCCCGTCCGAGCGTATCCGCCCCACGACGGCCCGCACCTTTGCCCTGACCGACATCCGTGCTCCCGTCGCCGTGGCGCTCCACACCGCGCCGGGTACGGGCCTCCCGCGCAGTGCAGGTCTGCCGGATGACGCCTTTGCCCATGACGGCCAGATCACCAAATCCCCGATCCGCGCCATCACCCTTGCGGCCCTCGCCCCCCGCCCCGGCACGCATCTGTGGGATATCGGCGCGGGGTCGGGGTCGGTGTCGGTTGAGTTCGCGCTGGCCGGCGGCCGCGCCACGGCGGTCGAGACCCGCGCCGACCGGGCGCAAAACATCCGCCTCAACGCCGAAGCCTTCGGCGTCGAACACCGCCTGCAGGTGGTGACCGGCAAGGCCCCTGACGCGCTCCACGCCCTCGCCCCCCCCGATACCGTCTTCATCGGCGGCGGCTGCGACGGGGCCCTTCTGACCGCGCTCTGGTCGATGATCCCCCCGGGCACATCCGTGGTGGTCAACGCCGTGACCCTCGACACCGAGGCGCTTCTGATCCAGTGGCACGGCACACACGGCGGCACCCTCTGGCGCTTCGATGTGGCCGAGGTGCGCCCGCTTGGCCGGCTGCGCGGGTGGGAACCGTCACGCCCGGTGGTCCAGTGGAGGGTCACAAGATGAGGGTCGCAGGCTTCGGCTTTCGCCACGCCACCACCACCGCCTCGCTCCGCGCGGCGCTCGATGCCGCACTGGCGCAAACCGATGGCGCCCCCCCGGACGCCCTCGCCACCGCGACCGACAAGGCTGCAACCCTTGCCCCCCTCGCCCACCTCCTGGCGCTGCCCCTCCTCACCCTCGCACCCGAAACCATCGCGCAAGAGGGCCGCGCCACCCCCAACCCCCGCGTCCCCGCCCGCTACGGCCACCGCAGCCTGTCCGAGGCCGCCTGCCTCGCCGCCGCAGGCCCCGGCGCCCGCCTGATCGTCCCCGCCACCCCCGGCCCCGACCGCCACGCCACCTGCGCCATCGCTGAAAGCCCCGCCCCATGACCCTGCCGGTTTCTTCTTTGCCCAAATACTCATCTTCCTTGCCTGCATGCTCCGGGGTCGGCCATCGGTCCACCCACCGATGCGCGACCGACAACCCCCCGGAACGCGCCGACGGACGACCTTCAACGAACCGGACCACCTCATGACCCTGCCTTTCATCGCCGCAGGCCCCGGCGCCCGCCTGACCGTCGCCGCCACCCCCAGCCCCGCCCGCTGCGCCATCGCAGAAAGCCCCGCCCAATGACCCCTGTCCTTTCGCCTTTGCCCGAATATCCCGGGGTCGCCCATCAGGTCCGCCATCGGTTCAAGGATCGATGGGCGACGGGCAGCGCTCCGGGACCTGCCGCCAGATCGCCCTTGCAAAACCGAACCGCCCCATGACCGTGCATTTCATCGGCGCAGGCCCCGGCGCGCCCGACCTCATCACCTTGCGCGGACGCGACCTTATCGCGGCCTCGCCGGTCTGCCTTTATGCGGGCTCGCTGGTGCCGCCCGCGCTTTTGGCGCATTGCCCGCCCGGCGCGCGCATCGTCAACACCGCCCCCCTGTCGCTGGATGCGATCATCACCGAGATTGTTACGGCCCACGCAGCGGGCCTCGACGTGGCCCGCCTGCATTCCGGTGACCTGTCGGTCTGGTCCGCAATGGGCGAGCAACTGCGCCGCCTGCGTGCGCTCGGCATCCCCTATGACGTGACCCCCGGCGTGCCCTCCTTTGCCGCCGCCGCCGCGGCATTGGGCGCGGAACTCACCCTGCCGGGGCTGGCGCAATCGGTCGTCCTGACCCGCACCGAAGGCCGCGCCAGCGCCATGCCCGAGGGCGAAACCCTTGCAGCCTTTGCCGCAACCGGAGCCACATTGGCCATCCACCTCTCGATCCACCTCCTCGCCCGGGTCAAGGCCGACCTGATCCCGCACTATGGCCCCGATTGCCCGGTGGCCGTCGTCTGGCGCGCAAGCTGGCCCGACCAGCGCATCCACCGCGCCACCCTCGCGACGCTGGACGAAGGGCTTGGCCCCGAACTTGAACGCACCGCCCTCATCCTTGTGGGCCGGGCACTGGCGGCGGAGGGGTTCGATGACAGCCGCCTTTATGCGGGCGACTACGACCGCCGCTACCGCCCCCTCGGCACCGACCCGAGGTTCCCCGAATGATCCTGCCCGCTGCCCCCTTGCCCGGCCTCATCATCGCCGCCCCGGCATCCGGCACCGGCAAGACCACGGTCACACTGGGCCTGCTCGCGGCCTTCCGCGCGGCGGGGATCACCGTGCAGCCTTTCAAGTGCGGCCCCGACTATATCGACCCCGCCTTCCATGCCGTGGCGGCAGGCCGCCCCTCGCTCAACCTTGATACATGGGCGATGACCGGGGCCGATATCACGGCCCGGATCGCAGCCACCACCCTTCGCAAGACCGCCCCCCCGCAGAACACTCACCCCCCCTCCCTCATCGGGGAAGGGGATGGGGGCGCGCACCCTGTCCAGCCGGATCATTCGCCACCGGCCATGGCGATTGCCGAGGGCGCCATGGGCCTGTTCGACGGCGTGGCAATCCCCGGCGCCTCGGGCACCGGCGCCAGTGCCGATCTTGCGGCCCTCACCGGCTGGCCGGTGGTGCTGGTCCTTGATACCGGCGGACAGGCGCAATCGGCGGGGGCGGTGGCGGCGGGCTTTGCCCGGTTCCGCGCGGGCGTCCGGGTGGCGGGCGTTATCCTCAACCGCGTGGCCTCGCCCCGGCACGACGCGATGCTGCGCGCGGGCATGGCCGAGGCGGGCATCCCCGTCCTCGGTGCCGTCCCCCGCGATGCAGCCCTTGCCCTGCCCGAACGCCACCTTGGCCTTGTGCAGGCGGGCGAACATGCGGCCCTGCCCGCATGGCTGGCGCATGCCGCCGGCATCATCGCCCGCACCTGCGATCTTGACGCCATCCGCGCCCTTGCCGTCCCCTTCACCGCCCATGGCACCCCCCGCCGCCTGCCGCCGCCCGGCATGCGCGTGGCCCTGGCGCGGGATGCGGCGTTCAGCTTTGTCTATCCGCATGTGCTGGACGACTGGCACGCGCAGGGCGCCACGATCCTGCCGTTCTCGCCCTTGGAAAACCAGCCGCCCGACCCCACCGCCGATGCCTGCTGGCTGCCGGGTGGCTACCCCGAACTCCACGCGGGGCAACTGGCGGCTGCGGATACCTTCCGCACCGGCCTGCAGGATTTCGCCGCGACAAGGCCGGTCCATGGCGAATGCGGTGGCTATATGGCGATGGGGGCGGGCCTGATCGACGCCCAAGGCACACGCCACGCAATGGCCGGGCTTCTGGGCCTTGTCACCAGCTATGCCGTCCGCCGCATGCACCTCGGCTATCGCCGCACAACCCTGCTGTCCCCGGCGGGCGGACAGCCAAAGGGCGCGCGCCTTGTCGGGCACGAATTCCACTATTCCACCGTCACCGAACAGCCCGACACCCCCCTTGCCCACGTCACCGACGCCGCCGACACCCCGGTGGCCGAAACCGGCAGCATCCGGGGCCACGCCTCGGGCAGCTATTTCCACCTGATTGGACCCGCAGCATGACGACCCCCGTCCTCGTGGCCTTCGTCTCGTCCGGCCCGGGTGACCCCGAGCTTCTGACGCTCAGGGCCGCCGACCGGCTGCGCCGTGCCGATGCCATCCTTTATGATGATCTCTCCTCCGGCCCGATCCTGAACCTTGCCCGCCCGGGTGCCGACCTTGTGGGCGTCGGCAAACGCGCCGGCCGCGCCTCGCCGAAACAGGATCATGTCAGCCGCCTTCTGGTCGACTATGCCGCGACCGGACTGCGCGTTGTGCGCCTGAAATCGGGTGACGCGGGCATCTTCGGTCGGCTGGAAGAGGAAACCACCGCCCTCACCGCCGCCGCCATCCCGTTCGAGATCATACCCGGCGTCACCTCGGCCTCGGCCGCCGCCGCCGCAATGTCGATCCCCCTGACCCGCCGCCTGACCGCCCGGCGGTTGCAGTTTGTGACCGGCGCCGACACCACCGGCGGCCTGCCCGAGGCGCTGAACTGGCAAGCGCTGAGCGACGCTGACGCAACCACCGTCGTCTACATGGGCCGCCGCACCTGGGCCGCGATGTCCGCCCGCCTGATCGCCGCCGGCCTGTCCCCCGACACCCCCGCCGTTCTGGCGGAATCCATCGGCCTTGATGGCCAACGCTTTACCCGCGCCACCATCGCCACCCTCGCCGACATGCCCGCCCTGACCGATGGCTCTGCCCCGGCGCTGATCCTCTATGGCCCGCTGGCCGATGGGGTTCTGCCATGAACATCACGCTCTGCACCACCTGCGCACTGGGACAGGGCAGCTTTGCCGACACCCTGCGCGATGCCCTCGCCGCGCGCGGCCTCACTGCCCGCGTCACCGGCACCGACTGCCTGTCGGGCTGCACCCGCCCCTCGGCCATGTCGTTCCGCGCACACGGTAAAACCGCCTACCTCTTTGGCGACCTCACGCCCGACGACCTGCCCGACCTTCTGACCTTCGCCAGCCTCTACGCCGCATCCCCCGACGGCATGATTGCCGACGCCCGGCCCCTCGGGCCTCTGCGCACCAAGGCCATCGCCCGCATTCCGGGCTGACACGGCCCTTCCTGTCGCGGACGCACCCCGTCACGGCGCATTCCGGCTTGACGCGCGTTGTCGCGTGACGCCAAGTGACAGGGCAAGGTGTCCCACAAGGTGCAAAGCACCGGGACTGAAACGGGAATGGGGTAACGGCGGACTGATCACAGCGCCGAACGCCCCGACCGCCCCCGCGACTGTATGCGGCGAGCGGCCTTCCATCATGCCACTGGCCCCCGCAACGGGGCCGGGAAGGCGGAAGGCGCGCAGCGACCCGCGAGTCAGGAGACCGGCCTTGCACGAACGCTGGTCTGCCGTCGGGTGTGACGGCAAGGAGAGAGAAACATGAACGATACCCAAACGACCCAGACTGCCGCCCGGACCGCCACCCTTCTGCCGGTCCTCTTCACCGCCCTCCTCGGGGCTGCGGTGATCTTTCTTGCCGGGCACGCGCAGTCGGCGGGCCTCCATGACGCGGCACACGACATGCGCCACGCCACCGGCTTTCCCTGCCACTAGGCGCGATCCGCAAACGTGACGCAACGCTTGCTGACCAGCGCGCTGTTCGCTGGCTTTGTCGCGGGGCTGCTGGCGGCCTTGTTGCATTTCGCCTTGGTCCAGGATCTGATTCTTGAGGCCGAATCCTACGAATCCGGCGAGGCTACGCATTTCGCGGGCATCGCCGCCCAACCCGCCGAACCCCCCGCGCATGACCATGGGGCAGGCACCGAGGCACACAGCCACGACCACGCGCACGAACCCGGGGGCCTTGGCCGCGACGTGCTGACCGTTGTGTTCACCGCACTCATCTACGTCGGCTACGCCCTTCTTCTGGTGGCAGGCTTCGGCATCGCGTCCAGCCTTGGCATCCGCATCGGCCTGCGCGAGGGGCTTTTGTGGGGCATCGCGGGCTTTGTCACATTCCAGTTGGCCCCGGCGGCAGGGCTTGCCCCGGAACTGCCCGGCACCTCGGCCGCCGACCTCGCCGACCGCCAGATCTGGTGGTACGGCACGGTCCTTGCCACGGCGGCGGGCCTTTCGCTCATCGCATACGGCCACAAGGCGCACTTCTGGCTTGCCGGCGCCGTCCTCCTGGCGATGCCACATGTGATCGGCGCACCGCAGCTTGACGGTTACGCCGGCACCGCCCCCCCGGAACTGGCCGCCACCTTTGCCGCCCGGGTTCTGGCGGTGGGGCTTGTGGTCTGGGCCAGTCTCGGGGCATTGGCGGGATGGTTCTGGAACCGCGATCCAGCATGACCGGCAACGCCCCCTCGGGGGCGCACACCATCAGGGGGCAAACCTTGCGCGAACTTACCCTCGTCGGCATCGGCACCGGCAACCCTGACCACCTGACCCGTCAGGCCACCCTGGCCCTGAACAACGCCGACCTCATCCTGATCCCAAGAAAAGGCGAGACGAAGGCCGACCTCGCCGACCTGCGCCACGCGATCTGCGCGGCGGTGGTCACCAACCCCGCCACCGCAATCGTCCCCTTCGACCTGCCCACCCGCGACGAGACGATCCCCGACTACGCCACAAGGGTAGACGCATGGCACGACCATATCGCCCGCGTCTGGGCCGCCACAATCGCCGCCCACGCGGGCCCCACCACCCGCGTGGCCCTGCTGGTCTGGGGCGACCCCTCGCTCTACGACAGCACCCTGCGCATCGCCGCCCGCCTGACCCCTGCGCCAGCGGTCACCGTCATCCCCGGCATCACCGCGCTGCAAGCCCTCACGGCGGCCCACGCCATCCCCCTCAACACGCTCGCAGGCCCCGTCACCATCACCACCGGCCGGCGCTTGCGCGATCACGGCTGGCCCCCCGATACCACCCGCCTCGCGGTGATGCTCGACGGCCATTGCGCCTTCCAGAGCCTTGACCCCCAAGGCCTCACCATCTGGTGGGGCGCAAACATCGGCTTGCCCGAACAGGCCCTCGACCACGGCCCCCTTGACCAGGCCACCCCCCGCATCCTCGCCACCCGCGCCGCCCTTCGCGCCCGACACGGCTGGGTGATGGACATCTACCTCCTGTCCCGCGATGCCTGATCCCTACCCCATCCCGGCATTTTCCCGCTTTTTCTGTCCCCAAGTATCCCACGGGGGGTCCGGGGGGTGTGAAACCCCCCGGCCTTTGGCGTAGAACCCAAGGGCCGCAAGTCTGGAGCAGCCCCCATGACCACCCCCAACCCCATCGTCACCGCAGGCCACGTCCGCTTCGGCAACGCCCTGCCCGCCGCCTTCATCCTCGGCCCCTGCCAGATGGAAAGCCGCGCCCACGTCCTCGACATGGCCGCCGCCATCCACGAAATCACCACTGCGGCAGGCGTCACGGCGGTGTTCAAGTCCAGCTTCGACAAGGCCAACCGCAGCAGCCTCAAAGGCACCCGCGGCCTCGGCCTCGCAAAGGGCCTCGACGTGCTGGCCGAGGTGCGCGCGCGCTTCGGCATGCCCGTCCTCACCGACATCCACGACGCCAGCCAATGCGCGCCGGTGGCCGAGGTGGTGGATATCCTGCAAATCCCCGCCTTCCTCTGCCGCCAGACCGACCTTCTGATTGCCGCCGCCATCACCGGGCGCATCATCAACATCAAGAAGGGCCAGTTCCTCGCCCCCTGGGACATGGAACATGTGCTGGCCAAGGTCACCGGCTCGGGCAACGCCAACGTCCTTCTGACCGAACGCGGCGCGAGCTTCGGCTACAACACCCTCGTCACCGATTTCCGCAGCCTGCCGATCATGGCCCGCACCGGCGCGCCGGTGATCTTCGACGCCACCCATTCGGTGCAGGAACCGGGCGGCCTCGGCGGCGCCTCGGGCGGCAAGCGCGAGTTTGTGCCCGTCCTCGCCCGCGCCGCCATGGCCGTGGGCTGTGCCGGCGTCTTCATCGAAACCCACGACGACCCCGACCATGCCCCCTCCGACGGCCCGAACATGGTGCCCCTGCGCGACCTCGGCGCCCTCCTCGCGTCACTCAAAGCCATCGACGCCCTCATCAAATCCCCGACCTGACACCTGCAATCCTGCTGCCCCATTCGCCTTTGCCCAAATATCCCACGGGGGGTGCAGGGGGGTGTGAAACCCCCCGCTTCTGCCCCCACAACCCTTGCACCCGGCACCGACTGGCCCCAACCTGCCCCCATGAACCCCGCCCCCGACCTCTCCCTGCGTGCCCTTCGCGTCTTTGTCGCGCTGGAAGAGGCCGGATCGGTGGCGCTTGCCGCCCAACGCCTCGGCGCCAGCCCCTCGGGCGTCTCGCAGGCCATCACGGCCTTGGAACAAAGCATCGGCGCGCAACTCTTCGACCGCCGCGCCAGACCCGCCACCCTGACCCCCGCGGGCCAGGTGCTGCGCCTCCACGCCCACCGCATCCTCGCCGTGGTGTCCGAGGCTGAAACGGAACTGGCCGAGATCAGCCTGACCAGCCTGCCGTCGCTGACCCTCGCCATCATCGACGACCTCGACGCCTCATTAACACCCGTGCTGGTGGCCTCGCTTCAGGCGCGGCTGCCGCGTTCCTTCGTCAACGCCCTCTCGGGCCGCTCGGACGAGATCGTCGCCCGTCTGGTCGCGCGTGCGGCTGACATCGGCGTCACCGCCCTGCCCCCGCCCGAAGGTGCCGCCTTCCGCACGCTGCCGATCCTGCGCGAAAGTTTCCTGCTGGTCACCGCTCGGGGCATCCTGCCCATGGGCTGTGATATCCGCGACGCCCTCACCCGCCTGCCGTTCGTGCATTACTCCGAAGCGATCCCCATCGGCCGCACCATCGCCACGCATCTGCGGCGGTTGTCGCTGACCCTGCCCCGCCGCTATGCGTTCGAGGCGACGCGCTCGGTCCTCGCCATGGTGGCGGAAACCGGCGGCTGGACCCTCACCACGCCCCTGAACCTGCTTGACGCCGAACGCATCCTGCCCGCCCTTGACGTGGCCGCGATGCCGTTTGCGGGCCTGACCCGCGAGGTCAACCTGATCGCCCGCACGGGCGAGCTTGGCCACCTGCCCGACGATCTGGCGCGCGACTGCCGGGCCCTCGTCCGCGACCGCCTGATCCCCCGATTTGCCGAGGTGGCCCCCGGTCTGCACGCGGCCATCGAGATCGCCGCCGACCCGGTTTGACGCACAAGTGTATGTACAGATGTAATACGGATTCTGTACGCCCCGAATACGCGCCGAATACACCAAAAACAGAACCTTCTCAGGTGGTTGTCTGCCGCGCCCCGGCAAACCGTACAATCTCGGCCACCAGACAATCCAGACTGTCGGTAAACCCCCGCCCCCCCAGTCCCGCCGTCAGCAATGACATCTCGGTGCAGGCCACCAGCAGCCGGTCAACCCCCGCAAACCCATCCGCCTGCCGCCCGAGTTCGGCGCAAGCCGCAGCCCCCACATCCCCCGCCTTGACCCGCCGGATCAGCGCCAGCGCCGCCCCCTCATCCTCCGGCCAGACCGGCACAATGCCCCGCGCCGCAAACCCCGCCCCGAACACCCCCGCCATGCGCACGGCGGGCGACGCAAGCATGCCCACCCGCGCGCCCGCAGGCAGCGTCGCCGCCGTCGCCGCCACCATATCCAGAAACGGCAGCGCCACCGCCCCCCGCACCGCATTCGCATAGGCATGCGCGGTGTTGCACGGCATCGCCAGCGCCTCCGCCCCCGCCGACGCCAGATCGCGCGCCATGGCGGCCAGCACCGGGCCCGGATCGGGGCCGGTCCTCTCGACCAGATGGCGGATACGGCTTGGGACTGCAGGATTCTGGTGGACAATCAATGGGATGTGGTCGGCATCATCCTGCGCGGAAACCGCCCCGATCACCCGCTGCATCAACAGAACCGTGGCCTCCGGCCCCATCCCACCCAGGATTCCCACGCGTCTCATCGGGCGCTCCCGACCCACCGAAATTTCCTGCTGCAGGAAATTTGCAAATTCCTTCCTTCAAGGAATTTTGGCCGGGTGCCGCCGGTCATGTCACGCAGGCCCGGGCAGCACATGGGTGTACCCGGTCAGCCCGATGGCCCCCCCGGTATGCAGGAAAACCACCCGCTGCCCCTTGGAAAACTGCCCCTTGCGCACCAGGTCGATCAAGCCCGCCGCGCCCTTGCCCGAATACACCGGGTCCAGCAAGATCCCCTCCAGCCGCGCAAACATATCAATGGCTTCCAGCGTGCTTGCCGCCGGTATCCCGTACCCCGGCCCGACATAATCGCAATTCGCGACCACATCCGTCCGCGCCACCACGCCGGGCGTGCCGATCTTGGCCTCGACCGCCTGCGCCAACCGGAACACGTTGCCCTCCTGCACCTCGCGCGCCGCCCGCACCCCGATCCCCAACAGCGGCAGTTGCGCATTCAGCGCCTTCAGCCCCACGATCAACCCGGCTTGCGTCCCCGCCGATCCGGTCGCGGTGACCATGTGGTCAAAGGTCAGTTCCCGGTCCACCATCTGCCCCAACAATTCCAGCGAGCAGTTGACATAGCCAAGCGCCCCGGTCGCGTTCGACCCGCCGCCGGGAATGGCATAGGGCGTGCGGCCTTCGGCTGCGAACCGCTCAGCCACCGCCAGAAGTTCGCCGTTCATGTCCAATCCGGTGCCCCGGTACTCGATGCTGGCCCCATGAAGAACGTCCAGCAACACATTGCCGTTGCGACGATAATTCGGCTCGTTGTAACCCGTCCGGTCCTCCAGGATCAGATGGCAGTCCATCCCCAGCCGTGCCGCCGCCGCCGCTGTCTGGCGCGCGTGGTTCGATTGCGTGGCGCCTTGCGTCAGCACGATATCCGCCCCCGCCGCCACCGCCTCAGCCATCAGATACTCAAGTTTCCGCGTCTTGTTGCCCCCCGTGGACAGGCCCGTGCAATCATCGCGCTTGATCCACAACTCGGGCCCGCCCAGTGCCGCCGTCAGGCGCGGCATCGGTTCGAGGGGGGTCGGCAGATGGGCCAGACGGACGCGGGGGAAACGGGACAGGTGCAAGGGTCAGCTCCTTCAGAGGGCAAATTTGGCCAGACGTATCTCGGCGCTGCGGGCGTGGCCCTCCATCCCCTCGATCCGGCTGATCATGGCGGTGGCGCGGGCAAGGTCGGCCAGGCCGTGGGGTTCGACCCGCTGCCACGTCACCGTGCGCAGGAATTTCAGCACCGACAAGCCCCCGGTGTGCCGCGCGGCCCCCCCCGTAGGCAGCACATGGTTCGGCCCCGCCGCCTTGTCGCCAAAGGCCACCGTCGTCTCGGGGCCAAGGAACAGCGCACCATAGCTGCGCAAACGCCCCCGCCACCACGCGGGGTCGGCGGCCTGCACCTGCAAGTGTTCGGGGCCGATGCGGTCGGCCTCGACCGCCATCGCTTCGCGGTCGGGGCAGAGGATGATCTCGGCATGGGCAGCCCAGGCGGCCATTGCGGCACTGCGGTTCGGTTCGGGCAGGTCGGCGGCCAGGCGCGGTGCCAGATCGGCCACCTGCCCTGCAAGATCAGAACTGTCGGTCACCAGCCACACGGGCGAGTTCGCCCCGTGTTCCGCCTGCGCGATCAGATCGGCGGCCACCAGCGCCGCATCCGCCGTGGCGTCCGCCACGATCAGCACATCGGTCGGCCCTGCCATCATGTCGATGCCAACGGGGCCATAGAGCAACCGCTTCGCCTCGGCCACAAAGGGGTTGCCGGGGCCCGCAAGAATATCCGCGCGCGGCAGGCCGAACAGGCCATAGGCCAGCGCCGCCACCCCCTGCACGCCGCCCAGAACCAGCACCCGGTCCGCCCCCGCCACCTGCAACGCAAACAGCACCGCATCGGGCACCCCCGCAGGCGCACCCGGGCGCGGCGGCGTCACGGCGGCGACGTGCCCGACGCCTGCCGCCCGGGCCGTCGCCACGCTCATCAAGGCACTGGCAACATGGGCATATCTGCCCCCCGGCACATAGCACCCGGCGGCCGCCACCGCCATGTGCCGATGCCCGGCCCACAGGCCCGGGCGCAATTCCACCTCCATGTCGGTGGCCGAGGCCCGCTGCGCCAAGGCAAAGGCACGGATGTTGTCATGCGCCCACAGGATGGCATCGCGCTGGTCCTGTGGCACGCGCGCCGACGCTTCGGCGATCACCCCGGGCGACAGGTCCACCGGCCCGGTCCAGCCGTCGAAATCCCGCGCCATGCGCAGGGCCGCAGCCTCACGTCCCCGGTCCAGTTCGTCCAACAGCGCGCTGACCGTCGCGGTCAGCGACTGTGCCGCCCCCGGTGCCTCGGCCTCGGCGCGTTTCAGATGCAGGGCCATGCGCCCGACCTTTCCGGCTGTGATCTGCGGTTGCCGCAGACCTTGCCGACAAGGGCGTTCGGGGCAACGGGTTTCAAGGGACTTCAGAAAATTGGACGTCCCAGTTCAACGATCCTGAACCACCAGCCCCCGGTCGGTAAAGTGGCGCGGAAAGAACGCCGCCGCACAGGTCATCAGCGTGGCGCGCGCCTCGTCCCTTTCATAGGGGTCGACCATCGTCATCAGGTCCAGCCAGACCCCTTCGGTCGTCACCCGCAGCACCCGCGCGACACGCGCGGCATCACCGACATACCCACCCTCGGCCATCAGCGCGGCGCAAGACTGTTCCATCGTGCGGTTATAGGCCTCGTCGTTCGACCCGCAGGCCTGCTGGTACAGGGGCCTGCTCTGCGCCTCGCCCCAGAACGAACACCAGGCCGACAGCCGTGCGGGCGTGCAGATGGCGGGGTTGAAATCGGCCTGCAACAGCGCATCCAGACGCACCGCCGCCCCCGGCCCCGCCCCCTGCAGCGCCGCCGCCCAGTTCGCGCGATATTCCTCGGCCAGATACAGCATCGTCTCGGTCAAGAGCCGCTCTTTGGTCTGGAAATGGAAATTCACCAGCCCGTGCGAAAGCCCTGCCCGCGTGGCCACTGCCGTCAGCGTGGTCCGGGCATAGCCCACTTCGGCCAGCGTCTCGATCGTGGCTTCGATCAGTTGCTGCCGCCGCGCGCCGCGTGGCTGTTTGCGCGACGGCGTGTCGGATTGCAGGGCGGGGGCCGTGTCGGGCATCGGGGCCTCGCAGACAGGGGGGGGCCGGGCGTTTCGCCTATGTAAGGGATGCTGCGCCCAAGAAAAGGGGAAACCTTTGGGTTTCCGTCTCTATTGACTGCGCAGTCAGAATTATATTGACAGCCCGGTCAGAATCCCGCCAGATGGGCACAGAAACAGCCCCGGACGGGGCTCCGCGCCCCGCGATCCCGCCGGCCGGACAGGAGATATTCATGCTGCCCCCCACCCGCGATCTGACCCGCTCGAACGCACAATTCGCCCGGGCGGTGAAACGTCTGCCGTTGGGGGTGGCATCAACCTTCCGCTATTGGGGCGATGACCGGACGATCTATGTCCACCACGGAAAGGGCGGCCGCACCTGGGACATCGACGGCAACAACTACGTCGATTACCGCCTTGGCTATGGCCCGGCGATCCTTGGCTATGCCGATGACCGGGTCGATGCTGCCGCCAAGCGGGGCATCGAGGTGGGCGGCGTCTTTGCCCTGTCGACCGAGCGCGAACTGATCGTCGCCGACCGTGTGGCGAAAATGGTTCCGGCGGCCGAACTGGTGCGGTTTTCCAATTCGGGAACCGAGGCGGTGATGTCCGCCCTGCGTCTTGCCCGCGCCTTTACAGGCCGCGAAAGCTATCTGTTGGTCGAGGGCGGCTATCACGGCCTTTTCGATGCTGCGATGTGGATGGCCAACATGGAGGCCTGGGACAGCACGTCGAACACCGATCCCGAGGTTGTGTCGTATGGCAAGGGCATTCCGAATACGGTGAAACAACTGGCCCATCTGGTGCCGATGAACGATTTCCAGCGGCTTGAGGATACGTTCCGCCGTCACGGCGACAAGCTGGCGGCGATGCTGATCGAGCCCATTCAGGGCAACTGCTGCGGGATCACCGCGCAGGTGGAATATGTACAGCTCGCCCGCCGCTTGTGCGACGAATACGGCGTCATGCTCATCATCGACGAGGTCAAAACCGGCTTTCGCGTGGGTCGCGGCGGCATTCAGGGCATCATGGGCGTGCGCCCCGATATCACCACCTTTGCCAAGGCTGTGGCCAACGGATACCCGATTGCGCTGGTGACGGGGCGCGAGGATGTGATGCGGACCTTCCGCTATGGCGGCGCGTCGCACGGCGGAACCTACACCGCCCATTCGGTCAGCCTTGCGGCGGCCGAGGAATGCCTGCGCATCCTGGACGAGACGCCTGCGTTGGAGACATTGGCGAACTATGGTGAGCGGCTGAAAACCGGCATCAGCGTGATCCTCGATGCGCGCGGCATCGTGCATTCCTACACCGGCCACTCGTCGATGTTCGGCCTGTTCTTCGCCGCCACCCCCCCCGACAATTACCGCGCCTGGAAAACCTCGGATTACTCGTTCTACGATACGATGGCCTATTACCTCCACGATCTGGGCATCATTGTGGAACCCGACAGCCGCGAGCCGTGGTTCATGTGCGAAGCACACGGGCTGGACGATACCTGCCTGACCGACACCCTGCGCGCCGTGGAAGCCGCTGTCGATCTGACGCTGCAGCATGTGGCGGACGAGGCCGCCGAGTGACCCTTGATGCCGTCGTCGTCGGGGCCGGCCACAACGGTCTGGTGACGGCGTGCTATCTGGCGCGGGCGGGGCTGTCGGTCTGCGTCGTCGAGAAAAACGACTGGATCGGCGGGGCGGCGGTCAGCCGTGAATTGTACCCCGGGTTCACCTATTCCAACTGCTCCTACGTCAGTTCCCTGTTCCGCCCCGAGATCATGCGCGATCTGGAACTGGTCAAGCACGGTCTACAGATCCTGCCCTACGAAGGTGGTGCCGTGTTCAAAGAGGATGGCGGATACCTCGCCATGTTCCGCGACCACGACGCCAACCGGCGCGAGTTCGCCCGCCACTCGGCAAGGGATGCCGAGGCTTACGACCGCTACAGCCGCGACATCTTGCGGTTTTGCCGCTTTATCCGCCCCCTTTTGATGCGCACCCCGCCTGACCCCGCCTCGTTCCGCCCCCGTGATCTGTCTGAACTTGCCTATCTCGGCCGCAAGGTGGGCGAGATGTCACCGGCGCAGATCGCGGGCATGATCCGCTTCTGGACGATGAGCATTTCGGACTTTCTGGACGAATACTTCGAAAGCCCCGTCATCAAGGGCTATCTCGCCGTGTCGGCCATCATCGGCACCGCCCTTGGGCCGATGTCGCCGGGGTCGGCCTATGTGCTGTTGCACCACTACATGGGCGATGTGGACGGCAACATCGGCGCCTGGGGTTTTGCGCGGGGGGGCATGGGGTCGATTACCCATGCGCTTGCCGCCTCGTTCCGCGCGGCGGGGGGCACCATCCGCGAAGGCCGGGGTGTCGGGCGTATCCTTGTCGAAGGGGGCCGCACCACGGGCGTCCACCTTGAGGGAGGCGAGGAAATCCGCGCGGCCCGGGTGATCTCGAACATGGATGTCAAACGCACCTTCCTGCGCCATGTCGAGGAAAAGCACCTGCCCGCCGAATTCGTGGCCTCAGTAAAAAAGTTCAAGACGCGCGGATCGTCCGGCAAGCTGAACATCGCGCTTGATGCAGCCCCGGTGTTCCCGGCATTGCCCGAAGGCTCGCCCATGCTCAAGGGCGACCTCCACTTTACCGACAGCATCGCCCGGATGGAACATGCCTATGACGACTGGAAGGCGGGCCGGTTCAGCGCCGACCCGTTTCAGGACATGATGATCCCCTCCATGATCGACCCCACGATGACCCCGCCCGGCAAACACTTCATGTCCTGCTTCGTCCAGTACGCCCCGCCAAAAATCGAAGGCCACGACTGGACCGATGCCGACCGCGACGCCTTTCGCGATACCTGCCTGAACCAGATCGAAACCTACAGCCCCGGCTTCAGGAACAAGATCCTGCACGTCGAAGTTCGCACGCCGCGTGAACTTGAGGCTGAGGTGGGGCTGACCGAAGGCAACATCTTTCAGGGTGAGCTGACCTTCGACCAGCTTCTCTTCAACCGCCCCGTGCCCGGCTATGCACAATACCGCAGCCCGATCCGCGACCTGTGGATGTGCGGTTCCTCTACCCACCCCGGTGGCGGCGTCATGGGTGCCCCCGGCCGCAACGCCGCCGCAGAAATCCTGCGCAGCATCGGCAAACCTTCCGACATGAGCGACGCCTATGCCGTCCTCTGACCCCCCGCCCTTTCATCTATGCCCAGATATCCCGGGGTCGCCCATCGAGTCCGCCATCGGTTCAAGGACCGATGGGCGACGGGTAGCGCCCCGGAACGTTGCCACATGACCGACGCCATCATCATCGGTGCCGGCACCAACGGCATGGCCTGCGCGTATCGCCTGGCCAAGGCGGGCCACAAGGTGACGCTCCTTGAGGCATCACCAACCCCTGGCGGCGGTGCTGCACGCGCCGAATTCGCCCCCGGCTACACGGTCCCCGCCCTCGCCCACCTGACCCCCACCCTCGACCCGCGCGTGGTCACTGCGATGGACCTTGCCCGCCACGGGCTCGGCTATGCCACAACCGACCTCGCCACCACCGCGCTGTCGGCAGATGGCAACCATCGCCGGGTGCAGGGTGGCATGGCCGATGGACCGGATGCCGCCGCATGGGCGGCCCTGACGGACCGCCTGACCCGATATGCCAACGCCCTTGCACCCTTCCGTGCCATGACGCCCCCGGTGCTTGCGGGAAAGGGCAACGAATGGGGGAAACTGGCGCGGCTGGCTTACGGCCTTCGGACCATGGGCAAGGCCCAGTTCCGCGATTTCCTGCGGGTGATCCTGACCAATGCCGCCGATGTGGCCGAGGATGAGTTGACCGACGACCTCTTGCGCGGCCTCTTTGCCTTTGACGCCACGCTTGGGGCATGGGCCGGCCCGCGTTCGCCCAACACGTTGATCCTGATGCTGAACCGCCTGTCGCTTGGCCCCCTGTCATTGCCGCGCGGCGGCCCCGCCGCCGTGGCCGATGCCATGGCCGGCGCGCTGATCGCCGCAGGTGTCGCGGTCCGCAGCAATGCCCGCGTGGCCCGGATCGACACCGTCGGCCACTGTGCCACGGGTGTCACGCTTGACACCGGCGAAACGCTGGCGGCCCCCCTGATCGTATCCGCGATAGGCCCCCGGACCACGTTCCGCAGCCTTGTCGGCCCGCGCCCGCTGGATACCGGGTTCCACGCGGCGGCAGGCCATATCCGCGCGCGGGGTGCGGCGGCCAAACTGCATCTGGCACTGACGGGGACACCCGATTTCCGGGGGGCGGACCTGCGCACGCGGCTGGTCATCGCCCCTTCCGTCAACACGGTCGAGAACGCCTTCAACCCCGGCAAGTACGGCGGCGTCCCGACCCATCCGGTGATGGAGATCGTGATCCCCTCGGCCCACGAACAGGGCTATGCCCCCGAGGGCCACCATGTCCTGTCGGCCATCGTCCAGTTCGCCCCCCATGCCCCCGCCGACGTGGACACGGCCCGTGCGGCGATGCTGGAGAACACGCTGGCCACGCTGGAAACCCACGCACCCGGTCTGCGCAGCCTGATCGCGCATGCCGAGATGCTGATGCCCTCCGATATCGAGGCGCGGTTCGGCCTTGACGGCGGCAACTGGCACGGCGCGGAACTCAGCGTCGAGCAGATGCTGTTCCTGCGGCCCCTGATGCAGGCGGCGCAGTATGCGACCCCGATCCCGGGCCTGTGGCTTGCGGGGGCCGGAAGCCATCCGGGTGGCTGGATCACCGGCACACCCGGCTGGAACGCCGCAGGTGCTATCCTGAAGGGGGCCGCATGATGGACCTGACGCACTTCCGCACCCCCCTTCTGCCCACCCCTTTCCACGCCCGGACCGCCCCCCTGAACCTTCTGCACCGCTGGGGCGCTTGGGCCGGGCACACCGTGGCGCTGTGCTTTGGCGATGCGGCGATGGAGCATACTGCGATCCGCAATGCGGCGACACTTTACGATCTGTCGCCGATGACCAAGTACCGCATCACCGGGCCGGACGCCGCCGATTGCCTGAACCGCCTGACCATCCGCAATGCCGCGAAACTGACCCCCGGCGGGGTGCATTATACCGCATGGACGGATGACGCGGGGCAGATCCTTGACGATGGCACCCTGTTCCGGCTTGGCCCGCAGGAATTCCGTCTGTGCTGTCAGGAACGGCATCTGCCGTGGCTTCTGGACAGCGCCGCGGGCTTTGACGTGACCGTGCGGGACGAGACGGCAGAGGTCGCGGCGCTGTCATTGCAGGGGCCGACCTCGGCCACCGTGCTGCAGGTGGCAGGGATCGACGTCCTGGCGCTGAAACCCTTTCGCCACGCGGTTTTCAAAACCCCCGTCGGCGACATCCGCATTTCGCGCACCGGGTTTACCGGCGATCTGGGGTACGAGTTGTGGCTGGAACCCGCACAGGCACTTCCCTTGTGGGACCATCTGATGGAACACGGCGCGCCCTATGGCCTGCGCCCGGTGGGGGGCGATGCGCTGGACCTTGCGCGGATCGAGGCCGGGTTCATCATCACCAACATGGATTTCATCCCCGCCAATCAGGCCGTGCGCGAGGACCGGACCCGGTCGCCGCTGGAACTGGGTCTTGGCTGGATGATCGACTGGGACAAGGGGCCGTTCACGGGTCGCCGGGCCTTGCTGGCCGAACGCGATGGCGGGCTGTCACGCTGGGCGCTGGTGGGGCTGGACATTCTCGGCAACGTGTCGGCCGAGGGGTCGATCCTGTACCATGCGAAGAAGACCGAGATCGGCACCGTAACCGCCGCCGCGTGGTCGCCCGCCTGCAAGGCGTCGATTGCACTGGCCAACATCCAGTGGAAGCACCGCGAAGGGCGCGATCTGTGGGTGGAAATCTATGCGATGCGCGAGTTGCAGTATGTGAAACTGATGTTGCCCGTCCGCGTGGTGGAACGCCCGTTCTTCGCCCCCGCCCGCCGCCGCGCCACCCCGCCGGAGCGTTTCTGATGACCTCGCCCCTGCTGTCACATTGCCCCCCCGGCCTGCCCCGCGACGCCTATGTGTCGCCCGCGTGGTACGCGCACGAAATGCGGGCGGTCTGGGCGAAGGCGTGGATCTGTGTGGGTCGGCTGGCCGACCTGGCGCCCGGCACCATCCGCCCCCTGACGCTGGCGGGTGCGCCGGTCATCCTCTGCCGCACGCCGGACGGTGCGGTTGCCGCGTATCACAACACCTGCCGCCACC
The DNA here is from genome assembly GCA_038209775.1 of Rhodobacterales bacterium. Lineage (GTDB taxonomy): Bacteria > Pseudomonadota > Alphaproteobacteria > Rhodobacterales > Rhodobacteraceae > JBBQXK01. Next base: position 4,382 of record JBBQXK010000013.1, on the reverse strand, counting down.
GGGGGGCCGAGTTGTGCGCGGCCGAGGGGCCGATGGGCAAGCTGATAACCTGCCCCTACCACGCCTGGGCCTATGCCGCCGACGACGGGCGGCTGGTGGCCACGGGCCCGGCCACGCCGACGGATGATTTCGACCAAAGTGCGCACGGGCTTTATCACGTGGCAACAAAGGCCTGGAACGGGTTCCTCTTTCTGTCTCTGAGCCCCGACGCAGGTCCGCTGACCCCCGACATGGGGCTGACGGCGCTGGACAACTGGCCGATGGATAGCCTTGTCACCGGCCACCGGATCACCCGCGATCTGGCCTGCAACTGGAAGGTGTTCTGGGAAAACTACAACGAATGCCTGCACTGCCCCGGCATCCACCCCGAACTGATCGACATGGTTCCGATCTACCGTCAGGGCGTGATGTCGCCCGAGGAAACCACGGGCTGGCAGGCGCCTGCTCCGGGCAACCTCAAGCCCGGCGCGCAGACCTGGACGATGGACGGCCAACCTTGCGGGCCCACGTTTCCGGGCCTCACGCCCGCCCAAAGGCAGGCAGGCTACACCTTCGTCACCTTTTATCCGACGATGTATGTGGTGGCGCATGTGGATTACGTCCGCGCCGTGCGGCTGGAGCCGACGGGGCCGGAAACCACGCGCCTGACCGCCGAATGGCTGTTCCCGCCCGAAACCCTGGCCCAGCCCGGTTTCGATGCGGCGGCGGTTGCGGCCTTTGCCACGCTGGTCCTCGATCAGGACGGCGCTGCCGCCGAGATGAACCAGCGGGGCCTGCGGTCGCCCGCCTATGCCGGCGCCACCCTGATGCCACAGGAATTCGACATTGCCCGGTTCCACCGTTGGGTGCTGGACCGGATGAAGGAAACAGCATGAGCCAGCTTCTGACCAATGCCCTGCCCACGCCCGCGAACTGGGACCGCAGGGGCCTGCCCGGATGGTCCTATCATTCGCAGGCGCTGTTCGATCTGGAACGCGACCATTTGTTCCTGACCCACTGGCAGGTGGCGGGCCATGAGAACGACATCCCCGCCCCCGGCGACTGGTTCGCGTTCGACCTTATGGGCGAACGCGCCGTGGTGATGCGGGGCCATGACGGGCAGGTGCGGGCGTTCCACAACCTGTGCCGCCACCGGGGTGCGCGGGTGGTCGACGGGACACGCGGGCATTGCAAGGGGTCGGTCGTCTGTCCGTTCCACGGCTGGGTCTACAACCTTGACGGCACGTTGCGGGGGGCGGCGCGGCCGGAAAGCTTTGGCAACATGGACCGGCGCGAGTTTGGCCTGAAGCCGGTCGAGTTGGAGGTGTTCCACGGGTTCGTCTTCCTGCGACTGCACCCCGGGCCGCAAGCATCGGTGGCCGAATGGCTGGCCCCCTATGATGCCGACTTTGCCGCCTACCGCACCGAAGGTGTGCTGCCGACGTCGGGCTTTGACTGGCAGCAGGACTTGCCCGTCAACTGGAAGTCGGTGCGCGATGTGGACAACGAAGGCTATCACGTCGCCATGGCCCACCCGGCGTTGCAGGACTTGTACGGTCGCACCTACCGCGACCTGACCTATCCGGGCGGGTTGTCGCATTCCATCGGTGAATTTGGCGATGCGCCCGGGCGGCGCTGGTCGGTGCGGCAGTACCTGAAACACGCCCCCGTGCAGGACTGGCTGCCGCCCCATCTGCGCCGGGCATGGACCTATTACGGCGTGTTCCCCAATGCGGTTTTCTCCTTCACCCCGGAGGCGATCCAGTTCTATCAGGACCTGCCCCTGACCCCCGGCACGACCCGCCTTACGGGCCGCATCTACCGCCAGCCGCATGAGGGGCGGGCGATGCGGGCGGCGCGGTATCTGGCGTTCCGGATCGACCGCGACACGTCGAAAGAGGATCAGCAACTGTCGATCTGGTCGAATGAGTCGATGCGGTCAAAGGCGTTCGAAAACTTTCACCTGTCCGACCTCGAATACGGCGTGCGCCGTCATCACGACGCCCTGCGCGACCTGATCCCGGTCCTGAACGACCCCACAGCCCCGCCCGAGGGTGAAATGGCGGCGCGGAATGCGGAATTGATTTGCGCCAGGGCCACGCCTGCGAGACGTTAACGAAAACATGACAACCGGAGAGGATGCCAGATGAAACCCAGAGGCCTGCTGACCCGCCGCACCACCCTTGCCACCATGGCCGCAACCCTTGCCACCCCGTGGGTGCGCCCGTCGTGGGCGCAGGGCGGGTCGGTCAACATCTACAACTGGGGCGACTACATCGGCGAGACGACCTTGGCCGATTTCAGTTCAGAGACCGGGATAGAGGTGGCCTATGACCTTTATGCCTCGGCCGAGGAAATGCAGGCCAAGATGCTGGCGGGGTCCACCGGCTATGATGTCGTGCTTATGGCGGGTATCACGCTGCCGCAATTCATCACCGCAGGCATCTATCAGAAACTGGATCGCGCGCGGCTGACGGGGTGGGACAACCTTGACCCTGTGATCCTCAAGGTCCTTATGGGATACGACCCCGGCAACCTGTATGCCCTGCCCTATATGTGGGGATCGGTCGGGTTCACCTACAATCTCGACATGGTCAAGGAACGTCTGCCCGATGCCGACCTGTCGGACCTTGCCACCATCTTTGACCCCGCCAATGCCGAAAAGCTGGCCGATTGCGGTATCTCTATCCTCGACAGTCCGACCGACATCGGCTTTGCCGTGCTGTCGTGGCTGGGGCTTGATCCGAACACGGCGGGGGCGGCCGAATATGCCACCATGGCCGAGGCGTTTGCCAGGATCAGGCCGTACATCACCACCTTTGACAATGCGAACTTCCTGACGTCGATCCCGAACGGCGAAATCTGCGTGGCCAACACCTGGTCGGGCGATTATGCCGTGGCCAAGGCGCGGGCCGCCGAGGCGGGGGTCGAGATGAACCTGGGGTATTTCGTGCCAAAGTCCGGCGCGCCGGCCTGGTTCGACACCTGGGCCCTGCCCGCCGATGGCAAGAATACCGACAACGCCTATGCCTTTCTGAACTGGATGCTGCGCCCCGAGGTGATTGCGGCCTGCACCGACTATACCGGCTATGCCAATGCCAATGCGGCGGCGACTGCGCTGGTCAATCCGGCCATCACCTCTGACCCCGCCCTCTATCCCGACACCGAGACGCTGAAGCGGATGTACACGACCCAACCCCAGACCGAAGATCAGGACCGCGAGATCAACCGCGCCTGGGCCACGATCAAGGCGGGCTAGGGGGTTGTCCGATCCTTTCCTGAGGATCGAAGGTGTCACCAAACGCTTCGGCACGTTCGAGGCGGTGCGCGATGTATCCCTGTCGATCGACCGGGGTGAGATCTTTGCGCTGCTGGGCGGGTCGGGCTGTGGCAAGACCACGCTTTTGCGCATGCTGGCTGGGTTCGAGGAACCGACAACGGGCCGGATCTTCCTGGACGGTCGCGATATGGCCGGAGTGCCGCCATGGGAGCGTCCGGTTCACATGATGTTCCAGTCCTACGCGATTTTTCCCCACATGACGGTCGAGGCGAATGTCGGCTACGGTCTGAAGCACGAGCGCGCGTTGTCGAAAGCCGGAAAGGCCGCGCGCGTGGCCGAAATGCTGGATCTGGTGCAGCTGACCCAGTTTGCACAGCGCAAACCGCACCAGATTTCCGGCGGCCAGCGACAGCGTGTGGCGCTGGCCCGGGCGCTGGCGCGGCAGCCAAAGCTGCTGCTGCTGGACGAACCCCTGGCGGCGCTGGACAAGAAGCTGCGCGAACATACCCAGTTCGAACTGATGACCATTCAGGAGCGTACCGGGGTCACTTTCATCGTGGTGACGCATGATCAGGAAGAGGCCATGACCCTGTCCGACCGGATCGCCGTCATGGACAAGGGCCAGGTCCGCCAGATCGGCAGCCCGACCGAGATCTACGAGTTTCCGGTCAGCCGGTTCGTGGCCGGCTTCATCGGGTCGATGAACAGCTTCGACGCGACCGTGACAGCGCGCGAGGCGCCGCATCTGCGCCTTGCGGTTCCGGCCCTTGGCGGCGATGTGCTGGCCCGCGACATTCCCGGGGCCGTGCCGGGGCAGAAGGTGACGCTGGCGGTCCGGCCTGAAAAGATCTTCCTGACCAAGGACCGCCCCGACAACGACTGCACTGCGGCAGCAAATGTCTTTGCAGGCCGGGTGAAGGATCTGGCCTATTTCGGCAAGGACAGCCTATACCGCATCGCCTTGCCCAATACGCTGGTGCAGGCGCATGCGGTCAACGCCCGGCGCGGCGACGAAGGGGCGCGGGTCGTCGACTGGGACGATGCCGTGTGGTTGTCCTTCGATCCGTCCTCGGCCCTTGTGCTGGTGGAATGACCATGGCGCAGGGCGGGCGATTTTCACGCT
>JBBQXK010000012.1:0-88166 GCA_038209775.1 Rhodobacterales bacterium | reverse complement strand
ACGAAGCCGGTCGCCCCAAGGTTCTGCTTGTAGACATCCATGCGGCCCTTGTAGGTGCCCTTTTTGACGCCTTGCGGGTTGTAGAACGTGAGCTTGACGATCGCCTGGAACGAGCCCGACAGGCCGGCGGGCTTGAGCCAGGACGCCTTGAAGAACGCGACCTCCTCCTCGTTGGCGAGCTTCTTGACCATGGGCGTGGTCCGGTACGGCGCGCCGTTGCGCAGGATCGTCACGCGGAACCCCACGTATGCCTTCCTGGAGTAGGGGGCGTGCGTGAAGAACTGGCGCACCTTGAGCCGCTTGAGGGTGTCATTGGAGGTGCCCGCGTTGTCGTTGTAGATGCAGCCCACGCCCGGCATGGCCGGCTCGTCGGTGACCTGTGGTACGTAGTACGAGCCGCTGGTGCCCTGCTCGGTGAACGCTGCCGCCGGCTGCACGGTCGCGATCAGCGCGAGCGTCAGCGTGGCCAGGACGAGGGCGGGTCGGAGTCGCATGGTCTACCTCCTGCGGGGCCGGGGCGCACGAGGGTCGCGCCCATCCGGACCACCATCATGGACCGCCATGGACATCGAGGGCAAGCCCGGCGACCGGAGCAGGGTGGCTGGGCTGCGGGCATGGGTGGCGCGGGTGGCCGCCCCCCGGTCGATGCGGGTTCCGACCGGGGGGCGATGGGTCACTCGCCGCCGAGGCTTTCCGACAGCAGGTCCTTGAAGAACGAGCTGCGCTTCTTCGGCGGGTAGGAAGATGCGCTGCGCGGGTCCGGCGCAGACCGCGACCGGTCGCGGCGACCGAGGAGGTCTCCAAGATCGCCCAGCCCGCCGAGCCCACCGAGCGCCTCGCCAGACGACTCCCGGCGGTCGCCAGCGTACGCGCCGGCCCGCTGATCGCGACGTTCGTCGTAGCGCGAAGGCCCATCGCGCCGGTCGTCATCGCGCCGGTCGTCATCGCGCCGGTCGTCATCACGGCGGTGGTCACGCGGCTCGGGCTGGCGGGCGGTCTCACGCCCGGGTTCCGGCAGGCGCACTGGCTGGGCAGGATCGGCCCGCACGGGGGCTGCAGCAAAGGGCGCTGCGGTCGCCGGTGCATCGCCGCGCGCGATGATCTTGTCCAGTTCGCCCCGGTCCAGCCAGACGCCGCGACACTTCGGGCAATAGTCGATCTCGACGCCGTTGCGGTCGGTCATCATCAGTGTCTCGCCATCCACCGGGCACTGCATGGTCTTCCTTTCAAACGTAGTGTTTCGCTCCGATACATGGGGACTGACCTGCCCGCCGCAAGGTTGCCCGGGCGGACTTGCGCGGAATGTCGCGCCGGGGCATGGTGCGCCCCGGGCCGGGGCGATGGCGTCGCCGCATGGGGGCAATCCCCGCCCGTGATTCCGTCCTGTACGCCGGGACCTTTCGGGGTTCTGGCCAACGTGCAGACCCCAACATGAGGTCTGCAAATGTCCCTGAACCGCCCTGACATGTACCGCCTGCACAACGGCACCAAGGCCGTGCTGCCCTTTGATCTTGCGGAATACGAAGACCGCTTGTCCGGTCTGCGTGACATCATGGAGATGCACGAACTGGATGCCATCGTCCTGACATCGATGCACAACGTCGCCTATTACTCCGGCTTTCTTTATTGCTCGTTCGGGCGGCCCTATGCCTGTGTGGTGACGAAAACCGATTGCGTCACGATTAGTGCGGGCATCGACGCTGGCCAGCCCTGGCGTCGATCGGCGTTCGACAACATCACCTACACCGACTGGACGCGCGACAATTTCTGGCGCGCGGTGGCCTCGGTGACCGGCACGGGTCGTATGGTGGGCTGCGAGGCGGACCATCTGACGATGGAGCGTGCGGAAAAGTTCAACACTTTCCTGCAGCCCAGACGCGGCATGGATATTGCCCCCGCCACCATGCACCAGCGCATGATGAAATCGCCTGCCGAGATTGCGCTGATCCGGCACGGGGCGAATGTGGCCGACATTGGTGGCCATGCCATCCGCGATGCGATCAAGGTGGGGGCCACGGAACTGGAGGTGTCTATCGCCGGTCGTGACGCGATGGAGCGTGAGATTGCGCGCCGGTTTCCCGACGCGGAGTACCGCGATACCTGGGTGTGGTTCCAGTCGGGTCTCAACACCGACGGCGCCCATAATCCGGTGACGAACCGTAAGCTGCGGCAGGGTGATATCCTGTCGCTCAACTGTTTTCCGATGATTTCGGGGTATTACACCGCGCTGGAACGCACCCTGTTTCTGGGCGAGGTGGATGACGCGAGCCGTGCCGTCTGGCAAACCAACGTGGACAGCCACGAATACGGAATGACTTTGCTGCGTGCGGGGGCGAGTTGTGCGGATATCACGGCCAAGATCAACGCCTTCCTGGCCGAACGGCAGATGCTGCAATACCGGACATTCGGCTATGGCCATTCGTTTGGCATCCTGTCGCACTACTACGGCCGTGAGGCGGCGCTGGAACTGCGCGAGGATATCGACACCGTTCTGGAACCCGGCATGGTGATCTCGATGGAACCGATGCTGACCATTCCCGAAGGCATGCCGGGGGCGGGCGGTTACCGCGAGCATGATATCTTTGTCGTGACCGAGGTTGCGCCCGAGAACATCACGGGCTTCCCCTATGGCCCGATGCACAACGTGGTCTGACCTTTGCAAAACTGTCGTGTAACCGTCATGCGCGCGTGACGGTCACACGGCATCCGAACGGCTGAACACCCCGTTTGGAGCGCCCCGATGACCATCCGTCTTGCCTGCCTGACCTCGGCCCTTGCGCTGACGGCGGCCATGCCTGCCACAGCCGAGATGACCTTCAACCGCATCGCAAGCTTCGCGACCCCGGCCAATATGGCGGCGGGCGAGGATCAGGCCCGCGAAACCTCGGCCGAGATCATCGCGGCGTCCGAAGATGGCATGACGCTGGTCTATACCGACAGCCCGCTGGGCGTGGTCGGGCTGGTGGACATCACCGATCCTGCGGCCCCGAAGCCCCTTGGCAACATCGACGTAGGCGGAGAGCCGACCACGGCCAAGATCATCGGTAGCAGCATCTTTGTGGCCGTCAACACCTCTGACAGCAAGGCCACGCCATCGGGCAAGCTGGTGTCGATCGACATGGCGACGCGCGCCGTCACCGCCGAATGTGACCTTGCCGGCCAGCCGGATTCGGTCGCGGCGGCCAAGGATGGCAGCTTTCTCGCCATCGCCATCGAGAATGAGCGGGACGAGGATCTGAACGATGGTGCACTGCCGCAAATGCCCGCAGGGTATCTGGTCAAGCTGCCGGTGGTGGCGGGCGCGGTTGACTGTGCCGCCCTGCAGAAGATCGAGGTGACCGGCCTTGCCGCCATCGCCGGCGACGACCCCGAGCCTGAGTTTGTTGACATCAACGACGCGGGCGAGATTGTGCTGACGATGCAGGAAAACAACCACATTGTGGTGGTTGGCGCGGACGGCACCGTTGCCGCCAGCTTCAGCGCAGGCACGGTCGATCTGGCCGGGATTGATGTGAAACGTGACGGGAAGCTGGACTTTACCGGCGAAAAGACTGCGGTGCCGCGCGAGCCCGACGGAGTGAAATGGATCGACAACGACCATTTCATGATTGCCAACGAAGGCGATTATGAGGGCGGTTCGCGCGGCTGGACGGTGATGAAGAAAGACGGCACGGTTGTGTACGAGGACGCTGGTGCCCTTGAAAAGGCGATTGTTGCCATCGGCCACTATCCCGAAGGCCGCAGCGGATCGAAGGGCGCCGAACTCGAATCGGTCGAGTTTGCCATGTTCGACGGCGTGCCGACCGGCTTTGTCGCGTCAGAACGCGGGTCGGTCGTCGGCGTGTATGACATGACCGACCCGGCCAAACCGATCCTGAAGCAGATCCTGCCGTCGGGCATCAGCCCCGAAGGCATGGTTGCCATTCCTGCGCGCAATCTGTTGGCCACCGCGAACGAGGTCGACCTGCGCGAGGACGGTCTCGCCCCCGCGCATGTCATGCTTTACGCCCGCACCGAAGGTCCGGCGCAGTATCCGACCATCACCTCGGCAGGCAGCGAAACGCTGATCGGCTGGGGCGCCTTGTCGGCGCTTGCGGCAGACCCCGCGAACGCGGGCACGCTCTATGCCGCGTCGGATTCGGTCTATGGCCAGCAACCCGCGATCTACACCATCGACACCACCACAACCCCCGCCCGCATCATCGCCAAACAGGTCATCACCCGGGGCGGCGATGCCGCGCAGAAGCTGGACATCGAGGGGCTTGCCCCAGATGGCAAGGGCGGCTTCTGGCTGGCATCCGAAGGGCGCAGCGACCGGCTGATCCCGCATGCCATCTACCGCGTCGATGACACGGGTGAGATCAAGCAAGAGATTGCGCTGCCCGAAACCCTTCTTCCCAACGAGATCCGCTTTGGTTTTGAAGGGATTACCGTTGCCGGTGACTGGCTCTGGATGGCCGTTCAGCGCGAATGGAAGGATGACCCCAAGGGCATTGTCAAACTGCTGGCCTACAACACTGCCGAGGAAACCTGGGGTGCCGTCCACTATCCGCTGGATGCGCCGACGGATGGCGCCTGGGTTGGCCTGTCAGAGATTACCCTGCACGGCGACTGGGTTTACGTCATCGAGCGTGACAACCAGACCGCCGGCCTTGCCACCACGAAAAAGCTGTACCGCATCCCCGCCGCCCAGATGGTGCCTGCCGAACTGGGCACCACCCTGCCGGTGGTGACGAAGGAACTGGTGCGTGACCTTCTGCCCGATGTGACCCGCCTGAACGGCTATGCGCTGGAAAAGATCGAAGGCTTTGCAGTGGATGCGAACGGCATCGGCTGGCTGGTGACCGACAATGACGGGGTGGCGGACAATTCCGGCGAAACGCTGTTCTGGTCGATAGGCAAGATGGAGTGACCTTCCTGCGCCGCGAAAAGGCCCCCGGCGGCACCGCCACCGGGGGCCTTTTCATGGCCGGGGGGAAATCCGGGGCTTGACCCGCCGCACCGGGCGGGGTGTGGTACAACGGTCATCCGTCCTAGCGCCTTGGGTTCCATTTTGTCTCATCTTCCTCTGCGACTGTCCGCCCTGATCGCCGTTCTGTTCCTGGCCGCCTGCGGGGCGCCGCGTGTCGAGGCGCCGACGGTGTCCCCCGGTTATGAAGGGGTCGAGGATAACGGATATTTCATCGCCCCGGTCGAGGCGCGGTTCCTGCCCGAAGGCGTGCCCCGCGCCGAAGTCGACTATGCGGGCGGCGAGGCCCCCGGAACCATAGTGATCGATACCCATGCGCGCAGGCTTTACCATGTGCTGCCCGGCAACCGGGCCTGGCGCTACAAGATCGGCATTGGCCGTGAGGGCACCAGCCTGACGCGCGGCGGCACCATCGGGCGCACGGCAGTGTGGCCCGGATGGCAGCCGACTGCCAACATGCTGCGCCGCTACCCCGAAACCTATGGGCCCTATGCCGGCGGTGTGGCGGGTGGCCTTGACAGCCCGCTTGGTGCCCGTGCGATGTACCTGTACCGTGGCGGACGCGACACCTTCTATCGCATCCACGGTACCATCGACGATGCATCGATCGGACGGGCGTCATCGGCCGGATGCGTCCGTCTGTTCAATCAGGATGCCATCCACCTCTTCAACGAGGTCAGCCCGGGCGCTTTGGTAAAGGTGCGCAGCCTTGACGAAAGTCTGGCGCTGGAAGGTGTCTGGATGAACGACATCAACGGCAATGCCGTGCCCGACACGCCCGAAAACCGCGCGGCGCTGGAAAAGGCGCTGGCGAAAAAGGCCGAGGCCGATGCCGCCACTGCGGCAACGGGCGGCGCGGCGGCCACGCAGGGGTGATTGGTGCGGCGCCGCCCGATCGCCTGGACGGGGGTCGTCGGGACAGGGCCTGATGGGCGGGCGCAATCCCTCCCGACGTCGCTTTCGCGCAATCGAAGGACATGACGATGACGCCTGAATATGACGCAAGCCCCGCGATGTTCCGCAACCGTCCGCTGGCCTTCATCGCGTCGGTCGCGCTGATTGCGGCGTTCGGGGCAGGCATCCTGATCCTGCTCTACTGGTACCTGACCGCCCGATCCACGCGGCTGACCGTCAGCGGCAATGACATGCACCTGTCGCGCGGCCTGTTCAGCAAGGAACGCACCGACATCGACGTGCGCGAAATCCGCACCGTCCAGGTGCGCCAGAGCTTTTGGCAGCGCATCTTCGGCGTGGGCCGGATCGAGGTGTTCACCGGCGGCGACGTGGCCGAATTCGTGCTGGAAGGGATGCCCGACCCGAACGACCTGCGCGACCTTATCAAGGCGCGCGGCCGTGCCGCCGAAAGACCCGACCGATGAACGGGGACCGGAGCGACCGCGCCAGCGCGCGGCGCACGGCACTGGCGCTGGGCGCGCTGGCGCTGGTCCTGGGAGGGCTGGCCGTCTGGGGGGTGGGTGCCGCGATGCCTGCCGTGCAGGGCTGGATGGATCAGGTCTTTGCCCCCGGCATCGGCCTCAAGACCGCCGCCATCGTTGCGGTGGTGGTGTCGGTGGTGTTGCTCTTGGTGATGACGGCGGCGGCGGGCGACGGCCTGTTGGGCGAGGTGCAGTTCGTCATCCCAGGTTTCTTTGTCTTCTTTCTGTTTTTCTGGCTGATGACCGCCTGGGTGTTCTGACGCCGTCGGCGGGGCCGTACCAGCGGCCCCGCCCACCGCTTTGTTATGCGCCGAACCAGGTCCGGCCGAAGATCACCATGATCTGGCCAAAGCCGCGCACCAGTTCCAGCGGCACACCCGTGCCGGTCAGTTCACCCTCGGCCAACACCTTTTCATAGACGCCATCCTCATTCGCGCGCCCGCTGTTGGTCAGCCGGATCACCCCGGTCACGCCGTCCACCGTGGCAAACGGGTCGGCCGCCGCAAAGGGATCGCCCCCACCCGCGCCGGGCAGAACAAGGTTCAGCGCGTATTCCTGCTGATGCGCCGCCCCTGCCGCCGCATCGACCAAGGGCATGTTGCCCTCCAGCGCATAGGTTGCACTGCCACAGGTCACGTCGAACTTCATCTGCCATGCATCGTTGGCATAGGCAAAGATCGCGTCCCCGGTCCAACTGCACGACTGGCTGTCGCGCTGGCCGACGTGGGGCACGGTAAAGCCCTCGAACCGAACCGAGTCGATCTTCGTGTTGTACTGCACCGTTTCGGTGCCGGTGGCGGTTTCCTGCAGGTTCTTGATCAGCCGGTCACCCAATGCCCGCGCCGAGGCCGAGGGATTCTCGGGTGCCATCACCAGATTGCCCTTGAACGAACCATTCTCGGCCCCTGCCGACCCGGCCCGAAGGTAATTCGCAAGGATCGTTGTGGTGCTGGCATAGCCGTCCGATGCCGCCTCGACGGTAAAGCCGCCGACATAGCTGATCCGTGGCAGCGCCTGCGCCGGGTTGTTGGGGTTCTTGATATTGCCGTTGCCGCTGACCGCGCAGGCCTCGTCGATCCGGCTCAGACCCAGCCATGCGCTGGCCCCTGCCGAACAGGTGATCTCCATCGCTGTCAGCCCGCTGCGGTCATCGACCGCGCCCTTGAACACATCCTTGCGGTCATTGGCGAACAGCGACGGCTGCGCAATTTCGAGGGTGACGCGCACCGTTTCGGTCGTGCTCTGGGCCAGCGCGGTGCCGCCCGCAGCGGCGCACACCATTGCACCAATCAGCAAATGAACTTGTTTCCGCATCGTTGTTTTCCTTCTCAAAAGGGCTTGATGGGCATCTTACGCCAGCGCCGGGCAAAATCGGCTGTCTGGCCACCCCGCCGCGACACCGCAGCACGGAAGATGATAACGACTTGGTGCAATGAATCACGAAGTTTTTTCTTGGGCGGGTGCGGCGTCAGAGCGCCCCGACCGGGAAATTGGCCGTTGGTCCGGTCCTATGCCGCAGGCGATGATGCCAGCCGCGCGAAGATGCCGACAACCTCATCCGCGCTTGCCCGTTCGGCCGCGCCCTCGTGGACCGCATCGCGCGACCAGACCCAGCTTTGCGCCGGATCGTCGCGCATCGCCCAGGCTGCGAACAATCGCCCGTCATCCCTGATCACCCGGCGCGTCAGCGGGCGCACTTCGATATGCCGGTCATCGCGCAGGATCCGGGCATAGGTCGCCTCCACCGCTGCCTCGGGCCCCTCCAGCATCTGCAGGAACAGATCGTCCCGGCAGATCAGCGCGCCGGTGATCCCGTCGCGCGCATTGCACCGCCGCGCATCCATCAGGACGCCCTGCAGCATCGCCCCGTCATAGCCAAACGGGCGCGAGGCGTAGGTGAGTTGAAGGAGTGGCATGGCGAGGGGGCTTTCCGGGCAGTGGCTCTGCGCAGTCTAGGCCCGCAATGCGCGCAGGGCCAGCGAAAGAACGCGGGCGGGCGTCGGCAAGGGGATCAGGTCGCCAAGGATCACACCACCCGTTCCACCATCTGCTTCTTGATCTCGGCAATCGCCTTGGCCGGGTTCAGCCCCTTGGGGCAGGTCTTGGCGCAGTTCATGATGGTGTGGCAGCGATAGAGCTTGAATGGGTCTTCCAACTGGTCCAACCGCTCGGGCGTCGCCTCGTCGCGGCTGTCGATGATCCAGCGATAGGCATGCAGCAGGGCGGCGGGGCCGAGGTAGCGGTCAGAGTTCCACCAGTAGCTGGGGCAGGATGTGGAACAGCAGGCGCACATCACGCATTCGTACAGGCCGTCCAGTTTCGCCCGGTCACCGATGGACTGCTTCCATTCCTTGGCGGGGGTGTTCGACTTGGTCTCAAGCCAGGGCATGATACTGGCATGCTGGGCGTAGAAATGGGTCAGGTCGGGGATCAGGTCCTTGATGACCGGCATGTGGGGCAGGGGATAGATGCGGACATCGGCCTTGACCTCGTCCAGCCCATAGATGCAGGCCAGCGTGTTGATCCCGTCGATGTTCATGGCGCAGGAGCCGCAGATGCCCTCGCGGCAGGACCGGCGAAAGGTCAGGGTCGGGTCGATCTCGTTCTTGATCTTGATCAGGGCGTCCAGGATCATCGGGCCGCACTTCGCCAGATCGACGAAATAGGTATCGACGCGCGGGTTCTGCCCGTCGTCCGGGTTCCAGCGATAGATCAGGAACTTGCGCACGTTGGCACCGTCCGGGCGGGGCCAGGTCTTGCCGATGCGGATCTTGGAATTCTTGGGCAACGTGAACTGAACCATGGGTCATCCCCTCCAGTCGGGCTGATCGTAAAGCGGGCGGTTGGGTGGCTGGCCGGACCGGCGACGGACGCAGCCGGCAAACACTTGTGCAGGGTCACGCCCTGCGAGGTAGTCCGACGATACCGTGACGTCCAGCGTGGCATAGGGGCCGTTGGTGGTAACCCCGATCCCGGCAGTGCCGCGCGGGCCGGTGGCAAGGCGGGCGTCGTTCAGGCACATCCGCTCGGCCCGCTCTACCGGGATGGGCGCGCAGGCGGCCAACGCCAGAATGGGCCACATCCGCCGTATCATGGCACCACCGCGACGGGGTTCAGACCCTGTGCGGCAAGGCAGGTTTGGGTTGCAGGCCGGTCACCAATACTGCGGATGGTTGCGACGGTTACGGTCCCCGCCCGGCTGGCCACATCACGGGCAAGGCTGTCGGTCTCGGCGGGGGTGGCGTTTTGCAAGACGCAGGTGGTGGCGGTTTCGGCCTGCGGTCGGGGGTACTGGTTCACCAGCACATTGACCACTACCGACCGCGCCGCGCGGTCGGTGACGTTGTCGGCCACCGCCTGCGGATCGCAGGCGGCAAGTGCGAACAAACCAAGGGCCCAGACCGGACGCATCAGGCAGCAACCTTGGGGATTGCCCCGACACAGGTGACCACCTTGGGCCGTGCCATCACGCCCTTCACAAAGGTTTCTGCCTTTGCCGGATCGTCAAGCGTCCCCGAGTTGGGCAGGCTGAGGAGTTCCCCTTGCGTCAGCCCCCGCATCACACAGTCGGCGGCAGGGTCAGTCGGCACGGCAGGCATCAGCGTCGCCAGCGGCGGGGTGATCCCGGCGCGGGTTACATTACGCGATTCCGCATAGATTGCCGCAGCGCAGCCCGATTGCGACAGAACCGCCAGAACCAGAAAGATGCGTCTCATCAGTATACCCTCGCTTTGGGCGCGATCTTTTTCAGGTCGATCCCGCCGTTTTCATGCGTGGTCAGCGGGTCAAGATGGACCGGCCTTGATCCCAACGAAACGTTCGCCCCCTCCACCCAAGCCAGCGAATGGACACGCCAGGTTACATCGTCACGTTTGGGGTAATCTTCATGCGCGTGGGCACCCCGGCTTTCCTTGCGCGCCTCGGCGGCGACGATGGTGGCGAGGGCGTTCGGCATCAGGTTACCCAGTTCCAACGTTTCCATCAGGTCCGAGTTCCATACCATCGACCGATCCGTGACACTTACGTCATTCATCTGTGCCGCAATCGCGGTCATCTTGCTGCAACCTTCGGCCAGCGTCTTGTCGGTGCGGAACACGGCAGCGTCGGCCTGCATTGTTTTCTGCATCGCAAGGCGGATCTCGGCGGTCGGTACGGCCCCTTTGGCGTGCCGCATGCCGTCAAAGCGCGACAGGGCGCGGTCGACCTCGACCGTATTCACGGGCGCTGCGGGGGTTTCGGGGTTCACCACCTTGCCCGCCCGGATTGCCGCCGCGCGGCCAAAGACGACAAGGTCGATCAGCGAGTTTGACCCCAGACGGTTCGCGCCGTGAACGGATGCACAGCCGGCCTCGCCCACAGCCATCAGGCCGGGGAAAATCGCATCCGGCGCGTCGGGCGTGGGGTTCAGCACCTCGCCCCAATAGTTGGTCGGTATCCCGCCCATGTTGTAGTGGACGGTCGGCAGAACCGGGATCGGTTCCTTGGTGACATCGACGCCTGCAAAGATGCGGGCACTTTCACTGATGCCGGGCAGGCGCAGTTCCAGCGCTTCCTTGGGAAGGTGGTTCAGGTTCAGGTGGATATGGTCGGCCTCGGCCCCCACTCCGCGCCCTTCGCGGATCTCGATGGTCATGCAGCGGCTGACAACGTCGCGGCTGGCCAGATCCTTGTAGGTCGGCGCGTAGCGTTCCATGAACCGCTCACCGTTCGAGTTGGTCAGATAGCCACCATCGCCCCGCGCGCCTTCGGTGATAAGGCAGCCCGAGCCATAGATGCCGGTCGGGTGGAATTGCACGAACTCCATGTCCTGCAACGGCAGCCCCGCCCGTGCGGCCATGCCGCCGCCGTCGCCGGTGCAGGTGTGGGCAGAGGTGGCGCTGAAATAGGCGCGGCCATAGCCGCCGGTGGCCAGCACCGTCATCTTGGCGTTGAACACGTGGATCGTGCCATCGTCCAGCTTCCAGCACACCACGCCGGTGCAGCGCCCGTCGGTGATGATGAGGTCGAGCGCGAAGTATTCGATGTAGAACTCTGCGTTGTGCTTGAGGCTTTGGCCGTACAGCGTATGCAGGATGGCGTGCCCGGTCCGGTCGGCGGCGGCGCAGGTGCGCTGGACGGGGGGGCCTTCGCCGAATTCGGTGGTGTGGCCGCCGAAGGGGCGTTGGTAGATCTTGCCCTCTTCGGTGCGCGAGAACGGCACGCCGTAATGTTCCAGCTCGTACACCGCCTTGGGGGCCTCGCGCGCGAGGTATTCCATCGCGTCGGTGTCACCCAGCCAGTCGGACCCCTTGACGGTATCGTACATGTGCCACTGCCAGTTGTCGGGGCCCATGTTGGCAAGAGACGCGGCGATGCCGCCCTGTGCGGCAACGGTGTGGCTGCGGGTGGGGAACACCTTGGTGATGCAGGCGGTGCGCAGGCCCTGTTCGGCCATGCCAAGCGTGGCGCGCAGGCCGGCACCACCGGCACCTACGACGACCACGTCATAGTCATGCACTTCGTAAGGGTAGGCGGTCATCAACGTCTCCTCAAAGTGCGATGCGGGCGAGGGCGAAAAGCCCCGTCGCCGCAATCGCCCAGGACAGCGATACCGCCCCGATGATCAGCGCCTTGCGCGTGGTGCCATGGGCGTAATCCTCGATCATCATCGTGGCCCCCATGGCGAAATGGCGCATCCCGACGACCAGCAAAAGCCCGGTCACGATGGCGGGAAACGGGCGGGCAAAGGTATCCAGCACCTCCGCGCGGGTACCGCCAAGGGCATTGCCGAAGATGTATACCCAGACCGGCACCATCATCGCCAGCGCCACGGATGACACCTGCATGGCCCAGTGGTGTTCGGTGCCGGTATGGGCGGCCCCCCGGCCCATGGCGCGCTTGCGGTCGGTCAGATAGCGCATGTCAGCCCCTTACACGATGAACAGGGTCAGGATGGTCAGCACCACCGACCCGATGATGCAGGCCCAGCCCAGTTTCTCGGCGGTCGGGATGTCCAGGCCCCGCCCGGCATGGAAATAGAGGTGCCGCAGGCCCGCCAGATAGTGATAGCACACCGCCCAAAGCGACCCGGTGAACACCAGATCACCGAACCATGACGTGGCCACCGCATTGGCAAAGGCAAAGTACCGGTCGCTGGTCGCCGCCGCCAAAAGCCACCAGACCGCCAGCATCACCCCCACGATCAGCGCATTGCCGGTGATGCGCGTCAGGATCGAGGTGATCGAGGTCAGTTGCGGGCGGTAAATCTGCAGATGCGGCGACAGCGGTCGCTCGACCCGCTTGGCTTCGGCCATCATCATCTCCCTCGGTCTGTTGCTGACCCGGCCTTGGCGGAAAGGTTGCCGCTGCAGCGCGTCATGTCCTAGATAGCCGATATTTCAGCCAAGTCACGCGGCGGGATGCCGCGATGACGGGCTGTCGCCTTTGCAGGTGCAGAAATATCAGGAATGTGATCACGATTTTTAGGGGTGTGATCACGGCAATGACAGGTCATTTCGTGCCGGTGGCATACAGGTGCGCCAGTTCGGCGGCGTATTCGGTGCAGATCACGATGCGTCTTGCGCGGGGGTCAAAGAACGCATTGGCCTCGCCGCAGCGCTCGACCGTCACGTCGACCGGCACCGGAAGTCCGTATTCGCCGTTCAGTCGGCGCAGCGCATCTGCCACGGTGGCCGTCAGCCTGTCCCGGTCAGGCGGCACCACCAGCCGCAGGCCCGGCCCGTGGTCCTGCGGGGGCATCCCTTCCAGCCAGCGGTCCCAGGCATCGGCGACCGCCTGAAATTCCTCGGGGCAGCTTTCGCGGCGGATCGGATGCAGATCAAGATCGTCGGCCAACCCCTCACGCGCAGCGGGGTTGGCGCCGTAGAACAGACAGACCAGTGTCTGATGCCGCACAAGGTCAAGTGCGTGGGTGTCGCCGTAGACCCACCGCGCCCCGCCCGCAGTGCCCTGCGCGTCGTAAAGCAGATAGGCGTCGGCGACATGCCGCATCATCGCCTGTGCGGCGTCTTCCGAATGAAGGCGGTCGATCAGCAGCACCGACAGGGCATCGGCGGCGTCCTCTTCTGACCCCGCCATGTCAATGCTGCGGATCGACAGCAGGGCATGGCCGACCTCGTGATAGAGGGTCGCCACGATGTTGGCGGTCACAAAGGCCTGGGCGAGGTCGGTCGGTGTGACCTCGGCCGCCGCCACGCCCGCAGCAAGCGTTGCGGCAAAGGTCAGGGCAAGGTGGCGCATGGCCCCGGGGCCCCCCTAGTGATCGCCAAGCTTGATTTCGGGGGTGTAGATACCGGGCGCGTCCTTGACCACCGCCTGCCCGCAGCGCATCACGCCGCGCGCCGCATCTTGGGCATAGGTCGGGTCGCCGTGCAGCTGCCAGCCCTTGTTCAGCGCCGCGGTCACCTTGTGGCAAAAGGCGGAGGTGTCGTCGTCTGACAGGAAGCGGTAGAGTTTCATTGCATCACCCGAACGGATTGTAGCCAAGCCATGCATGGATGCCGCCCACCAGGCCCATCACGATCACGGCACCCACCGCCGCGCCGATCTCTTTACCCATCGGCGCGGGTGGCGGCGGGGCGGGGCGGGGCTCGGCGCGGTTGATGACGATCACCGTCACCACCGCCCAGCCAAGAAGCCCGCCGAACAGCACAGCCGACGCCAGATCGCCGTTCACCAACAGGTGCGCCACGGCCCAGGCCTTGAACGCGGTCAGTTGCGGATGGCGGATCAGGCCCGTGATCCGGGTTTTCATCCCCGACGCGGCGTAGAGGTAAAACGCCAGCAACATCAGCAGGTTGTTGACATGCCGCAGGAACGACGGCGGCTCCCACACCGGCACGAACGCGGCCCCACGATAGCCGATCACCATGAGGACGACCGACACGGCCAGCAACAACGCCACCACGCCCTTGCCCGCATCGCCCATGGCCAGCCTCGGCCCGGGGGCCAGACGTTTCAGAAGATGCGCGCCCCACCACAGCGCCAGGCCCAGAACCAGAAAAACCATTCCCGCACCCCCGCTGCCCGACCGTTCCCCGGGGGAACGGCCATTTGAGTCGCCTTTGTCCGATACCTACCGCCGCATCCCCGCCATGACCATCCGCGAAAATGTCGGGTCACGGCCATGGTATCGACGTTCGGGGGGTTAACTCTCTTTTTGCACCTCGGGCGCAGCCTGAGTGCGATCAACCCTTGACCGAAAGGCCAACGCAATGACCAAGGACCTTATGATAGCGTCGCTCGGGTTTGCCGGGCTTATCCTGACATCGCTTCCCGCCACCGCACAGGGCCAGCCGCAATGCGGCCCGCGCGCCGCCGTGGTGGCGCAACTTGCCCAGAAATATGCCGAAACCCGCCGCTCGATCGGCGTCGCCGCGAACAACACGGTGATGGAGGTTTATGCCGCCGCCGACACTGGAACCTGGACGATCACCGTCACGACGCCGCAAGGCATGACCTGCCTTGTCGCCAGCGGCCAGGGGTTTGAGGCGGTGGTCGAGGAATTGCCCGCCAAGGGCGACCCCGCCTGAGACGGCAGCGGAACACCGGGCGGCCTCGCCCGGATGTGACTTGCGGCATGCGGATTTCCCTGCGCCAGATAGGGCACAAAGGGGGTGCAGATGCTGCGACGACGGGGGTTTCTGCTGATTGGCGGCGGGGCGGGTGTTGCCGCCCTTGCCGCACTGTGGCCCCGCCGGTTTGATGGCCTCAAACTCGACGCCGAACAGGCCTACCGCGCGGCCACAGACGGCACGCTGACCCTGATCGACATTCGCCGCCCCGATGAATGGGCGCTGACTGGTGTGGGTGAGGGCGCGCATCCGCTGGACATGCGGACCCCCGATTTCGAAGCCGCCCTTGCGCGGCTTTCGGGCAATGATCCCACCGCACCCGTCGCGCTGATTTGTGCGCGCGGCGTGCGGTCGTCGCGGTTGGCGGCGCGATTGGCGGACGCAGGATTTACCGGGATCATTGATGTGCCCGAAGGCATGCTGGGGTCAGCCGCCGGGCCTGGCTGGATCGCCCGGGGCCTGCCGGTCAGGCCGGGCTAAGCCCTTGCCAGATCAGGCGCAGCGAGATCACCAGCAAGGCCCATGTGATCAGCCGGAAGAACAGCCGTTCCGGCAGCACCCGCACCAGCCGCACCCCTGCGAACACCGCCAGTGCGGCGGGCAGCGCAAGCCAAACCGCAACCGACAGGCTGGCGGGCGAGATCTGGCCAAGGAACCAGTAGGGCACCAGCTTGATCAGGTTGACATAGGCAAAGGCGATGGTCGAGGTGCCCGCAAAGGCGGCCTTGGACAGGCCCAACGGCTGGACATACACCTGATACGGCGGCGCGCCCGCATGGCTGACAAAGCTGGTGAATCCGGTGATCGTGCCCCAGAATAGCCCCGGTGCGACGCTTGCAGGCCGTGGCGCGGGGGTGACGTTGCGGCGCAACAGGGTGACGGCGGCAAAGACCAGCCCGATCATCCCAACCAGCAGCGTCACCAGTTGCTCGGACACGGTGCTGGCCGTGGCCCAGCCAAGGCCCACCCCGACGGTCATCCCCGCCGCCATGATCGCGATGACGCGGCCGTTCCAGTCGTGGCGATAGGCCCATAGGCCAAAGCCATCCGAAACCACGTAGATCGGCAGCAACAGCCCTGCCGCTGCGACGGGCGAAATCATCAGCGACAACACCGGCACGCCCAGCATCCCCACCATCGGGATCCCGCCCTTGCCCATGCCCACACAGATCGCCGCTACAACCGCCGCCGTCCAGAACGCCCAGTCCATGCCACGTTCCCCCTTGGCCTGCCTGCCTACCCCAAGGCACGGCAATGGCAAGACCTGCCCCCCGCCGCAGCGCAGAAACCTTGCACCGGACGGCGAAGCGCCTTAGGCATTGCGGCATCATCCCCCAGCCCGGAGAGCCCTTATGGCCAGACCCAAGATTGCCCTGATCGGTGCCGGTCAGATCGGCGGCACGCTCGCCCATCTTGCCGCACAGAAGGAACTCGGCGACGTCGTGCTGTTCGACATCGCCGACGGCGTGCCGCAGGGCAAGGCGCTGGATATCGCGCAGTCCGGCCCGGCGGCCAAGTTCGACGCCACGATGAAGGGCACCAGCGACTATGCCGATATCGCCGGTGCGCAGGTGTGTATCGTCACCGCCGGCGTCGCGCGCAAACCGGGGATGAGCCGGGATGACCTTCTGGGCATCAACCTCAAGGTGATGAAATCGGTGGGCGAGGGGATCAAGGCCCACGCGCCCGACGCCTTTGTGATCTGCATCACCAACCCCCTTGACGCCATGGTCTGGGCCCTGCGTGAGTTTTCGGGCCTGCCGCATCACCGGGTGATCGGCATGGCGGGGGTGCTGGACAGCGCCCGGTTCCGCCATTTCCTCAGCCTCGAATTCGGCGTGTCGATGCGCGATGTGACGGCCTTTGTGCTGGGCGGACATGGCGACACGATGGTGCCACTGGTGCGCTATTCCACCGTGGCGGGCATCCCGTTGCCCGACCTTGTGACCATGGGCTGGACCACGCAGGAACGGCTTGACGGCATCGTGCAGCGCACCCGTGATGGCGGGGCCGAGATTGTGGCGTTGCTGAAAACCGGGTCGGCGTTCTATGCGCCCGCTGCCAGTGCCATCGAGATGGCAGAAAGCTTCCTCAAGGACCAGAAGCGCCTTTTGCCCTGCGCGGCCTGGGCCGACGGGCAGTTCGGGTTGAACGGGCTTTATGTCGGCGTGCCGGTCATCCTGGGGGCCGGGGGTGTCGAGAAGATCGTGGATATCAAGCTGAACGCTGCCGAACAGGCGATGTTCGACAAATCGACCGACGCGGTGCGCGGTCTTCTGGCGGCGTGCAAGGTGATCGACCCGTCGCTGGCGTGACACCTGTGCATGGCGGCCCCGGGGCGTCTGCCCCGGGGCCGCTGCGCCTCAGATGATGTCGATGGCGGCCGCAAGATCAGCCAGTCCGGTGAAGTTCTGAATGTGCAGCACGTCGGTCCCGTTGAACGAAAGCATGACATCGCGGCCGGCTGTTGCCCCCGATTGGCCGCCCCCGGATTGGCCACCCCCAAGCGGAAATCCAAAGAGTGCCGACAGCCCCGGCAACACGTAGACACCACTGGACGCGGCGTTCTGCGTCTGCATCGTGCCCCCCGATATCACCCCGAACCGGGCAACCACCTGTTCTGCCGTCAATGTCCCGGTCCACAGCGCGTCGTCCAGCGCGATCCGGTCGCCTTCGGCAAGGTCGAAATCGGTGATCGTGTCGCGCGACGCCCCGGGACCAAAGACGAACACATCCGCCCCGTCACCCCCCGACAGCATATCGCTGCCGGTGCCTCCATCCAGCCGGTCCGACCCCGCCCCACCGAACAGCGTATCCGCGCCCGAATCGCCCATCAGCGTGTCGTGGTCGTTGCCGCCATAGATCAGATCGCCGTCGGACCCGCCGGACAGGCTGTCGTGCCCGTCGCCGCCATAGGCCTGATCGGCCCCGATGCCGCCAAAGACCACATCATATGCCCCGCCGCCATACAGCCGGTCGGCATCCGCCCCGCCGGTCAGCGTGTCGTTGCCATCACCGCCATACAAGAAGTCAGCCCCGATATCGCCGGACAGAACATCATTCCCGGATTCGCCCATGACCGAGTCATTGCCCGCCCCGGCATACAGCAGATCGTCGCCCGACCCGCCCTGCAGCGTATCGTTGCCCACATCGCCGAACAGCGCGTCATTCCCCGATCCTGCCTGCAAAAGGTCGTCGCCCAATTCGCCGAACAGCCGGTCATCGCCGGAACCACCGTCAAGCGTATCGTTGCCAGCACCACCGTACAGCGAATCCTTGTCGTTGCCGCCAAAGAGCGCGTCGTTGCCATCGCCGGCAATCAGCCTGTCATCGCCGGAATCGCCATAGAGCCTGTCATCGTCGGCCCCGCCATCGACCAGGTCATTGCCCGATCCGCCATAAAGCGTGTCGTTTCCGTCGCCGCCAAACAGCTTGTCTTTGTCCGCCCCGCCATATCCCGCATCGTGACCCGCGTCGCCAGACAGAACGTCGTTGCCCGAACCGCCATCCAGGGTGTCATCATCCGCACCGCCGAACACCTGATCGGTGCCGGTGCCGCCATAAAGCCAGTCCTTCCCGGCCCCGCCATAGACCGTATCGTTGCCAGCCTCGGCCCTGACGGTATCGTTGCCACCATAGGCCTGCACGATCTCATGGGCGGAAAGGCCGATGATCGTGTTGGCAAGGCTGGTGCCATGCAGTGTCTTGGGAAGAATGGCCATGATGCGCCCCGTATCAGCAGTGAACCTTCACCCTGCACAAAGCGGCCAACTGTGTCTGATTTGGGGCAAATGGCGGCAACCGCTGCAAATTATTTCCGAATCGTAAACAATCACACAGTCAGGTCTGGTGGAAACAGCATCGCGTTCGCATTCCACCGGCCGGCGGCGCAACGCGAAAGCTGTGCCGAACGCGCGTTCCGGGGCGGGCTGCAACGGTCCGGACAGGATCAGATGATCGTGATCCACTGTGACAGGTCGGACAGGCTTGCATCCGTGGTCAGCAGGATCTTTTCGCTGCCGAAGGTCAGTTGCAGCGACGCCCCAAGGTCCACGCCAAACTTGGCCACGATATCTTCGGTACTGGGATTGCCGCCGCCCCAGAGCGATGAATCCAGAACCAGCCGGTCCCCCTCGGTCCCGGCAAAGTCAGTGACCTTGTCAACGCCGCTGCCCCTCATAAAGACAAATGTATCGGCCCCCCGGCCCCCTGTCAGAACGTCGGCGTTCGCACCACCTTCCAGCAGGTCATTGCCGTCACCGCCAAACAGCGAATCCGCGCCCGCATCACCGTAGATCGAATCATTGCCGTCGTTGCCATAGATCGAATCAACGTCCGATCCGCCATAGATCAGATCATTTGCGTCGCCGCCCGACAGCCAGTCGCGCCCCGAACCGCCGTAAAGCGTATCGTTTTCGCCCGCGCCATACAGGTGGTCGTTCTGGTTGCCGCCGTCCAGCCGGTCATGGCCGCTGCCGCCATAAAGTTTGTCGATCCCGTCGCCGCCCGACAGGTTGTCGTTCCCCGCGTCGCCATACAGGTGGTCGTTACCGACCCCGCCAAAAACCAGATCGTTGCTGGACCCGCCGAACAGCGAATCGTTGCCGTCGCCGCCATACAGGCTGTCGGCATCCGACATGCCCCGCAGCACGTCATTTCCGGCATCGCCGAACAACTGGTCCCGGCCCGAACCGCCGTCCAGCGTGTCATTGTCCCAACCGCCGTACATCGTGTCGGCCCCGCTGCCGCCATAGATCAGGTCGGTGCCTTCGCCGCCGTCCAGCCAGTCATCACCCGCATCGCCGTACAGCGAATCCGCGTCAGACCCGCCGAACAGCCGGTCATTGTCATTGCCGCCGTACAGCTTGTCGCGGCCGCTGCCGCCGAACAACTGGTCCTCGCCAACGCCGCCTTCGATGCTGTCATCGCCTGCATCGCCATACAGGCTGTCGTGATCCTCGCCGCCAAACAGACGGTCATTGCCCGAGCCGCCATAAAGCGTGTCCGCATCCAGATCGCCGAACAGGTCGTCATCCCCGGCCCCGCCATAGATCAGGTCCGCGCTTTCCAGACCAAAGACGCGGTCGTTGCCGGCCCCGCCATAGATCAGGTCGGCCATGAACCCGCCGACCAGTTTTTCGTCCAGACCAGTGCCGGTCAGGATCGTCCAGAGCGGCGGCACAACAGGATCAGCCATGGGAAATCCCCGTCAACATAAGCGTTCCCCTGTTGGTTAACGAAAGATGAGGGCCGAACTATGGCAAGACTGGCAACAATTCGGGGCCGAAGGGCGGGATAGGGGCAAGGCACGCACCTTGTTGCGGCGCACGGCCGGGCGTAGGGGACAGCGGCCCCGACGCGGAAAGCCTGCATGAAACGCCCCCCCTCGCCCTATGCTGTCCCCGGCTTTTACGACCGGGCACTGGCTGCGGGACGGCACCGCGAAATCACCGGCGGCTGGTGGGAGGAAACGGGCCGGATCCAGCTTGACCTTCTGCGCGCCGCAGGGATGCAGTCGCAGCACGGCCTGTTGGACATTGGTGCAGGTGCGTTGCGGCTGGGGCGGCAGGCGGTGCCGTACCTTGCGCCGGGCAACTACTGGGCCACCGATGCATCGGGTGCGCTGCTGCGGCGGGGGTACGACGTGGAACTGGCGGCGAAAGACCGCCTGCCGCTGTCGCACCTGATCGAGGATGCGGATTTCGCCTTGCCGGGCGTGCCCGCGACCATCGACTTTGCCATCGCGTTTGCCGTCTTTACCCACCTGCCCGCCGACCAGCTTGCCCCGGCGCTCGCCCGCATCCGGGCGCGGTTGCCGGTGCTGCGGTGTCTGGCCTTCACGGTGTTTCTGGCCCCCGACGGCCACGATGGCCCTCTGCGACAGGCAAGCGGTGCCGTCACCCACCCCGACCGCCCCCCCTACCACCGCACCGGGGCCCAGGTGGTGCACGACACGCGCGCCGCCGGGTTCGTGGCCAGCGTCCGCGATACCCGCCTGCCGCGCGGGCAGGTGCTGTGTCTGGCGGTGCCTGACTGAACAGGCGGGAAATCCTTACCCCGAACCCCATTGCGGCATCCCCCGCCCCGGCGCATCCTGCGCTGATTGACACGAAGGAGCTTTCTGATGCGCGCTGCCCTCCTGGCCCTTGCCATGACCACCACCCCCGCCCTCGCCGATCTGACCCTGTCGTCCGAGATCGGCACCACCGGCCTTGCCGCAACCGAGGCGCGGCTTGCAGCCCTTGCCGAACCGAAACCTGATGAGTTGTTCGCGCTGGCCGGTATCCGGTTCCTGTCGGGGGTCGAGGGCGCCCTGCAACTGCGCTGGCAGACGGGCATCCGCGCCGACTGGTCGGAATTGCCGCTGTTGCGCCTGCCGATCCCCGAAAACCCCGCAGCACGGCCCTTTGCCGCGAACGACATCGTCACCCTCTTTGACCAGGCCGATGCCCGCATGGCCGATGCGCGAACCGCCCTGATGGCCCTTGGCGATCAGGATTTCGCGTTGGAGGTCCGCCTGTCCGACCTGTGGTTCGACATCAACGCCAACGGCACGCGCGATCAGGGCGAGGAAATGGCGGCCATCGCCGGGCTGACATTGGCCGGGATCGGGCGGTTTGGAACCGAGATGCCACAAGACCCCATCGTGCGGTTCGACACCGCCGATGCGGCCTGGCTGTCGGCCTATACCCAGTTCCTGTCGGCCTTTGCCACCACCGCGCTGGCTTTCGACCCCGGACCGGTGGTTGAACGCGTCATCGCCTCGTCCGGGGCGATGCAGGCGCTGTGGGGCACCACGCCGCCGCCGAACGCGATGGACATGATGTTCGGCCGTCAGGTCGACCGCGCCGCGATGATCCTTCTGGCATTGGCCGATCCGCCCGATGCCGCGCTTGCGCTAAAGGCGCATGGCCACCTTCTGGCGATGATCGCCGACAACCGCCGCTTCTGGCGGCTGGTCGAGGCCGAGACTGACAACGCGATGGAATGGGTGCCGAACGACATGCAGACTTCGGCGCTTGGTCTGCCGATGCCGCCCGGCACCGGCAAACGCTGGCAGGCCGTGCTGGCCGATGCCGAGGGCATGCTTGAGGGGCGTCTTCTGGTGCCGCACTGGCGGATGGGGGCCGAGGCGGGGCTGAACCTCAAGAAGATATTCGAAAACCCGCCCGCCATCGACATCATCACCTTTGTGCAGGGCGAGGGGCTGTTGCCCTATGCCGAGAAAGGGCCGCGCGTGACTGCCCAAAGCTGGTGGGATTTCACCGACATCGTGCAGGGCGATGCGGCGCTGTTCGCGGTGTTCCTGAACTGAGTCGCCAGCCGTTGGTGGCCTCTGTGATCACACCCTTAAAAAGTGTGATCACAATATGTCGATTTCCGCGTGAAAACTGCGGCCTTCGCCAGATGCCGATTTGAAACGCCTGTTTTCTATGCCATGCCGCCCCTGACGATCACCTGTACGGGACCCGCAATGAACATCCATGAATACCAGGCCAAGGCGCTTTTGCGCAGCTATGGCATCCCCGTGTCCGATGGCCGCGTGGTCCTGCGCGCCGAAGAGGCCAAGACGGCGGCGGGTGAACTGGATGGCCCCCTGTGGGTGGTCAAGGCGCAGATCCACGCCGGCGGGCGCGGCAAAGGCAAGTTCAAGGAACCCGAAGCGGGTGAAAAGGGCGGCGTGCGCCTTGCCCGTTCGGTTGGTGAGGCCGCCGAATTTGCCCGCCAGATGCTGGGCCGCACGCTGGTCACGATCCAGACCGGGGCGGCAGGCAAGCAGGTCAACCGCATCTACATCGAAGACGGCAGCGACATCGACCGTGAATTCTATCTGGCCGTCCTGATCGACCGCAAGACCAGCCGCATCAGCTTTGTCGTGTCCACCGAAGGCGGCATGAACATCGAGGATGTGGCCCACGACACCCCTGACAAGATCATCACCTTCGACGTTGACCCCGCCACCGGCCTGTCAGATTTCCACGGCCGCCGCGTGGCCTTTGCGCTGGGGCTGACCGGCAATCAGGTCAAGCAATGCGTGGGCATCGTGAAAAACCTGTACCGGCTGTTCACCGAAAAAGACATGGACATGCTGGAAATCAACCCCTTCTGCGTGCTCAAGGACGGGTCGCTGAAACTCCTGGACGCCAAGATGGGTTTTGACGGCAACGCCATGTACCGCCACCCCGACATCATGGCGCTGAAGGACGAATCCGAGGAAGACCCCAAGGAATTGGCCGCCGCCAAGTTCGACCTCAACTACATCACGCTGGACGGCGAGATCGGCTGCATGGTGAACGGGGCGGGCCTTGCGATGGCCACCATGGACATTATCAAGCTTTATGGCGCGGAACCCGCCAACTTTCTGGACGTGGGCGGTGGGGCCACCAAGGAAAAGGTGACCGAGGCGTTCAAGATCATCACCTCTGACCCCAAGGTCAAAGGCATCCTCGTCAACATCTTTGGCGGCATCATGCGCTGCGACATCATCGCCGAGGGCATCATCGCGGCGGTGAAAGAGGTCGGCCTCAAGGTGCCGCTGGTGGTGCGGCTTGAGGGGACGAATGTGGAGCTGGGCAAGAAGATCATTGCCGAGTCCGGGCTGAACGTGATTTCGGGCGACGACCTGGCGGATGCGGCGCAGAAGATCGTGAAGGCGGTCAAGGGGTAAGGCTGTGGCATTGTTGCTGAAGATCAACCGGGCATCACTGACAGACGGTGTGGCGATTGTGGCCGCGATGAAGTCGGCCAAGCTTGGCCAGGATGATCTGGGGTCGCTGGTGTATGTCTGGTTCGACGACACCGACGATCAGCGCAGCAGACTGGACGCAACCGCCCGCCTGACGTCGTTCGAGGCTGTCTCGATCGCCCAGGTGCGCAACCCCGCACGGCAAAAGCACGCCATCCGGCTGGTCCTCGAACCCATGGCGCAGACTGTGGCAAGGCCGCTCTTTACCAACGATCTTGCGCCCTTCCGCTATAGTGAGGACGTGACCGGGATCGAAAGCCTTGGAAAGATCCATCGTGATCGCAACGACAAGATCATCCGCCTGTCAGAGGGACAGGCCGATGCCCTTGCCAGCCGATTTGACGCGTAGCCCGGGATGAACCCCTGCCACCCTCAGCACAGATGCCGACTGATGATGTCGCTTGCCGTCCTGTCCGTCCGCACCAACCTTGCCCATGCGCTGCGGCTATCGGGTTGTGCTTTTGCAATCGGCTTGGGCTTGACGGCCCCGGCGCTTGCGCAGTCTGAGGTCGACGTCGACGTCGACGTAACCTACGAATCCTACGAAGTCGGCGGCGATACCCTGCCTGAGGTTCAGGCTGAGATGAACGCCGAAGGCCCCAACGGCTTTCCCGCTTACACCACATGGTACGTGAACTGGACCGCCGCGTGCGAACTCAGCGTCACCGCCACCATCGTGCTGCCCGACCTTGGCCCCGATGCCAACCTGTCGGATGAGGACGAGGCTGCGTTCCGCACCATGCTGGAAAACCTTGAGGAACACGAATACAACCACGTCGAGTTTGGCATCGGCTTTGCCGAGGAAGTGCGCGACATGGGCTGTCGGGGCGATACCGCAGGGGTGTTGCAGGAATGGCTTGCCGATGAACGCGCCTATGACGCCACAACCGAACATGGCCGCACCGAGGGTGCGTGGCTGATCGACGAATGACGAACCGGATCAATCACATGGGAGCGAGCCACATGAAGACGACCGCGATTGCCCTGTTTGCGGCCCTTGTTGCCGCACCTGTTGCTATGGCGCAGTCCTCTGACGATCCCGCATACCAGATGCTGGACGGCATCGGCGCCTGCATGCTGGGCGAAGGCCGCGTCGACCTTACCACCAAGGCGCTTGCCGATATCAGTTGGACCACTGAGGTCGAACCCGAGATGGGGTTGGTCAACTTCCGCCCCGCCAACGGCGACATGACCTTTGGCTATCTGTCCGACGAGGTCGATTTCTGCCATATCGAAAGCATCGCCATCGGCACCGAAGATGCCCAGACGATGTTCAACCTGTTCCTCATGGGCGGCAACACCGGCATCAAGGTAACGACAAGCGGCACCGACGCGGATGGCTGCACGACCCACACGCTATCTACCGGTGCCGTGGCCACCCTGATGTCCGGCGGCAATGATCCAACCTGTGCTTCCGAGACCAACTCTGCCGTCCGCTTTGCCTTCCCCGGGGGAAACTGACCCGTAACCAAGCCATCGGACCGGGCCGCCCGGCCCGGTTCTCCAAATGCACCGATCAATCCTACAGGAGGCCCCCGATGGCCGTACTCGTCAACGCTGCAACCCGCGTCATCTGCCAGGGCTTTACCGGCAGCCAGGGCACGTTCCATTCCGAACAGGCCATCGCCTACGGCACCCGCATGGTCGGCGGCGTGACCCCGGGCAAGGGCGGCAGCGAACACCTGGGCCTGCCGGTGTTCGACAGCGTGCATGACGCCATGGCCAAAACCGGCGCCGATGCGACCGTGATCTACGTCCCGCCGCCCTTTGCCGCCGATTCGATCCTTGAGGCGATTGACGCCGAGATTGCCCTGATCGTCTGCATCACCGAAGGCATCCCGGTGCTGGACATGATGAAGGTCAAACGCGCGCTGATGGGGTCCAGATCCCGCCTGATCGGGCCGAACTGCCCCGGCGTCATCACCCCCGGCGAATGCAAGATCGGCATCATGCCCGGCCACATCCACAAGCGCGGATCGGTCGGCGTCGTCAGCCGCTCGGGCACCCTGACCTATGAGGCGGTCAAGCAGACCTCTGACCTTGGCCTTGGCCAATCCACCGCCGTCGGCATCGGCGGCGACCCGATCAAGGGCACCGAGCATATCGACGTGCTGGAAATGTTCCTGGCCGACCCCGAGACTACCGCCATCATCATGATCGGCGAAATCGGCGGTTCCGCCGAAGAGGAAGCCGCGCAGTTTCTGACAGATGAACGCCGCAAGGGCCGCTGGAAACCCACCGCCGGTTTCATCGCAGGCCGCACGGCGCCCAAGGGCCGCCGCATGGGCCATGCGGGCGCCATCGTGGCCGGTGGCAAGGGCGATGCGGAAAGCAAGATCAACGCAATGAACGAAGCCGGAATCGTGGTGGCCGAAAGCCCGGCGCATCTGGGACAGGCGGTAATGAAGGCGATCAAGGGGATGAAGTAATGTCAGGGTTCCAACACACACCCGCCTTTGACTGGCTGCGTCTTGCATTCCTGTCGATCCCGTTTGGCCTGGCCGTTGCCGGGTCTGAGGCATATGGCCAGACCGACGAGGCAACTGGCTTGCCTGCGCGCGCCGTCAGATCAGTGGACTTTCAGACGGATTCCAAAGGCAGGGTCGTCTTCGAGATTGTCTATTACTACGACATCATCGGCAAGAATGCGCTGGCTGCCGCCGCGCCAAGTATCTGCACCCGCCTTGATATCAAATTCGACCGGGTAAAGTTTCCGCCCGACAACAACGACCCTGGCGACCTCTTCTACGCGCGGGCCCGCACTGTCGAGGTTCGCTGCAAATGACACGCGGGGCCAACATATTTCGTTGCCCGTTGCGTCACGTGGCTGCTGTTGTGTTGGCGTTCGGCCTGGTGATTGCCGTGCCTCACAGCACGACTGCGCAGGTAACCGGGGCGATAGAGCCACTGTCGGGGCTGCCCTCGGACGACGTTTATGCCATTGCTGTCTCGCAGTCCGGCAGCAGGGTCGAATATGTTTTTGAATACAAACCCAACACCATCAGCCGCACCGAATTCGCCGCGGCCGCAAAAAGCATCTGCGCCCACCGTGATCTCAAGATTGACCGTGTGAAAGACGCCTATCGGACCCAAGCTCCTGACCAGTTCGAACGCCGCTCACAAACGGTTACGGTCCGATGCAAATGATGCCCGATCCTTCGCAATCGAGGGTAGCTCAATGACCGAACAATCCCCCACCTCAGCCTTTGCTGCGCAAACGTTCCTCGACGGGGCGAATGCTGACTATATTGACCGGCTTCAGGCCCGCCTCGCCGCTGATCCGGGGTCAGTCGACGGCCAGTGGGCCGAAGACTTCCGCGCACTTGGCGAAACCCAGATCATTGCGAAACAAAGGTTCGCGAGCCGGTCCCGGGCCCATCCGGGTGAACCGGCTATGAAGGCGGCAAACAACTGACATG
Source organism: Rhodobacterales bacterium (assembly GCA_038209775.1). Classification (GTDB taxonomy): domain Bacteria; phylum Pseudomonadota; class Alphaproteobacteria; order Rhodobacterales; family Rhodobacteraceae; genus JBBQXK01. The sequence goes on along the minus strand of JBBQXK010000012.1, from coordinate 61,023 downwards.
ACCACGCTCGCCCCCCTTTTGCGGCTCAAGCAGCGCGTCGCCACCTCGCCACTGGCGGGGCCGGTGGGTGTGCTGCGTGGCGTTGCGGGGCGGCTTCGCGCCGTGCTGCATCCCGAACTGGGTCTTCTGCACCAAGAGGGGCGGCTGACCGACCTTTGCCTGCGCAAACTGGTCCGTCCCGACTGGAACTGCCTTGACGTAGGCGGCCACCTTGGATCGGTCAGCTATGCTTTGACCCGCCTTGCCCCCCGGGGCAAACTGCACATCATTGAAGCGAGCCCCGCCAAGGCTGCCGCCCTGCATGCCCGCTTTCCCAAGGCCACCGTCCACCCCGTTGCGGTCAGCGACCATGCGGGCGAGGCTGTGTTCTATGAAAACGTGGCACAGCCGGGGTTCTCGTCCCTGACCAACCGCACCAGCCGTGGCGATACGCGCGAAGTGCGCGTGCCGCTGGCCCGCATCGACGATCTCTGGCCCGGCGACCTGCGCCTTGATTTCCTGAAGATCGACGTCGAAGGCCACGAATTTGCCGCCCTGAAAGGGGCTGAGGCGACGCTTGCCCGTCACCGCCCCGCGATCCTGTTCGAGGCGGGCGCCGTGGAGGACAGCGACGTCAACGCGACCAGCTACGATGACCTGCACGCCTTCCTGACCAGCCTCGGCTATGCCATCCGCCCGGTCTTCCATCAGCATTTCGGGCGCGAACCCGTGACGCTGGATGCCTTTCGCGCCTGCCGCCTCTACCCATTCACCGCCTTCAACTTCTTTGCCATGCCCACTTTGGGCACGGCCCAAGGGTGACCCCATGACCGAACAGTCCAACGCCACGTTCCAGGGACAGACCTTTCTTGACGGTGCGAACGCCGATTACATCGACGCGCTGCAGGCCCGGCATGCAGCCGATCCTGCTTCGGTTGATGGCCAATGGGCCGAGTATTTCCGCGCCTTGGGCGAAACCGAAATCGACGCCAAACGCGCCGCGGCGGGGCCAAGCTGGGCGCGGCCCGACTGGCCGCCGATGCCCCTCGATGACCTGACGGCGGCCCTGACCGGCGAATGGCCCGAGGCACCCAAGGCGGGCGCAAAGATCGCCGCCAAGGCCGCCGCGACCGGGGCCACGGTCACCGATGACCAGATCAAGCGCGCCGTTCTCGACAGCATCCGCGCCATCATGATCATCCGCGCGCACCGCATCCGTGGCCATCTGGCCGCCGACCTTGACCCCCTCGGCATGCGTGAGGGCACCAGCCAGCCAGAGCTTGACCCCCGTTCCTACGGCTTTGCCGAGGGCGACATGGACCGGCCCATCTTCATCGACAACGTGCTGGGCCTGCAATTGGCGTCCATGCGCGAGATCATGGAGATCGTCAAACGCACCTATTGCGGCACCTTCGCGCTGCAATACATGCACATCTCCGACCCCGAACAGGCCGCCTGGCTCAAGGAACGGATCGAAGGCTATGGCAAGGAAATCGCCTTTACCCGCGAGGGCCGCAAGGCCATCCTGAACAAGCTGGTCGAGGCCGAGGGATTTGAAAAGTTCCTGCATGTCAAATACATGGGCACCAAACGCTTTGGTCTGGACGGTGGTGAAAGCCTGATCCCCGCGATGGAACAGATCATCAAGCGGGGTGGCAATCTGGGCGTGCGCGACGTGGTCATCGGCATGCCGCACCGGGGCCGCCTGTCGGTGCTGGCCAATGTGATGATGAAACCCTACCGCGCGATTTTTCACGAATTCCAGGGCGGCAGCTACAAGCCCGAGGATGTGGACGGCTCGGGCGATGTGAAGTACCACCTTGGCGCCTCGTCGGACCGCACCTTTGACGGCAATACCGTCCACCTGTCGCTGACCGCCAACCCCTCGCATCTTGAGGCGGTCAATCCGGTTGTGCTGGGCAAGGTGCGCGCCAAGCAGGACCAGTACAATGACACCGAACGCGGTTCGGTGCTGCCGATCCTGTTGCACGGTGATGCGGCCTTTGCCGGTCAGGGCGTGGTTGCCGAGTGCTTTGGCCTTTCGGGGCTCAAGGGCCACCGTACCGGCGGCACCATCCATATCATCGTGAACAACCAGATCGGCTTTACCACCGCGCCGTCGTTTTCGCGGTCGTCACCCTATCCCACCGACATCGCCCTGATGGTCGAGGCACCGATCTTTCACGTCAACGGCGATGACCCCGAGGCGGTGGTTCACGCCGCCCGTGTCGCCACCGAATACCGGCAGAAGTTCCACAAGGACGTGGTGCTGGACATCTTCTGCTACCGCCGCTTTGGCCACAACGAGGGGGATGAACCAATGTTCACAAACCCCGCGATGTATACCCGCATCAAGCGCCAGAAAACGACGCTACAGCTTTATACCGACCGGCTCGTCAAGGACGGCCTGATCCCCGAAGGCGAGATCGAGGATATGAAGGCGGCCTTTCAGGCGCGCCTGAACGAGGAATTCGAGGTTGGCCGCAACTTCAAGCCGAACAAGGCCGACTGGCTGGATGGCCGCTGGTCCGGGCTTGACCGCGAAAAGGAAGACTATACGGCCGGCGCCACCGCCATTGCCCCGGCGACCATGGCCGAGATCGGCACGGCACTGACCCGCATCCCCGATGGCTTTGATATCCACAAGACGGTGGCCCGCCAGTTGGAAGCCAAAAAGGAAATGTTCAAGACAGGCCAGGGCTTTGACTGGGCTACGGGTGAGGCGATGGCGTTCGGCTCGCTGGCCGCCGAGGGTTTTCCCGTGCGCCTGTCCGGCCAGGATTGCACCCGCGGCACCTTTTCACAGCGCCACTCCGCCTTTGTCGACCAGTCAACCGAGGAGCGGCACTATCCGCTGAACCACATCCGTGCAGGTCAGGCGCGATACGAAGTCATCGATTCCATGCTGTCGGAATATGCGGTGCTGGGGTTCGAGTATGGCTATTCGCTGGCCGAACCCAACGCGCTGGTGATGTGGGAGGCGCAGTTCGGTGACTTTGCCAACGGCGCGCAGATCATGTTCGACCAGTTTGTGAACTCGGGCGAGGCAAAGTGGCTGCGCATGTCCGGCCTCGTCTGCCTTTTGCCGCACGGGTATGAAGGGCAGGGGCCGGAACACTCATCCGCGCGGCTGGAACGGTTCCTGCAGATGTCGGCGAACGATAACTGGATCGTCGCCAACTGCTCGACCCCCGCGAATTACTTCCACATCCTGCGCCGCCAGATTCACCGCAGTTTCCGCAAGCCCTTGGTGCTGATGACGCCGAAATCGCTGTTGCGCCACCCGATGTGCATCAGCGATGCCGTTGATTTCACGACCGGATCGACCTTTCACCGCGTCCTTTGGGATGATGCGCAAAAGGGTCATTCCGATCTGACGCTGAAACCCGATGCCGATATCCGCCGCGTCGTCATCTGCTCCGGCAAGGTCTATTTCGATCTTCTGGCAGAGCGCGACAAACGCGGTGCGGATGACATCTATCTCTTGCGGCTGGAACAATTCTATCCCTTCCCCGCCCTGTCGCTGGTCAAGGAGCTGGAACGTTTCAAGACCGCCGAAGTCATCTGGTGCCAGGAGGAAGCGAAGAACATGGGTGGCTGGACCTTTGTCGAGCCCAACATCGAATGGGTACTGACCAGGATCAACGCAACCTACAGCCGCCCGCGCTATGTGGGGCGCGCGGCCAGCGCGTCACCGGCCACCGGACTGGCCAGCCGCCACAAGCATGAACAAGAGGCGCTGGTGTCCGAGGCGTTGACGATCAGTTAATGAACGGCGGCTCACAAAGCCGCGCCAAGTGAACCGGATAACGCCATCAGGCGTGGGAGAGAAACGAATGACCGACGTGATGGTGCCTGCCCTTGGCGAAAGTGTATCCGAGGCGACTGTGGCCACTTGGTTCAAGAAACCGGGCGACGCCGTAACCCAGGACGAAATGCTGTGCGAACTTGAGACCGACAAGGTTTCGGTCGAGGTGCCCAGCCCCGTGACAGGTGTCCTTGCCGAAATCCTGGCGCCCGAGGGCACAACGGTGGCCGCCAATGCGCGCCTTGCCATCGTTACCGAAGGTGCCGCTGCCTCTGCGCCGAAGAAGGCCGAACCCAAGGCCGAAGCACCGGCACCCACCCCCGCAAAAGACGTGGAAGACGCCCCCTCGGCGAAAAAGGCGATGGCCGAGGCGGGGTTGTCGCGCGATCTGGTCACCGGAACCGGCCGCGACGGCCGCGTGATGAAGGAAGACGTGGCCAAGCCCGCCGCTCCCGCTCCTGCACCCACACCCGCCCCGGCCCCCCGTGCCCCCGTCGCCGCCGACGACGCGGCGCGCGAAGAGCGTGTCAAGATGACCCGCCTGCGCCAGACCATCGCAAGGCGTCTGAAAGACGCCCAGAACAGCGCCGCCATGCTGACCACCTACAACGAGGCAGACATGTCGGGGATCATGGCGATCCGCAACGAATACAAGGACGCCTTTGAAAAGAAACACGGCGTCAAGATGGGCTTCATGTCGTTCTTCGTAAAGGCTTGCACCCACGCCCTGCGCGAAGTGCCCGAGGTGAATGCTGAAATCGACGGCACCGATGTGATCTACAAGAATTACGTCCACATGGGCGTCGCGGTTGGCACGCCGAACGGCCTCGTCGTGCCGGTGGTGCGCGACGCCGACCAGATGTCCTTTGCCGCCATCGAGAAGAAGATCGCCGAACTGGGACTGCGCGCACGCGACGGCAAGCTGTCGATGGCGGAAATGCAGGGTGGTTCCTTTACTATCTCGAACGGCGGCGTTTACGGCTCGCTGATGTCGTCGCCGATCCTCAACCCGCCGCAATCGGGCATCCTTGGCATGCATAAAATCCAGGACCGCGCGATGGTTGTGGGCGGGCAGATCGTGATCCGCCCGATGATGTATCTGGCGCTGTCCTATGATCACCGGATCGTCGACGGCAAGGGGGCGGTGACGTTCCTTGTGCGGGTGAAAGAGGCGCTGGAGGACCCAAGGCGGTTGCTGATGGATTTGTGATGGTTGCCACAAGGACTGCGTTTGTTGCGCTACTGCTGGCTGGCCTCGCCGGGGTAGGGTTCAACGTCCTCTTTGTCGCCGCGTCGTCCGTGTCGGCAAATAGCGTAACGCTTTCCCCGCTCAATGCGCTTGGCCTGCTGGTGTTCTTTCTTTCCCAGTATGGACTGGTCCTTGCGATCGCAGTTGGTGGCTTGATCGTTCTGCGCCGACCGTCACAGACAAGACTTTGGTGCGCCGCTGCCGCCAGCTCATTGTTTGCCCTTTCCCAAGTCGAAAGCTGGCTGGACCTGCTCCAAATATGGATGCGTACGTTAAAAATCTATCCTGATGCAGGGGTGGGCTTTCGCGTTTTCCTGCTGTTGACCGAATTCAACAGCTTTCTGTTCGCGCCGCTGGCTGCGATCGGTGGGCTCGGTTGTGCAGCCATTGCGTTTCGACGCAGACTGGGGGTCCAATGATTCCCTCCATTGCCGACCTTCCCGCCATCGAACGCAGCCTGTGGCAAGCCGCGACCAGTTTTGACCGCGCCACGATGGAACGCACCTTTGCCCCCGATTTCATCGAGTTCGGGCGGTCCGGTGCCTTCTATACCCGCGAATACATGCTGGCTGCCCCCAACGCCGCGCAGGATGTTGTGGCGGTCGTGTACGATCTGGCGGTGCGCGCCCTGTCCGAGGATCTGGCGCTTGTGACCAGCGTCTCCGAGGTCCGCTATCCGGGCGGCACCGAGTGGAGCAACCGGTCCTCGATCTGGGACCGGTCCTCGGGCGCGTGGCAGGTGCGGTTCCATCAGGGCACGCCCTGCGGCGCAAAGTCGTGACCCGGAATGTGTCGGCCCTGATCCGTTTCCGTCTGTCCAGCCGAACGTAAGGGGCCGCGAACGGCCCAGCATCCCGCCAAAGGAACCCATGACCGCCGCCCTTTTCTCCTGCATGCGCAACGAAGGGCCATTCATCCTGGAATGGCTCGCCTATCACAGGGTGATCGGCTTTGATCCGGTGATGGTCGCGACGAACGACTGCACGGACGGCTCTGATATGCTGCTGGACGCGATGCAAGGCGCCGGTGCTGCCGTTCATCTGCGCAACATCGTCCCCCCGGGCACCGCACCGCAAGACAGCGGCATGCAGATGGCACTGCGGCACTTGGCTGGCGAGGGTCCCGAATGGCTTTGCCATCTCGACAGTGATGAGTTCCTGAACATCCGTTCCGGAACCGGAGAGGTCGCCAGCCTGATCGCCGCCGCAGGCGCTGCCCATGCCATCGCTGTTGCCTGGCGCGCGTTCGGTGACAATGGCCTTGCCACCTTGCCCGGCGATACCCTGCCCGCCTTTACCGCCTGCGAGGCGAGGCCCGACCCTGACCAGGTCAAATTCAAGTCCCTGTTCCGCCACCGCCTCTTCGCCCACGCCCGCGAACACATGCCGACCGCACCCCGCATCCCCGACCCGGTTGCGGTGAATGCGAAAGGCGAACCGCTTGACCCCGGCAACCTCACCGGCGAACCCCGGTCACGCTATCGTCCACTGGATCGGGCGGTGGCATGGGAGGCGGCACAGATCAATCACTACACGCGGTCACAGGACGTGTTCCTGATGAAAAACGACAGGGGCGACGGGCAGGGCAAGGCTGACCTGAAATACCGGTTGGGTGGGCGCTGGCACCGGCAGGCAAACCGGAACGACGGCGAAGACCGCTCGATCCTGCGGCATTGGCCTGCAACACGAACGCTTGTTCAGGAATGGCGCGCCATGCCCGCGATTGCCGCCGCCGAAGCCATCTGCATTGCCGCTTTCACCGCGCGACGGGACAGCGTATTGACACCCGACCGCATCCGGCAATGGTCAAGACCAAAGGATGACCGATGACACCCGAACTGACCGCTCTTGCCTTGGCCGGATTGCTGCAAACGGTGCAGTTCGTGCTTTTTGCCGTGCCCGCGAACCGCGACCTTGGCACCGGCTACACCGGCAGCGCCCGTGACCGCCCCCCGTCGCGCGAAATGTCGGTGGTCACGGGCCGCCTGCAACGCGCCATGAACAACCACTTCGAGGGGTTGATCCTGTTCACCCTTGCGGTCGTCGTCGTCACCCTTGGCCAGCAGTCCAGCGGCGTTACCCGCACCGCCGCGTGGGTGTTCCTGGGCGCGCGGATGCTTTATGTTCCGGCCTATGCGTTTGGCTGGCGGCCGTGGCGGTCGGTCATCTGGTTCGCGGGATTTGCGGCGACGGTGGTGATGCTTGTCGCCGCACTGGTCTGATGGATGTAAGTACGGCTGTATGTACAGATCGAATACAGATCGCATACGGACCGAATACAAGAAACATACGGGGTAAACACGCATGGCAGACTTCGATGTGATCGTGATCGGCGCGGGGCCCGGCGGCTATGTCTGTGCGATCCGCGCGGCGCAACTGGGCCTGAAGGTCGCCTGCGTCGAGGGGCGCGAGACGCTGGGCGGCACCTGTCTGAACGTGGGCTGCATCCCGTCCAAGGCATTGCTGCATGCCACGCATATGCTGCATGAAGCCCATGAAAACTTTGAGAAAATGGGCCTGATGGAGGCGTCACCCAAGGTCGATTGGGCGCGGATGCTGGCCTACAAGGACGATGTGGTGGGGCAGAACACCAAGGGTATCGAGTTCCTGTTCAAAAAGAACAAGATCACCTGGCTCAAGGGCTGGGGGGTTATCGAGGGGCCCGGCAAGGTGCGCGTCGGCGACGCCGTTCATGGTGCGAAAAATATCGTGATTGCAACGGGTTCCGAGGCGTCATCCCTGCCCGGCGTGACGGTGGACGAGGCTGTGGTGGTGACATCGACCGGGGCGCTGACGCTGGGGCGCATCCCCGAAAAGATGGTGGTGATCGGTGCGGGCGTGATCGGGCTTGAGATGGGGTCGGTCTATGCCCGTCTGGGCACGCAGGTGACCGTGGTCGAATACTTGGACGCGATCACCCCCGGCATGGATGCCGAAGTGGCCAAGGCGTTCCAGAGAATTCTTGTAAAACAGGGACTTAAATTCATCCTTGGCGCCGCGGTGCAGGGCGTTTCGGTGGACGGTGCGCAGGCCACCGTCACCTGGAAAGCGCGCAAGGACGGGGCCGAGGCCAGTCAGGTAGCCGACTGCGTCCTGCTGGCGACGGGGCGGAAACCCTATACGGCGGGGCTGGGGCTTGAGGGCTTGGGCGTCACCATGCTGCCGCGCGGGCAGGTGCAGGTAGACGACCATTTCCAGACCAATATCAAGGGGATATACGCCATCGGCGACGCCGTCCCGGGCCCCATGCTGGCGCACAAGGCCGAGGATGAAGGCATGGCACTGGCCGAGATCATGGCCGGAAAGCATGGCCATGTGAACTATGGCGTCATCCCGGGGGTGATCTATACCACGCCGGAAGTGGCCAGCGTGGGCAAGACGGAAGAGCAGTTGAAGGAAGAGGGTCGCGCCTACAAGGTGGGCAAGTTCTCCTTCATGGGCAACGCCCGTGCCAAGGCGGTTTTTCAGGGCGATGGGTTCGTGAAACTGCTGGCCGACAAGGCGACCGACCGCATCCTTGGCGCCCATATCATAGGGCCGATGGCGGGCGACCTGATCCATGAGGTCTGCGTGGCGATGGAGTTTGGCGCATCAGCCCAAGATCTTGCGCTGACCTGCCACGCGCACCCCACCTATAGCGAGGCTGTGCGCGAGGCGGCGCTTGCCTGCGGCGACGGGGCGATCCACGCCTAGATCAGCCCCTCGTTGCGGAACAGCGCCTTGAGGTCGGTTTCGGGGCGGGCGCCGAAGTGGCTGATAACTTCGGCGGCGGCGACACAGCCCATTCGGCCGGCGATGGCCAATGATTGGCCGGTGGCCAGCCCGTAAAGGAACCCCGCCGCGAACTGGTCGCCCGCACCTGTGGCATCGACCGGCACGATCTGGCGCACCGGCGCCGTCACCCTCTGGTCGCCCTGCACCACGATCACGTCCTGCCCCGACCGCGTGCAGACCACCAGCCCCGCATCCTGCGCCGCCTGTTTCAGCGCCGCGTCAAGGTCGGTCTGGTACAGTGACGACCATTCGTGTTCATTCCCGATGACATAGTCCAGGTCCTTGACAATCCTGCGGAAATCGTCGCGGTGGCGGTCGACGCAAAAGGGGTCCGACAGCGCGATGCCGGCCTGCCCCCCCGCCGCATGGCACAAGGACACCGCCCGTTCAAAGGCCGCCTTGCCCTTGGGTTTGTCGTAAAGATACCCCTCCAGAAACAAAATCTCGGCATCCCCGGCAACGGCGTCCGACACATCCTCGGGGCCAAGTTCGGACGAGATGCCAAGGTAGGTGTTCATCGATCGCTCCCCATCCGGGCCGACAAAGATCATCGACCGCGATGTCGGAAGATCGCCGCCCGGCACCGGCGGATTGACGAAATCCGTGCCCTCGTCGGCCATCGTCGTCGCATAGAACCGGCCCAGTGCATCGTCATGGACACGCCCGATAAAGGCCGTGGTCAGCCCCAGATTGCCCAATCCGGCCAGTGTGTTGGCAACCGACCCACCGGGTGCCTGCCGCCGTTCGCGCATGGCACCGTACAACACTTCGCCGCGCTCGCGTTCGACCAGTTGCATGATGCCCTTGGTGATGCCCATCAGTTCGAGAAAGCTGTCGTCGGCCTGGGTAAACACATCGACAATGGCGTTGCCGATGCCGACAACCTGATAGGATTTCATGGGGTCTTCTCCTGATAAGCGCAAAGATCGGCAATTGGGCAGACGCCGCAGCGCGGCTTCCGCGCGGTGCAGATATACCGCCCGTGCAGGATCAGCCAGTGGTGTGAGTGGACAAGGTATTCGGCGGGCAGATTATCCTCGATCGCCCGCTCGACCGCGGCCTCATCCCGGCCCGGTGCGATGCCGGTGCGGTTTCCGACGCGAAACACATGGGTATCAACGGCCTGCGCAGGCAGGCCGAACCACATCTGCAGCACCACATTCGCCGTCTTGCGCCCCACCCCCGGCAGCGACATCAGGGCGGCACGGCTGGAGGGAACCTCGCCACCAAAACGCTCCAGCAACAGCGCCGACAGGCGGATGACGTGGCGCGCCTTGTTGCGGTAAAGACCGATGGTGCGGATGTGTTCGATAAGGCCGGCCTCACCCAGTTCCAGCATCGCGGTGGGGGTGTCGGCAACGGCGAACAGCGCCTTGGTCGCCTTGTTCACGCTGATATCGGTGGCCTGCGCCGACAGGGCGACGGCGACCAAAAGCGTGTAGGCACTGGAATGGTCAAGCTCGCCCTTCGGTACGGGTTCACCTGCGTGAAAACGGGCAAAGATCGCGCGGATCGTGGGATAGTCAAGCTGTGGTGTCATGGCGCCCGGTATCGCCGATGCGCCGGAACCGGGCAAGGTGTTTACCGCAATATCCGGGTCGCGGGTGTGCCTTGTCCCCTTTATGTTGGGCCCAAAGATGGAGAGCCTGCAATGACCGACCAAAGCCCCGCCTACCATTATCAGGTGATCGCCCGCGCCTTGCGCGAGATTGACGCGGGCGGGCCGTCGCTGACGCTGGACAGTCTCGCCACCCGGATGGGGATGAGTGCGGCGCATTTCCAGCGGGTGTTCTCGCAATGGGTGGGGGTCAGCCCAAAGCGGTACCAGCAGTACCTGACGCTGGACCACGCGCGGCGTCTGCTGGCCGACCGGCATACGGTGCTGGATACGGCGCTGACGGCCGGCCTGTCGGGCGGGGGGCGTCTGCACGATCTGTTCCTGCGGTGGGAGGCAATGTCGCCCGGCGACTATGCGCGGGGGGGCGAGGGGCTGATCATCGGCTGGGGCTGGTTCGACAGCCCGTTCGGCCCGGCCCTTGTGATGGGCACGGCGCGGGGCATCTGCGGCATGGGCTTTGCCGCCGAGACGACACCCGAGGCAACGCTGGCCGACCTGACCCGCCGCTGGCCGCGTGCGACCTTTGTCGAAGACGCCGCAATGCTGCGCCCTATGGTCGATGCCGCCTTTGGCGAAACGCCGGGCGGTGCCACGCTGTACCTGATCGGTGCCCCGTTCCAGATCAAGGTGTGGGAGGCGCTGATGTCGATCCCCACCGGCCATGTCACCACCTATTCCGACATCGCCGGCGCCATCGGCCACCCGCAGGCGGTGCGCGCGGTGGGCACGGCGGTCGGGCGCAATCCGGTCAGCTGGTTGATCCCCTGCCACCGCGCCTTGCGCAAGGATGGCCATCTTGGTGGCTATCACTGGGGCCTGCCGGTCAAGCGCGCGATGCTGGCCTATGAGGCGGCGCGATCCGATGTTGGCCGGGCCGACGCCGCCTGATGCGCCGGTTTCCGCCGAATTTTCCGGGGAACCTTTGGCGGGGTCGCGGCGTTGGTGTAGGAAGGCGGTCAGGGGCGAGGTGCCCGTGACATCAAATGCATGAGGCTTTCGCGATGAAACTGAAGATGCCGGTTCTCCTTGGCGGCGTTGCCCTGATGACGCTGGCGGCCTGTGACCCCTATCCGCAAGGCAACCCCGACAATACCCGCGCCCGCACGGGTGCCGCAACCGGCGCCATCATCGGCGGGTTGATCGGGGCGAAGTCAGACGGTGACAGCCGCCTTGGCAACGCCGTCCTTGGGGCCGCAGTTGGCGGTATCCTTGGCGGAGGCATCGGCTCGGTGCTTGACCAGCAGGCGAACGAGTTGCGCGGACAGGTCGGCAACAACGTGCAGATCGTCAACGACGGCAACCAGTTGCGCGTGGTCTTGCCGCAGGACATCCTGTTCGCCACCGACAGCGCCACGTTGCAACCGTCGCTTGTCAGCGACCTGCGCGCCGTCGCGCAAAGCCTGCAGAGATATCCCAACTCCACTGTGCAGGTGTTGGGCCATACCGACAACGTCGGTGCCGCCGCCTACAATCAGGACCTGTCGCAGCGCCGCGCGGGGGCCGTGGCTGCCGTGCTGCGCGACTATGGCGTGCCCGGCGGGCGGATTGTGTCGATCGGCCGTGGCGAGGATCAGCCGGTTGCGTCCAACTTCACCCCCGAAGGCCGGGCGCAGAACCGCCGGGTCGAGATCATCATCCGCCCGACGAACTGAGCGCAGGCTGACAGGGTAAGGGGGGCGGCCCACGCAGCCGCCCTTTTTCATTGAGCGTGCCCCGGATTGGTCATATCAAATGACCAATGCCCGGGGGTTGCCGATGCCGTTCCACAAGGTCCAGTCCGAAAAGCTGTCGCATGCCGTGGTCCGGCAGATCGAACTTCTGATCCTGCGCGGCATCCTGCGGCCCGGAGAACGCCTGCCCGCCGAACGCGAGATGGCTGAAAGAATGGCCGTGTCGCGCCCGATCCTGCGCGATGCCGTGGCCGAACTTGAGGCGCGCGGTCTTTTGGCGATCCGGCCCAATGCCGGGGTCTATGTCGCCGACGTGCTGGGTTCGGCGTTTTCGCCCGCACTTGTGTCCCTGTTTGCCGCCCATGATGAGGCGGTCTTTGACTACCTCGCCTTTCGCCGCGACATGGAGGGGCTGGCGGCAGACCGCGCCGCGCGTCTGGGGTCGGATACCGATCTGGCGGTGGTGGATGCCGTGTTCCGCAAGATGGAGGCGGCCCACACCAAGCGCGACCCGACCGACGAGGCATCGCTGGACGCGGCGTTTCACATGGCGATCATCGAGGCCAGCCACAATGTCATCATGCTGCACATGATGCGGTCGATGTACGATCTGTTGCAGCAGGGCGTGTTCTACAACCGTCAGATGATGTTCCGCAACCGGACCACGCGCGATCTGCTTCTGGACCAGCACCGCGCCATCAACCACGCGCTGCAGGCACGCGATCCGGTTGCCGCCCGTACCGCTGTCGAGGCGCATCTTGCCTCTGTCGAGGCGGCGCTGACTGACCAATTGCGCAGCACCCGCAACGAGGCCGTGGCACGCCAGCGGTTCGCACATGAACAGTTGCGCTAGGTGAAAAGGCGGGTGATTTGTCGCCCCGCGCCCGGCAGGCACCGACGTGTCTTTGAGGTACACATCGCCAAGACCCCCGCTCAGCCAGGCACCGCCGGAAATCCGCGGCGGCAGGCAATCCCGCCAAGCGCATGAGACACGCGCTCGCGAAAGCGCAAGTTCACATCGTTCCGGTCGCAGCGCGGCGATTTCACTCACATGTTCTGGATGCGCGACACCTGAATGTGCGCTTCCGCGCGTCGGACGCAATCCCCCGGCAGGCTAAGAAGTCAAGTCGTGTCAACTTCTTAGCCTGAGGGAAGTGGTGCCCAGAAGAGGACTCGAACCTCCACGCCTTGCAGCGCTGGTACCTGAAACCAGTGCGTCTACCAATTCCGCCATCTGGGCACTGGCGGGGGGTTTAGCCGTGGGTTCGGGGGCTGTCAACAGGGGTGCATCCGGACATTCACGTCTGTGTCATCCGCATCCGGCCAGGGAAACGTCGGGCCACCGCGCGCGAACGACAGGACGGCGCGGCATGGTCAGCCGGTGGCCACAGCATGGGGGGATGGGGGATGATCGCGACACGGCGATAAGCGATCCTTGGCGGTGCAGCCGTGGTGGGGGGCTGGCCTTGCCGCAGGTCATCTCGGCGCAGGCCAACAGGGATGAGACGCAGCTTCTGTTCGATGTCCTCTCTGGCACCGGCAGCGAGGCGAAGGCGGCGCTGGATGCGATCACCGGGGCCGGGCGGCGCGACATGGTGGCGGGCCTGATCCTGACCCTGCGCTTTCGCCCCGAACGCGCCGAGGCCATCGTGGCCGCCCTGCGCAGCCTGACCGGGGCAAGGCAAGGCGACTGGTTCGACTGGATGCAGTGGCAAGAGGTGCATCCCGACTTCGTGCCGCACCCGTCCTTTGCGACCTTCCTGCGTGACCTGCATCTGCAGATCGACCCGAACTTCGAAAAGTTCCTGCGCCCCGAATACCTTGTCCGCGACAAGGCCCTGATCCGTATTGAGGAAATTGCATGGGGCGGGGTCGTCAAGGACGGCATCCCGTCGCTGGACAACCCCACCCTGATTGCGGCGGACGAGGCGGACTACATGCGCGCCGACGATCTGGTGTTCGGGGTCGAGATTGCGGGTGATGTACGCGCCTATCCCTTGCGGATCATGGGCTGGCACGAGATGTTCAACGAAACCATCGGCGGCGTGCCGGTGGCACTGGCCTATTGCACGCTGTGAGGAGGCGGGATTTTGTACGAAACCCGGGTCAAGGGGCGGGCCAGGCCGTTTGTCTTTGGGTCGTCGGGCTTTCTTTACCGGTCGAACAAGCTGATGTTCGACCGCCAGACGAACACGCTGTGGAACCAGTTCACCGGGCGTCCCGTGGTGGGCCCGCTGGCGGGCAGCGGGATTGAGCTGGTCCGCAGGCCGGTGGTGATCACCACATGGGCCGACTGGGTGGCCACCAATCCCGCGACGCGCATCCTGTCGCTGGGCACCGGGCACCAGCGCGATTATGGGTCGGGTGCGGTTTATCGCGACTATTTCGCCTCGCCCGACCTCATGTTTCCGGCGGTGGCCGACAAGCGCCTGTCCCCCAAGGACTATGTGTTCGGCATCCAGCAGTTCGGCGCGGCCAAGGCCTGGCCGTTGCAGGCCTTTGCGGGCAAATCCGTCATCAATGACAGCGTCGGCGATCTGGCGGTCGTGCTGGTGGGCGCCGCCGACAGCCGCACGGTGCGTGCGTATGAGCGTGGCCAGCGGCAGTTCCGCGCGGGCAAGGATGGCCTGAGCGACGGGCAGAGCGGGTTGTGGCAGGTGACCGAGGCGGGGTTGGTCGGGCCCGACGGCACAGTGCTGCCGCGGGTGGCGGGGCAGGTATCCTATTGGTTCGCATGGGACGGCTATCTGGGTGACGCGGCCGAGTTGTACCGGCCCTGAGCCACCCCCTGCGGCCACATGCGCCTTGTCCGCAGGGGGCGGGGGCGGTATGCGTTCGGGGAGTTTACCGCCACGGGGGACGCTGCGACATGGGCAATCTGGTCACGATCTTTGGCGGTTCGGGCTTTGTCGGGCGCTACATCGCGCGGCGGATGGCACAGGCCGGTTGGCGTGTGCGGGTGGCCGTGCGGCGGCCGAACCAGGCGCTTCAGGTCCGCCCCTATGGCACGCCGGGGCAGGTGGAACCGGTGGCCTGCAACATCCGTGATGATGCGTCGGTGGCGGCGGCGTTGCGGGGGGCGGATGCGGTGGTCAACTGCGTCGGCATCCTGAATGCCGTGGGGCGTCAGACGTTTGACGCCGTGCAGGCCGAAGGTCCGGGCCGCATTGCGCGTCTGGCGGCCGAGGCGGGGGTGGCGCATCTGGTGCATGTGTCGGCCATCGGGGCGGATGCCGGTTCCGACAGCGCCTATGCCCGGTCCAAGGCGGCGGGCGAGGCGGCGGTGATCGCGGCCTTTCCGGGGGCGGTGATCCTGCGCCCTTCGGTGATCTTCGGGACCGAGGATCAGTTCTTCAACCGCTTTGCCGGGATGGCACGGTTCGGCCCGGTATTGCCGGTGGTGGGCCCCGACACGCGGTTCCAGCCGGTTTATGTGGATGACGTGGCGCAGGCGGCGGTTCTGGGCGCTTTGGGTCAGGCGGCACCGGGGGTGTACGAGCTGGGAGGGCCGGACGTGGCCACGTTCCGCGATCTGATGGGTACGATGCTGGCGGTGATCCGGCGGCGCAGGCTGGTGCTGGGGTTGCCGTTCTTTGCCGCGCGGATCATGGCGACGGGGTTTGACGTTCTGCAATTCGCCACTGGCGGGTTGATTGAAAACAAGATGTTGACGCGCGATCAGGTGGCGAACCTTGCCCGCGACAACGTGGTGTCACCCGGTGCGCGCGGCTTTGCCGATCTGGGGATCACGCCTTCGTCGATGGAGATCGTGCTGCCCGAGTATCTGTGGCGTTACCGCCCGTCGGGCCAGTATGCCGCGATCAAGGAAAGCGCCAAGAACCTGCGGAAGCCCTGACATCGTGGCCGATACGCTGGTCTCTGCGCTGTTTCTGGGTGTGGTCGAGGGGCTGACCGAGTTCATTCCGGTGTCCTCCACCGGCCACCTGCTGTTGGCGGGCCATTTCATCGGATTTGAAAGTGCCGGGCGCACGTTTGAGGTGGTGATCCAGCTTGGGGCCGTGCTGGCGATCCTGTCGGTTTATGCAGCGAAACTTCTGTCGGTTTTCAGGGCCTTGCCGCATGATCCCGGGGCGCAGCGGTTCGTTGTGTCGGTGCTGATTGCATTCCTGCCCGCCGTTATGGTTGGGGTGCTGGCGCATGATTTCATCAAGACGGTGCTGTTCGAGACGCCGGTGCTGGTTGCGGTGATGCTGATCCTTGGCGGGATCGTGCTGTTGTTCGTGGACCGGATGGCCCCTGCGGTGGTGGTGGATGACGCGACGGAGATGCCGTTCCGCAAGGCGCTGGCGATCGGGGCAATCCAGTGTCTGGCCATGATTCCAGGGGTTTCGCGGTCGGGTGCCACGATTGTGGGCGCGCGGATGCTGGGCGCGTCACGGCGGGCGGCGGCGGAGTTTTCGTTCTTTCTGTCGATGCCGACAATGGCCGGGGCCTTTGCCTATGACCTTTGGAAAAGCCGCGACATGCTGGATACCGGGGCCCTGACCGAGATCGTGGTGGGCTTTGTCGCGGCCTTTGTCACCGCTGTTCTGGTGGTGCGCTGGGTGCTGGATTTCGTGAGCCGTAACGGGTTTGCAGTGTTCGGATGGTGGCGAATCATCGTCGGATCGCTGGCCCTGGCGGGGCTTGCGATGGGGTATTGAACGGATAGGTCAGTTAGCGATACCTAATTTCGCACAAAAACGGCAGCTATCCTGATCTACCATCGAAAAATCCTGAATATAGGACAGCTTTGCTGACTTTTATTCCGAACCCTGTCGCAGTATCAAGACGCGCTGGCTGAATTCGACCGGAGGCGGACCCATGGCACAGGAAAAGATGCTGCGTTTCGTGACGCTGCCGCGCGAGATGCCGGACAAGCGCCCCCCTGACCTACGCGCCCAGGATTTCGGAGAGATTTATCAGGAGTACGCGCGCGACAAGGCTGCCGATCAGGCCGGCCGGTGCAGCCAGTGCGGCGTGCCCTATTGCCAGACGCATTGCCCGCTGCACAACAACATCCCCGACTGGCTGCGGATGACCGCGCAAGGCCGCCTGCAAGAGGCGTATGAGTTGAGCCAGGCCACCAACACCTTCCCCGAAATCTGCGGCCGCATCTGCCCGCAGGACCGCCTGTGCGAAGGCAATTGCGTGATCGAGAAATCCGGCCACGGCACCGTCACCATCGGGTCGGTCGAGAAGTACATCACGGATACCGCCTGGGAAAACGGCTGGGTCAAGCCGATCCGCCCCCATGCGGAACGCCCTGAATCGGTCGGCATCATCGGTGCGGGGCCGGGGGGCCTTTCGGCGGCGGACGTGCTGCGCAGGGCCGGCGTGCAGGTGACGGTGTATGACCGTTACGACCGTGCGGGCGGGCTGATGACCTATGGCATTCCGGGGTTCAAGCTGGAAAAACCCGTTGTGATGCAACGGATTGCACAGCTTGAGGACGGCGGCGTGCAGATGGTGCTGAACTGTGCGGTGGGGCAGGATCTGTCGTTCGACGCCATCCGGGGACAGCATGACGCGGTGGTGATCGCCACCGGCGTCTACAAGGCGCGCGATATGGCGGTGCCGGGTGTGGGGGCCGAGGGTGTGGTCGCGGCGCTGGATTTCCTGACGGCCTCGAACCGCAAGGGGTTTGGCGATGATGTGCCCGCGTTCGACAACGGCAGCCTGAACGCGGCAGGCAAGCGCGTGGTGGTCATCGGTGGTGGCGACACGGCGATGGACTGTGTGCGCACGGCTGTCCGGCAGGGCGCGCAGTCGGTCAAGTGCCTGTACCGGCGTGACCGCGCCAACATGCCGGGGTCGCAGCGTGAGGTCGCCAATGCCGAAGAGGAAGGCGTTGAATTCGTGTGGCTTTCGGCCCCCAAGGGGTTCACCGGCGGCACCACGTTGGACGGCGTGATGGTGCAGAAGATGCGCCTTGGCGCGCCCGACGCGACAGGACGCCAGAGCCCCGAGATCATCGAAGGCGCGGATTATGTGGAGCCTGCCGAACTGGCGATCATGGCCCTTGGGTTCGAGCCCGAGGCGCTGCCCACACTGTGGGGTCAGCCCGAGTTGAAGGTCACCCGCTGGGGCACCGTGCGGGCCGATTTCCAGACCCATGCCACCAACCTGCCTGGCGTCTATGCCGTGGGCGACATCGTGCGCGGAGCCTCGCTTGTCGTCTGGGCAATCCGTGACGGACGTGAGGCGGGGGCGGCGATTCTGGAGTATCTTGCCGAAGGTGCCACGGCTTCGGTCGCGGCAGAGTGAGGATGCACATGCCATGCACATCCGATGCACACCCTGTGCATACGGCGCGCGACATGGACATTCCTGATGGGTCAGCGATGCTGACGTTGATGACGGCGCCCGGCGGGCTGCCGAAGTTCTAACAAGAGGTGAACCGACCGTGATGCGCCTGGCCCTGATCCTGTCCCTTGCCCTGCCGATGCCCGCCCTTGCCGCAGGCACCTTCACCCCGCCCGAGGGATGTTCCACCTGGATGACGGTACAGGCCCGCGCCTGCCGGGTGTCGCAGTACTACAAATGCACCGCCGATGCCCCCGGCGACCAGTGGCGCGCCGACTTCGATCAGGAGGGGATGTTCTTCGTCAGCCGGATCGACGCCGAATCGCAATGGATCGAAAGCTATGACCTGAACCCGCCGGTGAAACAGACGCTGGACCCGTCGCCCGAAGACCCCGCCAGCTTTAGCGACCTTCTGGGCGGCGTCGATACCTTTGCCTTCAGCCTGAGCAAGGATGACGGGCGGCAAAGCCGCGTGCGCGGGTTTGACCGGCTGACCGGCAAGACGGTGGTGATCGACGGCATCACCCTGCAGCAGACCGAGTTCGAGTTTGAGGAAAAGGATGGTAGCGGCACGCTTTTGCGCCGCTCGAAGGGCAACGAATTTGTCCACCCCGAGTGGCGGACGTTCTTTGCAGGGCCCAGCCTGTGGGACGGCGGCGATGGCGAATATGTGCCGATCGACGGCAGCCCGTTGCAGTTCGTGTTTCCGGACGAGCCCGGATTTGCCGCGACCGAGCCGCTTTTCGAATGCGATGCCGTGCTGTCGTCGTTGCCGCAGGGGCTGATCCATGTCCGGGATTAGGCTGATCGACGAGCGCAAGTTCTACAGTTTCGGCTCGGTCAAGGGGTTGAAGCCGGTGCGCCTGTGGGTGGGCCGGATTGATGAGCCCCATGACCTGTCGGGCGGGTTGAAGGAGCCTGTGATCAGCACCATGCTGACATCGCTGCGCGACGGCATGCCGTTCATCGAACACGCGCCCTTTTATCTCAGCACGCTGCTGGCCGAACCGTTCCAGCAACTGCTGCCGTTCGATCTGGAATTGGGCAACTTTCAGAAGAAATACCTGGAATGGCGCGAATACTGGGATCTGGGCGAAACCAGCGTCTGGGACATCGGACCGGCCGAGGTTTACCGCGACGCGATCAGCTATCTGATGGGGATGGGCAAGCAATGACCGACTTCAACGACGCCTGGGTGAAGGCCGAAGAGAACAAGCGCGCCTTCATGAACGAGCATTCGCTTTACCGCGATGAGGATGAGCATTCATCCTGCGGCGTGGGGCTTGTGGTGGCAATCTCGGGCAAGCCGTCGCGCAAGGTCGTCGAAAACGGCATCAACGCGCTGCGCGCCGTGTGGCACCGGGGGGCCGTCGATGCCGATGGCAAGACCGGCGACGGCGCGGGCATCCATGTGCAGATTCCGGTCAAGTTTTTCTATGACGTGATCCGCCGCACGGGGCACGAGCCCGAGATGACCAAGCTGATTGCCGTGGGGCAGGTGTTCCTGCCGCGCACGGATTTCGGTGCGCAGGAGCGGTGCCGGACCATCGTGGAATCCGAAGTGCTGCGGATGGGGCATTACATCTATGGCTGGCGGCATGTGCCGGTGGATGTGTCTGTGCTGGGCGACAAGGCCAACGCCACGCGCCCCGAGATCGAGCAGATCCTGATCCGCAATGAAAAGAACATCGACGCCGAGGCGTTCGAGCGGGAATTGTACATCATCCGCCGCCGGATCGAGAAGGCCGCGCTGGCCGCACATATTGCCGGGTTGTACCTGTGTTCGCTGTCCTGCCGCAGCATCATTTACAAGGGCATGATGCTGGCCGAGCAGGTGGCCGTGTTCTATCCCGACCTGATGGATGAGCGGTTTGAAAGCGCCTTTGCCATCTATCACCAGCGGTATTCGACCAACACCTTTCCGCAATGGTGGCTGGCGCAGCCATTCCGAATGCTTGCTCACAATGGCGAGATCAACACGCTGAAGGGCAACGTGAACTGGATGCGGTCCCACGAGATACGGATGGCGTCCAACAACTTTGGTGAGGCTGCCGAGGATATCAAGCCGATCATCCCGTCGGGGACCAGCGACAGTGGCGCGCTGGATGCGGTGTTCGAGGTGCTGGTCCGGTCAGGGCGCAGTGCGCCGATGGCCAAGACGATGCTGGTGCCCGAAGCGTGGTCGAAAGCCACCACGGACATGCCCAAGGCCTGGGCCGACATGTACGCCTATTGCAACGCGGTGATGGAGCCCTGGGACGGGCCTGCGGCGCTGGCGATGACTGACGGGCGTTGGGTGTGCGGGGGCCTTGACCGCAACGGTTTGCGCCCGATGCGCTATGTGGTGACGGGTGATGGGCTGCTGATCGCCGGGTCAGAGGCGGGGATGGTGCCGATTGACGAGACGACGGTGCGGGAAAAGGGCGCGCTTGGTCCGGGGCAGATGATTGCGGTCGATATGGTGAATGGCAAGCTGTACCACGACGCGCAGATGAAGGACAAACTGGCCAAGGCGCAGCCCTATAGCGAGTGGATCGAGAAGGTTACCGATCTGAATTCATTGCTGAAAGACGTGCCCGAGCGGGTGGTGTTCAGCGGCGCTGACCTGCGCCGGCGGCAGATCGCGGCGGGCTATACGGTTGAGGAGCTGGAGCAGGTTCTGGCGCCGATGGCCGAGGACGGCAAGGAAATGGTGGCCTCGATGGGGGATGATACCCCGGCTGCCGTGCTGTCATCGGTTTACCGCCCGCTGTCGCATTTCTTTCGCCAGAACTTCAGCCAGGTCACCAACCCGCCGATTGACAGCTTGCGCGAAGGCCGGGTGATGAGCCTCAAGACGCGGTTCGGCAACCTGCGCAATGTGCTGGACGAAAACTCAGGCCAGACGGAGATTCTGGTTCTTGAATCTCCGTTCATCGCCAGTGCGGAATTTGACGTGCTGGTAAAGAGGTTCGGCGAACAGGTGGCGTTCATCGACTGTACCTTCCCGGTCGGCCCGTCGCTGGACGATCTGCATCAGGGGCTGGAACGGATCCGGGCGGAAGCCGAGGATGCGGTGCGGTCGGGGGCGGGGCAACTGGTGCTGACGGACGAACATCAGGGGCCGGACAAGGTTGCGATGCCGATGATCCTGGCGACCAGTGCGGTGCATTCGTGGCTGACCCGCAAAGGATTAAGGACCTTTTGTTCGATAAACGTGCGGTCGGCGGAATGCATTGATCCGCATTACTTTGCGGTGCTGATCGGTTGTGGGGCGACGACGGTGAACGCCTATCTGGCGCAAGACAGCATTGCTGACCGGATCGGGCGGGGACTGATCGAGGGGTCGCTGACCGACGCGATGCGGCGGTATCGGGATGCGATCGACGCGGGTCTCTTGAAGATCATGTCGAAGATGGGGATTTCGGTGGTGTCGTCCTATCGCGGCGGCCTGAATTTTGAGGCGGTGGGGTTGAGCCGCGCGATGGTGGCCGAGTACTTCCCCGGCATGCAAAGCCGTATCAGTGGCATCGGCCTGCACGGGATCGAGCAGAAGCTGGAGGAAGTCCACGCGCGCGGCTGGCGCGGGGGCAGTGACGTTTTGCCCATCGGCGGGTTTTACAAGGCACGGCGGACGGGGGAAAAGCACGCCTGGGAAGCGCAGACGATGCACATGCTGCAGGCGGCCTGCGAGCGGGCGTCGTATGATCTGTGGAAAACCTATTCGGCGGCGATGCGGTCGAACCCGCCCATTCACATCCGCGATCTGTTGGATATCAAGACGTTGGGGAAACCCGTACCGATTGAAGAGGTGGAATCCATCACCAGTATCCGCAAGCGGTTTGTGACGCCGGGCATGTCGTTGGGTGCGCTGTCACCCGAGGCGCACAAGACGCTGAATGTGGCGATGAACCGGATCGGGGCGAAATCCGACAGCGGTGAGGGCGGCGAAGACCCCGCACATTTCGTGCCGGAACCGAACGGCGACAATCCAAGTGCCAAGATCAAGCAGGTGGCCAGCGGTCGTTTCGGCGTCACGGCGGAATACCTGAACGCTTGCGAGGAACTGGAAATCAAGGTGGCGCAGGGCGCCAAGCCCGGTGAGGGCGGGCAGTTGCCGGGGATGAAGGTCACCGCGTTGATCGCCCGTTTGCGCCATTCGACGCCGGGGGTGACGTTGATATCGCCGCCGCCCCACCACGATATCTATTCCATCGAGGATCTGGCGCAGCTTATCTATGACCTCAAGCAGATCAACCCGCGCGCGAAGGTGACGGTGAAGCTGGTCAGCCAGTCCGGCGTCGGCACGATTGCCGCCGGGGTGGCCAAGGCCAAGGCCGACAACATCCTGATTTCAGGGCATAACGGCGGTACGGGGGCTTCGCCTGCGACGTCCATCAAGTACGCGGGCCTTCCGTGGGAAATGGGCCTGACCGAGGCGCATCAGGTTCTGACAATGAACAACCTGCGCGAACGGGTAACGCTGCGCACCGACGGGGGCCTGCGTACGGGCCGCGATGTGGTGATGGCCGCGATGATGGGGGCCGAGGAATACGGCATCGGCACCGCCGCGCTGATCGCCATGGGCTGCATCATGGTGCGGCAATGCCAGTCGAACACCTGCCCGGTGGGGGTGTGTACGCAGAATGAGGCGCTGCGTCAGAAGTTCACCGGCAATGCGGACAAGGTGGTGAACCTTATCACCTTTTACGCGCAGGAGGTGCGCGAGATACTGGCGCAGATCGGGGCGCGGTCGATGGATGAAATCATCGGCCGGCCTGACCTGTTGACACAGGTCAGCCGGGGTGCGGCGCATCTGGATGATCTGGACCTGAACCCCCTCCTCATCACCGTCGATGGTGCGCAGAGGATCACCTATGACCGTTCCAAACCCCGCAACGCCGTGCCCGACACGCTGGATGCAGAGATCATCCGCGACGGCGCGCGGTTCTTTGAGGACGGCGAAAAGATGCAACTGTCCTATGCCGTGCGGAACACGCACCGCACCATCGGCACCCGCGCATCCAGCCATATCGTGCGCAAGTTCGGCATGCGCAACGGCCTGCAACCCGATCACCTGACGGTGAAGCTGACGGGGTCTTGTGGCCAATCGCTGGGCGCCTTTGCCGTGCGGGGCTTGCGGATCGAGGTGATGGGGGACGCCAACGACTATGTCGGCAAGGGCCTGTCGGGCGGTCTGATCGTGGTCCGCGCGCCGATGTCGTCGCCGCTGGAGGCGTCAGAGAACACCATCATCGGCAACACCGTGCTGTACGGCGCGACCGACGGGCATCTTTTTGCCGCCGGCCGCGCGGGCGAACGTTTTGCCGTGCGCAATTCGGGCGCGCGTGTGGTGGTCGAGGGCTGCGGGTCGAACGGGTGTGAATACATGACCGGCGGCGTGGCGGTGATCCTGGGGCGGATTGGCGCGAACTTTGGTGCGGGCATGACGGGGGGGATGGCGTACCTCTATGATCCCAAGGGCATAGCCGAGGATTTCATCAACGCCGAGACGCTGGTCACCTGTGCCGTGTCGCATCCGCATTGGGAAAATCAGGTGCTGGGCCTGATCGAACGCCACGCCAACGAGACCGACAGCGTCAAGGCGCGCCGTATCCTGGACAACTGGACCGAGGAACGACGCAATTTCCTGCAGGTCTGCCCCAAGGAAATGCTGACCCGCCTGCCGCATCCCCTGTCGGATGAGCGTGAGGCAATGCCGGCCGAGTGATCAGAACCCCGCGCAGGCCGAAAGGGCTGCGCGGGCCGAAGCCTCATCCCGGGCCGAAAGGTGCCCTACCTTGCGCAGGATGCGGTCTGCGTCCAGCGTCGCTATCTTGCCCGCGCGCAGGGTGGACACGACCGGCAGACCCGCCGCGCCGATGTCGCCGATCATGGCATCGCCCAGCGTTTCCCCGGCGACCGAGGTTATCATCGCGACCCAGACCCGGCCCGTCATCTCGGGCAGGTCAGGGTGCGAGATTACCAGCGCCGGACGCCGCTTTTCGGCAAGGCGGTCGCTGTAGGGGAAGGGCACGACCACGACATCGAAGGTCAGCATCAAAGGTCGCGGTAAGCCTGATCGTCGGCGGCCCCCGCCCATTCGGTGAAGGTGGCAAAGGGGTCATCGACCGGATCGTCGGGGCTGTGGATCTCGATCTCGGCGGCGCTGATCAGGTTGGGCTGTCCGGTAATATCGCCCCGCATCCGCAGCGACACCCCGCCCGCGCGCAGACGTGCAGCGACGGCGGTGATGTCTTTTACATAGAACTGGTTCGCGGCTTTATTGTGCTGGGGATCAACCGTCCGGTCAGCCAGAATGTAGTAACCGTCGGCGTTCTTCATCGGCGTGTAGGTTTCGGTACGCCCGTCGGGCAGAACACGCCGGCGCTGGATCACGATTGGCATGACGACCTCCATCGCTCGATACCGCAGATCGCTACCCGGGTTTTGCAACCATTGCAAGACTTGCAAAGAATGCAACAAGGTGCGTCCCATAGCAAAGGAATCAGCGCCCAAAGCGCTTTGACCATGCTATATCTCGCCGAAGGCCCGTGTCGGCCTGCGGAGGAACCCCATGTCGGAACTGATCATCGTCGCCTTCCCGGACGAAGCCACGGCCTTTGCCGCGCGTGCCGAACTGGTGCAGCTGCAGAAGGAATACCTGATCGAGATGGAGGATGTGGTGATCGTGACCCGGTCCGACACGGGCGAGGTCACGCTGCATCAGGCGCTGAACCTGACGGCAGGCGGCGCTGTGGGTGGCAGCATCTGGGGCGCGCTGGTGGGTCTGTTGTTCCTCAACCCGATTGTGGGTGCTGCGGTCGGGGCGGGGGCGGGCGCATTGGCGGGCAAACTCAGCGATATCGGCATCAACGACGATTTTCTGCGCAATGTCGGCCAAAGCCTGGACAAGGGCGGTGCTGCGGTCGGCGTCCTGTTGCGCAAGATGACGGCGGACAAGGTGATGGAACGGATGGGCACATTCCGCGCCAAGGGCCGCATCGTGCAGACCTCGCTCAGCCATGAGGCTGAGGACCGGCTGCGCGCCGCACTGGAACCCGTGCCGGTGCTGGGGCTTCCGGCCGACCAGTTGGGTGGCGGCAAGGGTTGACGGCTGACCGCCGGCACCGTCTAGACTGCGGCGCATGACTGACGCCGAACCCAAGGCTACCAAGCGAAAGCCGCGTGCAAAGGCCACCCCGGCACGCGCACGACGCCCCCTGTGGCGACGGGTTGTGCGCGGGTTCTGGCGCGCAGTTCTGGCGGTTGGCGCACTTTATGCGGTGCTGGTCATCCTCTTTGCCGTGGTGCCGCCGCCTACCAACATCTATCAGTTGCAGGAACGCTGGCGGCTGGGGTCCATCGACAGTGACTGGGTCGCATGGGACGACATCGCCCCGGTAATGGCGCGGTCGGTGGTGGCGGCGGAAGATGCGAATTTCTGCCTGCACTGGGGGTTCGACATGGCCGCCATCCGCGAGGCGCTGGATGCGGGCGGGGGCAGGGGGGCGTCCACCCTGTCGCAGCAGGTGGTCAAGAACGTGTTTCTCTGGCACGGCCGGAATTATCTGCGCAAGGGCCTCGAGGCGGCGCTGACCCCGGCGGTGGAACTGGTGTGGACCAAGCGGCGGATCCTGCACGTCTATCTCAACGTGGCCGAATTTGATGAGGGGGTGTTCGGCGTGCAGGCCGCCGCCCAGCACCACTTCGGTGTCGATGCCCGCGACCTGACGGCCACACAGGCCGCCCGCCTTGCCGCCGTCCTGCCCGACCCCAAGGGCCGCGATGCGGGCAAGCCGGGGTCGTTCACCCGCCGCCGCGCAGCCCAGATCGCCGACGGCGCCGAAACGATCCGCGCCGATGGCCGCGCAGCCTGCTTTGACACCGCAGACTGATCTCCTTCCCCTTTCATCTTTGCACAAATATCCCACGGGGGGTCCGGGGGGTGTGAAACCCCCCGGTCCTGCCCGCAATGCCATGCGATGACATTCGCGTGAGGCGCGGGCCCCGCTGCAGATGCCCGCTTCCGTGACGTAACCCCGCGCCTATACTCGGCCCGAACCCAGCCCAGCAACCGGAGCGAGCCCCATGCGCCTTATGACCAAGACCGCCGCCTTTGCCCTCGCCCTCGTCGCCACCGTGGCCATCGCGTCCGAGGCGACCGATCCCACCGTCAAGGCGCGGCAGGATCTGATGGACACGATCGGCATGAACACCAAGGTGCTGGGCGAAATGGCGGGCGGCAAGACGGCGTTCGATGCCGATGCCGCAGGCGCTGCGAAGACGGCACTGGTGGCGGCCTCTGCCGATATCGCGGCCAAATTCGAACCCCAGGCCACCGACCCGAAAACCACTGCCAAACCCGAAGTCTGGATCAACTGGGCCGATTTTCAGGCCAAGGCCACGGCCCTGAACGCCGCAGCCACCGCGATGGATGCGGCGACAGTCGAAGGTGTGCAGGCCGGAATGGCCAGCGTCGGCGGGTCGTGCAAGGCCTGCCACAGCGCCTATCGCAGCTAGTCCCGCAATTTCAGGTGCAGTATACCCGCGAAATCCTGCCCGCCCCGTCGATCTCGATGTTCAGCCGGTCTTCGCGGTAGTCCGCGGTGACCGGCTGACCGGGCCTGATGATGCGCGTCGGCGGGGCGAAGCGCATGGTTTCCAGCACCGTTGCAGGCTGGCCAACCAGATCCTGCAACTCTGCCGCGCCACATTGCGTGGTCTGGCCGGGCGGCGGAACGGGGCCCGGTTGCACGTCAGGCGTACAGGACGCCAGCAGCAACACCATCAGCAGGCGGGCGGCGATGGATGCTGTCATCTTGCACTCCCTATCAATCAGCCGCAGCGCACGGCGGACACCAGACCCGCCGCGTCTATCGCGAAATTCACCCGGGTTGCATTGTAATCCTGCGTGCTCATGCTGCCAAAGGCCAGCACGCGATGCGGCACCGGGCGCTTTTGTGCCGCAACCGCCCGCGCCACATCCGCCGCCGGATGGCCGACCAGCCCCTGGAACCGCGCCATCCCGCAACCGTCCGGCTCTTGCTGCACAAGGGGTGGCGAAGACGGGGCGGCGGGCACGTCGGGGTTGACTGTCCGGCCCGTGCCACAAGCCCCCAGAACGACACAGACCAGCATCGGTAGAATACGCGCCATCGACGTTCCCGCGTTGCAATCCTGCCAGATTTGACACAGCCTGCACCCCGACAACAGGGGGAGAATTCACAACATGCGTACCCGCGCCGCCGTCGCCATCGCCGCAGGCAAACCCTTGCAGGTGATGGAGGTGAACCTTGCCGACCCCCGCGAGGGCGAGGTTCTGGTTGAAATCAAGGCCACCGGCATCTGCCATACCGACGAATTCACCCTGTCCGGCGCCGACCCCGAGGGTCTGTTTCCCGCCATCCTGGGCCACGAAGGGGCCGGCGTCGTGATCGCCTGTGGTCCCGGGGTCAAGACGCTGAAACCGGGCGATCATGTGATCCCCCTCTATACCCCTGAATGCCGCGAATGCCCGTCCTGCCTGTCGCGCAAGACCAACCTCTGCACCGCCATCCGCGCCACACAGGGGCAGGGCCTGATGCCCGACGGCACGTCGCGGTTCTCGATGCTGGATGGCACGCCGATCTATCACTACATGGGCTGTTCCACCTTCGCCAACCACACCGTGGTGCCCGAGATTGCGCTGGCCAAGGTCCGCGACGATGCGCCTTTCGACAAGATCTGCTACATCGGCTGCGGCGTCACCACCGGCATCGGTGCCGTCCTGAACACGGCGAATGTCGAGGCCGGGGCCAAGGCCGTGGTGTTCGGTCTGGGCGGCATCGGGCTCAACGTGCTGCAGGGCCTGCGGATGGCCGGGGCCGACATGATTATCGGCGTCGACATCAACAACGACCGCCGCGCCTGGGGCGAACGTTTCGGCATGACGCATTTCGTCAATCCGAATGAAATCGAAGGCTCCGTCGTGAGCCACATCGTCGAGATGACCAAGACCCCCTTCGACCGCATCGGCGGCGCGGATTACAGTTTCGACTGCACCGGCAACGTCAAGGTGATGCGCGACGCGCTGGAATGCACACACCGTGGCTGGGGTCAGTCGATCATCATCGGCGTGGCCCCCGCAGGTGCGGTGATCGAGACGCGGCCGTTCCAGTTGGTGACCGGCCGCATCTGGAAAGGCACTGCATTCGGCGGTGCCCGGGGCCGCACGGATGTGCCCAAGATCGTCGATTGGTACATGGACGGCAAGATCCAGATCGACCCGATGATCACTCATATCCTGAGCCTTGAGGATATCAACAAGGGGTTCGACCTGATGCATTCGGGGGAAAGCATCCGGAGTGTCGTGGTTTATTGACCTGCCGCTGGTCGGCAGGCTGGTGCGGGTGATTGCGGTGCTGGCGCTGATGGGCTGTGCCGCAGCCACGCCTGCACCGCGCGCCCACAGCCCGATGGTTAGCCTTGCCGGCGATGCCGCCCGCAGCCGCGATCTGGTGGTGGTGATCCCCGGTGCCCTTACCTCGGTCCGGGCCTACCGTGATTATCCCCTAAAACCGGGGCAGGCGATGGTCGGCTACCGCTTTCCCGGCATCGACGGGCGGGGCAGGGATCGCAGCATCAACATCGTGGATGCGGGCGCGGATATTGCGGCCTGGGTAAACGCCCGCGCGCCCACCCATGTGCGCATCATCGGCATGTCCACCGGTGGCCCCATCGCGCTGGAGGCAGCCCGCCGCATCCTCGGCCCAAAGGTCGAGGTGGCGATCCTGTCATCCGCCCTGCCCGCCCCCGCCACGCTGTTCTCGACCATCGTCGGTTTCACCGACATTGCCGATGCCGCCCAGCGCGCGGGCAGTTTTCGCCGACGCGACATGTTCGCCGAATACCACCGCACGCTCCTGTTGGGGCGCAGCCATTACCGCAACCCCGCCCTTGCCGCCTACAGCGCCCGCATCGCCCTGGCCATCAAGAACCGCTTGCGCCTGCCCGGTGACGGCATCACCCGGTCGCACAGTGCCAACCTGTTCACCTGGGGCCTGCGCAACCCCGGCGAGTTGTCCCACGCCCGCATCCTGTTCCTGCACGGCCTGCAGGATCCGGTGTACTCCGCCAGTGGCGTCCGCCGCCTGTCGGCGCGCCTGCCGGGGTCGAAGGTCATCCTTTATCCGCTGTCGGGCCACCTTTTGCTGGCGACGGAACCGCGCCTCTATGCCGATATGGACGCCGCTTTCAAGGGGTGGAACCGCGAATGAAATGCCTGTTCCTGTGTGCCGCCATGCTCTTGGCCCCGCCCGCCGCCGCCGAGGAATTCCTGCGGATCAAGGCCGCAGGTGACGTCCTCAGCGTTCCGGCCGGCGATGTGCAATCGGTGGTGGCCTCGGGCTACGCCGACGCCCCGGCCATCCGGGTGCGGCTGGACCCGACCCACGACGCCGCATTTGCCGCAATGACCGCCCGTGCCGTGGGGTCGGAAATGGTGATCTTCGTCTGCGGTGCCGAAGTCATGCGCGCCAGTCTGGTCGAGCCGATGAAGGCCGCCGATTTCATGCTGGGCCTGCCGCCGGACCCGCCCAAGGCGCGCCGGATACTGGCGCAGTTGCAGGCGACCGCCTGCTGACCCGCCTCAGCCGCAGGTCACCTGATATTCCTTGCTGCCGCTTGCATTGCTGATGCGCCAGCAGGTCTGTCCACCGTTGTCATCAACGCAGGTGGTCCACGACGTGCCGTCGCCCTGATCCAGCCATGCCGCACAGACGGGGGCCGCCAGCACCGCCACCGGCGACAGCATCGCCAGCGTCGCCAGAACACCCACCCGAATACCGTGCCCCATCACCAATTCCCCTTGCCCTTGCCACAGATCATGCGCCCGCCCGCCCCGGTGGGCAAGCCATTCGCACCGTTACCGCACGTTGCATGAACCCCACCCCCGACCGTACGCCTGTACATACAGATCGAATACGCAGCGAATACGGGAAACTTACGTTCCGAATACGGCGGTTTTCACGGCATTTCAGCCTGTTAACCCGATTCGTCTGTCAATCCTCAACCTCGACCGTGGCCCATGTCTCGAAACACACGCCACCCGCCAGCGCCATCACCCCGATGGTCGCCCGCCCGCCAAGGCCCCGCTCGGGCCCGAACACCTCGACCAAAAGGTCGGACAGGCCCGATGACACCTTGTGGACATCCTCGAACTCCGGCGTGCAGACCACGAAATTCAGCGTCCTGACCATGCACTTCACCCGGTCCAGCGACCCCAGCGCCTGCCGGATCCCGCCCAGCACGTTGATCCCGGTCTGGCGCGCCGCGGCATAGCCCTGCTCGGTCGTCACACCCGCCCCAAGCCGCCCCTTGTGGGTGATCGCCGTGCCCACCTGCGCCACATGGCCCGACAAAAACAACAGGCTGCCAACCCGGTGATAGGGCTTCATCGTGCCGTATCCGGCGCCGTAATAGCCGTCACGGTCAAAGTCGGGCAGGTCAAGGCCCATGGAAGTGGCAATGGTTTCAGGGCTTTGGGTCATCACTTGGTTCTCCTTGTGCAAGCCCAGCTTACACCCCCGATTGCGCCTTTCCAGCCCCGCCCCTTTCGGGCACAAAGGCGAAAAGGACACGCCATGCCCGAACCCCGCGCCCCCCGCCTTGCCGTCCTGATCGACGCCGACAACGTCCCCGCCGGCTATGCCGAGGCGATATTCGAGGAAATCGCAGGCCTGGGCGAGGCGTCGGTACGGCGCATCTATGGCGACTGGTCGGCCACCCGTCTGGGGGCCTGGGCGCGCAAGGTGGCGGCACTGGGGCTGGTGGCGGATCAGCAGTTTTCCAACACAAAAGGCAAGAATGCCAGTGACATAGGTCTGGTCATCGCCGCCATGGATTTCCTGCATTCGGGGCTGTTTGACGGCTTTGTGCTGGTGTCGTCCGACAGCGATTTCACCCGGCTGGCCGCCCGCATCCGCGAACAGGGCCTCGATGTCTATGGCATCGGCGAGAAAAAGACGCCCGAGGCGTTTCGGATGGCCTGCAAGCGGTTCATTTACGTCGAGAATCTGGCGTCAGGCGAAGAGCCCAAGGAAACCCCGAAACCCACCGAGGCCCCCTCTGAACCCGCCAAACCGGGCCTCAAGGAACCCCCCGCCAAGGCCATCCCCCTGATCATCGCCGCGATGCGCGCGATTGACCCGGATGGTGAGTGGTACTCGCTGGGCCAGGTCGGGCAGTTCATCACCCAGGCCGTCCCCGACTTTGACACCCGCACCTATGGCGCGCCGAAACTGTCGGAACTGGTCGCCCGCCTCACCAGCCGCTTTGAGGTGCGAAAGCGCGGCAACCTGTTGGAAATGCGCGACGTTGCCTGAAACCCGCCTTGGCGGTGCCGCAATCGGATGGCGATCCTTGCTGCAAAGAGCGGGGGTTTCGCGGTGGATCAGTCGGGCGATTTCAGGCGGCATCTGGCCGTGGGGCAGACCGGCAACTGGGCGCTGCTGATTGATGGTGAAAACGTCGGCCCTGCCTTCGCGCCGCAAGTTCTGGCCGCCCACCCCGAAGCGTTTGCCATCCGTCATGTCTATGGCAACCTGACCGCCCTTGGCGGATGGCAGGACCATCCGGCGCTGCGTGTGATCCACACGCCCGAGGGCCGGAACTCGGCCGATATCCTCATGACCATCGAGGCGATCAAGCTGGCGGCGGGAGGCATCCGTGATTTCGTGATCGTCACGGCAGACGGGGGATTGACACACCTTGTCAGACACTTGCGCGAAGTCGGCTGTCGCGTGGTGGTGATGGCGGACAAGAAGGCAAAGGCGGCCTTGCGCCATGTCGGACATTCGTTCATCGAGATGACTGACCCGTTACCGACCGAGGCGCCTGTGGCGGTTGCCGTCGAAAGGACTGCTTCGCCAGCCAAACCGCTGCTCAAGGACTTCGTGCTCGCAACTGTACGTGAGGCAGGGGCGAAGGGTATGACGCTGACTGATCTGAGCGCCACCGTTCATCGCAAACTTGGCACCAACATCAGCACCGAACCCGAGAAAACATGGCGCGCATGGCTGTTGGCACCGGCGCGCAAGGGGCGATATACATGTGACCCCAAGGGCCCAGACGCCCGCGTCCGCCTCGCGTCACCACCCACCTCGTGATTGCATTTCCCGCCCCTGCGCCTTATCTCCGACCCTGACGCAACGGGCAGGGGAACGGCGCGATGAACTGGATCACCAACTACGTCCGCCCCAAGATCAACTCGCTCTTCTCGCGCCGCGAGGTGCCCGAGAACCTGTGGACGAAGTGCCCCGAGTGCGGCACGATGCTGTTTCACCGGGAACTGGCGGACAACCTTTTCGTCTGCACCAACTGCGATCACCACATGGCGATCACGCCCCGGGCACGGTTCGCCAACCTGTTCGACGGCGGCGTGTTCACCGAGGTCAAGGTGCCGGAACCATTGGTCGATCCGTTGCTGTTCCGCGACCAGAAGAAGTACCCCGAACGTCTGAAAGCCGCGCAAAAGGCCACCGGCGAGAAGGACGCGATGCTGGTGGCCGAGGGTGAGGTGGCGCGGACGCCCATTGTCGCCGTGGCGCAGGATTTCAGCTTCATGGCAGGCTCGATGGGCATGTATGTCGGCAACGCGATGCTGGCCGCAGCCGACCGCGCGGTAAAGCGGAAATGCCCGCTGGTGCTGTTTTCGGCCGCAGGCGGCGCGCGGATGCAAGAGGGGATCCTGTCCCTGATGCAGATGCCGCGCACCACGGTGGCCGTGCAGATGCTGCGCGAGGCGGGGCTGCCTTATGTGGCGGTGCTGACCCATCCCACCACGGGTGGTGTGACCGCCAGCTATGCCATGCTGGGTGACGTGCAGATTGCCGAGCCGAATGCGCTGATCTGCTTTGCCGGGCCGCGGGTGATCGAGCAGACCATTCGCGAAAAGCTGCCCGAGGGGTTTCAGCGAGCGGAGTATCTGTTGGACCACGGGATGCTGGACCGGGTGACCCACCGCCGCGCGATGCGGGATGAGCTGACGACGGTGCTGCGGATGCTGTTGCGCCTGCCGCCCGCGATCAAGGGAGAGCTTGCCGCGCCGGTGCCTGCCGAGCCCGCCCCGGCGGTGACCCCGGCGTGAACCCCTCGGACGTGATCCTGCAGCGGATGATGACGCTGCACCCCAAGGTCATCGACCTGACGCTTGACCGGATGCACCGCCTTCTGGCGCGTCTGGGCCACCCCGAGGGGCTGTTGCCGCCGGTGGTCCATGTGGCGGGGACCAATGGCAAGGGATCGACGCAGGCGATGATCCGCGCGGGGCTGGAGGCGGGCGGTGCGCGCGTTCACGCCTATACCTCGCCGCACCTTGCCCGGTTTCATGAGCGGATCAGGCTGGCGGGGACGCTGATTGCAGAGGAGCATCTGACCGCGTTGCTGGATGAATGCACGGCGGCGAACGGCACTGACGCGATCACGTTTTTCGAGATCACCACGGCGGCGGCGTACCTTGCGTTCGCGCGGGTGCCTGCGGACTGGCTGTTGCTGGAGGTGGGCTTGGGCGGGCGGCTGGATGCGACGAACGTGATCGACAAACCCGCCCTGTGCATCATCACGCCGGTGTCGCTGGACCATCAGCAGTATCTGGGTGACACGGTGGCCGAGATTGCCGGCGAAAAGGCGGGGATCCTCAAGCGCGGCGTGCCTTGTGTCGTGGGGCCGCAGACGGATGAGGGGCTGGCGGTGATCGAGGCCCGGGCGGCACGGCTGGGGGCGCCCCTGATGGTGCGGGGGCAGCACTGGCACTGTTATGCCGACCGGGGGCGGATGGTGTTTCAGGATGAGAACGGGTTGCTGGACCTGCCGCTGCCGAACCTGCCCGGACCGCACCAGATCGACAACGCCGGGGCTGCGCTGATGGCGCTGCGCTATCTTGGGGCGGATGCGGCGGCCTGCGAGGCGGCGGTGATCCGCGCCTACTGGCCCGCCCGGATGCAGCGCCTGCGGCAAGGGCCGCTGGTCGAGGCCGCACCGGGGGTAGAATTGTGGCTGGACGGCGGGCACAATCCTGCGGGGGGGCAGGCGTTGGCCGCAACGCTGGCCGCGATGCCCCGGCGCGCGACCCATGCGATTTGCGGGATGCTGAACACCAAGGATATCGCAGGGTATCTGCGCCCCCTCGCCCCGCATCTGGCGGGCCTACAGGCGGTGTCGATCCCGGGCGAGATCAACACCTTGCCCGCTGACCACACCGCGCGGGTTGCGCGTGAGGTGGGGATTGCGGCGGTCGAGGCAGACGGGGTTCTGACTGCGTTGCAGGACATCGCGGCGCTGGAACCGGGGGCGCGGGTGCTGATCTGCGGGTCGCTGTATCTGGCGGGTGCTGTCCTGCGTGAGAACGGTTGAAAGAGCGGGGGGTTTCACACCCCCCGCACCCCCCGTGGGATATTTGTGCAAGGTGAATGGGGAAGGGGCGGTCAGCCCTGCCGTGCCATCAGTCGGTGGAAAAGGTGGGTGAAGGTGGCGGCGCTCAGAACCGGGATCACCAGATTGACCAGTGGCATCGACAGCGGCACCGCCATCAGCATGCCTGCCGCCCAGATGCGCAAGCCATGGCGGCGGCGCAGGTCGCGGGCACCGGCGCGACCCAGGTGGCGGGCGGCGGCCATGGTGAAATACTCGCGTCCGAGGAGGAGGCCGTTCGCCGCCCAGAACATGGGCACGATCAGCGGGCCCGCGAAGGGGACAAGCGCGAGCGCGCCCAGATTGACCATCACCATGAGGGCCACGAAGTTGAACGTGGCAATGGCGATATCGGCGAAGGACTGGCGTGGCACGGGGGGCAGGTGGGGATAGTGGACATCCTCGACCGCTTGCGCCACATCCTCAAGAAACAGCCCGCAGAACGCCGACGCGACCGGCACCATCAGGAACACGCTGAGCGCTAGCATGAACAGCGCCGAGGCCCAGGAGAGGAGGGTGTGCAGGCCCTTGACCTCGCCGATGATGGGAATGGTCAATGATTCAGGGGTGAACGTCTGCACCAGCATGAGAAAGACCGCATAGACCGCGACGAGGAGGGCCAACGACAACAGCACCCCCAGCCCCATCACCCGGCGAAACCGGGCGTCGCCCATCTGCCGCACGGCGGCAAGGAACGAACCCAGGATCACGCCACGGGCCTCAGCCGCTGACCCAGGTGACCACGCGGGCGGGGTCGGGGCGGGGGCGGTCGGGGGGGATGGTGCCGATGGTGCCGATGTGGATGATGCCCGCGACCCATTCCTGGGGGGCAAGACCAAGGCCGCGGTCGATGAACGCGCGGTCATGGGAAGGTGCGCCGGTCAGCCAGCACGCCCCCCAGCCCGCCGCATGGGCGGCATTGACCACCCCGACGCACAGGGCACCCGCCGACAGCGTCTGTTCGATCATCGGGATCTTGGGGCTGTCCTTGGGCGAGGCCACGACCACCACGGCGAGTGACGACGCATCAAATTGCCCGCGCCCCTTGGCGATCAGGTCGGCATCGGTGCCGGCCTCTTGCCCGATCACCGTCACCAGATCGGCCAGCCGGGCCAGTGCCGCGCGTTCCAGCACGATGATCCGCCAGGGTTCCAGCTTGCCATGGTCGGGCACCCGCAGGGCCGCGGTCAGGATCGCGGTCAGGCCCGTGCGGTCGGGGACCGGGGCGGTCAGCGTCTTGGCCGGGTGTGACCGGCGGGTGGCGAGAAAGGTGAAGGCGTCGGTCATGGGGGCCTCAGTCATCGGGGGCCTCAGTCTGGGGGGGCCTCAGTCGGGGTCGGGTCCGGTGGGCAGGGGGGACGCGAGCGCCCAGGACAGAGAGGCTGCGGACAGATCGGTGCGCAGGGAAACCTCGGCCACGGTATCGTCACCCTTGACGACACCCAGACGCTGGCGGTTCTTGGGGAATTTCTCGGCGTCCGAGGCGGGCACATACATCCACTCACCCCGCCGTGCGGGGTTCAGGCGGGCGTTGCCGCTGACGATGGGTGACAGGTCCATCGTCTCACCATACATCCGCAACAGCGTTTCCGACTTGAGCCGGATCGTGGCGGCAGGCACGCCCAGGCTTTCCTTGAACGTCCGGCCCTGCCCCGCAGGCCAGAGGAAGATACGCTTTTCCAAGACCTGCGCCCATTGGTCCAGTGTTACGCCGGGGTCAAGGAAATCCATCCCTTGCCCTGCCAGCAGGGCCTGTTGGTTCGGCAGGCGGGCGCGGGGACCGTCAAGGTTCAGTTTCACCGGATCAAGCCGCAGGCGCAGTTCCTTTGGATCGACCTCGGCCAGTGCCGCCATCGAAATTGGTCGCAGGAGCCCCAGCTTGCGGATCGACGGCAGATTCTCGGCAGGCGTGATGTGCCACAGTTCCGGCCCCGCGAATTTGAGGAAAGCTGTACTCACCCGCCCCTCACCACGTCGATCATGCGGGCCACGTTGTCGGGTTTGCCGTCGGGTGTGATGCCGTGGCCGAGGTTGAAGATGTGCGGACCGTTGCGGAACGCCTGCACCACCCGGCGGGTGGCGTCATCCAGCGCCTGACCGCCGGTGACCATATGATCGGGTGCAAGGTTCCCCTGCACGCAACCGCCGGGCTGGACGTGCATTGCCGCCCATTCCGGCGTCACCGAATTGTCGAGCGCCACGCAATCGGCCCCGGTGGCGGCGGCAAAGCCCACATACCCATCCCCCGCCTCACGCGGGAAGGCGATGATCGGCAGGCCCGGGTGTCGCGCCTTCATCGCCGCAATGATGGCGGCGGCAGGTTTCACGGCGAAATCGGCAAAGTCCTGACCCTTGAGGCTGCCGGCCCAGCTATCGAACAGTTGCACCACCTCGGCCCCCGCCTGAACCTGCATCGACAGGTACTCGACCGTGGCTGTCGTCAGCACGTCGATCAGACCAGAGAATGTGGCGCGGTCGGCGGATTTCAAGGCATGCGCCGCCGCCTGATCGGGCGAGCCGCGCCCGCCGATCATGTAGGTGGCAACGGTCCAGGGCGATCCGGCAAAGCCGATCAGCGTGGTTTCGCGCGGCAGCGCCTGCGACAGGATGCGCACCGTTTCATAGACCGGGGCCAGCGTGTCATGGATGTCGTCCACCGGGCGCAGGGCCGCCAGCCCTTCGGGCGTGGTCAGGGTCGACAGGCGCGGCCCTTCGCCCTCGGCGAACCACAGTTCGGCGCCAAGCGCCTGTGCGATCAGCAGGATATCCGCGAACAGGATCGACGCGTCAAAGCCGAAGCGGCGGATCGGCTGCAGCGTCACCTCGGCGGCAAGTTCGGGGTTGTAGCACAGCGACAGGAAATCGCCGGCCTTGGCGCGTGTCGCGCGATATTCGGGCAGATAACGACCGGCCTGGCGCATCATCCAGATCGGCGGGGTTGGCAGAACCTCGCCCTTCAGGGCGCGCAGGATGGTCTTGGTCGTCATCGCGGTCTCCGGCATTTGCTCTTCCGTCCCGTCTTGGGCCGCGGTTGTCAAGGCGATGTGGCCCCTCTGGCAGTTGTCAGGCGCAGATGACACAGTTATTGCTTAGTTCCATGACCCTTGTACCCCCCACACCCGACCAACCGCTGCGTATCGGCACCCGAGGATCCCCGCTTGCCCTGTGGCAGGCACATGAGGTGCGGCGTCTCTTGATGCTGGCCACAAGTGCCCCCGAGGCGGCGTTCGAGATCGTTGTCATCAAGGTTCTGGGCGACCAGATCCTGGACCGGGCGCTGAAGGACATCGGCGGCAAAGGTCTGTTCACGCGGGAAATCGAAGAGGCGCTTCTGGACGGCGGCATCGACGTGGCCGTGCATTCGATGAAGGACATGCCGACGCTGCAACCCGAGGGGCTGCTCTTGGACTGCTACCTGCCGCGCGCCGATGTGCGCGACGCCTTCGTGTCGCCTGGCCACGCCAGCATTGCCGATCTGCCTCAGGGGGCGGTGGTGGGATCGTCCAGCCTGCGGCGGCGGGCGCAGTTGCGGCTGCGCAGGCCCGATCTGCAACTGGTCGAGTTCCGGGGCAACGTGCAGACCCGCATGCGCAAACTTGAGGATGGCGTGGCGGCGGCGACGTTCCTTGCCATGGCCGGGCTGACGCGTCTGGGGATGGCGCATATGGCGCGGGGGGCCATCGAGCCGGCCGAGATGCTGCCCGCCGTTGCGCAAGGTGCCATCGGGGTGGAACGGCGGTCTGATGATGCCCGCGCGGCGGGCCTTCTGGCGCTGATCCACGACCGCGACACCGGCCTTCGGCTGGCGGCAGAGCGGCAGTTTCTGGCGACGCTGGACGGGTCCTGCGAGACGCCGATTGCCGGGCTTGCCGTGTTGCAGGGCACAGACCTGTGGCTGCGGGGCGAGATCCTGCGGCCTGATGGGTCCGAGGCGATTGCGGGCGATCTGCGCGGGCCAGTGGCCGAAGGTGCTGCACTGGGTCGGGCGTTGGGGCAACAGTTGCTGTCGCGCGCACCGGCGGGGTTTCTGGCGGGGCATTAGGACGCGACCCGGCCCCTGGGGCGCGACAGTTGGTGTGACCTGCGCCACGCGGGCAAAACCGATTTCTTCAAAGAAATCGGACCGGAGTTTTTGAAAACTCCGAAGCGGCGGCAGGGTCATGCGCGGCGATCCCGCGAACCGCCGGGTTCATGTGCCATGGCACAACTTTGCGCGTTTCCGCCGGGGGGCCGTCATCAGGCGGCCACCCCCCGCCCGGGGACATGGTGGTTGGCGGCAACGGATACTCCCGAAGGTCTGGCGTCAGAGGTCGAGCGGATGCGCGGCACCTGTCGGGGGTGTTCCGCCTGCTGGCCCGCCTGCAACCCCGTTCGCATAAGTTTTGCGCGGCTGGCCTTACGCTGTCCTATCTGGCCCGTCTGACCGACACCTCAAGGGGTGGCTGACGGCGGTGACATCCGGCCGAACCAGTCCAGATCACGGATGCTGATCCAGCCCGAGGTTATCACCCCGGCGATGGCCAGCCACAAGACCACGCTGACAAGCGTGGTGATCCGCGCCTTGCGTGCCACCACAAACCCGTGCGGTGCGGCGCGGGGCGTGCCCGGCACCACGTCATCCGCATCGCCCTGGGTCACCAGACGCAACGGCAGCACGATGAAGAACACCATGAACCAGATGACCGAAAACAGGACGATAGCCCCGGTGATCGTCATGCCTGCTCCAGTTCCACAAGACAGCCGTTGAAATCCTTGGGGTGCAGGAACAACACCGGCTTGCCATGTGCGCCGATCTTCGGCTCCCCCGACCCCAGCACCCGCGCACCTGCCGCCAAAAGCCGGTCGCGCGCGGCAAGGATGTCATCAACCTCATAACAGATGTGGTGGATGCCGCCCGAGGGGTTCTTGTCAAGGAACCCCTGGATCGGGGAATTGGCCCCCAGAGGATGCAGAAGCTCGATCTTGGTGTTCGGCAGGTCGATGAACACCACCGTCACGCCATGGTCGGGTTCGTCCTGCGCAGGCCGCACATGCGCCCCCAACGTGCCTGCATACTGCGCCGACGCCGCCGCAAGATCAGGCACTGCGATTGCCACATGGTTCAATCGTCCGATCATCCGCGCCCCCGCCTGCCTGCCCGATGGCATTAGGGCATCCCCGCCATGCCCGACAAGAGCCAAGCGCATATGCTGCGTCCGTTTACCGCGCCTTAACCGGCGGCAGGTCTCCATGGCGGGGTCAGAACGGACATGCCGATGCCGCCCGATTCCCCCCTGCCCGATGCACGCCCGCCGCCGGTGATGCATCAATCCCCCTCGCCGGATCGCCCGCTTGCGGGGCTGACCCTGCTTGCGGTCGAGGACAGCCGCTTTGCCTGCGAGGCGCTGCGCCTGATGTGCAACCGCCTTGGTGCGCGCCTGCGCCGGGCCGAGACGCTGGCGGCAGCGGCGGCGCACCTGCGCACCTATCGGCCCGATGTGGTGCTGGTCGATCTGGGGCTGCCCGACGGGCCGGGGCTGGGCCTGATCGCGGGGCTGGCGGCGCTTGGCGCAGGCCGCCCCCTTGTCATCGGGATGAGCGGTGAAGAGGGTGCCGATGCGGCAGCATTTGCGGCAGGTGCGGCAGCCTATCTGGCCAAACCGCTGGAAAGCCTGGCCGCCTTTCGCGATGTGCTGATGGCGCACCTGCCCGAACGGGGCTGGCTCCGCGCGGCCGGTCCCGCACCCGGGCACCTGCCTCCACCCGACGCACTGGCGCTGCGCGATGACCTCATGCGTGCCGCAGAATGGCTTGCCCGGGGTCGGGGGGGTGAGGGCTATGTGGCGGGGTTCGTGGCGGGCATTGCGCGGGCCACGCATGACGCGGCGCTTGAGCGTGCGGCACGGGGGCCTGTCGCCGATCTTGCTCCTCTGGTGCAGGACCGCCTTGCCACGCTGTCGGCAGGCAGGGCGTTCGGCCTGTCGTGACGGCAAATCCCGGCTTGTGCCCCTCTGCCCCTTGCGGCAGGTCATGGGGCCATGAACGGACACGCCTTTACCCTCGCCGGTGCCGCTGTGGTGGCGCTTCCTTCGGGCGCGCTTTACTGGCCGGATGCGGCACTTCTCTGCGTGGCCGACCTGCACCTTGGCAAGTCGCAGCGCCTCGCCCGCCGGGGCGGCACCCTTTTGCCCCCCTACGAGACCGAGGCAACGCTTGACCGGCTGGACGCCGATATGGCGGCGACGATGCCCGCGCAGGTGATCTGCCTTGGTGACAGCTTTGACGATCTTGCCGCCGAGGCCGAGATCGACGAGGCGCACCGCCTGTGGCTTTTGCGCATGATGGCCGGGCGGGCTTGGGTCTGGATCGCAGGCAACCACGACCCCGGCCCGCTGACGATGGGCGGCACGCACCGGGCGGAATGGCGGCAGGGTCCGCTTACCTTTCGCCATATCGCTGAACCTGATGCAGCACCGGGCGAGATATCTGCGCACTACCATCCGAAATGGCGGCTTGCCGGCCGCACTAGACCCGCTTTCGTGACCGACGGCGCGCGCCTGATCCTGCCCGCCTACGGCACCTACACCGGCGGTCTGGCGGCGGACGCCCCGGCCCTGCGTCCCCTCTTCGGCCCCCGCGCCCTTGCCATCCTGACCGGCCAGACGGCTCTCGCCGTCCCTATTCCGGTTTCTCCTTGACCAAATACTCCGGGGGGAGGCAATAGGCCGGGGGGCAGCGCCCCCCTCTTTTGCGCCCCGCAGGGGCGCCCGGCCCAACAGTGAGGAGCAGGGCAGGGCGTCAGCCCTGCCCGCGACGAACGGCGGGAGGCGACGCCTCCGGTGGCACTCAGGCGGTCAGCCCCTCGGGTTCGGCCAGCCCGTTCGCACGGCAGCAGGCGGTCACCGTATTGGCCAGAAGACAGGCAATCGTCATCGGACCCACCCCCCCCGGCACCGGCGTGATCGCCCCCGCGACTGCCGCCACCGATGCATAATCGACGTCGCCCACCAGCCGCATCCTGCCGTCCCGCTCGACCCGGTTGATGCCGACGTCGATCACCGTAGCCCCGGGTTTCACCATCTCGCCGGTGATCATTTCCGCTCGCCCCACGGCGGCCACCAGAATATCCGCCCCCCGGCACACCGCCGCCAGATCGCGGGTGCGCGAATGCGCGATGGTCACGGTGCAGCTGTCGCCCAGCAACAGTTGCGCCATCGGCTTGCCGACGATGTTCGACCGCCCTACCACCACCGCCGACATCCCCGCCAGCGATCCGTGATGGTCGCGCAGCATCATCAGGCACCCCAGGGGCGTGCAGGGCACCATCGACTTTTGCCCCGTCCCCAGAAGCCCCACATTCGAGATGTGAAAGCCGTCCACGTCCTTGGCCGGGTCGATGCTGTTGATGACGAGTTCAGAGTTCAGATGAGGTGGCAGCGGCAACTGCACGAGAATGCCATGCACTTTGGCATCAACGTTCAGCGCCGCAACCAGTGCCAGAAGATCGGCCTCGGACGTGTCCGCGGCCAGCCGATGTTCGAAACTGGCCATGCCCACCTCGACCGTCGAGGCGTGCTTGTTCTTCACATAGACCTGGCTTGCCGGATCCTCGCCCACCAGCACCACGGCAAGACCCGGCTGCAAGCCGTGCTCTTCGCGCAGACGCGCCACATGGGCCTGAACCTTTGCCCGCACCTTTGCCGCGAACAGCTTGCCGTCGATCACCGTTGCCGTCATCCCGCGTTCCCTATCTGTCGTCCCGGCCCAGCCGGTCCTCTTCCCGCGCAATCGACCAGTCGATCAGCTTGCGCCACAGCTTTTCGATCTTGTCCGGCGGCAGGCCGTGCGCCTCGGCATGCCGCCTTACGTTTCCCACCACCTCCTCGACCCGCGCCTCGATCCGGGCGGGCAGGTGCACCTCGGTCTTGATCTCGGCGGCGCGGTCGATATAGGCGGTGCGCTCGGCAAACAGCGCCACCAGGGCCGCATCCAGCCGGTCGATCTCGGCCCGAAGGTCGGCCATCGTCGCGCAGTCCGCCGGTCGTTTCATCGCTGCCCCCTGTCTGAACAGGCGCGAGGTAAGCCCCCGCGCCCGCCTTGGCAAGGCGACAGGATGCCCCGTCAGAACAGCCCCTCGACATCGCCGTCGGCGTTCAGGCGGATCACTTCCGCGCTTGGCACCTTGGGCAGGCCCGGCATCGTCATGATTTCCCCGCAGATCGCCACGATGAAACCTGCCCCTGCCGACAGCCGCACCTCACGCACAGGGATGGTGAACCCGGTCGGTGCCCCGCGCATGTTGGGGTCGGTGGTAAAGCTGTACTGGGTCTTGGCCATGCAGACCGGAAGGTGGCCGTAGCCCGCAGCCTCCCATGTTTTCAGCTGATCCCTGATCGACTTGTCGGCCTCGACCCCGTCGGCGCGGTAGATGCCTTTGGCGACGGCCTCGATCTTGGCAAAGAGGCCCATCTCGTCGGGGTAGAGCGGCTTGAAATCGGCCACGCCCGATTCGGCCAGTGCCACCACCTTGTGCGCCAGTTCCTCGATGCCGGCCGATCCCAAGGCCCAATGCTTGCACAGGATCGCCTCGGCACCCTGCTGCGCGACATAGTCCTTGACCGCCTGCACCTCGGCATCGGTGTCGCTGTAGAAATGGTTGATCGCCACCACAACCGGCACGCCAAAGCCTTTGACGTTGGCGATGTGACGACCAAGGTTCGGACAGCCCTTTTCCACTGCGCCCACATTCTCGGCCCCGAGATCGGCCTTGGCCACGCCGCCGTTCATCTTCATCGCGCGCACGGTGGCCACGATCACGGCGGCAGAGGGCTTCAGCCCGGCCTTGCGGCATTTGATATCAAAGAACTTCTCGGCCCCAAGGTCAGCGCCAAACCCGGCCTCGGTCACCACATACTCGCCCAGCTTCAGCGCCGTCGTGGTGGCGATGACCGAGTTGCAGCCGTGCGCAATGTTGGCAAAGGGACCGCCATGCACGAAGGCCGGGTTGTTCTCCAGCGTCTGCACAAGGTTCGGCTGCATCGCGTCTTTCAGCAGCACCGTCATGGCCCCGTCGGCCTTGAGATCACGCGCGTAGACGGGGGTCTTGGCGCGGGTGTAGGCCACCACGATATCGCCAAGGCGCTTTTCAAGGTCCGCAAGGTCCTTGGACAGGCACAGGATCGCCATGACCTCGGACGCCACGGTGATGTCGAACCCGGTCTGGCGCGGAAAGCCGTTGGCGACGCCGCCAAGGTTCACCACGATATCGCGCAATGCCCGGTCGTTCATGTCCATCACACGCCGCCAGACGATGCGGCGGGCGTCGATGTCCAGCGTGTTGCCCCAGTAGATGTGATTGTCGAGCATCGCCGACAACAGGTTATGCGCCGAGGTGATCGCGTGAAAGTCGCCGGTGAAGTGAAGGTTCATCTCTTCCATCGGCACGACCTGGCTCATGCCGCCACCCGCCGCCCCGCCCTTCATCCCGAAGTTCGGGCCAAGCGACGCCTCGCGGATGCAGACCACGGCCTTTTTGCCGATGCGGTTCAGGCCGTCGCCAAGGCCCACGGTGGTTGTGGTCTTGCCCTCGCCCGCCGGGGTAGGGTTGATGGCGGTCACAAGGATCAGCTTGCCGTCAGGTTTGCCCTGAAGCCCCTTGATGAAGTCCTGCCCGATCTTGGCCTTGTCATGCCCATAGGGCAGCAGGTGTTCGGACGGGATGCCCAGTTTCGCGCCGATGTCGAGGATCGGTTTCTTCGTCGCCGCGCGGGCAATCTCGATGTCGGTTTTCATGGGGTCCCCCGGGAATGGTCCGTTCGCGACGTGATACCGGGGGAATCGGGCGGGGCGAAGCGGGATTGCGACCTGTGGGGCGCGAAACTCGTCGCAAGGCGCTTACGGAGGGGTTTCGGGGCGCTGCCCCGGACCCCGGAGTACTTGGACAAAGAAGAAACCGCAGGGGAAAGGGCGGGATCAGGCCTTGCGTGCCGCGTCGAGGTGCGCCCAGGCGGGTTGGTCG
The DNA here is from genome assembly GCA_038209775.1 of Rhodobacterales bacterium. Taxonomy (GTDB): domain Bacteria; phylum Pseudomonadota; class Alphaproteobacteria; order Rhodobacterales; family Rhodobacteraceae; genus JBBQXK01. The sequence continues at coordinate 16,195 of JBBQXK010000012.1, read as the reverse complement.
GGGATGTGCAGGGTGACCGTTTCGCCAAGGGTCAGGGTGCCTTCACGCTCGACCCAGGCGGTGACGCCACGCCTGCCGTTTGCCGCCGGTTTGAACCGCGTTCCGAACGTCGGGTGCTGATCCTCGATCGGGCGGGCAGGCAGGGTGCAGGGGCGGTTTTCCATGTCGACCACCAGGGTGCAGCCGCCTGCGGCCTGCAGCCGCGAAGAGGGGGGCAGGTGGGTGAAATCGGGGATGCCCGCGATGACCAGCGTGGCCCCCAGAAGGGCGGGGTCAAGCGTGGCCAGCCCCATGGCGGCGGCGATGGCAGCAAGGTCCTCGGCGGACAGCACCGAGAACTGGCGCACGTTGCGGATGGTGGTATTGCGCGGGTGCTGGCCTTTTACGCGCGAACAGGCGGGGCGGGTGAGGCCACCATGCGCCTCGCCCAGGGGGCCCGCAAAGGTGGCGGTGATGGTCTGGACCGGGGCTGAGGGCAGGGCGGCGTCGCGGTCGGTGACGATGCCGAGCCAGGCGATTGTGCCGGTAAAGCGGGTGGGTTTCAGGGCAGGCATTCCGGTCCTTCAGAACAACGTAAGCGCGAACCCGTATCACAAACAGAAACCCCGAAACCGGGCAAGGGTTTCGGGGTTTCAGCGAGTCACCGTCCTGACATCAGATGGCCGGCTCGGGATCGGTCGCGCCAGACTTCGGTGCCTTGGGCCTGGTCTTGGGGATGGCGATGACGCTGGACAAGCCACCACCCGGAGGGGTGGCAGGGGTGTCGTCACTGTCGATCTTTTCACCCGCGATGACGCGGCGAATTTCGTCACCGGTCAGCGTTTCGTATTCAAGCAAGCCCCTGGCCAGACGCTCGAAGTCATCGGCCTTGTCGATCAGGATGCGGCGCGCGACCTCATAGCCTTCGTCGATCAGCGCCTTCACTTCGGCTTCGATGGTCTTTTTCGTCTCGGCAGACACCGAGAAACCGGCGGTGTTGCCCTGATACCCCTCATGCGCCTCGGCATAGTCGATGTTGCCGATCACGTCCGACATGCCCCACCGCATCACCATCGCGCGCGCCAGCGAACTGGCCTGCATGATGTCGCCTGCGGGACCACTGGACACGCCTTCCTCGCCGTACTTGATGATCTCGGCGGCCTTGCCGGCCATGGTCATCGCGATCTTCTGCTTGCCCTCGTCCTTGTGCATGTTCAGCCGGTCCATCTCGGGCAGGCTGACGACCATCCCAAGCGCACCACCGCGCGGAATGATCGTGGCTTTGTAGACCGGGTCGCACTTGGGCATGTTCATGCCGACGATGGCGTGGCCAGCCTCATGGTAGGCGGTCTTTTCCTTCTGGTCGGGCGTGATGACCATGGACCGGCGTTCGGCCCCCATCATCACCTTGTCCTTGGCCTGTTCGAAATCGTCCATCGCCACAAACCGGCGGCCAACGCGGGCGGCGGTCAGGGCGGCCTCGTTCACCAGGTTGGCAAGGTCGGCACCCGAGAACCCCGGGCAACCGCGTGCGATGATGCGCAGGTCGACGTCGGGGCCAAGCGGCACCTTGCGGGCGTGGACGGTCAGGATCTTTTCGCGGCCCTTGATGTCGGGGTTGGGGACGTGGATCTGGCGGTCGAAACGGCCCGGGCGCAGCAGCGCCGGGTCAAGCACGTCCTTGCGGTTGGTGGCAGCGACGATGATGACGCCTTCGTTCGCCTCAAACCCGTCCATTTCGACCAGAAGCTGGTTCAGCGTCTGTTCGCGTTCATCATTGCCGCCGCCGATGCCCACGCCGCGCGCACGGCCCACGGCGTCAATCTCGTCGATGAAAACGATGCAGGGGGCGTTTTTCTTCGCCTGTTCGAACATGTCGCGGACACGGGATGCACCGACGCCCACGAACATTTCCACAAAGTCGGAGCCCGAGATTGTAAAGAACGGCACCCCCGCCTCACCCGCGATGGCGCGGGCCAGCAGGGTTTTACCGGTACCGGGGGGGCCGACCAGAAGCGCGCCCTTGGGGATTTTCCCGCCAAGGCGTGAAAATTTCTGCGGGTTGCGCAGGAATTCGACGATTTCCTCAAGCTCTTCCTTGGCCTCGTCGATGCCGGCCACGTCATCAAACGTCACGCGGCCATGCTTTTCGGTCAAAAGCTTTGCGCGCGATTTGCCAAAGCCCATGGCACCGCCCCGTCCGCCGCCCTGCATCCGGTTCATGAAGAATATCCAGATGCCGATCAGCACCAGGAACGGCAGCCAGAGCGAGATCATCGACAGGATCCCCGACTGTTCCTGTGCCCGAGCCGAGACGTTGACGCCCTTCGAGATCAGCGTCTGCGCAATCTCTTCACCCACCGGCTTGATCGCGACATAGGATTGTCCGTCCTTGCCGCGCACCAGCACACGTTCGCCGTCCAGTTCAACCGATGTCACCTCACCCGCGTCTACCCGCGACATGAAGTCGGAGTACGAGATCGTTCGCGATCCGGTGGTGGTGGTGCCGCCCGAGAAAAGGTTGAAAAGCGCCAGAACCAGAACGAACAGAACAACCCAGAAGGCGATATTTCGTGCATTACCCACGAAGAAACTCCCATTCCCGCCGCAAGCCCGGAAGAGGGTGCAGCCTTGACTGACAAGATAGGGATAATGCCGGGGGGTTCAATGCGATACTGCGAAACGGTGAAAGGGCGCGACAATGCGCGCTTTCCAGCCGTTCGCCATGCCCGCAACAGGGGCCGCCAGCAAGGTATCGCCGTCCCAGACGGCGGGCGTGACCAGAAGCGCATCGCGGGGGATGCCAAGGGCGCGCCAGTTGGCGACCTGCGGCAGGCCCGTGGGACCAAGGGCGCGGACGGTGCCGGGGGGGCCTTCGACCAGCCAGCGGTGGTCCCAGAGGGTGCCGACGGGAGTTGTGCCGTTGGCGGCCTTGGGCTCACGAACGATGCGGATCAGGGCCTCGGTCGTGATGATGCGGCTGCCCGACAAGGTTGCGGGCTTGTGTTTCATGATGGCCCATTGCGCCCGGTTCAATCCTGTTTCGCGCGGCGGGTATTCTGCCCCCGACACCCACCGAAGGGCTGCGATCAGGATGCGGCGCTGTACCTCGAACGGCAGCGTGACAAAGGCGGCATGATCGATTTCCACCGCCCCGCAGCGTTCCGACGCAACGCGTCTCGTCTCTTGGGTGACATAGCGGGACAGCGCGCTGCGCGCAAACTCCAGATTGTCGGCAACGGTTGCGAGGCCCTTTGCCGTGATGCCAAGCGGTGCCAGCGCGACCAGTGCGCGCCGTGCCTTGATGCGGGTGAACCCCGCGTCGTCGTTGGTGGGATCGTCGCGCCAGCCAAGACCGTGGCGGACAAGATAGGCGCGCAGGTCTGCCCTGCTTTGGGGCAGGAATGGGCGGTTCCAGACGATACCGTCGCTGCGCCATGTGGATCGCATGCCGGAAAGACCGTCTATACCGGCCTTGCGGGCAAGTCCCATCAGCAGGGTTTCGGCCTTATCGTCCGCTGTATGCCCAAGGGCGACGTGGCCGATGTCCCGCCCCTGCGCCCATCCGGCCATCAGCCCATACCGGGCGCGCCGGGCCTGATCCATCAGGTTGCCGGTGATCGGGCCGTGTTCCCAGACCATCACCCGATGCGGCACGTCCAGACCGGCGCAGACATCGCCCACGAAAGCCGCCTCGTCAGCGGCTTCGGGCCGCAGGCGGTGGTCCACGGTCACCGCCTCGATCCGCAGGCCCGCAAAGGGCGCGGCACGGGCCATCAGGTGCAGCATCGCCATGGAATCGCTGCCGCCCGATACCGCCAGTCCCATGACCGAAAGCGGGCGGAACGGGACAGACGCCATCTGTGCTGCGTAAAGCAGGGCCGCATCCTCGCCCTGATCCTTCAGCCAGCCGAACGGATCGGCGACGTCGCTCACTCACTGGCACCCGAACGCCTGCATCGCGGCCTGCGCGTCTGCCGCAGGCTGGCTGCCGGGAAAGCGGGTGCCGACTTCGGCCAGGGTTACGCAGGCCTCGGGCGTCTGGCCCAGTTGGCCAAGCGACTGGCCAAGCTTGAACAACGCGACCGGGGCCTGTGTGCCGTCGGGGGCGCCGCTGAACGCTTCAAGATAGGCGCGGGCGGCGTTGGCCGTCTCGCCCAGACCGGCCAGTGCATCGCCGCGCAACACATGTGCCTCTTGGGTCAGCGGACCACCCAGGTAGGTCTGGGCAAAGGTCGCAAAGAGGTCCGCGGCGGTGCGAAAGTCACCTTGACCGAGCACCCCCTTGGCCCGGTCAAAGTCTGCTTGTTCGCTGATGGCCAGTTCGGGCCCGCCGGTTGCGGGCGGCGGCGTCGGGGCGGCAGGACCACCCGTATCACCGCCAAGGGTCGGGGTCGCGGGGATGGCCGACAGGTCACCCCCGCCCAGTTCGGTCAGGCGAAACTCGATATCGCCGATGCGGTTGGTGCCGTCGGTGACCACCCGGTTCAGCCGGTTCTCGATGGTCTCTGCCTTGGAGGTAAGCGAGATCAGCGCGGCCTCAATCGTATCCAGCCGCTGCAACGCCGGGCCGTTCGCCCCCGACCCCTGTGCCGCCCCTGTGGTCGCCAACTCGCCTCGCAGGCCGTCAATCTCGCCCCGCAGCACGACCAGTTCGGCCCGGATATCGGCCAGCGTCTGCGCCCGGTCCTGCGCCATCAGGGGCAGCGGCAGGATCAGAAGGACGGCAATCAGCCAGCGCAAAATCATGTCAGACCCCCGCACCCGCCGACAGCACCGTGACCGAGCGGCGGTTCTTGTTATAGCAGGTCTCGGTCGAGCAGACCTCGATGGGGCGTTCCTTGCCGTAGCTGACGGTCCGCATCCGGCCCGAAGCCACCCCTTGCGACGTCAGATAGTTCTGCACCGCACTGGCACGCCGCGCGCCAAGGGCCAAGTTGTATTCGCGCGTGCCCTGCTCATCCGCGTGGCCTTCGACGATGATGGCATAGGTGCGGCCCTGATTGTTCAGCCACTGTGCCTGACCGTTCAGGGTGCCCTGCGCCTCGGCCGACAGGGTGGACTGGTCGACGGCAAAGAACACCCGGTCGCCAAGCGTCTGGGCGAAATAGGCGGGCGAGTTCGGATCACTGGCCGAACCAAGACCCGAACTGTCGATGCCCCCCGTGCCGCCCGAGCCATTGGCACCGTCAGCCCCCCCTGCGCCAAAGCGGTTGGGATTGTTGCAAGCGGCAAGGCCGAGGGCGGCCACGAACAAGAGGGCCTTCGGGATGTGATTCATGGCGGTTCCTTTTTTTACTGCTCTTTGACCGGATCATATCAGCTTTGATCGGGCCTGTGAATCGGGCTTGTCAGGGCAAAAGCGGCGACCATGCGGGGTCGGATGCGGGGCCGTCGGTGGCCATCTGCCGCAGGTTCCGGCCCGAGATGTCGACTGAATACAGCGACGACTGACCGCCCTCTCCGCTGGTTTCGCGGGTGAACATCAGGACGCGCCCGTTCGGGGCCCAGGTCGGGCCTTCGTCCAGGAACGACGCGGTCAGCAGGCGTTCCTCGGACCCGTCGGTGCGCATCACGCCGATGTGAAACCGGCCCTGATGCTGTTTGGTGAAGGCAATGAGGTCGCCGCGCGGCGACCAGACCGGCGTGCCATAGCGGCCCTGCCCGAAGCTGATGCGCTGCGGCTCACCCCCGCCCGCGCCCATCACATACAACTGCTGCGTGCCCGAGCGGTCGGATTCAAAGACGATCTTGGCTCCGTCGGGGCTGTAGGACGGCGCGGTTTCGATCGAGGGCGCGTTGGTCAGTTGCCGACGCGCGCCGGTGCTGCTGTCCAGCGTGTAGATGTCCGAATTGCCGCCCTGTTCAAGGCTGAACACCACGGTACGGCCATCGGGGGCGAACCGGGGCGCAAACGTCATCGTGCCCGGCTGTTCGTCCAGCGCGCGGGCCTTGAGGTTGGCGGTGTCCATCACATAGATGCGGGGAAAGCCGCTGGAGTACGAGGTGAAGAGGATCCGGTCACCACTGGGCGAAAACCGTGGGGCAAGGACGATGGAAGAGCTATCGGTCAGGTAGGACACGTTCGCGCCGTCATAATCCATCACCGCCAGCCGTTTCTTGCGCGCGTTCTTCGGGCCGCTTTCGGCCACGAACACCACGCGGCTGTCGAAATAACCACCCTCGCCGGTGATCCGGCTGTAGACCGCATCGGCCACCTTGTGCGCCATCCGGCGCCAACTGTCGGTGGTGCCCGCAAATTGCAGCCCGTCGCCCAACTCGGCCCCCGAGAATATGTCGTAGACGCGGAACTTGACGACAATCCTGCCGCCCGATGCGCTGACAGCACCGGTAATCAGCGCCTGCGCGTTGATCGCCTTCCAGTCGGGATAGCTGACGGGCGCGTCAAAGCTGGACACCTTGGCGATATGGGCACTGGCCGGGATCTCGCGGAACAGGCCGGTTCCGGCCAGGTCGGATGCCACAACGCGCGACAGATCCTCGGCATAGCCACGCGCCTCGCCGTTCTCGGCCACGAAGTTCGGCACGGCAAAGGGCAGGGGTTCGATGACCCCCTCGGTGATGACGATGCGCAGGGGGCCCTGCTGGGCCAGCGTGGTGGTGGCCGGGATCAGGAACAGGCCGGCGGCGAGGGTCAGGGCAAGGGCCTTGAGATGGGTCATGTGTGTCCTCTTGCGCTTGATATGGGCAGGGATGGGGATGGGGGGCCCGGGGAATGTCATCGGATCAACGCCCCGGCGGGATCAAAGTTCAGTTCAAGGTTGCGCCAGTCAGCGTATTTTTCGGGTGGCAGCGGGAAACCGCCCGAACCGCAGCGCAGGATGGCACGGCGGGCCGTCGCTGCGACCTGTTCCGGTTCCGGCCCGACATGGCCGATCATGCGGATCGAAGCCGCTTCTGGCACACCTTGCCGGTCCAGCGTGACGGCAATCGTGACACGGGTTTGCGCGGCATCGGGCGTCAGGGCGGCTATGTTCCAGCAGCCGGTGATGGCCACGCGCAGGATATCGGCCTCGGCCGATGTCGCGGGGCGCGGCACCGATCCGGGTACGGTTTGCGCGGCAACCGGCAGGGTCAGGCAGCAAAGGGCAAAGGCAAGGCGGATCATCGAAGCCGCATCCCTGATGGGTCAAAGACCATTTCCATGTTCTGCCACTGGTCGAACTTTTCGGCGGGCAGAGGGTAACCCTCGCTCGCACAGCGCAGGATGCCGCGCCGTGCGGCCTCGAACGCCTGTCGGGCAGCGGCTTCGGACCCGTTCTGCCAGTCGATCAGGCGGATCGAGCCGGGGTTGGGTTTGCCGGACTGGTCCATGGTGACGGCGACGGTGACGATGGTGGCACTCGCCTCGCTGGACAGCGACCCCACGTTCCAGCAGGCGCTGACCGCCACGCGGATCGCGTCTTTTTCGCCCTGGGTCATCGGTGCGCCGGACGATGCGGCGGGCTGGCTGGCTGGTGCCTCTGCCGCTGCCGCCGCGGCGGCTTCGGCAACGGCGGCGGCAACGGCGTCGGCGGTGTTGTCGTCGGTGGCGGGTTCTGCCGCCGGTTCGGCGGCGGGTTGGGGCCTGCGGGCCGGTCGGGGTTGCGGGCGGATCGACGCCGAGGGGGCGAGGTTCGCCTGATCCTGATTGGCCTCGGTCAGCAACTCGGTTCCCGCCTCTTCCGGGGCGGCGGCGGGGCGTTCGGGTTCGATGGCCACGGGTTCGGGGGTGGGTTCGGGCGTCACTTCGGGCACGGCCTCGGGGGCCGTCACGGCCTCGGGCGGGGGGGCCTCGGTCGGCACGGGGGCCACGCGCGGCGCCGGTCTGGGCTGCGGGCGGGGTGAGGTGACGGGGGCCAGAACCGCAACCTCGTCGGTGGGGGCCGGGGGCGTGGGTTCGGGCGGAAGGATGACCTCGGGTTCGGGCAGGGGTTCCGGTTCCGGCTCGGGCAGGGGTTCGGGTTCGGGCAGGGGTTCGGGCAGCGGCTCGGCTTCGGGGGTGGGTTCGGGTGCCGGGACCGGCTCGGGGATGGGTTCGGGTGTGGGTTCCGGCTCGACCGCGGGCTGCGGTTCGGGCTCGGGTGTGGGCTCGGGTGTGGGTTCGGGGGTTGGTTCGGGGGCTGGTTCGGGCGCAGGCTCTACCGCCGGTTCCGCCACAGGCTGCGCGGTTGCGGCGGCGGTCATCGCGTCAAGCTCTGCCGATGTCACCAGCGACACCTGCGTCACCGTCATCTCGGGCGCGTCTTTCGACGTGAACAGGCCCCCGAGCAGCACCCACAGGATGGCCGCCGCGTGTCCTGCGCCAGAAATGACCTGACCTGTGTTCATCGGCCCCTCAGCCGCCGTTCGCGCCGAAGGTCGGCCCGTCGGTATCGGTCACCAGCCCGATATTGGTGAACCCACCCGCATTCAGCGCCCCCATCAGTTGCGCCACACGCTCGTACGGGATGGCCCCGTCGGCCCGCAGGAACACCTTGTCGCTGGTCCGCTCGGCCGCAATCGCCTGCAGGCGGGGAATAAGTTCGGCATCGGCCACATCGCTGTTCTGGATCAACAACCGTCCGTCCGAGGTCATGGTGATGGTCAGCGGCTCTTCCTGCTCGGTCGGCAGGGCGGATGCTGCGGTTTTCGGCAGCTCTACCGGCACGCCCACGGTCAACAGGGGGGCCGCCACCATGAAGATGATGAGCAAGACCAGCATCACGTCGACAAAGGGCGTCACGTTGATCTCTGACATCGCCGCCGCACGGCCCCGGCGGCGTCCGCGCCGCCCGCCGCCTCCGCCGCCCCGTGCCTGGACCCCGGCCCCCATCAGGCGGCGTCCAGTTGCCGCGACAGGATCGTGGCAAACTCATCTGCAAAGGATTCGTAGCCGCCGACGATGCGTTCGCTGTCAGAGTTCAGCTTGTTGTAGAACACCACCGCCGGAATGGCCGCGACAAGGCCGATGCCGGTGGCCAGAAGCGCCTCGGCAATCCCGGGGGCCACGACGGCCAGGTTGGTGTTTTGCGAAATCGCGATCTGCTCGAAGGCGTGCTTGATGCCCCAGACGGTGCCGAACAAGCCGATGAAAGGTGCCGTCGATCCGGTGGTGGCAAGGAACGACAGGCCGGTTCCCAGGCGTTCATTCTCGCGGGCAATCGCCACGTCCATCGCCCGGTCGATGCGGGCCTGCGCGCCTGCAATCAGGGCGCCGTCCTGTTTGTGACTGCGCCGCCATTCCAGCATGCCGCTGGCGAAAATCTTCTGGCTGGCGCCCTTGGGTTCCGGCCCGATCTTTTCATACAACTCGTCCAGCGGTTCGCCCGACCAGAAGGCGGTGTCGAATACCGCCGCTTCGCGCTTGGCCCGCCGATAGATCAGATGCCGCTGCACGATGATTGCCCATGACCAGAACGACATCACCATAAGCATCAGCATCACGACCTTGACGGTCAGGGTCGCGCGGGAAAAGAGCGCAAGCAAGGAGAAGTCAATCTCCTGCGCGGCGGCAAGGGCTTCGGTTTCCATCAATGTGCCAGTCTGTTTTGGAGTGCTGCTCGGGGTGGGTCAGCCGTTTTCCGGCCTTGCTGTTGCCCAATCCTTACCGGAATCCCAGCCCCTTGCCAACACATCTTGGTCATGCGCGGCAATCCGCTGCGCAGGTGGCATGCGTCAGGCGGGGGTGAGCCGGGCGCGAAGGGCGGCCGGCAGACGGGTGGCCGTGCCGCGCGCGGTCAGGCACACCAGCGTCACCTGCGCCTGAAACAACAGCATATCGCCGCGCCAGACCGTCTGTGCCAGCAGGATGCGCGCAGGCGTCAGGGTGACAAGGGCGGTCCGCACATCCAGCACATCGTCGAACCTTGCGGGCGCCAGATAGTCGGCCTCGACCCGGCGGACTGCAAAGACGACGCCTGTATCCCGGCGCAGGGTGTCTTGGTTGATGCCAAGGGTGCGCACCCATTCGGTGCGGGCACGTTCGATGAATTTCAGGTAGTTGGCGTAATAGACGATGCCCGCAAGGTCGGTGTCTTCGTAATAGACGCGGACGGGGTGGCTGTGGGTCATCCCGTCAGATGAACGGGACGATCGGCACACCACGGCACCCCGCAACCAGCGTCAGCATCAGGATCGCCATCATCAGCCGCATGTCGCGCGCCCCCGCTGTTGGTTCAGCGCGCACCTTACCCCACCTGCGCCAACGCGCAAGCGACAGCACCCAGGTTCGCCGCCGGATAGCGCAGGCCGCGGGGCTGGACCAGCACCTCGGCGTCGGTCACGCCGAACGCGGACTTGAGCCGCGCCGCGATGGCACCCGCATCGATGCCGGTCTGGCAGGTGTAAAGGTCCATGGTGATGAACCCCCGCGCCGGGAAGGTGTGAAAGCTGACATGGCTTTCCGCGATCATCACGAACCCCGACAGACCGCCCGGGTCTTTCGCGCAGTTCGGCCCGACCTCGACCACGACGGGGTCACAGATGCGGTGCATCCCCATCTCGCCGGGCAGGTTGGTCAGAAGATGTTTCAGGCCGGCGGCATCGGTCATAAGCGGGCCGGTGGCATAATAGCCGTCGATCATGATGTGGACGCCAAAGGGTTCATGTGTGGTCATCGGCGCCGTCGGGCGCGGCATTGCGACGCTCATGATGCGCTGCCCGCAACCAAAGGGTGGCGCAGCGTGACCGGGCGGAGGTGGTCATAGGCCAGATGGAAAAGATAGGCATAGGCCGCATAGAACAGCGTCAGTGCCAGATCGAGGGCAAGGGCTGCCTGCCAGGAATGGCCACCCAGCCAGATCAGCAGGGGCAGCGTGACCACGACCGTGGTCACCTCGTGCAACAGCGCATGGACGATGCGCCAGCGGTGCGGGCGTTCGCTGGCCAGCCGCCCGGAAAGGCGCAGGTCGGCCCAGTCGAAGAGCGTATTGTAGAGGGGGGACCAGACCATGACCGCTGCCGAAAGGGTGGCAAACAGGACCAGGGTTTCGCCGGACCCCTGCCCCATGAACAGCGCATAGAGCGGGGCGATCATGATGAGGCCGCCGGTTTCGAACGCGACGGTCTGGAAAAGCCGTTCTCGTGGGATACGCAGTGTCATAATGGACCTCGGGACAATATCTGTGCCCGGGAGCGGGCGTAATCGGTAGGTTAGCGAAAACGACGACGGGCCCGCCGATAATCATAACGGCTGATGCAGGGTAACCCGGATCGGGCCGATCACCAACAGGGTTGAGGTAAGGAAATCCGGACTTGCGGCGGGGCTTGCTGTGGCCGTCAGGGGATCAGGGTGCCGATCATGATCGGGCGCAGTTCGCGCAACAGTTTGCGGGTCATCGCAATTTCGAAATCGTCGTAGTCGAGGGCGGTCTCGACAAAGGCATCCGCCCCCCGGATCACCCGCGCCTCAAGATAGCGGCCAAGCGAGCGTTGGGGCCGGTCATTGCTGGACTGATCGTGGGGGCGGTCGCCGGTGATGGCAAGCGCGTTGACGGTGATGCCGGTCAGCGCGTCTCGGGGGCCTTGCGGTTCGGGGCCCGCGTTGTTTTCACCATCTGCCGCGATGTCGATGATGCGGCGGTCGCAGGGGGGGGCGGTCCGGTGCAGGAAACCGCCCTGTGCGAGGGCGGCACCGATGGCGGTACGGCCGTCGAAGGACGCTTTCCTTGGGTGTCGGGCGATGCGGTCAGCGACCGATTGCAGGGTGGCCGCGTCACCGATCAGGGTCCAGTCGGCGATCAGCGACACATCGCCCGGCCCGCTCCAGACAAACGCAGACAGGGCGATGGGGCGGGTGGGATCTTCGAGGATGATGCCGGCCACGACGGGCGACAGGAGGGCGGCGGCCATGCCGCGCGCCTGCAGATCATATTCCCGTGTATCGACCGAGGCCGAGACGTCGAGAGCGAGGACAAGAGCAAGGCTGCAGTCGGCGCGGGCGGGCGTTCCGGTGAGGGCGGTCAGGATGGCAAGGGGGATCAGGCGCATCATTTACCACGGCAGGAGCGGGGCTCTGCCCCGCACCCCGGAGTATTTGGGCAAGGTGAAGCCGGAAGCAGTCAGGGGTCGGCGGTGGCGAGGAGGGTCAGCACCTCGGGGCCAAGGGACGCCACGATCTTGGCCACACCTTTGGCGTTGGGATGGATGCCGTCAAGCTGCATGTAAGTGTTGAACGTGGCCTGGTCGGCGCCGGGGGCCAGGAGGGCGGCGAAGAAGTTGTCGGCCAGCATCGCGCCGTGTTTCGCGGCCAGATCGGGATAGATCGCGTCGAATTCCTTTTTATAGTCAGGGCCGTAGTTGCCAAGCGCCTGCATCGCGACCAGCATCACGGGCAGGTCCTGTGCGTCGGTCGCGGTCAGGATCTTGTCCAGGTTCCGCGCCGCCACCGCCGGGTCGATCCCGCGCAGAAGGTCGTTGCCGCCAAGCGTCACGATCACCGCATCAACCTCGGGGGTCAGGGTCCAGTCGATGCGGGCGGCGCCGCCGGCGGTAGTGTCGCCGGAGACGCCTGCGTTCACAACCGTGACATCGGCCCCCTGTTGCCGCAGCCATTCCTGCAGTTGCGGCACGAACCCGTCACCCGCCGGCAGCCCGTAGCCCTGCGTCAGGCTGTCGCCGAAGGCCAGAAGGGTAAGGGGTTCGGCTGAGGCCGTGTGCGGCAGGGCAAGCATTGCCACCGCTGCGAGGTTGCGCAACGCCCTTGCCGCGCCATATGCAAAGGCGGAACGCCAGCGAAGGACCATTGCCATGACCGAACCGATCCTTTCCCTGCGCGATGTGCAGTTGTCTTTGGCGGGTAATGCCGGGATTGTCCAGATTTTGCGGGACATTACGCTGGACGTGACGCGGGGCGAGACGTTGGGGCTGGTGGGGCCGTCCGGGTCGGGCAAATCATCGCTCCTCATGCTGATGGGCGGGCTGGAGCGCGCCACGGGGGGGCGGGTGACCGCACTTGGGCATGACCTGACCACGATGGACGAGGACGCGCTGGCGCGGTTCCGCAGGGGGAATATGGGGGTGGTGTTCCAATCTTTCCACCTGATCCCGACCATGACCGCGCTGGAAAATGTCGCGGTGCCGCTGGAGTTGGCGGGTGAGCGGGATGCCTTCGCAAGGGCCGGCGCAGAACTGGCGGCGGTGGGCCTGGGCGCGCGGGCGGATCATTACCCGGCGCAGATGTCGGGGGGCGAGCAGCAGCGCGTGGCGCTGGCAAGGGCCGTGGTGGCGCGGCCGGCGATCCTGCTTGCGGATGAGCCGACGGGCAATCTGGACGGGGTCAACGGGCAGGCGATCATGGACCTGTTGTTCGGGCTGCGCGACCGGCATGGGGCCACCTTGGTGCTGGTCACCCATGCGCCGGAACTGGCGGCGCGGTGTGACAGGGTGGTGCGGCTGGTGGACGGGCGGATCGTGGGGGATGCCGTGCAACCCCATGGGAAGGCTGCGGAATGATGTATTCGATCCGTATTCGGCCCGTATGCGAAGTGTATTACATCTGTACATACGTTTTGTGTTTCACCGGGCGTTCGGCATGAGCGGGCTGGTCGCCGATCTGCGCGTTGCATGGACCCTTGCGCGGCGTGAGTTGCGGGGGGGGGTGCGGGGGTTCCGCATCTTCCTCGCCTGCCTTGCCTTGGGAGTTGCGGCGATTGCCGGGGTGGGGATGGTGCGGGCGGCCATCGAGGCGGGTCTGCGCGATCAGGGTGCGGTTCTGCTGGGTGGCGATGCACAGATTGAACTGACGTTCCGTTTTGCGACCGAGGCCGAGCGGGCGTGGATGGCGGGACAGGCCACGGCGCTGTCGGAGGTGGTCGATTTTCGGTCGATGGTCGTGGCGGGGCCCGATGGGGCCGAGGAGCGGTCGCTGACGCAGGTGAAGGCGGTGGATGCGGCCTATCCTTTGGTGGGCGCGGTCGTGCTTGACCCGGTGATGCCGCTGGCCGAGGCGCTGGCACGGACGGACGGCGTGCCGGGGGCGGTCATGGACCGGGTTCTGGCGGACCGGATGGGGCTGCAGACCGGGTCGCGGTTCAAGCTGGGCGTGCAGGAGTTCCGGCTGGCGGCAGTGCTGGTGCGCGAACCCGACAGCGCCACGGGCGGCTTTGCGCTGGGGCCACGGACGATGGTGCTGACCGAGGACTTGGCTGCGTCGGGGCTGATCGGGCCGGGGACGCTGTATGAAACGGAATACCGGATGACGCTGCCCGAGGGGGCCGATCTGGATGCCATCGAGGCGGGGGCTGGAGTGGCGATGCCGGATTCTGGCCTGCGCTGGCAGGACAGCCGGCGGGCGGCGCCGGGGGTGGAGCGGTTCATTGACCGGATGGGGTCGTTTCTGGTGCTGGTGGGGCTGGCGGGGCTGGCCGTGGGCGGTGTCGGCGTGTCGGCGGCGGTGCGGGCGTATCTTGAAGGCAAGGTTCCGGTGATCGCCACATTGCGCACGCTGGGGGCCGGGCGGCGGGTGGTGTTCTGGGTTTATGTGCTGCAGATCGGGGTGCTGACGCTGATCGGGGTGGCTATCGGGCTGCTGCTGGGGGCCGGGGTTCCGATTGTGCTCGCGCCGGTGCTGGAGGCGAGCCTGCCCATTCCCTTGGTGATGCGGCCCTATCCTGCACCGTTGATGGAGGCCGCGTTTTACGGCGTGGTGACGGCGATGCTGTTCACGCTGTGGCCGCTGGCGCGGACCGAGGGTGTGCGGGCGGCGGCGCTGTACCGGGGTGGCGCGGGCAGCGGCGGCTGGCCGGGGTGGCAGTATCTGGCGGCGCTGGCGGTGCTGGCGGCGGCGCTGGTCGGCGGGGCCGCGATGTTTTCGGGTGTGCCGATGCTGGCCATGTGGTCGGCGGCGGGGATCGTGGTGGCGCTGGTCATCCTGATGGGGGCGGCGCTGGGGCTGCGGCGGCTGGCGCGGCGGCTGGCACGGGGGGTCGCGGTGCGCGGGCGGCCCGGGTTGCGGCTGGCACTGGCGGCCATCGGCGGGCCGCGCGACGAGGCGATGTCGGTGATCCTGTCGCTGGGGTTGGGGCTGTCGGTGCTGGCGGCGGTGGGGCAGATTGATGCCAACCTGCGCAGCGCCATCGCAAGGGATCTGCCGACACGGGCGCCTTCGTATTTCTTTCTGGATATCCAGAACGACCAGCTTGACGGCTTTCTGCAACGGGTAAAGGGCGATCCGGCGGTGTCGAAGGTGGAAAGCGCGCCGATGCTGCGGGGGGTGATCACGCAGATCAACGGACGGCCTGCGACCGAGGTTGCGGGCGATCATTGGGTGGTGCGGGGCGACCGGGGGGTGACCTATGCCGCGACCCCGGGCAATGCGACGGTGACCGAGGGCGCGTGGTGGCCCGAGGGGTATGACGGCCCGCCGCAGATCAGCTTTGCCGCCGAAGAGGCCGGGGAGTTGGGGCTGAAGCTGGGCGACAAGATCACCGTCAACATCCTGAGCCGCGATATCGAGGCGGAGGTGACGAGTTTCCGGGTGGTCGATTTTTCGACCGCCGGGATGGGGTTCGTGATGACGATGAACCCGACCGCGCTGCAGGGCGCGCCGCACACCCATATCGCCACGGTCTATGCCGAGCCGACCGCTGAGGCCGCGATCCTGCGGGATGTGGCGACGGCCTATCCCAACATCACCGCGATCCGGGTGCGCGATGCGATTGACCGGGTGACCGAGGCCTTGGGGGCGATTGCCGGGGCCACCGCATGGGCGGCGGGGGCGACGCTGTTGACCGGGTTCGTGGTGCTGATCGGGGCTGCGGCAGCGGGAGAGCGGGCGCGGGTGTACGAGGCGGCGGTGCTGAAGACCCTGGGGGCGACGCGGGCGCGGATCCTGGGCAGCTTCGCACTGCGCGCGGGGTTGATGGGGGCGGCGGCGGGCGCGGTGGCGGTTGTGGCGGGAGGGCTGGCCGGCTGGGCGGTGATGACCTTTGTGATGGAGGCGGACTATGCGTTCGAGTGGGGCTCGGCAGTGGGGATCGTGCTGGGGGGGGTGATCGCCACGCTGATGGCGGGGCTGGTGTTTGCCTGGCGGCCCCTGGCGGCGCGTCCGGCGCAGGTGCTGCGGAGCGCAGAGTAGGTTCGGGGGGCAGGAGCGGGGGGGGGGGGGGGGGGGGGGGGGGGGGGGGGGGGGGGGGGGGGGGGGGGGGGGGGGGGGGGGGGGGGGGGGGGGGGGGGGGGGGGGGGGGGGGGGTGGGGGGAGGGGGGGGGGGGGGTGGGGGGGGGGGGGGCGGACGCG
>JBBQXK010000011.1:0-90348 GCA_038209775.1 Rhodobacterales bacterium | reverse complement strand
GGTGGAGATTTGCGCGGGGCCCGGGCGGCAGTTGTCGACTTGGGGGCTGGCGCGGGGGTGGCGGGGGTTGCGTGCGGTCAAAACCTGACAGGGCGGATCTTTCGGCACCGGAGGCCGGGGGGTTTAACACCCCCCGGACCCCCCGTGGGATACTTGAGGACAGAAAAAGCAACCTTAGTTGGTGCTTGGCGGAACCCCGTGGGCGGTCTACCTGTGGAAGAGCGGGAGGGGAGGCCCGGGCGGGTGGTTGAGGCGGCGCATGACTGGCGGTTGGTACTGGCGTCGCTTGCCGTCGCGATGATGGCGGGATTCACCGGCCTGACGCTGACGCAAGGGGCGGGGCGGCTGGCGTTGCCGCGCCGCAAGGTGGTGGTGTCGATGGCGGCGGTGGCGCTTGGGGGTGGCATCTGGTCGATGCACTTTGTGGCCATGCTGGGGCTGAACCTGCCGATCCCGTTTTCCTACGATCCGTTGGTCACCCTGATCTCGGCGCTGGTGTCGATCCTGATCGTGGGGGTTGCGTTCCTGATCCTGCACTTCGTGCCGCGCAGCCCACGGACCATCACCGGGGCGGGGGCGATCATCGGTCTTGGCATTCCGATCATGCACTACATCGGCATGTCGGGAATGGAGTTGTGCCGTCCGGTTTATACGGTCGGGGGGTTGGTTCTGTCCGTGGCGGCGTCAGTCGTGCTGAGCGTGGCGGCGGTATGGGTGGCCTACAGCGACCGGGGGCGGCGCAATATCCTGTTGGGGACCGTCGGGTTCGGGCTGGCGGTATTCTCGGTGCATTTCATCGCGATGGCCGGGACCGGGTTTCTGGCCTTGCCGGGCCCCGCGGGGACAGGGCCGCTGTTGCGCAACGAGACGCTGGCGATGATCGTTACCCTTTCGGCCTTTGTCATCTCATCCGCGTTTCTGTTGACCGGGATCACCTTTGCGCCGGCGCAGGCCGCTGCCACCATTCCCGTCACGGCGGTACCCGCCCCGCCCGCTGTTACCCCGCCCGCCCCTGACCCGCCCCGCATCCCCTATGAGCGTGAGGGGCGGACGTTGTTCATCGATCCTGCACGGGTATCGGCGGTCGAGGCGCAGGGGCATTATACGCTGTTGCACCAGGGCACCGAGCGGCTGTTCTGTCCCTGGCCCATCACCGAGGCCGAGGCGCGGCTGGCACCCGGGGGGTTCCTGCGGGTGCATCGCAGTTACCTTGTCAATCCGCGTCTGGTGACCGGGTTGGAGCGGCGCAAGGACGGCGGTCACTGTCTGTTCGAAAGCGGCCAGAAGGTTCCTGTGGCGCGGTCGCGGCTGGCGCAGGTACGTCAGGCATTGGGTTCCTAAAGTCCTGCGCATTTCGTGCAGGGATGGCGCATTTCGTGCAAATCCGCCGGTTTCTCGCGCGTCTTGGATAGGCGATGGGCCGCGTCCGGCGCGACGGTGGCATCAATGGGGTGCCGCCAAAGAGCAGCCTGCAGGGAGGAGCGTACATGATACCGGGTGCATTCGCCTATCACCGGCCGTCCGATCTTGCATCGGCGCTTGGTGTTCTGACCGAACATGGCGACGATGCCCGTGTCATCGCAGGCGGTCACAGCCTGATCCCGATGATGAAGCTGCGGATGGCGCAGATTGATCATCTGATCGACCTGCAGGATATCGCCGAGTTGCGGGGCATTACGGTTGGGGGTGGCCGCGTGACCATCGGCGCGATGGTGACGCAGCATGAACTGCTGACCCATGACGGGTTGGCCTCTGCTGCCCCGATCATGCGGGAAGCGGCGCTGCAGATTGCCGACCCGCAGGTGCGCTATGTCGGCACCATCGGCGGCAATGTGGCCAATGGTGATCCGGGCAACGACATGCCGGGGCTGATGCAGTGTCTTGATGCCGTCTTCACGCTGGTGGGGCCGGGCGGGGCGCGGGACGTGGCCGCGCGGGCATTCTATCGCAGCGCCTATGAGACTGCGCGGCGGGATGACGAGATCCTGACGCGGATTGCGTTCGCGGCAACGGGGAGCGGTTCTGCCTATGAAAAACAGAAGCGCAAGATCGGTGACTATGCCACCGCCGCCGCCGCCGTGATCCTGACGAAACAGAACGGACGGGTCGCGACGGCGAGTATCGCCATGACCAACCTGCGCGACACCCCCGCCTTTGCCGAGGCGGCGGGCGATGCGCTGGTGGGCACGGCCTGCGACGCCGCCGCGATCACGGCAGCCCTCGAGCACATGCAATCCGTCATCGACCCCGGTGCCGACAACCGCGGCCCCGCCGCCTTCAAGCGCCACGCCGCGGGGGCCGTGCTGACACGCGCCATCCTGCGCGCCTGGTCGCGTACGTAGGGAGACACCCATGGCCAAGATGCCCATCAGTCTGACCGTAAATGGCGAAGTCCATGAATTTATGGCGGAACCGCGTGAGTTGCTGATCCATACCCTGCGTGAGCGGCTGCTGCTGACCGGCCCGCATATCGGCTGCGAAACCTCGCATTGCGGGGCTTGTACGGTGGATATGAACGGCAAGTCGGTGAAATCCTGCACCGTGTTTGTCGCCCAGGCTGCGGGCGCCGAGGTGACCACCATCGAGGGGCTTGGCAAGCCCGACGCGCTGCACCCGTTGCAGGCGGCGTTCCGTGAACACCACGGGCTGCAATGCGGCTACTGCACGCCCGGCATGATCACCAGCGCGCACCGGCTGTTGCAGGAAAATCCGAACCCGACCGAGGCCGAGATACGGTTCGGCATGGCCGGAAACCTGTGCCGCTGCACTGGGTATCAGAACATCGTCAAGTCGATCCTTGCCGCCGCAGCCACCATGAACGCCGCCAAGGAGGCCGCCGAATGAACGACCAGACCCCCACCCGCGATGACCGGATCGCGAACCTTAAGGGCCTTGGATCATCGCGCAAGCGCGTCGAGGATGTGCGGTTCACCCAAGGCAAGGGCAACTATGTCGACGACATCAAGATGCCCGGCATGCTGTTCGGCGATTTTGTGAGGTCGCCCTATGCGCATGCCCGGGTCAAATCGATTAACGCCGATGCGGCCAAGGCGCTGCCGGGGGTGATTGCCGTTCTGACGGCGGCCGATCTGGCACCGCTTGGCCTGCACTGGATGCCGACGCTTGCCGGTGACAAGCAGATGGTGCTGGCCGACGGCAAGGTGCTGTTCCAGGGGCAGGAGGTGGCCTTTGTCGTGGCGAAGGACCGCTACATCTGTGCCGACGCGATTGAACTGGTCGAGGTGGATTACGAGGAACTGCCCGTCGTCGTCGATCCGTTCAAGGCGCTAGCCGAGGATGCCCCGGTGTTGCGCGAGGATCTGGCGGGCCAGACGTCTGGGGCGCATGGGGCGCGTCGCCATCACAACCATATCTTTCTGTGGGAAACCGGGGATAAAGAGGCCACCGAACAGGCCATCGGGGCCGCCGATGTGGTGGCCGAAGAGATGATCTATTACCACCGCGTTCATCCCTGCCCGCTGGAGACCTGCGGCTGCGTGGCGTCGATGGACAAGGTGAACGGCAAGCTGACGGTCTGGGGCACGTTTCAGGCCCCGCATGTGGTGCGCACGGTGGCGTCGCTGCTGTCGGGCATTCCAGAGTCGAACATCCGCATCGTGTCGCCCGACATCGGCGGTGGCTTTGGCAACAAGGTCGGGGTCTATCCCGGATATATATGTTCCATCGTGGCGTCCATCGTCACCGGCGTGCCGGTGAAGTGGGTCGAGGACCGGATGGATAACCTGATGGCCACAGCGTTCGCCCGCGACTATTGGATGAAGGGGCGGATTTCGGCGACGAAAGAGGGCAAGATCACCGGCCTGCATTGCCATGTGACGGCGGACCACGGCGCATTCGATGCCTGTGCCGACCCCACCAAGTTTCCGGCAGGGTTCTTCAGCATCTGCACCGGAAGCTATGACATTCCCGTCGCTTATGTGGGGGTGGACGGGGTCTATACCAACAAGGCCCCGGGCGGTGTCGCCTATCGCTGTTCGTTCCGGGTGACCGAAGCCGCGTATTTCATCGAGCGGATGATCGAGATTCTGGCGATTG
The DNA here is from genome assembly GCA_038209775.1 of Rhodobacterales bacterium. GTDB lineage: Bacteria > Pseudomonadota > Alphaproteobacteria > Rhodobacterales > Rhodobacteraceae > JBBQXK01. Next base: position 86,292 of record JBBQXK010000011.1, on the reverse strand, counting down.
AACTGGGGATGGATGCGGCTGACTTGCGGCGGATGAACTTCATCCGGAAAGAGCAGTTTCCCTATCAGTCGGCTTTGGGCTGGGAATACGATTCGGGCGATTATCATACCGCCTGGGACAAGGTGATGGCGGCGGTGGACTACAAGGGTCTGCGCGCCGAACAGGCGCAAAGGGTTGAGGATTTCAAGGCGGGCAAGACGCGGAAACTGCTGGGGATCGGGTTGACGCACTTCACCGAGATCGTGGGGGCTGGGCCGGTCAAGAACTGTGACATCCTGGGGATGGGGATGTTTGACAGCTGCGAAATCCGGGTGCATCCGACCGGGTCTGCGATTGCCCGGCTGGGCACGATCAGCCAGGGGCAGGGGCACGCGACGACCTTCGCGCAGATCATCGCCAGTGAGATCGGCCTGCCTGCCGACAAGATCGTGGTGGAGGAGGGCGACACCGACACCGCGCCCTACGGTCTGGGAACCTATGGGTCTCGGTCCACCCCCGTTGCGGGGGCGGCGACGGCGCTGTGTGGGCGGAAAATCCGCGCCAAGGCGCAGATGATCGCGGCGTGGTTGCTGGAGGTACACGACGGCGATCTTGAGTGGGACGTCGACCGCTTTGCCGTCAAGGGCGCGCCCGAGCGGTTCAAGACCATGGCCGAGATCGCCTATGCCGCCTATCACAACGCCATTCCGGGACTTGAGCCGGGGCTGGAGGCGGTGAGCTACTATGATCCGCCGAACATGACCTATCCCTTTGGCGCCTATGTCTGCGTGATGGAGGTGGATGCGGACACCGGCGAACACCAGGTACGCCAGTTCCATGCGCTGGACGATTGCGGCACGCGGATCAATCCGATGATCATCGAGGGGCAGGTGCATGGCGGGCTGACCGAGGCACTGGCCATCGCGATGGGGCAAGAGATTGCCTATGACGAAGGCGGCAACTGCAAGACCGGGACGTTGATGGATTTCTATCTGCCGACTGCCTGGGAGACGCCGCATTACACCACCGACCACACCGAGACCCCTTCGCCGCACCATCCGATCGGGGCCAAGGGGGTGGGCGAGAGCCCGAACGTCGGCGGCGTGCCTGCGTTTTCCAACGCAGTGCATGATGCGTTCCGCGCCTTCGGGCTGCGGCAGAGCCATATGCCGCACGACCATTGGCGGATATGGAAGATCGCAAATGATCTGGGGCTGCATGGGTAGAGCGTGTGGTGCGGGCAGGAGCGGGGGGGTTTACACCCCCCGCACCCCCCGTGGGATATTTCTGCAAAGATGAAAGAGGCGTGATGAGCGGGTGGGACGACATCCGGGCGGCGCTTGCGGGGCAGGGCTATGTCGCCTCGCCCGACCTCGCGATGGCGGTGCATCTGGCGCTGTCGCTGGGGCGACCGTTGTTGCTGGAAGGGGCGGCGGGGGTGGGCAAGACCGAGGTCGCGCGGGCGCTGGCGGCGGCGCGGGGGTGCGAGCTGATCCGGTTGCAGTGCTATGAGGGGCTGGATGCGGGTCACGCGATCTATGAGTGGAACTATCAGCGGCAGTTGCTGGCGATAAGGGCGGCGGCGGAGGGGGGCGAGACCGGGGCGGCGGTGGAAAAGCGCATTTTCTCCGAGGCTTACCTTCTGGAGCGCCCCTTGTTGCGGGCGATCCGGCAGAAGGTGGCGCCCGTGCTGCTGATCGACGAGGTGGACCGGGCGGATGAGGAATTCGAGGCCTATCTTCTGGAAATCCTGTCGGATTTCGCGATCACCATCCCCGAGTTGGGGACCATCCGCGCGGTGACCCGGCCCATTGTCATCCTGACCGCCAACGGCACGCGCGATCTGTCGGACGCGCTGCGGCGGCGGTGCCTGTACGCGCATGTGGATTATCCCGACCGGGCTGCGGAACTGGCCATTCTGGCGGCGCGTCTGCCGGGGATGGATGAGGCGCTGATGGGGCAGATCGTGGGGTTCGTGCAGGCGCTGCGGCATGAGGACCTCGACAAGAAACCCGGCGTGGCCGAGATGCTGGATTTCGCAGGCGCATTGGCCGGGCTTGGCGTGAACGACCTGACGGCGGATGCAGGCCTGTTGCAGGCGACGCTGGTGACGCTGCTGAAAACCCGCGAGGACCGCGCGGCGGTGCCGACCGAGGTGGCGCAGCGGATTGCGGGCAAGGCGGCATGAGCCAGATCACCCGCTTTGCCGCGCGCGACGCAGGGCCGGTGGCACGGGTGGCAGGCTTCATGGTGCATCTGCGCAACAACGGGTTCCGGGTGGGGGTGGCCGAGACCGACCTTGCGCTGCGGGCGGTGAGCGTGACTGCCCCGGACATCGACACGCTGCGGCGGGCGGTAAAGGCGGTGGCTTGCGGGTCGGCGGCGGACTGGGGGCGGTTCGACGCGCTGTTCGCGGCCTATTGGCGGAACGGGGGGCGGGTGCGGCCACGGGTTGATCCGGCGCAAGGGTCGGCCCGGCCTGGCGCGCGCGGGATCGACACGGGGGCAGCAGGCAGTGGCTCCGGCGCGCCTGACGGGCCGGACGGGGTGGGTGAAGCCGAGGCGGATGGTACGGACGGGCGGCTGGTGGCGTCGCGGGTGCGCAACCTGGCCAAGGTCGACCTGCGCAATCTGGTGAGTGCCGCCGACATCCGCGAAGCGGAGGCCGTGGCGCGGCGGCTGGGGGCCGCGATCCGCGACCGCCGTTCTCGCAGGCGGCGGGCGGCGAAGGCGGGTGCTGCTGTGGACCTGCGCCGCACCATCCGCGCCAGCCTTGGCACCGGGGGAGAGCCATTGCGCCTGTGCCGGCAGGCGCGGCCCGAACGGCCGGTGCGGATTGTGGCGCTGGTTGATGTGTCGGGGTCGATGGGGCCCTATGCGCGGGCGTTTCTGGCGTTTCTGGCCGGGCTGATGCGGGCCGATGCGGATGCCGATGCCTACCTTTTCCATACAAGGCTGGTGCGGATCACCGAGGCCTTGCGTGACGATGACCCATTGCGCGCCCTGGGACGGATCACGCTTTTGGCTGACGGCTTTGGCGGCGGGTCGCGGATCGGGGGGAACCTGATGCAGTTTGCCGCCACCCATGCCCGGGCGCGGGTGAACGGGCGGACGGTGGTCATGATCCTTTCGGACGGGTACGACAGCGACCCGCCCGTGATGCTGGGCGATGCGATGCAGCGGCTGGCGCGGCGGGGGGCACGGATCATCTGGCTGAACCCGCTGAAATCATGGCGGGATTACGCGCCGGTGGCGGGTGGGATGGCGGCGGCGTTGCCGTATCTGGATCTTTTTGCGCCGGCGAGCACGCTGGACGATCTGGCGGCACTGGAGGGGGAGTTGTCGCGGATATGACGCGGATGGAGTTGTTCGAGACCGAGGCCACGCGGCTGCGCGCCGCGTCAGAGCCCTATGCCGTGGCGACGGTCGTGCGGACGCTGGCCGCGACCTCGGCCAAGCCCGGGGCGCGGGCGCTGATCCTGCGTGACGGCAGCGTCGCGGCGGGCTGGATCGGCGGGGGATGTGCGCGGTCGGCGGTGGCAAAGGCGGCGCAGGCGGCGATGGCGTCGGGCCAGCCGCAATATGTGTCACTGCGCCCGGAGGAGTTGCTGGAGGTCGAGGGCGTGCAGGCGGGCGAGGCGCGGGACGGCATCGTGTTTGCACGCAACGGTTGCCCGTCGAAGGGGTCGATGGATATCTTTGTCGAGCCGGTGCTGCCGCAGCCGCGTCTGGTGATCTTTGGCGCGGGGCCGGTGGCCCTGGCGCTGTGCGAACTGGCGGGGCGGTTTGATCTGCACCGGACGCTGGCGGCACCCGGGCTGGACGACGCTGGTTTGGCCGAAGTGGTCGGGGGCGGTTTCGACGGGGCGGCGGGTGCGGCATTCGTGGTGGTGGCGACGCAGGGGCGGGGCGACGACGCGGCCCTGCGGGCGGCACTGGCGATAGGGGCGGGGCATGTGGCCTTTGTCGGATCGCGGCGCAAGTTTGCCACGCTGTCGGCGCGGCTGGCGGCGGACGGGATAGACCCGGCCCTGCTGGCCGCCGTTGCTGCCCCGGCAGGCCTGGATATCCATGCGATCACGCCCGAAGAGATTGCCCTGTCGATCCTGGCGCAGGTGGTGGGGTGGCGGCGGCGGGGCAACCGGGATGCAAGCCCGCCTTGACGCCGCGCGCCTGCGTGTCACCTATCCTTGGGTGGTCAGGAGGGGGTGCGAACTATGTTCATCGTGACGCCCCGGACGGTGTGGAACCCCGCAGCATTGCAAATGCGCGAGGTACCCCGGCGGATCTTTGGCCGGGTGACGTTGTGGCCGCGTCGGGGGGCCACGGTCGGGCTGTGGCTGCGCATCCTGTTCGAGGTGGAGTTGTGGCGCTATCTGGGTGTGCTGATGCCCTTTGCGGCGGCGGCGGTGATCTGGCCGGACAAGGCGCTTGCCATCGCACAGGCCCCGCTTTTGATGTTCGTCGCGGTGCATCTGGCCGAAACCAAGTTGATGCGTCTTACGCCCGAGGCGCGGGCGGCGCTGTTGCCGCTTGCCGAGGCCGAGCGGGGGTTGGATCTGTTGCGGGCGCGGGCGCGGGTGATCCTGACGCGGATCGCGGCGGGGCGTGGTCTTACGGTGGGGGTTCTGCATCTGGTGGTCGAGCAATCCGAACTGGCGCGGATCGTGCCGCTGACCTTTGTGTCGGTGCAGTGGGATGAGGGGCCCGAGGTGCTGGCGTTGTCGGCGGCAGAAGAGGCGCTGATCCGCGACGGGCTGTTCGGCGACGGGCTGGACGAGCGGTTGTTGCAGAAGATCAATCTCGTCGAGGGGGAGTTCCTGCGCGACGAGGCGCTGGAGGTGCGGGCGGTATCGGCGCATGCGCGGCTGGCGGCGATGATGCCAAACGGTGCGCTTGCGTGACGGGCAGGACCGGGGGGGTTCACCCCCCCCGGACCCCCCATGGAGTATTTTTGCAAAGAAGAAACGGGGAGAAGGCTGAGGCCATCGCGTCAGTGCGCCATCGACAGGACGTGGCCGAATGGGGGGGCAATGAGGCCCGTGTCGTCAGGGACAGTCCAGAGGACGGGAAAGCGGGGGGCGGGGCCGGGGTCGCCGTCGAGGTCGGTCAGGATGACGGCGATGGACGGGTTCAGGCGGGTGGCCATGGTGATCGCGGGGCCAAAGGCGGTGCCGCCACCGCGCCGCAGGTCTGGCGGGAGGGTAAGGCGGGCGGGGTAAAGGCGGATGGGGGTGTCGGCGGCGTCGTCGAAGGGGATCAGCCAGACCTCGGCCATGACGCGACGCGCGATGCCCTGCACTTCTGCCAGAAAGAGGCCAAGGCGGGTGTCATCGACCGAGCCCGACATGTCGAGCGCGAGGGCGATGCGGGGGGCGGGGGTGGCGCGCGACAGGCCCGGCTCGAACGGGGGGGCGGGGGTCTGGGTGCGGCGGGCGGCGTCTTCGGCAGCGATCCAGCGGCGGGCCGGGCGGCGGTGGCTTGGGTAGGGGTGGGGCAAGAGGGCGCGGGCGAGGTGGCGGCGAAGGTGGATTTCCCACGGGATCGAGGGGCTTGGCAGGTCGGCCAGATCGCGCCCCACCATGCCGATGCCGCGCCCGGCGACGCGCCCGGCCTCCATCGCGCGGGTGACGTGGTTTTGCCAGTCGGCCTGTTCGATGGTTTCGGGGCCGTCGTCGGTGGTGGCGGGGTGAAGATCGGGGACGAAGCCCTGTTGTGCCGCGTGGGCTTTGGCGCGGGCGGCGCTGCCATCCTTGCCGGTGCCGCCCTGAAGGCGCAGGTACAGGCGTTCGGCGTCCCACTCTGCCAGAGCTTGCCGCGCGGGGACGGTCTGGCCGATGGCGGCGGTCAGAAGGGTGGTCAGGCGCAGGGCGGGGCGGGGGAGGGCGTAGTCGGCCAGAAGCAGTGCCTCATTCACGATGGCATCGGTGGCGATGGTCCAGAGGGTGGGATCAAAACGTTCGCCCAGACGGTCCCGCATGGCGGACATGCGGGCGCTGTGGCGCAGGCTGGCATGAAGGACGTGGTGGCTGGCAAGGCCGATCTGTTCGTGCAGGGGAAGGCGGGCAAAGCCGGGGCCGTAGGTGATGGTGTCGCCAGTGGTGTCGGCGATGCCCTGACCACCGTCGCGGTGCGCGCACCAAAGCGACAGGGCGGCCATGGCCGGGTCGATCTCGGTCAGGGACTGGAGGGCCGTGGCGGCGCGGCTGCTGTGGCGGGTGGTCATTCGAGGCCGGCCGCGCGGCGTTCGGCGGCATAGGCGGCGTAGGTGGATGAATTCAGGAACGCCTGCTGCCAGCCCGCGTCAAGCGCGCGGCGGATCAGCGTCTCGAACCCGTGGGTCGTCAGTTCGGCCAGCGGCAGGCGGGCGAACACGGCGTCGTTCCGCAAGGTGCCAAGGCGGCGCAGATCGGCCATGATGTCGATAGCGGCGGGCAGGGTGGCGGCGTCGGCGGTGGTGACGAGGCCGTAGACGAGGGCGGTCAGCCCGTGCATCGTGGGCGGATACATCGGCAGGCGGGCCTTGGGCGTGGCCGCCAGCATTTCGGCCACCTGCACCGTTGCCGCGATGTCGTCGGCGACCAACGCAAACTCGGCCGCTGCCGCCTCGCCCACGGTGCCTGCGATCATGATGTTGCGCAGGGCGCGGTCGGGGACGGCGGTCAGGATCGTGGCGACGCGGGCCCATGAGCGGGGGGTGCAGGCGATGGTGTCGCCGCGCCTGATGGCGGTTTCGGTGGTCTCCAGAAGGTCGGGCCTTGTGCGGATAAAGGCGATGACGGCGGGGTGGAGCGCGTGCGGCAGGGCGTAGCGGTCAACCCAGTCGGTGGCGTCGGCACGGACGAGAAGGTGGATCAGGCGGTCGGACAGGGCAGTGCCCATGTCATAGGCCACCGCGCCATCCTCAACCCCGTTGCCCGCCGCCACGATGAAGGTATTGGCGGGGAGGAGGTGGCGGCCCACCCGGCGTTCCTGCAAGAGGCCGTAGACGGTGGGTTGCAACATCGGTGACGCCGAGGTGAGTTCATCGAGAAACAGGATCGACGGGCGTGCCGGATCATCCGGCAGATCCTCGGGGCGGTACCAGATGGTGCGTCTGGTCGCGTGGTCATAGGTGGGCAGGCCGCGCAGGTCCTGCGGTTCGATGGTGGTCAGGCGAAGGTCGAAAAGGGTGGCGCCGGTGGCATCGGCCACGGCCTGCACGATCTCGGTCTTGCCGATGCCGGGTCGGCCATGCAGCATCCATGAGGCGGTCATCCCCCCGGCGGCCTGCGTGCGGAAGCCTTGCAGCAGCACGTCATGGGCCTGCCCGGCGGAAATGGGGCGGGTGTTTACCGCCATGGGGGCACCTTAGCCACGTTGTCCGGCAAAGCGGGTCTGCCAGTCGATACGCTCTTCGTCGGTGATCTTGCGGTAGAGGTTTTCGGGAATGGTGAAGGGGTGGCCTGCGGGCAGGTGCGACAGGGCGGCCCCCAGATCGGTGGGCCAGGTCCAGTCGTCACAGCCAAGGGCCGCCATCATCGCCGCCGCGCCGTCGGGGATGAAGGGGCGCGACAGGACGGCGTAGAGGCGGATGAGGTTCATTCCGATGCGCACCTGTGCCGCCGCCGTGTCGGGGTCGGTCTTGAACACGGTCCATGGGGCGGCGGACTGCAGGTATTCGTTGCCCGCCACCCAGATCGCGCGCAATTCCTGTGCTGACCGCCGAACCTCCATCCCCTCCATCGCGGCCTCATAGGCGGCAAGGCGGGTGCTGAGTTCGGCCACCAATGCGGCCTCGCGGTCACCCGGAGTGCCGCCTGAGGGCAGGGCGGGGCCGAATTTGGAGGTGGCGAACTTGGTCACCCGGCTGACGAGGTTGCCCAAGACATCTGCCAGATCCTTGTTCACCGAGGTCTGGAAGTTCTCCCAGGTAAACTCGCTGTCCGAGGATTCAGGCGCATGGGACAGAAGCCACCAGCGCCAGTAATCGGCGGGCAGCACCGACAGGGCCTGATCCATGAATACCCCGCGCCCCTGCGAGGTGCTGAACTGGCCGCCGTCATAGTTGAGGTAATTGAACGACTTGATGTAATCGACCAGTTTCCACGGCTCACCCGAGCCCATGATCGTGACGGGGAAACTGAGGGTGTGAAAGGGCACGTTGTCCTTGCCCATGAACTGGACGTAACGCACATCATCTGCGCCTTCGTCGGTGCGCCACCAGCGGCGCCAGGCGGATTCCGGCAGGCCGTTCGCGTCGGCCCATTCGGCAGTGCAGGCGATGTATTCGATGGGGGCGTCGAACCAGACGTAGAACACCTTGCCCTCCATCCCCGGCCAGTCCTGATCGCCCTTCCTGACCGGAACGCCCCAGTGCAGGTCACGGGTGATGCCCCGGTCCCGCAACCCGTCGCCGTCATCCAGCCATTTCAGCGCGATCGAGGTGGTCAACAGCGGCCAGTCGCGGCGCGTGGTGATCCAGTCGCGCAGGCGGTCGCGCAGGGCGGACTGGCGCAGGTACAGGTGCTTGGTCTCGCGCACCTCAAGGTCGGTGGAACCCGAGATGGCAGAGCGGGGGTTTATGAGGTCAGTCGGGTCAAGCTGTTTCGTGCAGTTTTCACACTGGTCACCGCGCGCCCGGTCATAGCCGCAGTTGGGGCAGGTGCCCTCGATATAGCGGTCGGGAAGAAAGCGGTTGTCGGTGATCGAGAACATCTGTTTCTCGGAGACTTCCGCGATCAGCCCCGCGTCGTCCAGCCGGCCCGCGAAATGCTGGGTCAGGCGGTGGTTGCGGGCACTGGACGAGCGGCCGAAATGGTCGAACGACAGGCGGAACCCCTGTGCAAGTTCGGCCTGCACGGCCCACATCCGGGCGCAGTAGTCGGCGACCGGCTCACCCGTCTTGGCGGCGGCCAACTCAGCTGGCGTGCCATGTTCATCCGTTGCGCAGATAAACATCACCTCGTGGCCCCTTGCCCGGGCGTAGCGGGCGTAAAGGTCGGCCGGCAGCTGGGACCCGACAAGGTTGCCCAGGTGCTTGATTCCGTTGATGTAAGGAATGGCAGAGGTGATGAGGATACGGGCCATGCGCACAGCTTTCCTGTCGTGTGCGGACCATCTAGCGCAAGCGCCCGCCAATCGCCAGTCTTGCAATCGGGTGGCAAGCGTCGGTCAGCCCTTGGTGGCGATCCGCGCGTTGATCAGGATGCGCACCTCATCCCCCACCAGATCGGCAAAGCCGCTCGCCCCGAACTCGCTGCGCTTGACCTGTCCGGTCAGGCGCACGGTCAGGTGGCTGCGGTCGCCCGCCGCATAGCCCGTCTGGCGAAAGATGCGGGCCTGAAGGGTTACGGGACGCGTCACCCCCCGGATGGTGATGTTGCCCGAAACGCTGGCCCCGTCGCCCTTGGCCACCACGCGGGTGCTGATGAAATGCATCTTCGGATAGGTCTTGGCATCCAACACTGTGGCACCCTGAAGTGCCTGCGCTGCAAAGGGAAAGCTGGCCCGCGCGCCGGTCACGTCCAGCGTCACGTCGATGGTGCTGTTGGCGGTATTCTCGAAATCGAGGGTCAGATCGGCACTGGCCAAGGGAAACGACCCGGTGATCCGCTCGCGCCCGAAGTCGGTCTCGAACGCGACGGTCGAGGCCCCGGGTTCCATCGCATAATCCACGGGTGCCGCCACTGCCGGGGTGGCTGTGAAGTGGGCAAGAACAAGGATCAATCCGATCCGCCGCTTTGCATGTTTTTCCATAGCCATTAGGTAGCACGCTACGTCGCAGGACAAGGCATCACAACTTGGGCAGGCCGATCATTGCCACCGCCGCGCAGTCAGTCGCGTTCGCGGCCCTTGCCCAACAGCCGCCCGATCAGGAACGAGGTGCGGGGTTCATAGGTATAGGCCGTCCGCGCTCCGCCCGAGGGACGGGCGCGGATGCGGATGATGCCGAAGATGATCAGAAGGACATGCGCCACCCCGATCATCAGGAACATCGCCCCTGGCCCGTAGGCGTCGATCACCACCGACGCAATGAATGGGCTGGCGATGGCGCCGACGGCATAAAGGAACATGTGGGCGGCTGACAACTCAACCCGTTCATGGCTTTGCGCATAGTCGTGGGCATGGGCGGTGGACACCGAATAGACCGGCAGCGTGGCAAAGCCAAAGGCGGCAGCGGTGACGAACACCGCGACCGGCCCGCTGCCCGACAGGGCCACCGTGGCCGCCGCCGCCGCGATGGCCATGACCGACAGGCCGATCAGCACCATCCGCCGGTCGTACTTGTCGGCCAGCCAGCCCACCGGCAGTTGCGCTGCAGCCCCGCCCAGCACATAGGCCGCCAGAAACAGGGCAATCTGGTCGGGCCTGAGGCCCACCTCCAGCCCGTAGACCGGCCCGACCATGCGGAACGCGGCGCCCGAGATGCCCGACACCACCACCCCCATGGCCCCGAGCGGTGACTTGGCCCAGGCCAGACCGGGGCGCAGGCGGGGGGCATCGGGCAGTTCCGGCGCCTCGGCGCGGGTCAGGGTCAGGGGGAAGATCGCTGCACAGCAGATGAGTGCGAGAAGGTTGTACGAGACATACGACGCGGGCGTCAGAACCGCGATGATCAGTTGCGCGCCCAATGACCCCGCGATGTCGACCACGCGGTACACCCCCATGGCGCGGCCCCGGGTTTCATTGATGACCTTGGCCTGCATCCATGCCTCGATGATGGTATAGCACCCCGCCACCGCCAGCCCCGCCGTCATCCGCATCAGCGACCACGCGATGGGGTTGATCACCAGCATGTGCGCGAGGATGCCGATGGTGCCTGCGGCGGTGAAGGCGGCGAAGGCGCGGGAATGGCCGACCTTGCCCATCAGGCGTGGCGCCCACCAGCAGCCGATGAAAAAGCCAAAGAAATGCGCCGACCCCAGAAGCCCGATCTCGGTATTGGTGAACCCCAGTTGCTCACCCGAAATCGCATCAAGCGGCACCAGCCCGCCAAGCCCCATCTGCAACAGGACGACAGACAGGAACAGGGCGGCGAAAGAGATCAACAGGCGCATGGCACCAGTCATCCCGCGATCGGCGGGAAAGGTCCAGAGTGGAAAGCCCCTGCGCACCCCTGCTTGTGGTGACACGTTGGGGGGACTACCCTTGGCAGTAGTGGCGGAATCGGTGGGTCTGCGTCAGGAATGCGCTGTCGGTGCAGTCGGCGGACGTTCATCCCGGGGGGCGTATGGGCAAGGCAGGCACGGCAGCGGCGGGGGCGGTTCTGGCGTTGGCACTGGCGGCGGGCGGCTATGCCTGGCTGGCGCGCGAAGGGGCCGGCCAGGCCGAGGCGCAGAGCGGCGGCGCGCTGACACAGGCGGCACTCGTGGCGGGCAAGGAGGCGCGGCTTGCGGCGCTGACCAGCGCGCTGGAATCCGCCGCGCCCGAGGCCAAGCCTGCGATCTTGCAGGAAATGGCGATGCTGCGCGCCGATCTGGCCGACCCCGCCACGGCCCTTGCCGCAGCACAGGCGCTGCGCGGGCGGATCGAGGCCTTGGGCGATCTCTATCGCGGTACCCCTGCCGAGGCGCGCATCGCGACCGCCCTTGCGGCCCTTTCGGCAGGTGACAGCATCGGTGCCGAAACCGCCCTTGCCGAGGTGCGCATAATGGCCGAAAGCGAGGCCGCCCGTTCGGCCCGCGTCGCCTATGCCACAGGCGAGATGGCCGCGTCGCGCGGCGCCGCTGCCGAGGCCGCGCGCGCCTTTATCCGCGCCGCAGCCCTTGATCCCACCTATCCCCACCTTCTGGCCGCCGAACGGCAGGCGCGGCTGGCGGGCGACGTGGCCACGGCGCAGGCCTATGCGGTGCCGCTTCTGTCGGCGGCGGTGCGCCAGTTCGGCCAGGGGTCAGCCCCCCATGGAGAGGCGCTGAGTGCGGTCGGCCAGACAATGCTGGCGGCCGGCCGTACCGCCGACGCAGAGAAACTGCTGCGCGAGGCGGTGGCGGTATCGCGCGGCCCGAACGGTGCCCGCGATGCCGAATATGCCAAGCGGCTGAACAACCTTGGCGCGGTGCTGCGCGCCGGTGGCCGGGTGGCCGAGGCCGAGGCGCTGTACCGCGAGGCGGTCGAGGTGGACCGGCAGGTCTTGGGCGAAGGTCACCCCGATGTGGCCGCAAGGCTGGCCAATCTGGCCGAGCTGCTGGTGGCCACCGACCGCGGGCCCGAGGCGGAACCCCTGTTGCGGCAGGCGGCGGGCATATCGCTGGGTCTCTTGGGCGACGCACACCCCGATACGGCGGCGCGTCTTGGCGCCCTTGCGGCATTTCTGGAGGCGCAGGGCCAGACCGAGGCGGCGGGGGCGGCCTGGCTGGACGCGCTGACCGTGTCACGCCGCGCCTACGGTCCCGCGCATCCTGAACATGTCCAGCGCCTTGCGCTGTTCGCCGACCGGCTGCGCGCCACCGGACGCGGGGCCGAGGCCGAGGCCGTCTACCGCGAAGTGATCGAGGCGCTTGCCACCGGGCAGGGCAAGGCCAGTGCCGACTATGGCCGCGCGCTGAACAATCTGGGCCAGTACCTTGTCAGTGCTGACCGCAAGGATGAGGCGGTGGCACTGTACCAAGAGGCGCTGACGGTCCTGTCGGCGGCCCTTGGCGCGGACGACGCACAGGTGAAAACGGTCGAGGCCAACATCACTGCCGCGACCGGCGGCTAGCGTTTGCCGCATTCGCAGATCATTCAGGAGCCGATCCCATGCAGATGATCCCCCTTGGCCGGACCGGCCTCTTGGTGTCCGAACTGTGCCTTGGCACGATGACCTGGGGCAGCCACAACACCGAGGCGGAAGGCCATGCGCAGGCCGACATGGCGGTGGCGGCAGACGTCACCTTCTGGGACACCGCCGAGATGTACCCGACCAACCCCGTCCGGGCCGAAACGGTGGGCGGGACCGAGACGATCATCGGCACCTGGCTTGCCACGCGCGGGGGCCGTGACCGGCTGGTGCTGGCGACCAAGGTGTCGGGCGGCGGGCACGAGGCGATCCGGGGCGGCGCGCCGATCAGCGGCGCGGTGATGCGGGCGGCGGTCGAGGCGTCGCTGCTGCGGCTGCAGACCGACTATATCGACCTTTATCAGTTGCACTGGCCGAACCGGGGCAGCTATCACTTTCGCCAAGCTTGGCACTATGCCCCCAAGGTGCGCGACCGTGCGGTGGTCGAGGCGCATATGCTGGATGTTCTGGAAACCGCCGCTGCCCTGATTGCCGAGGGCAAGATCCGCCACATCGGCCTGTCGAATGAAAGTGTGTGGGGCACGGCGCTGTGGCTGCAATTGGCCGATACCCACGGCATGCCGCGCATGGCCACGGTGCAGAACGAATACTCGCTGCTGTGCCGGCAGTTTGACACCGACTGGTGCGAATTGTCGATGGTCGAGGATATCCCGCTTCTGGCTTTTTCGCCGCTGGCGGCGGGCCTGTTGTCGGGGAAATACGCAGGCGACGTGACCCCCCCCGCCACGCGACGGTCGCATACACCCGATCTTGGCGGCCGCATCACGCCGCAGGTGTTCGGGGCGGTCGACGCCTATACCGGCGTGGCGCGGAAGCATGGGCTGGACCCTTGCGCCATGGCGGTTGCGTTCTGCCGGACGCGCCCGTTTGCCACGATCCCGATCATCGGGGCCACAACGCTGGCGCAACTGGATACCGTGATCGGTGCCGCCGACCTTGTGCTGTCGCCCGAGGTGCTGGCCGACATCGCCGCCGTTCACCGCGCGCATCCGGCCCCCTTCTGATGGCAACCCGCGCGGGGCAGGACCCACAGCGATGATCAGCCGCATCCTCTCTGGCCTGATGCTGCTGGCGCTTGCCGCCTGCACGCTGGCGCTGCCCGACGGCAAGACAGACGCGCCCGCGCCGCTGGCGACCGAGGCCATCGAGGTAACCAAACTTGATGCTGCAAAGGCGGGGAAAGAAGCGTCGGTGCCAAAACTATCGGATGCCGACGCCTCGGCCACCTCTGCGACCACCACGACAAAGCCCCCAGAACCCGAACCCGAAACCCCCGTCGCACCCGAACCCGCGCCTGCCGAGGTGGCCCCGCCCGCAGCCCCCCTGTCACCCGCCGCCCTTGCCTGCCAGAAACGCGGCGGGCGCTATATCAAGACCGGCAGCGGCGACCTGCGCGCCTGCGTCAAGGTCACCGGTGACGGCGGCAAGGCCTGCAAGCGCGAAACGGATTGCACCGGGTCCTGCCTTGCGCGCTCTGGCACCTGTGCGCCGGTCGCGCCCCTGTTCGGCTGCAACGAGATCCTGCAGGCCGATGGACGCCGGGTGACGCTGTGCCTCGACTGACGCCATTGCTTCTGGCCATCGCACTCGCGGCCTGCGCCCGTCCGCCCGCCCCCGTTGCGGGCTTTCGCGCCAGCGCCACGCCGATCTATTCCAACGCCACCTTCGATTTCGCCCGCCTGCCCGGGACTTGGACTCAGGCCGCCACTTTTGGGGCCATCTGCCCGCCCGGTGCCGTGACCATCACCGAAGACCAGACCCTACGCGCCCGCCTCTGCCTTGACGGTGCGGTGCAACAGGTGCAGGGCCGGATCCAGCCCGCCGGCCCCGGCAGGTTCCGCGTGACGGGAGCCGCTCATGGCCCCCTGGCACAGGAATGGTGGGTGGTCTGGGTCGATACCGGCTACCGCACACTGGCCGTCGGCACGCCTTCGGGTGCCTTTGGGTTCATCCTCAACCGCGACGGACCGCTACCCGCCGACCGCCTGACCGCCGCCGCCGAAATCTTCGATTTCAACGGCTATGACCGGACGCAGCTGACCAACCTGCCCTGACTCTTGCAGCTTCACCTTGCACAAATACTCCGGGGGTCGACCATCGAGTCCGCCATCGGTTCAAGGAGCGATGGGCGGCGGGGCTGGCCCCCGCTGGCCTAACCGATCCGCCCGCGCAGCGCCCGCAGATGCGCGCCCATGTCCCGCGCGCCCACAGCCGCCTCGCGCACCAGCCAGTCGAAATGCTGCGCCACACTCTCGACCCGCGCACGGTCGCGAAAGGCGATGTAGTGGCGCCCCAGATAGACCACCGCCAACAGCGGCCCGAACACCGTCACGGGTGCCGAGAACACCCGGCGCGCATCGAACAGGTACAGCCGCAGCGACGGGTACAACTGATCTGCCAGGGCGATCAGCCGGTCGATCTGTTCCAGCCGCACCGCCGCAGGCAGGCCGGCGTAGTACCCGGTTGCACCGGCAAAGCTGTCCATCTCATGCACCGATATCGCGATCTCGTAATCGGACCGTGCCCCCCGCATCCACGCCAGCCGGTCCTCGGATGCGCCGATGGCCTGTGCCGCTGTCCGCCCCAGTTGCGGCTCATACTCCCATTCCAGCATCGCGCGGGTCTTGAGCATGTCGGGAAGGGTCGCAGGCACATGGCGGATCTTGTAGCCCGCAGCCTCCTGGTGCCAGGCGAATATCGTCTCGTCGATCAGCGCGCGGGGGGCCTCGGTGATGGTCAGCGAGGTGGCAAGGATATCGGCCAGCGGTTCGGGCCGGTCCGACAGGCCCAGAAGCCAGTCGGCGCTCGTGCCAAGGGCCGCCGCACAATCGGCGGCCAGTTGTGCGTTCGGCAGCCGTTTGCCCGGGGCCAGCAGCACCGAGATCGTCGAGCGGTCGGCGCCGGTGGCCCTGGCCAGGGCGCTTTGGGTCATCGACCGTTCCGCCATCGCTTGCGCCAGCCGCAGGCGGAACAGGTCGGCGCGGTCGCGTTTGTCGATCATCTTCATCATTTGTTTATATATTTCACCATAGGTGACTTTTCGTTGCGTATTCTCGGAATTCCCGCAGCGCGCTGCAAGTGCTATGTTACACCCCAGTTACTTCGGGGATTGCCGTGCGTTCTCAAGCCTCTGCTGTCGAGTGGCCCACCTTTCTTGTGTTGCTCGCCACCTATGGCGTCTGGATCCTTGCAACTTCGTCGCTTTATGCGGCATGGCCCGTGCTGGCCACGCTGGTGGCGGGTTTTGCCATTGCCCAGTTTTCGTCGCTGCAGCACGAAACGTTACACGGTCACCCGTTCCGCAACCGCGCGCTGAATGGGGCGATGGTGCAGCCCGGGCTGACACTGACGGTGCCCTATGGCCGGTTCCGCGACACCCACCTTGCGCATCACCATGACCCTGATCTGACCGACCCCTATGACGATCCCGAATCCAACTATCTGGACCCGGCCCTGTGGAACCGTCTGCCGGCACCCATCCGTGCGCTGCTGCGGGCGAACAATACGGTTCTGGGGCGGATGACGCTGGGGCCGCTGATCGGCACGGCGCTTTGGCTTCGGGGTGAGGCTGGATTGCTGCGCCGGGGTGATGCTGCGGTCTGGCGCGACTGGGGTCTGCACGTGGTGGGGCTGGTGCCGGTGGTGGGCTGGCTGTGGGTGGCGGCGATGCCGTGGTGGGCCTATCTGATTGCCGCATGGATCGGGCACGGGTTGCTCAGGCTGCGCACCTATCTGGAACACCGCGCCCACGACAGCGCCCGCGCCCGTACTGTGGTGGTCGAGGATCGGGGGCCTCTGGCGCTGTTGTTCCTGAACAACAATTTCCACGTGGTCCACCACATGCACCCAACGGTGCCTTGGTATGAATTGCCCGCGCTTTATGACCAGAACCGCGCCCATTACCTGCGCCGTAACGACGGCTATGCCTATCGCAGCTATGCCCAGATCATCCGCGCCCATTTCCTGCGCGCCAAGGATCCGGTGCCCCACCCCCTGTGGACCGGGCCGGGGTCGCTG
Organism: Rhodobacterales bacterium; assembly: GCA_038209775.1. Classification (GTDB taxonomy): domain Bacteria; phylum Pseudomonadota; class Alphaproteobacteria; order Rhodobacterales; family Rhodobacteraceae; genus JBBQXK01. Next base: position 69,536 of record JBBQXK010000011.1, on the reverse strand, counting down.
TCAGGCCAGACGGCGGAACAGGGGCCGGTCGGCGGCGTTGTCGAAGAACGGCACCCCCGCGTCACCTCCCCCGCCCAGTAGTTGCGCCACTTCGGCCAGCACGACCTCGGTGATGAACGGCAGGTCCAGCGCGCGCGCCTGACCGGGGGCGATCCATTGCAGATGCGACAACTCGCCCGATGCCGCACTGACATCGCCCGCGTCGCCCGCAATCGCCGTCGCGGGCACCAGAAAGAACCGCGCATCGAACCGGCGTGACCGCCCGGGGGGCGTGATCGCGCGGAAGATGAACCGCATGTTCGCGGCACAGGGCTGCAGCCCTCGTGCCGCCATACGTGCCCAATCCTCACCCGCGTCATGGGCGGGCGACCAATCACCGGGCACGGCCAGGGCAAGGCCCGTTTCCTCCCACAACTCGCGGATCGCGGCGGCGGCAAGGGTGGCCGGGGCGGGGCCATCGGACCAATGGCCAAGGCGCGCCTCTGACGTGGCATCCAGTGCGCCGGCCAGAACCACCGCGTCATCCGCCGGATCAACCGCGCCGCCCGGAAACACGAACTTGGACGGCATGAAAGCCGCCCCCTCCCCACGTTGCCCCATCAGGACGCGCGGGCCCTCGGGGCCGTTACGCCACAGCACGACGGTCGCTGCCGCGCGGATCGGCTGGGGGGTGTCAGTGCCGGTCAACCTGGCCGAACCCGTGCATGCGCTTGGCCCATTGCAGGGCGATAAGCGCCCCCTTGAGGCGCGGCAGCAGGAACAGCGACAGCGCCACCGTGCCCACCGAAAAGATCGCGAACAGCGTCATCGGGTCGGGCCGCCATGTCACGAACACCCACAACAACAGCGGTGCCAGAACATGCCCCACGATCAGGATCGTCAGATATGCCGGCCCGTCATCGGCGCGCTGCGGGCGCAGGTCTTCGCCGCAGACCGGGCAATCGTCGCGCACCTGAAGATAGCCGCGCATCATCGGCCCCGCCCCGCAATTGGGGCAGCGCCGACGCCAGCCCCGGATCAGCGCGGGCTTGAGCGCGCGTTCCTCAAGGTCGGCATCCGTCCCGTCATAGGGGGGAATACCCGTTCCGTCGGCCATGGCGCATCCTTTCGCAAGCGTCACAGATATGCGCACCGGTGGGGAAAGTTTAGGGGGCACGACGGCCTTGCGGCGGGATGTCGCAAAAAAGCCGGGCGTACCCCGCGACGGAAATGCGCGGATGACGCGTTTGTCTGGTCATCGGGGCCTCAACGCATGGCCCGAAACACTGAAAAGGACGATGTGATGACAACGAAACAGATGATGGGCAGTGCGGCCCTTGTGGCGCTGATGCTGGGCGGCCTGACCACGGTGGCGATGGCCGACCGCATGGGCCGGGGGGCCGAGGGCCCTTTCCCGCTGATGGATTTCGCCGCCATCGATGCCGACAAGGATGGCAAGATTACCAAGGCCGAGGTCGAGGCGCATCGTGCCGCCCGGGTGGTCGCACTTGATGCCGACAAGGATGGCAAACTGAGCGCGGCGGAACTGAAGGCGCAGGCGATGGAACGCGCCGGCGCGCGGGCCGACGACATGGTGGCCCGCATGATCGAGCGGCATGACACCGATGGCGACGGCCTGATCTCGGTCGCGGAAATGGCGGCCGGCCCGTCGCCGCTGTCGGTCTTTGACCGCATCGACAGTGACAAGGACGGCGCGATTTCGGTGGAAGAGGCCGAGGCAGCCCGCAAGCACATGGCCAAGCGTATGGGCAAGCATCGCGGCCATGGCGGACCGGATGACGGCCCGCTGGAATGATCGCAGGGTAACCTGCGCGGCCCCGCCACGGTGGGGCCGCGCAGGCGTTGCGGCGGGACAGGGATGCGCTAGGCTGAATGCAGGATGACGATGGCCCGGACTGCCCTTGCCGCAACGCCCGAACCAGACGTGCCGGACGAGGCGCTGCTGGTCCTGTATGCGAACGGCGATCCGGGGGCGGCACGCAATCTGTCGGGGCGGCTGGTTCCCCGGGCGCTTGGCTATGCGACGCGGCTCTTGGCGGGCGACCGGGCCGAGGCGGAGGATGTGGTGCAAGAGGCAATGCTGCGCCTGTGGCGCGTGGCCCCCGACTGGCGTCCGGGCGAGGCAAGGGTGTCGACCTGGGTCTACCGGGTGGTCACCAACCTCTGTACCGACCGCAGACGGACGCGGATGCGCCGCCGCGACGGCACGCTGGAGGATGCGCCCGAGGTGGCCGATGCCACCCCCGGGGCCGAGGCGCAGCTGATCGCCGCCGACCGTGCGGCGGCGCTGGAGGCGGCACTGGCGCAACTGCCTGACCGGCAGCGCCAGGCGGTGGTGCTGCGCCATATCGAGGGGCTGTCGAACCCCGAGATTGCAGTGGTGCTGGATCTGGGCGTCGAGGCGGTGGAAAGCCTGACCGCGCGTGGCAAGCGCGCACTTTCGGCGATCCTTGCAGGGCAGCGCGCGGCACTTGGCTGGACGGATGGAGGCGATGATGGCGGACCATGACCTTGACGATCTTTTCGCGGCGGCGCGGGCCGAGGTCGCGCAGCCGTCGCCGGTGCTGATGGCGCGGATACTGGCCGATGCCGCGGCAGTGCAACCGCGTCGGTCGGTGCCGGTGCGCGCCCGGTTTCGACTGGGCGGTTGGATTGCAGCACTTGGCGGCACCGGCGCATTGGCGGGCCTTGCAACGGCCACTTTTGCCGGCCTGTGGATCGGCCTTGCCCCGCCCGCCGCCGTTGACGACTTTGCCGCCACGCTCTGGGCCCCGGCCGCAGGGGACAGTCTGGACCTGTTCCCTGATCTGGAAGGAATGATCGACGATGCCGATGGATGATGCCGCAACACCTGTTCCGCCCGCGTCGCCCCGGTGGATGCGCGTCCTTCTGGTGGTATCGCTGGCGCTGAACCTTTTGATTGCGGGGGCTGCCGTGGGCATGTTCCTGCGCGGTGGCCCGCCATCGGTGGCGGTGCGTGATCTTGGGTTTGGCCCCTTTGCCGCCGCCCTGTCGCCCGAGGACCGGGCAGCGTTGCGCCAGACTTTTCTGGCGCAGGCCGGCCCTGCGGGTGATGGTCGCCGGGCCATGCGCGAAGATATCCGCGCCCTGCTGGCCGCCCTGCGCGCCCAGCCTTTCGACCCCGATGCCCTGCACGACAGCCTTGCACGCGGGGCCGAGCGGACGCAGGGGCGGCTGAAACTGGGCCTGTCGCTGATCGAGGACCGGGTGGTGACGCTGTCGCAGGCTGACCGACTGGCCCTTGCCGACAGGCTGGAGCGTGAACTGCGCCGTGGTCCGCGCAAACGAGGTGATCGTAGTGGCGACAGTCCGGCACCGTGAGGGGACGGGTTTTGCCTGAAGCCCCTTGATATCAATGATGTGACTGCGTGTTTGCGGCCTTCGGCCCGGGTCTGTTTGTGGCAGGGGCGGTTGTGATGTGCGGGATAGGGTCTTCTCGAATCGCGACTTCGAACAGAAACACATCGTTGAGACAAAAGCCGATTTCTTCAAAGAAATCGGGCCGGAGTTTTCGAAAACTCCGTTGCAGCGTTGCGTCAAGGCGCAGTACATCTTCTGAAGGGTCGTCAGGCACCACCTTGGTCTTGTGCCCGGACGTGGCAGGTCTTTGCCGCACCGTCGAAGTTCGCTTTTGGTGCTTGGCAGGCGGCGTCAGGCCGCCGTCCTATCGACCGTCACCTGATTGCGCCCCGAGGATTTCGATGACAGCAAGGCCCGGTCGGCGCGGTCGATGACCACTTGCACTGCCTCGCGCTGCAACGGTGCGCCGCTTTCGCTGACCGCAAGGCCGATCGACGTGGTGATGTTGAGCTTGGCCCCCCCGGGCAGCGTGATAGGGCTTTCCTTGACGACCTGACACAGCCGGTCGGCCACCATCCGCGCCTCGGTCAGGTCGGCGCCGGGCAGGGCGATCAGAAACTCTTCCCCGCCGATCCGCGCCAGAAGGTCGCCCGCGCGGATGTTGTCGGCCAGCCTTCGCGCCACCTCGACCAGAACTGCGTCGCCTGCGGGATGGCCCCAGCGGTCGTTCACCGATTTGAACCGGTCAAGGTCGACCACCATTACGGCAAAGTATTCGCCTTCGACCCGCGCGGCCTCGGCAATCCCGGCAAGCTGGTTCAGCCCGTAGCGTCGGTTGTGCAGGCCCGTCAGCGGGTCGATCACCGCCAGGCGCAATCCGTCGCGGACTGTGGCGCGCAGGTTGTCGGACAGCCGCTTGCGCCGCAAAAGGCCGCTGAGACGCAACGCCAGTTCGCGCGGATCGCCGCCGGTTTCGGCCAGATCATGCGCGCCAAGATCAAAGGCCATCGCATCTTCGCCCTGCGCGGTGGCCGGGCGGAGCAGGCAGAACACCGCGTGCCGGGTCGACGCGCGACTGCGCAGGTCGGACATCAGGCGCAATGATCCGTCGTCGCCCGAAGGCTGCCCCTCGATCACAAAGACGTCGGGCACCGGACCTGTCCCCTCAACCAAAGCCTCGGACGGGGACAGGGCGACAAGGCGGTCTGACAACAGCGGCGACAGATCGCGTCGCAAGCGCAGGGCGGTGTCGGGACGGGTGGTGACGAGGGCCACAAGGCCCGGACGCTCAAACGGTTCCGCGGCCTCGGCAAGGCCCAGTTCACGCACCGAGGCCACGCCGCCCCCCAGATCCTCAAGCGCCTCGCGCCGCCGCAAGAGGTTGCGCAGGCGGGCCAGCAGGGCCAGGTCATTGACCGGCTTGGTCATCACGTCATCGGCCCCGGCCTGCAGCGCCGCAATGCGGCCTTCGCGGTCTTGCGGGCCGCCGAGTGCCACCAGCGGCACCGTCGACAGCCGCCTGTCCGCCCGCAGCCGGCGCAGCAGGCCCAGACCGCTGACCGCACCGGGAAGATCAAGGTCGATCAGGATCGCATCCGGCCCCGCCTCTCGCGCAAGGGCGAGGCCGGTTTCGCCATCCGCCGCCGGCAAGGCATCGTAACAGGCCGCCGCCAGCCGCGCCTTGAGGACGATCCGGTTGGACGCCTGTCCGTCGATGATGAGAACTCTGCCGTTCATGGCAATTCTAGCCGTCCGGGATATGTCACCTGTTAATGTTGTGGGTCCGATTGGTTAAGATTTCCTTTCCGCGACTCGGTCATCTCGTCACGACAAAGGGAGAATCCACCATGCATGGGCAAGAAGCCGCCGAAGCCATCGCCCTGCGTGCGCTGGTCTGGACCCTGGGGGACGAGGCCCGGCGCATGGCCTTTCTGGCCGCCACTGGTGCCGCACCGGCCGATCTGGCAGCGGGCGCGCGTGATCCGGTGTTTCTGGGGGCGGTGCTTGATGTCCTTTTGTCGGACGAGGGCAATGTTGTGGCTTTTTGCACCGATGAGGGGCTGGCCTTTGATGCGCCGATGCGGGCCCGCGCGGCCTTGCCCGGGGGTGACGTGCCGCACTGGACCTGATCGCCCGGTTGCAACCTTTGCCGTGTGCCGCCATCTTGGCCGCTGCGAAACCGAAGGACAGCAGGCATGATCGACGGCGTGATTTTCGACAAGGATGGCACGCTGTTCGATTTCCGGCGCAGTTGGGGGGGCTGGACCGCGCGGCTGGTGCATGCAATCGCGGCAGAGCGGGCGGAGGTGCAGGCGGCGGATTTGGCGGCGTCCATCGGCTATGACCTTGCCACAGGCAGTTTTGCCCCCGACAGCCCGGTGATTGCGGCCACCGCGGATGACATTGCGGCGGCAATGCTGCCCCTGTTGCCGGGGATGACGCAGGCCAAGCTGGCATCACGGATGAACGCGCTTGCCGAGGTGGCACCGATGGCCGAGGCGGTGTCGCTGCTGCCGGTTCTGAGTGCGCTCCGGGCGCGGGGGCTGCAGATTGGGCTTGCCACCAACGATGCCGAGGCGGCGGCGCGGGCGCATCTGGCGGCGCATGGCGTGGCGCATCTCTTTGATACGATTGCAGGTTTCGACTCGGGGCATGGGGCAAAGCCTGGGCCGGGCATGCTGTTGGCCTTTGCAGCACACTGCGGGCTGGCACCGGGGCGCGTTGTGATGGTGGGCGACAGCCACCACGATCTTGTGGCGGGACGTGCAGCGGGTATGCGGACGGTGGCGGTGCTGACCGGCATTGCCGGCGCGGATGAGCTGGCACCCATGGCCGATGCGGTTCTGCCCGATATTGCCGCCCTTGGTGACTGGATCGACAGCCTGTCCGCCTGAGCCATCGCGCGAAAACGACGCATTCCGGTCGGTTCCGGTGGGCGCATTGACGCCTCCTTTGCGCCATGCTGTGCCAAACCGCGACGGAGGCCATCATGACCGAGGACACAGGGCGCAAGCGCCGCGCAGGCGGGCGGGCGGGCAACAAGATCCGCGCGGGCAATGCCGCCATCGACCAGATGCCCTGGCGCATCCCCCAGAACCCTGACCGCCCGACCGAACCCCTTGATGCCGAAGGGGTTCAGCGCATCCACAAGGCCGCGATGCGCATCTTGCGCGACATCGGAATCGAGATGTTGAACCCCGATGCCGTGGCGATTCTGCGACAGGCCGGCTGCATCGTCAGCGGCACGAACGTGCGTTTCGACGAGGATTTCGTGATGGAGATGGTGGCCCGTGCCCCGTCGCAGTTCACCATCACCCCGCGAAACCCCGCGCGTGAGGTCATCATGGGCGGCAAGTCCATGATTTTCGTGAACGTGTCATCCCCGCCCAACGCCTGGGATCTGGAGCGTGGCAAAAGATCGGGCGATTTCCAGACGTTCCGCGAGTTCATGAAGCTGACGCAGTACTTCAACTGCATCCACATCGCGGGCGGGTATCCGGTGGAACCCGTTGATATTCATGCAAGTGTTCGCCATCTGGATTGCCTGTTCGAGAAGCTGACGCTGACCGACAAGGTGGTTCATGCCTATTCACTGGGCGCGGAGCGGGTCGAGGATGTGATGGAGATGGTGCGGCTGGCGGCCGGGCTGTCGCATGAAGAGTTCGATGCAAAGCCCCGGATGTACACGAATATCAACTCAGTTTCGCCATTGAAGCATGACTATCCGATGCTGGACGGGGCGATGCGGCTGGCCAAGCGGGGGCAACCCGTTGTAGTGACGCCGTTCACCTTGGCCGGGGCGATGGCGCCGGTCACGATGGCGGGGGCGGTGGCGCTGTCTATTGCCGAGGCATTGTCGGCTATCGCGTTGTTGCAATACATAAATCCGGGGTGTCCTGTGGCCATCGGCACCTTCACGTCGAACGTCGACATGAAGTCGGGGGCACCGGCCTTTGGCACGCCGGAATACATGCGCGCCACACAGATGACCGGGCAACTGGTGCGGTTTTATGGGGTGCCGATGCGGTCATCGGGGGTCTGTGCGGGCAATGTGCCGGATGCGCAGTCAATGTGGGAGACGTGCAATTCGCTTTGGGCCGCGGTGCAGTCGGGGACCAACATGGTCTATCACGCGGCGGGTTGGCTGGAGGGGGGGCTGATCGCCAGCCCTGAGAAATTCGTCATGGATTGCGAGGTGTTGCAGATGATCCAGCGGTATTTCGAAGAGGCGACCTTTGCCACCACCGACGAGGATCTGGCGTTCGACGCGATCCGCGAGGTGGGTGCCGGGGGCCATTATTTCGGCGTCCAGCACACGCAGGACCGATACCAGACCGCGTTCCACGCGCCGTTCATGAGCGACTGGCGGAATTATGAGGCCTGGCAGGCGGATGGGTCGGTCTGGGCGCCGGAACGGGCGCACCGGATCTACAAGTCGATCCTGGCGGAGTTCGAGGCCCCCGAGATCGACCATGCAGCACTGGAGGACCTGACGCGGTTCGTGGCGAGGCGGAAGCAGGAGGGTGGGGCGCCGACGGATTTCTGAGGGGGTACGGGGCCGGAAAAGGGGGTGTGCATTCGATGCACAACCGATGCACAGGTGATGCATACGCCGAAGCGCCTGCGCGATGACGCTGCGGGCGCATTAACTGAGGTGTGCCGAATCGATTCCCGACCCGCCTTGTGTGCCGACCTGCCGCGAACCATGTTGCGAGGTAGCGGGGGGACGTGATGGACGACGCAGACCGGGCTTATGCGAAAGCGGCGGAGTTGATCGCCCGGGCGAAGGCCAGCGGGGTGACGGAGGTGTCGTTCAGGGATGAGTCGTTCCGCGCGCTTGACCGTGTGCCCCCCGAGATCGCGGACCTTGCCGGGCTGACTTCGCTGAGCCTCTCGGGCACCGGGGTGACGGACCTGTCGCCGGTGGCGGGGCTGGGCGGGCTGACGTGGCTTGACCTCTCGGGCACCGGGGTGACGGACCTGTCGCATGTGGCGGGGCTGGGCGGGCTGACGTCGCTGAACCTCTCGGGCACCGGGGTGACGGACCTTCGACCGCTGAGGGGATTGGAGGGGCTGGCTGAAGGACCATCGGTTCTCGGCCTGCACTTTGCGAATATCCCGACCACCCGCGCCGATGTCCGGCTGGCCGGGATTGCCGAGATAAAAGACAACAGGGAACGCGCCCGCGCCCTGTTCGATTTCCTCGACGCCCTGCCGCCGCCCCCGTCGCCCGAGCCTGACCCCTTCCTTGCCGTCGAGGACATCGACGGGCGGCTGGAGGTGGCGGCTTCGCTGCCGACCGAGGCGGAGCGGGAGGAGCGGCTGAAGCAGGTGCTGCATGCGCGGCTGCGGGAGAAGGCGGCCGATCTGGCGCGGGAGGCGGGGAACAGGTTTCCGCGTCTGGCGCGGCGGGCGCGGGTGGTGGCGGGGCTGGTGGACCGGCCTTTGGCCGAGGTGGACCTCTTGGCGGTGCATCTGGAGGTCGATGATCTGGCGCAGCGGGCGGCAACCGGGGCCGAGGATGGCGAGGCGTTTCCGGCGGAGGTGGCCGAGGCACTGGGCGATGTGCTGCGCACCGGGCCGGGGCTGACGCTGGGCCACCCGGATGTCGAGGTGCTGATGGAACGGTCGCGCCGGATGCGCGACGCCCCGCCTGCCGCAAAGGTGCAGGCGGCACAGGATGCGCTGAGCCTGGTTGTGGCAGGGGATGAGGCGGCCATCGGCGACAACCTGCGTGCGATGGAAGCGCGGATCATGGCCGGGGTCGACTCGTCAGTCCGAGCGGCGGTGCAGGGGGCGGTGCATCGCAACCTGATCTGGAAGATCGCGGCGGTCGCGGTGGTCGGTGTCTATGGGGTCGGTCAAAGCCTTGTGGCGGGTGTGGTACAGCCTCATCTTGGGGCCGTTCTGGAGTTTGCGGCGGCCAACTGGGCCGTTTTGACCGAGGTGGCGGCCAGCTATGGCGGCGGGTTCCTGTCGTGGTTCCATGCGGTGATGCTGCAGGTGCCCGACCTGCGGCATCTCTTGCGTCGGCGGAGCGACCCCTGAGCGACCGGCGAGCGGGACATCTTGCGCCGTCCCCGTCTGAAACGGGGGGCGGTGGGCAGGGGCCCGTCGGCCCCGTTGGCGCTGGGCGCAATCGCGGCTAGGGTTGGGTACGGGGCAACCGGAGGCGGGATGATGCGCGTGGTAATGGCGGCCATCGGGGCGCTGGCGGGGGTGTGTTTCTATGCGCTGGCCGAGGCCTGGGCCGGGGATGCGCTGCCCGAGCGGGTGATGTTGTTCCTGTCGGCGGGGGGACTTGCGTTCTTTGCCGGGCTGTTGGTGATGGCGGGGCCGGTTGGCCTGCGCCGGGCCGGGGTGGCGGCGCTGGTGACGGCGCTGGCGGTGGCGGCGTTGGTGACCTGGGCCAGCCTGCGCTTTGACGGTCCGGGCGAGACCCTCATCGGGCCGTCCGAGGTGTTTGCGGCGGTTCTGGTGGGCATGATGCCCTGGCCGTTCTGGATTGCGCATTTCCGGGGGAACTGGGCGGATTATCCGACGCATTTCGTCGAAAGCTGGTCGGCGGTGATCCGCATTGCGGCGGCGCTGGTGTTTACCGGGCTGGTCTGGGGCATCCTGTATCTGTCGGATGCGCTGCTGTCGCTGGTGGGGCTGGATGTGATCGGGCGGCTGATCGGGATCGACCCGGTGCCCTATGTGGTGACCGGGGCGGTTGCGGGGCTGGCGATGGCGGTGGTGGCCGAATTGTCGGAGGTGCTGTCGCCCGACCTTCTGATCCGGCTGTTGCGGCTGCTGGTGCCGGTGGTGCTGGTGGTGATGGGGGTGTTTCTGCTGGCGCTGCCGCTGCGCGGGTTTGACACGGTGCTGGGCGGGTTGTCGGTGGCGGGGACGCTTTTGTCGATGGCGGGGGTGGCGGTGCTGCTGGTGTCGGCGGCCTGCGACTGCGCCGAGGATCAGGTGGCAACGCAGCCGTGGATGACGCGGGCGGGGCAGGGGTTGGCGGCGCTGGTGATCGTGCCGGCGGTGCTGGCGGTCTGGGCGCTGGCGCTGCGGGTGGGGGTGGCGGGGTGGACGCCTGCGCGTGTGGCGGGGGCGGCGGTGGCCCTTGTGGCGCTGGGCTATGGTGTGGGGTATCTGTGGTCGCTGGCGGGCGGGGCCAGGTGGCGGGTCCGGGTGCGGCGGACCAATCTGGCGATGGCGCTGGCGATCATCGGCATGGGTGCGCTGTGGCTGACGCCGGCCTTGGACGCGACGGCGATTGCCGCGCAAAGCCAGGTGGCGCGCTATGCCGGGGGGCAGAGCGGGCTCGACCGGCTGGATCTGTACGCGCTTGACCGCTGGGGGCGGGCGGGGGCGGCGGGGATGGCGCGACTGACCGAACTGGCCGCTGAACCGGGGCAGGAGGCGCTGGCGGCACGGCTGGCCGACCGCGACACCTGGCCCTCGACCGACGTGCCGTCAGAGGCGGCGCAGGCGGCGCTGTTGCGGGTGATGCCGGTCATTCCCGAGGGCGCATCGGATCAGGCGGCCGACATTCTGGCCGGTCTTCAGGTGTGGGATGTGCGCGACTGGACACAGGCCTGCGAGCAGCGGCTGCCGGACGGGCGTGCGGCCTGCGTGCTGGTCGTGGCCGATTTCTGGCCCGCCTGGCCACCCGGCAACCCAGGCGCACCCGAAGCGATGTTCCTGAGCGTCACCCCGGACGGGTGGCTGAGCCAGACGGCGCTGACCCGCGCGCGGGAGGGGGCCGGGTGGGACCGGCGGGGCGCGGTTCCGGGCGAGGGGGCCAAACCGGGTGACGGTGTTGCATCGCTGACCGCGCTGCTGGACGGGGGGCCGGTGCTGGAACCTGTGCCGCAGAACCAGTTGCGACTTCGCGACCGCAGCGTATCGATTTTGCCGTGACCGGAAAAGTTGTCCGAAAATCGGGCAATCGCGTTCGGCATATGTTAAGGCAGCACCCCTAGGCTGTGGTGGAATCCAGATGAGACGCGGGCGATGCACGGACTGATCAACAAGGCGCTGCAGTGCTTTCTGCGCGACACCTATGGTGAGGCGCTGTGGCTGGCCGTGGCGCGCGACGCGGGCCTTGGGTTCGACAGTTTCGAGCCGATGCTGCAGTATGAACTGGACCAGACCCGCGCCGTGATCGGTGCCGCGGCCCGCCTGCTTGACCGCCCGAGCGAGACGGTGCTGGAGGATATGGGGACCTATCTGGTGTCACACCCCAACCTTGAACCGCTGCGCCGGCTGTTGCGGTTTGGTGGCGTGAATTTTCAGGATTTCCTGCACTCGCTGGAGGATATGCGCGGGCGGGGGCGGCTGGCGCTGCCCGACCTTGACCTGCCGATCCTGGAATTGCGCGAAGACGGGGCCGAGTGTTATGTTCTGACCTGCCGGTCGCCGTTGCCGGGGGCGGGGCATGTGGTGATGGGGTTGCTGCGCGCGATGGCGGATGACTATGGGGCGCTGGTTCTTTTGGACCATCGGGGCATGGGGCCGATGGGCGAAGAGATTGCCATTCATCTGCCCGCGCTGCGCTTTGCCGAGGGGCGGCGATTCGACCTTTCGGCGGGGGGTGGCTGAACCATGGCGATACCCAAGACATCCAGCCTGACGCCGCATGATCCGGTGGCGGTGGCCCTGGCGCAGGCGGCGCTGGACGTGATGATGCCGCTGCATCTGACGTTGTCGCCAGACGGCCATGTTGCCGCCACTGGCCCCACCTTGCGCAAGCTGTTCCCCAAGACGCGCCTGATCGGCCGCCCGTTTTTTGACCTTTTCGAGGTGCGGCGTCCCGGGGGGGTGCAGAACATGGCCGACCTGCGCCTGCGGGCGGGCCTGAAGCTGACGCTGGTGCAGCGGGGGGCCGAGGGGCAGGGGTTTGCGGGCATAGCACTGCCGTTTGCCGGGGGTTCGGGGTTGCTGGTCAACCTGTCGTTCGGCATCGGCATCATCGACGCGGTGCGCAACCATGGCCTGACCGACGCCGATTTCGCGGCGACCGATCTTGCGATGGAGCTGTTGTATCTGGTCGAGGCGACATCGGCGGTGACCGAGGAATTGCGCGGCCTGAACCTGCGCCTGCAAGGCGCCAAGCGGACGGCCGAGGCGCAGGCGCTGACCGATACGCTGACCGGCCTGCGCAACCGCCGGGCGCTGGACCTGACGATGGCGGCGGCGGTCGCGCGGGCGGTGCCGTTCGGGCTGATGCACATTGATCTGGATTACTTCAAGGCGGTGAACGATTCGCTAGGCCATGCGGCGGGCGACCATGTGTTGCGCGAAGTGGCGCGCGTGTTGCGCGAAGAGACGCGGCGCGATGACACGGTGGCACGGATCGGCGGCGATGAGTTTGTGGTGGTCTATCCCGACCAGACCGAGCCTGCGGTGCTGGCTGCGATTGCCGAACGGATCGTGATGCGCCTGAGCGAGCCGTTCACGCATGAGGGGCGGCTGTGCCGCATCTCGGCCAGCATCGGCATCTCGGTGTCCACCGCCTATGAGGTGCTGTCGGCGGACGAGATTCTGGGCGATGCGGATGCGGCCACCTATGCGTCGAAACATGCCGGGCGGGGCCGGGCGCTGTTTCATGACCGGGTGGCGGGTTCAGGGGCACCGGCACGCGCCACGGGCTGAGCGGGCGGTCAGGCAGCGGCGAAGTGGTCGAGGATCGCGTGCATCGCCTCGGCCCGCAGGCGCGGCGCCTCCATCAGCACCTCGTGTTCGGCGCCGGGCAGGATTACCAGCCTGCTGCCGGGCCAGGTGGCCATGCGGGCCCGGATCGCCTGCGGATCGACGATCTTTTCAGCGCTGCCCAGCAGGGCCAGTGCCGGCACATCGGGGGCGGGCAGGGCCTGCAAGGCGCGGCATTCGGCCAGTGCCGCCTGCACCCAGCGAAAGCTGGGGCCGCCAAGCGACAGGTCAGGATGTGTGGCGACCTGATGTTTCATCCAGTTCCATGTCGTCTCATCCGTGGTGAGGGTGTTGCCCTGAAAGGGTGCCGCCATGAGATATGTGACCGGCCCGGTTCCCGGCGCATAGGCATGGCCGCGCCCGAACAGGTGCGCCAGCGTCGCCATGCCCCGCGCAAGGGGGGCCACGCCACGGCCAAAGCGGATGCCCCACATCGGCGCGGAAAAGGCGGCGCGGGCGACGGGGAAGCCGTTGACCAGTGCGCGCAGGCCAATCGTGCCGCCCATCGAGTGGGCCAGCAGGAATCGCGGCTGTGGCAGTTCATCCAGTAACGGAAGAAGCGCCTGCATGTCTTTGTAATAGTCCGGAAATATTGAAACGTGCCCGACCATCGGATCGGGCAGAAGGCGCGCTGCCAGCCCTTGGCCACGCACGTCGATCACCACGGCATGATAGCCGGCCGCCACCATGTCGGCGGCCACCCGCCCGTATTTCTCGATACATTCGGTGCGGCCCGGCACGATGATCACCGTGCCGCGCGACGTGCCCGGCCAATGGGCGGCGCGGATGCGCACGCCGTCAGATGTGGTCAGCCAGACCACCCGCCCGCCCGCAGGCGCATCGGCCACTTCGGCATAGAACGGGGCCGGCGTCACCCCAGGATCGCCCCAAGCTGCATCGCAAGGCCCATGTTGCCATCGACCGTCAGCTTGCCCTGCATGAAGGCGGCGGTGGGGTTCGTGTCGCCTTCCATGATCGAGCGGAACACGTCGGCATCGGCGGTCAGGGTCACGTCAGCCTCGTCATCGCCCGCGCGGACGCCATCGGCGTCGATCATGATGGCACCTTCGCCGGGGATCACGAATTTGGCCACGCCGTCGAAACCCTGCACCTTGGCTGCCAGCATCGCTACGGCGGCGGTGATCACATCGGACATCTGCATTCTCCTATTTCGGTGTCGCGGGGACGTGACGCGGACCCTCTGGATTTCGGGAGGCGCTACGCTACACTTGCCCTTATGAAAGCGTGCATCTGGTTTCACAATTGTATCGTTGCGTCCCTGCTGCCGATTTTTCTGGCGACGGGGGCCTGGGCGCAAAGTGAAACACTGGATGGCCTGTTCACCCGGCTGAAAGACGCCGATGCCGGTGCGGCGGGGCGGATCGAGCGGGAAATCTGGTCGGAGTGGTCGAAATCGGGGTCGCCGGCGATGGACCTGCTGCTGAAGCGGGGCCGGGATGCGATGGCGCAGGGCAACATGCCGCTGGCGATCGAGCATCTGACGGCGCTGGTTGACCATGCGCCCGACTTTGCCGAAGGGTGGAATGCGCGGGCGACGGCGTATTTTCAGGTGGGCGAATACGGCCCGTCAGTGGCCGATATCGCACAGGTGCTGCGGCTGAACCCGCGCCACTTTGGTGCGCTGGCGGGGTTCGGGATGATTCTGGAAGAGACCGGGCGCGACGCGCAGGCGATGGAGGTTTACCGCAGCGCCCTTGCTGTACATCCCCATCTTGAGGGGGTATTGCAATCCATCGCGCGACTGGAAGCCAAGGCTGCCGGTCAGGACCTGTAACCCCCTATCCCCGGGACGCCGACGATGCTGACGAACGCGCGCGTCACGGCTGTGCTTGGGCCGACCAATACCGGCAAGACCCACTATGCCATCGACCGGATGCTGGGGCACCGCACCGGGGTGATCGGCCTGCCGTTGCGCCTTCTGGCGCGTGAGGTTTATGACCGGATCGTGGCCGCGCGGGGGCCTGCGGTGGCGGCGCTTGTGACTGGCGAAGAGCGGATTGTCGGCGAGCGGGCGCAGTACTGGGTCTGTACCGTCGAGGCGATGCCGCTGGAGATCGGCGCGGACTTCGTGGCGGTGGACGAGATCCAGTTATGTGCCGACCCGGACCGGGGGCATGTGTTCACCGACCGCCTGCTGCGGGCGCGGGGGCTGGTCGAGACGCTGTTCCTGGGGTCAGAGGCGATGCGGGAGGCGATCGCGGCACTGGTGCCGAGGGTCACGTTCCTGAAGCGTGAGCGTTTCAGCACATTGACCTACACAGGTCCGAAAAAGATAAGCCGGATGCCTGCGCGCAGCGCCATCGTGGGGTTTTCGGTTGATAATGTCTATGCCATCGCGGAACTGATCCGCCGGCAAAAGGGCGGTTGCGCGGTTGTCATGGGGGCGCTTAGCCCCCGCACGCGCAATGCGCAGGTGGCGATGTATCAGAACGGCGAGGTTGATTATCTGGTGGCGACGGATGCCATCGGGATGGGCCTGAACCTCGACATCCGGCATGTGGCGTTTTCCGCCACTGACAAGTTCGACGGGCGGCGGATGCGGCCCCTGTTCCCGCATGAGATGGGCCAGATTGCGGGGCGGGCGGGGCGGCACCTGACGCCCGGCACATTTGGCGTGACGGGTGAGGCGGGGCCCCTGGACGATGATCTGGTCGAGGCGCTGGAGAACCACCGCTTTGCCCCGGTAAAACGGCTGTTCTGGCGGAATGAGGGGCTGGAGTTCGGCAGCATCGCGCGGCTGACCGGCAGTCTTGAGGCGCCCACGACCAACGAATGGCTGATGCGGGCGCGCGAGGCGGATGATCTGGTGGCGCTGAAAATGCTGTCCGAGATGCCCGAGGTGGCCGCGCGGGTGAGCGGGCCGCAGGGGGTGCGCCTGTTGTGGGATGTCTGCCGCGTGCCCGATTTCCGGGGGGTCAGCGAGACCGAACATGCGACGTTATTGGCGCGCATCCACGGGTTTCTGAGTGCCGGGCAGATCCCTTCGGACTGGATGGCGAAGGCGATTGCGCGCATCGACCGGACCGAGGGCGATATCGATACCCTGTCAAAACGGCTGGCCTATGTGCGCACCTATACTTACGTGGCGCAACGCAAGGGCTGGCTGGCAGAGGAATCCCATTGGCGGGGCGAGACGCGCGCTGTAGAAGACCGATTGTCGGACGCGCTGCATGCCGCCCTGACGAAAGCATTCGTTGACCGGCGCACGTCTGTGCTGATGCGCCGGTTGAAGCAGAAGGAGAGCCTTGTGGCCGAGGTGAACGACAAGGGCGAAGTGACCGTCGAGGGCGAATTCGTCGGGCGGCTGGAGGGGTTCCGGTTCCGGCAGGACGCGTCGGGTTCCCCCGACGAGGCGCGCGTGCTGCGCGCGGCGGCGGTGCAGGCGCTGCGGCCCGAGTTCCATCTGCGTGCCGACAAGTTCTATAATGCGCCCGATACCGAGGTGGATTTCACCGCGCAGGGGGGCCTGATGTGGGGCACCAATGCGGTGGGCAAACTGGTCAAGGGCGCAGACATCCTGCACCCGTTGGTTGAGCCTTTCGTGGATGAAGATGCGGGCCCCGAGGTTGCCGAAAAGGTGCGCCGCCGGTTGCAGCATTTCATCGACCGCAAGGTGGCGGCGTTGTTTGAACCCCTGACGGCGATGCAGAAGGACGAGGGGCTGACCGGGCTGGCGCGTGGGTTCGCGTACCGCTTGGTCGAGGGTCTGGGCATCCTGCCGCGCGATGTGGTGGCCGAAGAGGCCAAGGCGCTGGACCAGGAGGCGCGGGCGTCTTTGCGCAAGCATGCGGTGCGGTTTGGCCAGTTCACGATATTTCAGCCATTGCTGCTGAAGCCCAAGGCGACGGCGTTGCGGCTGGTGTTGTGGAGCCTTGCGAACAACGTCGACGACATGCCCGAAAGCCCGCCGCCGGGGCTGGTGACGATCCCCAACCTGCCGGCGGTGCCGCGCGGGCATTATACCTTGGCGGGGTATCATCCGGCGGGGGCACGGGCGATCCGCATCGACATGCTGGAACGACTGGCGGACCTGTTGCGCGCCAAGGACAGCCGCGCGGGGTTCGAGGCGACGCCGGACATGCTGTCGATCACCGGCATGACGTTGGAACAGTTTTCGGGGTTGATGGAGGGGCTTGGCTATCGCGGGGTGCGCGCCGAGCGGGCCAAGGTGAAGGCCGAGGTGGCGGTGATGGTGGTCGATGCACCGGAGGCGGTGGTGGCCGAACCCGAGGCAGAAGCGGTGGCAGAGGTGATGGCCGAGATCGCGCCCGAACCTGCACCCGAGGCTGACGTGGTGGCCGAGGTGGTGGTTGACGGAGAGGCCGAAGTCGCGCCAGAGGCGCCGGCGGTCGAGATGGAGGTGTACTATACCTTTACCTGGGCGCCGCGCGCCCGCGTCCAGCCCGACCGCCACGCCAACCGCCCGCCCCGCCCCGCCGGGGCCGAGGGTGCGGCTGACCGGCCGCGCGGGCCGCGCCCGCCCCGTCAGGGGCAGCGCCCGTCGTCGGATCGCCGGGACGCAACGCCTGCTGTGGCCGCAGCGCCTGTTGTTGAAGGCGAAGTCGTGGCTGGGGCCGATGCCCGCCCCGATGCGCCGCGCAACGACGCTCCGCGCGGTGACCGCCCCCGGCACAAGCATGGCGGCAAACCGCAGGGTGACCGGGCCGGTGGCAAAGAGGGCGACCGCAACGGTGCCAAGCCGCAGGGCGACAGGGGTGACCGCAAGGGCGGCAAGCCTGACTACGCCAAGCCAGCCTACCCCAAAGATGACCGCCCCAAGACCTATGAGGCCCGCCCGCCGCGTGTGGAAAAGCCGATCGACCCCGACAATCCCTTTGCCGTTCTGGCGGCGCTGAAAGGGCGGGTCTGACGTTTGGCGGGACCGGGTGCCCGACCCAACCCCGAGGCGCGCACCGGGGTGCGGCTGGACAAATGGCTGTGGCAGGCGCGGTTCTTCAGATCGCGCACGCTGGCGGCGGAGGTGGTGCATGGCGGGCATCTGCGGCTGAACGGGCAGCGGGTGACCAAGTCGGGGGCGACGGTTGCAGCGGGCGATACGCTGACCTTTGCCCAAAGCGACCGGATCCGGCTGATCCGGGTTCTGGACATCGGCCTGCGCCGGGGGCCCGCGACCGAGGCGCAGATGCTGTACCTTGATCTTGACGCCCCGCCTGAGGCGCCGCAGCCGCTTGAATGATCCGCGCCGGCGGACTATCTAGCGGACGCTACACGCGAAAAGGACCTGTGCGACGATGACCTTTGTGGTGACGGACAACTGCATTGCCTGCAAATACACCGACTGCGTCGAGGTCTGTCCGGTGGATTGCTTCTATGAGGGCGAGAACATGCTGGTCATCCACCCGGATGAATGCATCGACTGCGGTGTGTGCGAACCCGAGTGCCCCGCCGACGCGATCCGCCCCGATACCGAGCCCGACATGGACAAATGGGTGGAATTCAACCGCAAGTATTCCATCGCCTGGCCGGTGATCGTGACGAAGAAAGACCCGCTGCCCGAGGCCGACGCGCGCGATGGCGAGGCGGGCAAGATGGACAAGTACTTTTCTCCCGCTGCGGGCGAGGGCGGCTGAGGACGCGCGAATCGGTTTACGCCGCGTCAATTTCGGTCTGCGACGGAAAATGTTCTGTATTCGATGCCTGACATGGCAGCGACACCGCTGTGTCGCTGTTGGAATCAAGGCAGAATCGTGATATACAGATGACACAAACAAGCATGGGAGCCTTTAATCTGCCTCAGAGCTGCTCGCCTGGGACAGGTTTATCCGTGAAAAATGACCGGTATCGGCGGGGCCTGCTTGCCCCGTACGGTGGTTTTTCGTCGGACGGGGTATCCTGACATAGGAATGGAACGCATGACCAAGTCGAAGAAAGCCGAATTCCGCCCCAACGAGTTTGTCGTGTATCCCGCCCATGGCGTGGGCAAGATCATCTCGATCGAAGAGCAGGAAATTGCGGGTCTGCAGTTGGAGCTGTTCGTGATCTCGTTCGAAAAGGACAAGATGACGCTGCGGGTGCCGACGCACAAGGCGACCGATATCGGCATGCGGTCGCTGTCGGCGCCCGATGTGGTGGCGCGGGCGCTGGACACGCTCAAGGGCAAAGCGCGGGTCAAGCGGGCGATGTGGTCGCGCCGCGCGCAGGAGTATGAGCAGAAGATCAACTCGGGCGACCTGATGGCGATTGCCGAGGTGGTGCGCGACCTGCACCGTTCGGATGACCAGCGCGAGCAAAGCTATTCCGAGCGGCAGTTGTACGAGGCGGCGCTGGAGCGGCTGACGCGCGAAGTGGCGGCAGTGGCGGGCGTGGACGAAAAGGGCGCGCAGAAGCAGGTTGATGACGTTCTGTTGACCCGCGTCGCGGCCTGATCTTCCGGCGCGATTGAATTGACGGCGGTCCCTGTGGGGCCGCCGTTTTTCATGGCAGGGTGGCTGCGAGCGAGGCCAGCAGCGCCGCCTCGGCCAGTTGCTGGGCTGCGCCCAGGATGTCGCCGGTCTGGCCGCCGATGCGTGCCCGTGCGATCAGGGCCAGTGCGGCACAGGGCAGGGCGGCCAGTAGCGCCGCCTGCAATGTGGCGATGGGGCCCACCGAGAGGGATGCGATAGCCAGCCCGAGGGCCACTGCCACCACTGCCGTGCCGGACGCGGGCCGCCCGACGCCATGCGACAGGCCGTTGTTCCGGGCATTGGGCAGCATCGCCATGATGACGGCCATCGGCACCCGCGACAGGGCCGCCGCCGCGATCACCGCCGCCCAGTGCCCGCCCGCGACCAGCGCCGTCAGCGCCGACCAGCGGATGAGCGTGACCAGCACCAGCGCCAGCACGCCGTAGCTGCCGATGTGGCTGTCCTTCATGATCTCCAACCGCCGCGCCCGCGTCCAGCCGCCCCAGAGGCCGTCGGCGGTGTCGGCCAGCCCGTCCTCGTGCATGGCACCTGTCAGCATCGCCTGTGCGGTCAGCACCACGCCTGCCGCCACGCCCGGCCCGAGGCCCTGCGTCAGCCAGCCGGCAAGTGCGGCGAGTGCCCCCACCACAAGGCCCACCACGGGCCATGCCCATGCCGCCCCGGCCCCCTTGGGCGTGTGGTTTGGCAGGGGCAGACGGGTGAGCAGCGACATCGCCGCGACAAGGTCCTGGGCAAGGGTTGTGGGGTCGCGCATCGTGGGCATGCCGTCGCTTTCGGGGCTGGTGTCAGGGCGTGAGTGCCACTAGCCAAGGCGGGGCACAAGGACAACGGAGAACAGGCCCATGACCCCGCAAATCCCCTCGCTGGATGCGTTTCGCGCGATGTTGGCGGCGGCACCCGACGCGGATGCGGCGGCGGTTGCGGGGGCAAGGGCGCGCAACGGGCAACTGACCAAGCCGCCGGGGGCACTGGGGCGGCTGGAGGATCTGGCGGTGTGGTATGCGGGCTGGCGGGGCGACGCGCGGCCATTGCTGGAGCGGCCGCAGATCCTGATATTCGCCGCCAATCATGGGGTTGCGGCGCGGGGTGTGTCGGCGTTTCCGCCGGAGGTGACGGTGCAGATGGTGGCGAATTTCCGCGGCGGCGGGGCTGCGATCAACCAGTTGGCGCGGGCGTTCGGGGCGACGATGGCGGTACATGCGATTGACCTTGACCGCCCGACGGCAGATTTCACCACGGCCCCGGCGATGACCGCAGGTGAGGTGCTGGCGGCGCTGAACATCGGCTGGCAGGCGGTTGATCCGGCGGCGGACCTGTTGGTGACGGGCGAAATGGGGATCGGCAATACCACCTCTGCCGCCGCCATCGCGCTGGCGCTGTATGGGGGCCAAGCCGAGGATTGGGTGGGGCGGGGCACCGGGGTGGATGATGCAGGGCTGGCGCGCAAGGCCGCGGTGGTGGCGGACGGGGTCGTGCTGCATGCGTCGCGCGATCCGGTGGAGGTGCTGCGCTGTTTGGGCGGGCGCGAGATTGCAGCGATGGCGGGCGCGATGGCGCGGGCGCGGGTGTTGCGTATTCCGGTGATTCTGGATGGGTTCATCGCCTGTGCGGCGGCGGCGGTACTGCATGCGGCGGCACCGGGGGCATTGGATCATGCCGTGGCGGGCCACCGCAGTGCCGAGGGCGCGCATGGGGCGCTGTTGGCGCGGTTGGGGAAAGAGCCCTTGTTGTCGCTGGGTCTGCGGTTGGGTGAGGGGTCGGGGGCGGCGGTGGCCATCGGTATCCTGAAGGCCGCCGTCGCCTGCCATTCGGGGATGGCGACCTTTGCCGAGGCGGGCGTGTCGACCGCCTGACGCCTATTCGGCGGCCTCGGTGCGGTTGCCGTCAAGTTCGGCCATCAGCGCGGTTTCCAGATCGCGGTCAACCTGTTTGGACCGCTCGATATAGGCCGCGTTCTGTGACACCGGCTGTCCCGGCACCCAAAGTTCGGCCAGCTCTCGCAGGGCGGCGCGGTCCATGTGGAAATAGGTCTGGCTCAGGCGGCTGGCCTCGTATTCGCTGAAGCCGATGTTTTCCAGCACATAGCGACCGGCACGGACGGAACTGTCAAACATCTCGCGGACGATGTCGTTGGCACCGGCCTGGTAGAGTTCATAGACATGGACGCGGTCGCGGGCGCGGGCGACGATGTGCAGGTCGGGGCGCGCGTGGCGGGCGAGACGGACGATTTTCAGGCAGGCGTCACGGTCGTCGATGGCCACCACCAGCACATCGGCCTCGGCCAACCCTGCGGCCTGCAGCAGTTCCAGCCGGGTGGGGTCGCCGAAAAAGCCCTTTACGCCAAAGCGGCGCAGGGTGTCGATCGTGGCCATGTCGCTGTCGAGGACGACGGTTGACGCGCCTGCCGTGCGGACCAGCCGGTTCACCACCTGCCCGAACCGCCCGATCCCTGCGATGATGACGCGGCCCTTTTCGTTGATCTCGTCGTGAGAGCGGGTTTTCTCGGGGTGGGGCAACAGCCGCGACAGCACGTCGTGGAGGACGAACAGGGCGGGTGTGGCCAGCATGGAAAGCGAGATGACAAGGAGGGTCAGCGCCGCCACCGGCCCGGGCAGCAGCGATTGCGCCGTGGCCATGCTGACCAGGAGGAACCCGAATTCGCCCGCCTGAGCGAGGCCGAAGGTAAAGAGCCAGCGGTCCCGCCCGCGCATCCCGAAGGCCAGCGCCAGGGCGAACAGGACGCCCGCCTTGAGCGCGATCAGCCCCAGCGTCAGGGCCATGACCAGCCAGACCTTTTCGGCCAGAAGGCCCACGTCGATGCTGATGCCCACCGTCATGAAGAAGAGGCCCATCAGCAGGCTTTTGAACGGTTTGATATCCGCCTCGATCTGGTGGCGGAATTCCGAGTTGGCCAGCACCACCCCGGCCACAAAGGTGCCAAGCGCCGGCGACAGGCCGACCAGCGTCATCAGAAAGGCAATCGCCAGCACCATCAACAGCGCGATGTAGGTGCCCATCTCGGGCAGATGGGCGGCGTTGACAAAGCGGAATACCGGGCGGGTCAGGAAATGCCCCACACCGATGATGCCCGCCACGACCGCAAGCGTCAGGAGCGCCGCCTGCCAGTCGGGCAGGGATGCCACCATGCGCACCAGTTCCTCGGCGGTATCTGCGCCGGGGGGCTGCAGCCCGAAGGTGGTGGCGGTGAGTTCGGGCGAGAGGGACAGAAGCGGCAGAAGTGCGAGCATCGGCACCACGGCGATGTCCTGCGTCAGAAGGACCGCAAAGGCGCTGCGCCCGCCGCCCGAGCGCATCAGGCCCTTTTCCGTCAGCGTCTGCAACACGATGGCGGTCGAGGACAGCGCCAGGATCATGCCCAGCGTCAGGCCCACCTGCCAGGGAAAGCCGAAGGCCATCAGCACCGCCATGACTGCGAGGATGGTCAGCCCCACCTGCGCCCCGCCAAGGCCCAGAAGGCGGCTGCGCATGTCCCACAGGGCGCGGGGTTCCAGTTCAAGCCCGATGAGGAACAGCATCATCACGACGCCGAACTCGGCATAATGCTGAAGATCCTGCGTCTCGCCGCCTGCAAGGCCCAGCACCGGGCCGACGAGAAGGCCTGCCGCGAGGTAGCCGAGGACCAAGCCAAGGCCCAGCCGTACCGACAGGGGGACGACCAGCACCGCCGCGCCGAGGTAGACCGTGCCGAGGAGGAGAAAGGATTCCATCCGTGCAGGCTAGCAGGGATTGAGCGTGATGGAAGCGTCGCGCGGGTGGGGCGGGCAGAAGACGGGGGGGCTCGCCCCCCCCCCGCACCCCCCGTAGGATATTTCTGGACAGAAAAAGGGGCAGATCAGAGCGGCAGGGGGGCGTCGGGTTTGACGCGTTCCATCACGATCTGGCTTTGCACGCGGCTGACCGCCGGGTGGGGCAGAAGTACCTGTTGCACGAGGCGGTTCAGGGCGGCGAGATCGGTACAGAACACGCGCAGCAGATAATCCGCCTCGCCGGTCAGGGTCCAGGCCCCGGTGATTTCGGCTTGGGCGCGGGTCATGCGGACAAAGTCGCGGGCGTTCTGTTCGGTGTGGGTGGCCATGACGACGCGGATGAAGGCCTCGACCCCCAGGCCCAGTTTGGCCGCGTCCAGTTCGGCGCGGTAGCGGGTGATGTAGCCTGCGGCCTCCAGCCGCTGGCGGCGGCGGGCGGTCTGGCTGGGGGAGAGGTGGAGGAGGTCGGAAAGTTCCTGCGCCGTGAGCATGGCGTTTTCCTGCAGGGCGGACAGGAGGCGGGAATCGGTGGGATCAAGCATGCGGGTTTCTCGCATTATGAGGTGG
The DNA here is from genome assembly GCA_038209775.1 of Rhodobacterales bacterium. Taxonomy (GTDB): domain Bacteria; phylum Pseudomonadota; class Alphaproteobacteria; order Rhodobacterales; family Rhodobacteraceae; genus JBBQXK01. The sequence continues at coordinate 45,736 of JBBQXK010000011.1, read as the reverse complement.
AAAAGCGGCGTATTCGCGCGCATGAGGTACCATGGGTGTCAAAGAATGCGCGAAATCTGCATTTCACATGCGGTATCCTGCTGTCAACCAAACTCAGGAGCCGCCGTCATGGGACCCTTTCCGCATTCCGCCCCCCGCGCCACCATCTCGCCCGAGAACCCGGCCGGCACGGACGGGTTCGCATTTGTCGAGTTTGCCCACCCCGAGCCGGAAAAGCTGCGCGAGGTGTTCCAGCGGATGGGGTACACCCTGACCGCGCGCCACAAGACCCGCGCCATCGAGTTGTGGCAGCAGGGCGACATCACCTATGTGCTGAACGACGACCCCGGCAGCCATGCGCGGCGGTTCGTTGAAGAACACGGGCCTTGTGCGCCGTCGATGGGTTGGCGGGTGGTGGATGCGGCGCATGCCCTGGCGCATGCGGTGGCGAAGGGGGCCACGCCCTATGAGGCCGCCGACCGGACGCTGGCGGTGCCTGCGATCGTGGGGATCGGCGGGTCGCTGATCTATTTCATCGACCAGTATGGCGAGGCGGACCCCTGGGGTGATTTCGACCGGATCGCCGGGCCTGCGCAGGTGGGCGTGGGGTTCCACTATCTGGACCATCTGACCCACAACGTGCATCGCGGCAACATGGATACCTGGTTCCGGTTCTATGAGGGGATCTTTGGGTTCCGCCAGATCCGGTTCTTTGACATCGCGGGCAAGTTCACCGGCCTGCACAGCCGCGCCCTGACCAGTGCCTGCGGGCGTATCCGCATTCCGATCAACGAGGACCGGGGCGAGACGGGGCAGATCGTGGAATACCTGCGCCGCTACAACGGCGAGGGCATCCAGCATATCGCGGTCGGCAGCGACGACATCTATGCCGCGACGGATGCGATTGCGGAACGGGGGCTACTGTTCATGCCAAAGCCGCCCATGGCCTATTACGAGGCGTCGTTCGACCGGGTGCATGGGCATGACGAACCTGTTGACCGGATGGCGCGCCATGGCATCCTGATCGACGGCGAGGGGGTCGTGGATGGAGGCGAGACGCGCATCCTGTTGCAGATATTCTCAAAAACCGTGATCGGGCCGATTTTCTTTGAGTTCATTCAGCGGAAAGGTGACGACGGGTTTGGCGAGGGCAACTTCAAGGCGCTGTTTGAATCGATCGAGGCCGACCAGATCGCGCGGGGGGTTCTGACGGCGGGGTGACCGGGTTTTTGTCTGGGCGAGCGCGCCGGGTTTCGGCGTCGGCCACGGGGAGTTTCACACCCCCCGCACCCCCCGTGGAGTATTTGTGCAAGGTGAAGCCCCGGCGGGCTGCGCAGGCGACCCCGGGGGCGCGTCAGATCAGCCGCGCGGCATGGCGAGCGACAGCATGCGGCCGCCCTTTTTGTAGCGCACTTCGCTGGCGGTGATGGCAGCGACGGTGCCGCCGTCGACGCGGTCGCCGACCTTGACGCGGGTAAAGCGGCCACCCGAGGTGCGGACCATCGCATAGCGGCTGGACGGTGTGCCGTAGATGCCGATCAGGTTCACCTTGGACAGGTTGATGGCGTTCGCAAAGGTGGCCTGTTTCGCGACGTTTGCGCGGGTGGGGATGCGGGGGGCGGCGCTGGCCACAACCTCGGGTTCCGGCTCGGCTTCGGGCGAGGTGGCCTGTTCTTGCGGTTCGGGTTCTGCGAGCGGTTTGGGCTGGGATGCCTCGGCGGCGGCGGCGGCCACGGCGCGGGTGAAATCGCGGGGGCGGGCGGCGGGGCGGCGGGACAGGGGCACGGCAAGGGGGCTGGCATTGGTCGGTCGCTGCAGCGACACCGGGGTTGCAGCGTCGGCGGCCGCCGTGGCCACGAGCGAGGCTGCGGCAAGGGCCTGCGTGTCATCCGCAGCCTGGCGGGCAAGGGCAGCCTCGGCGCCGCGGGCAAGGACGGCGCCAGACCGGGGGCGGGGGCGCAGGCTGGCGTGACGCGGATCGTCACGGGAAAGCGAGGCGTCGTCGTCGGCCTGCAGCGGGCTCGCGTCGGGTGTCGGGGTGGCAGGCTGGGCGTCAGGCGCGGTCAGGGCGGCGGGGCGGGCCGGGGGGCGGCGGGGGGTGATGGTGGCGTCAACGGCAAAGGCGCTGGCGGCGGGGTCTGCGGCAGTGTCTTCGGCGGGGGCAGGCGCGCTGGCGGCTTCCGGGGCGGCGGCGGGGGCCGGTTCGGGGGCTTCGGCGATGGCGCGCAGCGGCGGCACGACGGGCGGGCGGGCGGTGATCATCCAGAAACCACCCGGCATGACCACACCCGTGGCCCCCGCCGCAATGCGCCCCTGGTCGTCGAACTGATAGACGGTGCCGAAGGGTGGCGGCGGTGCCGTGGCCCCCGGGGCCGCGTCGGGCGACGCGACCGGCGCGGGCAGGGCCACCGCATCAAAGGCCGGGGGCGGGGCATCGACCGCCGACAGGAAAATCTCATCCTGCCCCGTGGCGGCAGAGGATGTGGAAAGACCCACCTCGGTACTGCCCGATGCGGCGGCGGGGGGCGGAGCCTCGGCTATCGGGTCGGGTTGGGGGGGGGCGATTTCGGGCAGGGCTGCGGCTGCGTCAGGCTCGATGGCGGGCTCGGGCGCGGGTGGTTCGGCGGCAAGTTCTGCGGCGGCGAGGTCGGCAGCCGCGTCGGCTTCGGCCTCGGCGAGGTCGGCCAGCATCTCGGGGTCGGGTTCCACCGCATCACCCGCCGACACGATAACCGGGGCGGGCGCTTCGGGCTGGACCTGACCGTCGGTGCCGGAAACCGCCGCCACGTCAACATCCGGTATGACCGCGCCGTCATCGCGCGACAGGTAGAGCGACGAATAGGCCGCCACCAGCATCAGAAAGATCAGCAAGGCCCCGGTCAGGGCCAGCCCCAGAAAGCGCGGCTTGCCGCGCGGGCGGGCGCCGCCCTTGGCCATCGTTGCGGCAGCGGCCCCGGGGCGCAGGCTGCCGTCGGCTGCACGGTCGGGCTGTTGCCGAGCAGGGCGGGCTGTTGCCGCGACCATGGCCGCGTTGCCGCGCAGGCGCGAAGCGGCCCCGGCGGGCGCAGGTTTGGTCAAGGCCGATACGGGTGGGGTGGCCGCGCGCACGGGCGGCGCTGCCTGTAGCGGGGGCAGGTCGGCGGCGGCGGTGGGCGGGAGTGCTGCGGGCGCGGCGGTCAGACTGGGGCCGGTCTGGGTGGCCGGTGCGGCGATTGCGGCGGTGGGCAGCGTTGCGGGGGGCGTTGCCACGGGCTGGCGTGAAGGCGTGGGGACCGGCGCCGCCTGCACGACCGGGGCAACTGGCGGCGCTGCGGCAAACTGGGCGGATGATGCGGGGGGCGACGCCGGAGGCACGGGCGGTGCCCCGCCGGTCAGCGACGCCGCCGTAAGCCGGGGAGGAAGCGGCGATGCCGACGGCTTGTCGGCCGCGAGCGGGGCCGGTTCCTCGCGGCGGCGGCTGGTGAACGCGGGGGGTGCTGCGGACGCCGACATTTCGGGTGCAGCCGGTTCCTGGCCAGATTGCACAGGGGTCGCAGCGGCCGACGGCGAGGGTGCGGCCAAGGGGAGCGATGGCGGCGCAGTCTTGGCCGCCGGTGCGGCAGGGGGGGGTGCGGAAGGACGTATTGCGCGTGCTTCGGGCGGGGGGGTGACTGCTTCGGGTTCCTCGCCGGGCCGCGCCGCTGTTGGCGGCGGCGGGGGTGCCGGTGCTGCCATGGGGGGCGGGGGCGGTGCGGTTCGGGACGCCGGTGCGGCAGGCTGGGACGCCACGCGCGCTTCGGGCTGGGGGGTGACCGTGGCAGCTGCGGCAGCCACATCGGGCATCGGACCCGGGGGCGCAGGTGGGGCGGGTACGACCGGCGCATCGCGTTCGGCGGTGGGCGCCTGGGCCACAACGGCGGCGGGGGCCGGTTTGGGTGGGAGAGAAGGCTTTGCAGTCGCTGGATTCTTTGCGGGATCGGCCTGTGCGGTTTCAGGTTTCGCGGGCGTGTCTGCGCCGTCGGCCTTGGCAGGTCCGGGTTCCCGGACCGGACGCGTCGCGCCGTCCTCGCGTGCGCCGTCGCGTGTGACGATGCTGACGGGACCGGCGTCGCGCGTCACCGTTTCGCCCGCGGCCAAGAGCCGGGTGGCGGCTTGGGTCGGACCAAAGAACGGCTCACCCGCAAAGGCGCCCTGCGGTGGGATGGCGACGAAGGACACCGGATTGAACCGGTGCTGGTCGATGAACGCCTCGGCCTCTTCCAGGGTTTCGCGGGCGACGACGGCGACCTGCACCTCGGGGCCTTCGCCCGAGATGTCGAACACCAGATCATCCACTGCATATGGTGTCCGCCCTTCAAGCGCCGTCATCACCTGGGTGCGGCGGGTGGCGGGGTCTGGGGCGTTGAGCGTGAGATAGAGGATCTGCGAGTTCGGCACGATCAGCTTGGTCGTAACCCCTTGGGGCGACAGGCCAAGCGCCGAGGCGCGCAGGTAGCCCAGAGCATCGGACAGATCATCACTGTCCAGCGCCGCCTCGCCGATAGCGAGCCAGCCGCGGGCTGTGCGGTGCAGAAGGACGATCGCCTCTTGCGTGAGGTTAAGCGCGAAATTCGGTTTCATTCCACGGGTCTAGCACAGTTGGCGGCGGGCCGGGTAGCGTTGCCCCGGAGACCGGCCTTTCCTACAGCAGGAATTTGCCGAAGGGAAGCAAAAGCCCGGTGATTTGCCGCCATGCTGCCAAGGATTGGCTTGCGGGCGGCGTCTGACGGGGCACAAGCTGACAAAACACCAAGGAGACGATCCGATGCAAGGCCTGACCAAACAGCTGTATGCGCTGCGTACAGCATCCGTACAGCAACCGTATGCGATCCGTATGTACGCGATTGCATTGACGTTTTTGATGGCGTGGCCGCTCGCCGCCCACGCCGAGGCGCCATTTCCGCAGATTTCGGTATCGGGCGAGGGTGTCGTGCAGTCGGCCCCCGACATGGCCACGATCTCGCTTGGGGTGACGACGCAGGGGGCGACGGCGGCCGAAGCGATGGCGGCAAACTCGGCCGAGGTGGCGAAAATCCTGGCCAACCTGAGCGCCGCCGGCATCGAGGGGCGCGATATTCAGACGACGGGGCTGTCGCTGAACCCGGTCTGGTCGAACTACGAGACGACGCAGAAGATCGAGAGCTACAGCGCCGTGAACAGCGTGACCGTGCGGGTGCGGGTGCTGGATGCGCTGGGCGGGGTGCTGGATGCCGCGGTGAAGGACGGGGCGAACACGCTGAACGGCCTCAGCTTCGGTCTGGCCGAACCGGGGCCGGCGCTGGACGAGGCGCGCCGCCGTGCCGTGGCGGATGCTGCGCGCAAGGCGGCCATTCTGGCCGAAGCGGCAGGGGTGAAGCTGGGCCGCATCGTGAACATCACCGAAGGGGGCGGGTATTCCAACCCCGCGCCGATGTTCCGCGCCGAGGCGTCGATGAAGGATGCGGTGCCGGTGGCGGGCGGCGAGGTCGCGCTGTCGGTGAATGTGACGATCCTGTACGCCATCGAGTAGCCGGGGCAGGGCACCCCCCCCACCCCATCCCTCCCCCTCAGGTGGGGGGCCGCGGGTGATGCCGCGGGGCGATGTTCCAGACGTTGCCAGCGTGGCCTGTCAGGGTTTAGCATCCCGCAACGGTCCGACCCGGGGTGCCGATGGAACGCAGGCTGTCCGCCATCCTTGCCGCCGATATCGTCGGCTATTCCGCGCAGATGGAGCGTGATGAGGAGGGCACGTTTGCCCGCGTGACCGCCCGGCGGCGCGAGATATTCGAGCCGGAGATCGCCCGCCATCAGGGCCGCATCTTCAAGCTGATGGGCGACGGCATCCTGGCCGAGTTCGCCTCGGTCGTTCAGGCGGTCGAATGCGCGATGTCGATCCAGATGGCGCTGGAGGAGCGCAACGCCGCAGTGCCCGAAGATCAGGCGATCCGCGCCCGCATCGGGATCAATCTGGGCGAGGTCATCATCGACGGTGATGATCGTTACGGCGAGGGCGTGAACATCGCGGCCCGGCTGGAGGGGCTGGCGGATGCGGGTGGCATCTGCGTGTCCGAAAAGGTGGCGCGCGAGGTTGAGAAGAAGCTGGCCTTTGGGTTCGAGGCCATGGGCGCACAGCACTTGAAGAACATCGCCGAGCCGGTGGAGGCCTTTCGCGTCAGCCGCCAGCCGACGCAGCGGCGCAAGCTGGTCCCCCGAGGGTCACGCCGGATGGTTCTGGCTGGTGCCATCGCAGCGGTTGTGCTGGCCGCCGTTGCCGTGCTGTGGACCCTTCAGAAGCCGCCCCCACAGGCAATTGCAGCGCGGGAAGGTCCGTTTTCGGTGGCCATCGTGCGCTTTGCCAACCTGACCGGCAATCCGGACCGCGACTTTGTCGCGGCAGCAATGCCGGACAACATCGCCATCATCCTGGGGTCGGTGCCGCTGCTGCGTTTCTCGGAACCCTACACGGATCGCAACACGGCCGAACCGGGCGGCGCGCGCGCCATCGCGGCCGATCTTCGGGCCGACCTTGTGCTGGATGGCAGCATCAGTGCGGTGTCGCAGGGGTTCCGTTTCTCGGGGCAGCTCTATGATGGTCCGACCGGCGCGGTTGTGACGACCGTTATCGCCGAGGTGCCGGACGGGGATATTGCCCGGCTGCAATACCTTGTCGCGAAGGCGGTGGTGGACGCTGCGGCCAAGCTGACCGGCAATGGGGCGGCCGCGACGCTGGACCCTGAATGGGCATCGTCATCGGCGCAACCGAACGAGTACAACATTTTTCTGAGAAGTCGGGCGGCGCTGTACACTTCGGTCTTTTCGGCCCAGGACGATGCGATGAAGGTGCTGGACGCCGGCTTGGCACGTTATCCGCAATCTGTCATCTTGCGGCTTGCCAAGGCCGATATTCACGGCAACCGGGTGCTGTTGGGGCCGGAAGAAACGCGTTGGGACGAGGCGCAGGCGGCGTGGTCACTGCTGTCTGCCCTGCCCGAGGCGTCAACCCTGCCGTTGCAGGAACGCTGGTATCTTCTTTATCTGCGCGCGCAGGTCACGCCGCGCGCGACCGGCGATTTCGAGGCCGCGATGCGCGACGCCGAAGAGGCGAACCGGCTGACACCCTATGTGCCCGGCATCAACCTGCAGTTGTCTGATGTCGCGGCCAACGCCGGGCACGGCGCGCGCGCCATCGAATGGGTCCGGGTTGGGATGAACCCGAACCGCCTGCCTTCGGACTGGCAGCGCGATGCGCTGGCATGGGGGTTGCTGATCGACGGCCGTCCGGAAGAGGCGCTGGCCGAATATGCGCAGTTCGGGGGCCATTGCCTGCCCTGCGAAGTGGCCGCGCTGGTGCGGACAGGTCAGTTGGACAAGGCGCGGAATGTGGTGGCGGCCATTCGCAGGGACAAGCCGTACATCACCGTCGAGCGGGAACGCACATGGCCGACCGGGCGCCAGCCGTTGATGGCAGAGCCTTACCTGACCGCCTATCTGGACGACCTGCGCAAGGCGGGGCTGCCTGAGACAGCCCCGCCGCCTTAGGCGTTACAGCGCCGACAACGCCTGATCGAGATCGGCCAGGATGTCGCGCGGGTCTTCGATGCCGATTGACAGGCGCACGACGTCGGGGCCGGCGCCGGCCTTGATCTGCTGTTCGGGTGTCAGTTGGCGGTGGGTGGTCGAGGCCGAGTGGATCACGAGGCTCCGCGCATCGCCAAGGTTCGCCACATGGCTGAACAGCTTGAGGTTGTTGATGAGTTTCACGCAGGCGTCATAGCCGCCCTTGAGCTGGAACGTGAACAGCGCCCCCGGGCCCTTGGGGCAGATTTTCTGGGCGCGGTGGTGCCAGGGTGAGGATTTGAGGCCGGGATAGGTGACTGCTGCGACCGACGGGTGCTGTTCCAGCCATTCGGCGACGATCTGGGCATTGGCCACATGCTTGTCCATCCGCAGGGAAAGCGTCTCGATCCCGCACAGGGTGTAGTGGGCGCCTTGCGGGTTCATCGTCATGCCAAGATCGCGCAGGCCGACGGCGATGGAGTGGAAGGTGAACGCCATGCCGCCAAGGGCCGCGTGGAAGTTCAACCCGTGATAGGCGGGTTCGGGGGAGGCGAGCGAGGGGTATTTGCCGGGGGTGGCGGACCAGTCGAACTTGCCACTGTCGACGATGGCGCCGCCGGTGACGGTGCCGTTGCCGGTGAGGTATTTGGTGGTGGAATGGACGACGAGGGTCGCCCCCATTTCGATCGGGCGCACCAGATAGGGGGTGGCCGAGGTGTTGTCGACGATCAGGGGGATGCCGTATTCTTCGGCGATCCGGGCCAGCACCGGCAGGTCGGTGACATAACCGCCCGGGTTGGCGATTGATTCGCAGAAGAGGGCGCGGGTGTTCTCATCAATGGCGGCGCGGACGGCGTCGAGGTCTTCGGTATCGGCGAATTTCGCGGACCAGCCGAATTTGCGGATGGTGTTGGTGAACTGCTGCACCGTGCCGCCGTAAAGCCGGGTCGAGGCCACGATGTTGCGCCCGGGTTCCATCAGCGGGAACAGCGCCATGATCTGGGCGGCATGGCCCGAGGAACAGCAGACGGCACCGACGCCGCCCTCAAGTGCCGCGATCCGTTCGGCAAGGGCCGAGACGGTGGGGTTGGTCAGGCGGGAGTAGATATAGCCCACCTCCTGCAGGTTGAAGAGTTTGGCCGCGTGATCGGCATCGCGGAACACATAGGCGGTGGTCTGGTAGATCGGCACCTGCCGCGCGCCGGTTGCGGGGTCGGGGCGGGCACCGGCGTGGATCTGCAGCGTGTCGAAACCCTGGGGCGTGGTCATGGTCATCCTCCCTGGACGGTTGTCGGCGCGAAACTAGGCGAAACGCGGGTGGTCCTGCAACCGCCGTGATTGCCGAGGGGGGGATGGCGGGGGTTCCGGCGGACGCTTTGGCCCCGGGGGTTGGCGGCGGGGCGGTCTGCGGCTAAGGAGCGGACGACCCTGGCCACCCCGAGGCATGCACATGTTGACACGACGGACCACGCTGATCCTTGCCCTTGGGGCGCTGGCCGCCTGCGGGCGTAGCGAGCCGCAGGTGCGGCAGGATGTATCCGGCCCGCCGCTTTATCCCAACGAGACGCCGGAACTGCGGGCGCTGATCAACCGTTATGCCGGGATTTACGATGTGCCGCCCAGTCTGGTGCATCGCGTGGTCCTGCGCGAAAGCAACCACCGCCCGGCTGCCCGCAACGGGCCGTACTATGGCCTGATGCAGATCCTGCCGCAGACGGCACGGGGGATGGGATACGGCGGGTCGGACGCAGGATTGCTGAATGCCGAAACCAACCTGAAGTACGCGGTGAAATACCTGCGCGGGGCCTGGCTGTTGTCGGACGGGTCTGAGACGCAGGCGGTGACGTGGTACGCCAAGGGCTACTACTACGAGGCCAAGCGGCGCGGCATGCTGCAGGAGACTGGCCTGCGGCGATGACGCCGCGCGCTTGGGGTGCCTGATCCTTCAAGGCTCGCCATGGGCTTTGTGGCGGGGTCAGATAGCAATGTATCGGAGGCGCTGACCCCCGGGGCGAAAGTGCTGTCTGATGCACGGCGTTCCTCGGGCAGGGCGGCGTAATGGTAGGCCCGGAGGGACTCGAACCCCCAACCAAGGCGTTATGAGCGCCCTGCTCTGACCATTGAGCTACAGGCCCGTACCGTTTCCCTGCCTAGCAGACCCGGTGCGACGGTCAAGACCGGCGCTTGCGGACCTTGGGGATTTCCGCGGTCGGGGTTGCCGTCGTCACTGCGGCAATCCATGATCCACGGACGGGAATGCGGGACCTGTCTTGCGGGTCATGTGAGGGTCGGGTGATGCAGGTCGATCATCTTGTCTGGTACGAGGCGGACGCCGGGGCGGGCCAGCGGCACTTTGCCGGGCATATGGACGCCACCCCGGCCTTTGGCGGTGTCCATCCGGGTGGCGGCACCTGCAACCACCTGCTTTCGTTGGGCGAGCGTACCTATGTCGAGATTCTGGGGCGCGATCCGGATCAGGACCAAGGCGACCTTGACCCCGAGCTTGCGGGCCTTGCCGGCCACGGGCTGTATCACTGGGCGATGAGCGGCGTCGATCTGGTGGCCTTGCGCCAGCGGGCGCTGGCGGCGGGGCTGAATGGCAGCGCGCTAGTCACCGGGGGGCGACGCCTGCCGAATGGAAACTGGCTGGGCTGGCAGTGCTTTGGCCTGAATGACCATGCCTTTGGCGCACAGGTGCCGTTCTTCATCGACTGGCTGGACAGCAGGCACCCGGCCATGGACGCGCCGCGTGGGGGTACTTTGTCCCATGTCGATGTTGCGTCGCCTGATGCCAAAGGGCTGGGTGCGATCTATGCGGCGCTTGGGCTGGGCATCACGGTGCGGCAGGCGGAGACGCCGGAATTGTCCGTGACCCTGCACAGCGGGCGCGGGGACCATGTGTTGCGGATGTTCGACCCGATCCCGCGCGGCTTTGTGATCTGAGGAGGGCCGCGAATGGCAAGACTGGCGGGCAAGCGCGTTCTTATCACCGGCGGGTCGACCGGCATCGGTGCCGCCACCGCGCGCCGGTTTCTGACTGAGGGGGCAAGGGTCAGCGTCTGGGGCCGCGACCCTGGAAATGCGGCGAGGATCGCGGACGAATTGCCGGCGCTTGCGAGTGTCGAGCGGGTGGATGTGGCCGACCCCGATGCGGTGGACGCGGCATTTGCCCGGTCGCTCGGTGCCCTTGGTGGCCTTGATGTGCTGATCTGCAATGCGGGCATTTCCGTCCGCAGTGCCTTTGTGGACATCACGCGCGCGGATTTTGACCGGATCATGCGGGTCAATGTCCATGGCGTGTTCTATGTCAGCCAGCTTGCGGCACGGCACATGCTGCAACAGGACGGCGGCGGGGCGATCCTTGTCACGGCCTCGACCGCGGGGGTGGTCGGCTATCGCAACTATGCCGACTATAACGCGAGCAAGGGGGCGGTGCTGTCGCTGGTGCGCAGCATGGCCATCGAACTTGCCCCGAAGGTGCGGGTGAATGCGGTCAACCCGGGCTATACCAGCACACCGATGCAGGATGCCGAATACAGCCCCGAGATGTTGCGCGCCGTCAACAGCATCATCCCGATGAAGCGGCATGGCCGGCCCGAGGAAATGGCCTCGCTCTACGTCTATCTTGCGTCTGACGAGGCCAGCTATGCCTCGGGGGCCGTCTTCACCCTTGACGGTGCCGAAAGCGTCGGTTCGGCTGCAACCACCCTTTGACCCGGGCCGGTTTGTTGCAGCGACCGGCGGAAACGCGTAAGGGGCGGCGATCGGGCGGAACTGGCAAGGGCGGGTCGACAGGCATGGCGGAAATCGCAGGCGGAAACGGGCTTACCTATGCGCAGGCCGGGGTCGATATCGACGCAGGCAATGCGCTGGTCGAGCGGATCAAGCCCGCCGCCGCCGCCACTCGCCGCCCGGGCACGATGGCGGGTCTGGGCGGGTTCGGGGCGCTGTTTGACCTCAGGGCGGCGGGGTATTCCGACCCCATTCTGGTGGCGGCGACCGACGGGGTGGGGACCAAGCTGCGCATCGCCATCGACACCGGGCTGTTCGACACCATCGGGGTCGATCTGGTGGCGATGTGCGTCAACGATCTGGTGTGTCAGGGGGCAGAGCCGTTGTTCTTCCTCGACTATCTCGCCACGGGCAAGCTGGACGTCGATCAGGCCGCCCGTATCGTCGAAGGGATCGCGCGGGCCTGTACGGCCACCGGATGTGCATTGGTGGGTGGCGAGACGGCCGAGATGCCGGGGATGTACCACGGCGGCGATTTCGATCTGGCGGGCTTTGCCGTGGGTGCGATGGAGCGGGGGGGGGATCTGCCGGCGGGGGTGGCTGAGGGCGATGTGCTGCTGGGTCTGACCTCGGACGGGGTGCATTCGAACGGCTACAGTTTTGTGCGAAAGGTTGTGGAAATGTCGGGCCTTGGCTGGGATGCGCCCTGTCCGTTCGGGCCGGGCACATTGGGCGAGGCTTTGCTGACGCCGACCCGTCTGTATGTGAAGCCGGCGCTGGCGGCGGTGCGGGCGGGGGGGGTTCACGGACTGGCCCATATCACCGGCGGGGGCCTTACCGAGAACCCGCCGCGTGTGCTGCCCGAGGGGCTGGCCTGTGCGATTGATCTTGGCGCATGGGCCTTGCCGCCGGTGTTCCGCTGGTTGCGGGATACGGCGGGGATGTCGCAGGGCGAGCTTCTCAAGACCTTCAACTGCGGCATCGGGATGATGCTGGTGGTGACGCCGGATCGGGCAGGGGCGCTGACCGACCTCATGCGCGGGATGGGCGAGACGGTGGTGCCGATGGGGCAGGTGGTGGCGGGTGAGGGCGTGGTCTATCGCGGCACGCTGGCGTGATCCGGGTTGCCATCCTGATTTCGGGGGGCGGATCGAACATGCTTGCGTTGGACGCGAGCATGGTGGGCGACCATCCGGCGCGGTCGGTTCTGGTGGTGTCGAACGACCCTGCGGCAGTGGGTCTGAGCCATGCGGTGACGCGGGGGATACCGGTGGCGGCGGTGGATCACCGCGCCTTTGGCCGCGACCGCGTGGCGTTCGAGGCGGCGTTGCTGCGGCCATTGCTGGAGGCACGGCCCGATATCCTGTGTCTGGCGGGGTTCATGCGGGTGCTGACGCCGGGGTTCGTCGCGCGCTTTGCGGGCCGGATGCTGAACATCCACCCCTCGCTTTTGCCGAAGTACCCCGGCCTTGACACCCACGCCCGCGCGCTTGCCGCAGGCGATGCCGAGGTGGGTTGCACGGTGCATGAGGTGACGGCGGACCTGGATGCGGGGCCGATCCTGGGGCAGGCGCGGGTGCCGGTCCTGGCGGGCGACGATGAGGCGGCGCTGTCGCTGCGGGTGCTGGCGATGGAGCACCGGTTGTATCCGGCGGTGCTGCGGCGGTTCGTGGCGGGTGACCGCCGTCCGGTGATGATGCCGGCCTAGCGTGGCACCCGCCACAGGGCCGCGATGGCGACCATGACCAGCCCTGCGGACAGGGCAAGCGTCGTGTCCGCCCCAAGGACAGACAGTGACAGCGACAGGGCGAACGGGGCCACTGCACTGGTGGCCAGTCGCCAGCCCGCCAGCCTGCCCAGACGCGCGGCATAGCCCACAGCCCCGAACAGGGTCAGTGGCACCGCGCCACGCACGATGCTGGTCAACCCGCCCGACAGGCCAAAGAACACCGCAAACACCATCGCCCCCGGCAGGCCTGCGGGCATCACCATCAGGATTACCAAGGCCAGCGCCAGAAATCCGGCGGACAGGATCGCCATGCCCATCGGATGCCTGCGCACGCCAAAGAACAGGTCCAGAAGCCGCACCCCCACCTGTGCGGGCCCCATCAGCGCCCCCGCCGCCACCGCAGCGGCGTCGGTCAACCCGACGGCGCGCAGGGCGGGCACCCACTGCGCCGAGAACGCCGACATCACCGCCCCCGCAAGCGAAAACCCGATGGCCAGCCAAAGCATCGCGCGGGGTTGCTGTGCGGCGGGCAGGGGGGCAAATGGCGGGGCTGTGTCGGGCAGGGCGGGGCCGGTGGCGGTTGCCTTTCGCGGCAGGCTCAGGTGCAGCGGCAGGCAGATGACGATGTGCAGGGCGGCAAAGATCAGGAACGTCTGCCGCCAGCCAACCGCCTCGGACAACAGATGCGTGACCGGCCAGAAGAGGGTGGAGGCCAAGCCGCCAAGCAGCGTCATCAGCGTGATCGCCCGCCGTGCCCGCGCCGCCCCCGCCGCCTGTGCCAGTGCGGCAAAGGCCGCGTCATAAAAGACCAGCGCCGCCGCCGCCTCGCACAGGATCAGGGCCGCGACCAACCCTGCCGCGCCGCCCGCCTGTGACAGCACGACCAGCGCCAGTGCCGCCCCGACCGACCCCATGGCCATCACCGCCCGCGCGCCGTGCCGGTCGATCGCCCGCCCGGCAAAGGGCGCCGCCGCCCCGCCCGCCAGAAGCGCCAGCGAGAATGCACCAAAAGCGAAGGGCAGGCTGATCCCCAGTTCCCCGGCCATCGGTGCCGCGACCACGCCAAAGGCATAGAACAACGTCCCGTAGCCCACGATCTGCGTCACCCCAAGGGCAAGGATGGCGCGGGTCAGGGGAGGCAGGGGCAATCGGGGCGTCCGGGGTGGATGGGCGGGTCATACTATCCGTACCGATCATGACGCCCGGGTGACGCCTGCTCAATCCCCCACCGCGCGTTTCGGCTTTCCCTCTTGCCACAGTTTCAGTATCTGTGACCCACCTTGCGGGACGAACCCGCGCCGCACCAGAAAGGCGCCCGATGCGCACGATCACCACGACCGACGACCTTGCCACCTTCTGTGCTGCGGCCAAGGCCGAGCCCTATGTCACCATCGACACCGAGTTCCTGCGCGAACGCACCTATTGGGCCAAGCTGTGCCTGATCCAGATGGCGCTGCCCGGCAAGGACGGCGATGCGGTTCTGGTCGACCCCGTGGCGGGCGAGGACATGTCGCTGGAGCCGCTTTATGACCTCTTTCGGCATGAGGCGACGGTCAAGGTGTTCCACGCGGCGCGGCAGGATCTGGAGATCTTCTTTGTCGAAGGGGGGGTGTTCCCGAAACCGCTCTTTGATACGCAAGTGGCGGCGATGGTCTGCGGCTTCGGCGAACAGGCGGGGTACGAGACGCTGGTGCGCAAGATAGCGCATCAACCGCTGGACAAGACATCACGCTTTACCGACTGGTCGCGCAGGCCATTGACCGAGGCGCAGATGGTCTATGCCCTGGCCGATGTCACGCACCTGCGGGTGATCTACGAAAGCCTGGCCGCGCAGATCGAGAAAAGCGGACGGCAACCCTGGGTGGAGGAAGAGCTGTCGGTGCTGACCGACCCCGCCACCTATACCGTGACGCCCGAGGATGCCTGGCTGCGGGTCAAGACGCGCACCACGTCGGGGCGGTTCCTGGCGGTGGTCAAGGAACTGGCGCGCTTCCGCGAGGAATTTGCGCAGGGGCAGAACATCCCCCGCTCACGCGTCATCAAGGATGATGCGCTTCTGGAGCTGGCCTCGACCAAACCCACCAATCACGAGGAACTGGGCCGCTCGCGCCTGTTGCTGCGCGAGGGGCGGCGTGGTGATATTGCCGACGGCATCCTGGCGGCAGTCAAGGCCGGGCTCGAGATGCGCCCCGAGGATATGCCCCGCGCCGAACCCGAGCGTGATGCGGGCCAGGTGAATCCGGCGCTGGCCGATCTTCTGCGCGTGCTGCTCAAGGCCAAGTCCGAGGGGCTGGGTGTGGCGTCGCGGCTGATCGCCTCGGCGTCCGAGCTTGACATCATCGCGGCGGGTGGGCGCGATGTGCCTGCGCTCACCGGTTGGCGCAACGAGGCCTTTGGTGAGGATGCGTTGCGGCTTTGCCGGGGCGAGATTGCGCTGACGGCCAAGGGGGCCGAGGTGCGGGTGATCCGGCTCTGAACGCCAATCGCCGGAGACGGGGGGTTTCACACCCCCCGCACCCCCCGTGGGATATTTGTGCAAAGATGAAAGGTGGCAGGGAAAGCGGTTTGCCCCTTTCCCGCTTCACCTTGCCCAAATACTCCGGGGGGAGGCCATAGGCCGGGGGGCAGCGCCCCCCTCTTTTGCGCCCCGCAGGGGCGCCCGGCCCAACAGTGAGGAGCAGGGCAGGGCGTCAGCCCTGCCCGCGACGAACGGCGGGAGGCGACGCGGGCCGCCGGGCGTCAGAGCACGCGGTCCAGCGCGGCGATCAGGCGGTCGACCTCATCCGCCGTGGTGTAGTGGACGAAGCTCATCCGCAAGACACCCCGCTCGGTGTCGACGCCCATCGCGGTCAGGGGCCGCACGGCATAGAAATGCCCGCCCTCGGTGTTGATCCCGTGCGGTGCCAGCGCCTCGGCCACCGGATCGGCGGGACGGTCCAGCATCACGGCCACGGTCGGCGCGCGGCCTTCGGCGTGGCGGGGGCCGATCAGGCGCAGGTCGTTGCGCCCCGCCAGATAGTCCAGAAGCGGCGCCGTCCGTTCCACCTCGGCGGCGCGCATCAGGTCGTGCACCGCGCGGTTGCGTCCCGCCGCATCCGCCGGTCCGTCAAAGTGGCGGGCGTAAAGCGCATCGACGTAGTCCGCCATGCCCGCGCAGGCGGCGATCTGCGCGTGGTCGGGGCCTGCCGGGGTCAGGCGTTTGGTCGGGTAACCGGCGTTGAACCAGTGCCCCTGCGGCGGCAGTTCGGCGCAGAATTCGGGGGTGATGACCATGATCCCCTGATGCGGGCCATAGGTCTTGTAGGCCGAGAAAAGGTATACGTCGCACCCCAGCGTCGCAAATTCGGGAAACCCGTGCGGCGCATAGCTGACGCCGTCCACGACCGTCCGCGCCCCGGAAGCCCGTGCCATCGCGGCGATCTCGGCCACCGGGTTGATCTCGGCCACCACGTTGGAACAATGGGGAAAACACACCAGCCGCACGCGACCGTCGGCCAGCAGCGCCTTCAGTCCTGCAAGGTCCAGATGCCCGGTGTCGGGGTCGATCTGCCATTCGCGGACCTCGATCCCTTCATCCGCCAGCCGCCGCCAGACGCCGGAATTGGCCTCGTGGTCCTGATCGGTGACCACCACCGCGCCATCGGTGCCGCGCAGCCATTGGCGCACGGCCTGCGCCAGCACATAGGTGTTGGCCGATGTCGAGGGCCCGAAGTTCACCATGTCGGGGGCCACGCCCATCATCGCCGCCAGCCGGTCGCGCGCCTCGTCCATCTCGGCGCCGGCCTGTTGGCTGACGGCATAGGGGGCATAGGGCTGGACCTTGCGTTCGGTGTAGAACCGCGTCAGCCGCGACACCACCTGTGCGCAGGGGTAGGAGCCGCCCGCATTGCCGAAGAATGCCTGTTCGGACAGGCCGGGCGCGGTGAAGGCGGGGAACTGGCTGCGGACGAAGGCGGTATCGAGGGTGGGCATCGTGCGGGCATCCTTATGACGGTTGCGCATGATCCTATCCTGCCGCGCGCTGGCCGCAAGTCTGCCTGCGAAAATGGCAGCAGCCCGGGCCATACCTGGGAAAATGCCACGGATGCGGGTATCTTGCCGTGTTTGTGCGTGCCTTACCCCTTGAGGCAGTGCGACAACGCCCCTAATTTCTTGGCAATCGGAAGCGGCCCCGGGGAAGGGTCAGACCGAGAGGTCCAACAGACGAGGAGCAAACCCATGACCATCCGTACCGCCCTTCTGGCCAGCGCCGCCCTGGCCCTTGCCGCCCCTGCCTTTGCAGCCGATGCCGATCTTGTGGTGTTCGACTGGGCCGGGTTCGAGAACCAGGCCCTGATCGAGGGCTATGTCGAAAAGCATGGCCAGATGCCGACCTATGCCTTTTTCGGCGATGATGACGAGGCATTCCAGAAAGTGTCGTCAGGCTTTCGCGCCGACGTGGCGCACCCCTGCAGCCAGAAGGTGCAGAGTTACCGTGCGGCGGGCCTGATCGAGCCGTGGGACGTGACCCGTATCCCCGAGTTTGCCAATATCGCGCCGCGTTTTCTGGCAAGCCCGGTCTTCAAGGATGAAGAGGGTGTGTGGTATATCCCCACGGATTATGCATACACCGCAACCGCTTACAACACCGAGGTGGTCCCGGCTGAGGATGTGGCCAGCCTGCAGGTGTTTGTTGACCCCAAGTACGCGGGCCGCGTTTCGCTGCCGGACAATGTCGATGACACATGGTCGCTGGCCTATCTTGCCACCGGCACCACCGACTGGACCGACGTGACGGATGCGCAGTTCACCGCCGCCGCCGACTGGCTGCGTCTGGCGCATGCCAATGTGCGGGCCTATTGGGCCGATCCGTCGGAACTGGCGCAGTTGATGAAGACGGGTGAGGTGGTGGTGTCGTGGTCGTGGAACGACGGCGTGGCCGCGATGCGCCGCGAGGGGGTGCCGGTTGCGTTCAACCGCACGCCGACCGAAGGGGCGGCTACGTGGTTCTGTGGTTACGTCAACTTCAAGGATGCGCCGGGGGTTGAGGACAAGGCCTATGATTTCATCAACGCCTGGCTGGAACACCGGTCTGCCAAGGGGCTGTTGGAAAACTTCGGCTATGCCTCGACCAATGACATGGCGATGAAGGAGATCACGACGGAAGAGCTGAAGGCGGGCGACGTCGATCCGGTGGACGGCATCCTGCTGAGCCAGACGCCGCTGTCGTCTGATCTGCGCACGCGCATGCTGGAAGAGTTCGAGAACATCAAGGCAGGGTTCTGAATCAACGGCTTGCAGGCTGATACCGGGGGGCCGCTTCGCCAGAAGCGGCCCCTTTTTCATGGGCCGGCGCTGCGGGCTTCGATCCTTGCGCTGGCGGGGTTGCGGGCCTATATTGGGTGTGTGCCGGGCAACCGGGACTATGGTGATAAACGCACCTGCAATAGACGGCTCGGACCCGGGGGCGGTACCCGGCGGCTCCACCAATCCTCCCGTTCATTGCGGGCGTGTGGGGCCGAAACAGGATCGACGGACGTTCAAAGAGGCCAGCTTTTACTCGGCAAGGTACCACCGTTATCGGTCCAAGATCACAGTTGCCAATGACAACCGTGCTCCGATCGCGCTGGCTGCGTAAGCAGTTCGCAAGATCAAAACTAAGTCCCTGCGCTTAGCCGCGTAGGGCGGGGTTCGCAGGTACCTGGCAACAGAAACCTGCACTTTTCCCCCATCCATCGTTGTGGTGTCTTTCCGGCGGCTGACGGCTGTTGCACGGGCGGTAAACGCGGGGTTAATCCGGCGTTCCGGCGGGGCTTTCTATGGCGGGTAATCGGGTGGACAAGGCGCTGACAGGGCTGGATTTTCGGCGTATTCATTGCGTATGTCAGCCGTACAGCATGCGTATTACATCCGTACATACACTTTGGCATTTTCGCGCGGTCATGCGGCGGTGTTTGGCGGTGGATTTGGTTTGACGGCGGTGGCTGCCGGGGGCAGAGTTTCTGCATGATTGGACGAGGTGACACCGATGCGCGCCCTGACCCTTGCGGCCCTTTTGGTGGCGGCCATCGCGGCCCCGGCAGTGGCGGACGGCCCGCAGGGGATAAGGTTCGACCAGATGCCGGTCGGCTGTGCGATCCACACGCGGCATGGGGCGGATGACAAGCGGATCACGGTCTATGTCGGGCGCAAGGGTGGCAAGCATGTCACCCAGACCTATGCGTCACCCGGTCCGGGCAAGCCGCCGACCAAGGTCATCAACACCATCACCCATGATGCCATGGGGCGGATGGTGCGGCGTGACTGGTCGGATGGCAACTGGGAGACGTTCACGCCCTATTCATGCTTTGATCTGCCGGGACAGTGCCGGTACCGCTATCGCACCGGCGACGGGGCGGATCAGGAGTATGTGGGCAGCGTGACGGCCAAGGGGAAGGGATACGTGAGCAAGGGCGGGTTCCGGGGCGAGGCGCCGTTTGCCGACAACACCTTTACCCTTGGGCCGTTCAACAACATGGCGACATTCCGCGAGGGGGCGAGTTCGTTCAAGGTGACGAGTTATGCGGATTGTGGTGGCGTCGGCAGCTAGCACGGCGTCGGTGCCCGGTTCAAACGCCTTGCCAGCCATCTGTTCCCACCGCATCGTTGCGCGATGCTGCATAGGTTTGCCCTGTCCTGTCTGACGCTGTGGTGTGGGCTGTGCCCTGTCCATGCGTGCGAAACTGCGCTGGTCCTGTCGATCGACGTGTCGGGGTCCATCGACCGGGGCGAATACCGTTTGCAGACCGAGGGGCTGGCGGCGGCGTTGCGCGATCCCGAGGTGGCCGAGGCGCTGGTGCGGGGGCAGGTGGCGCTGGCGGTGGTGCAATGGTCGGGGGCGGATCAGCAGGCGCTGGTGCTGCCCTGGGCGCGGATGCTGACGGCGGATGCGGTGGCGGGCTATGCCAGCCGTGCGGCGGCGATCCCGCGCCGGTTCGAGGGGTCGGATACGGCGGTGGGGCAGGGGGTTCGCTTTGCGCTGGTGCAGTTTGCGGCAGTGGCGGATTGCAAGCGCATGGTCATCGACGTGTCGGGGGACGGGCCGGAGAACGCCGGTTTCACCGATTCGGCGGCGCGGGCCGAGGCGATGGCGGCGGGGGTTCAGATCAACGGCATCGCGATTGAAGAGCCGGGGCCTGCGTCGCCGGTGACCGGCTATTACCGGCGCTGGGTGATGACGCCGGGGGGGTTTGTGGTGACGGCGCGGGGGTTGCAGGACTATGCCCGGACGCTGCGGCTGAAGCTGTTGCGCGAGTTGTCCAAGACCATCGGGTGATGCCTGCTTGACCGGCGGGCCCGGTCTGTCCTATTCCCTGACGCATGGGGTTTCGCGACGTCACCCCGCGAGGCTTTGGCCCAAGCGTCGCATCCATGGACATGAACCCAAAGGATGCCCCGATGCCCGGATTTTCCCAGATATCTGTTGCCCAGCTTGCCCGTCTTGTGGGCACGCCCGATGCGCCCGCCATCGTTGACGTGCGATTGCCCGAGGACCGCGCGGTGGACCCGCGCCTGATTCCGGGGGCGTTTTTTCATGCCCATGACGGGTTTGGTACGGTGCCTGAACGGGTGGTTGGTCGGCGCGTCGTGGTGGTCTGCGCGAAGGGGCGCAAGCTGTCCGAAGGAGTGGCGGCGCTGTTGCGACTGCAGGGGGTGGCGGCCGAGGTGCTGGAGGGCGGGGCGGTCGGATGGGCCGAGGCGGGGTTGCCGATGGTGCCGGTGGCGGCGGTGCCCGGCGGCGGGCTGTGGGTGACGCGGCACCGGCCCAAGGTGGACCGGATCGCATGCCCCTGGCTGATCCGGCGGTTTGTCGATGCAACCGCGCGGTTCCTGTTTGTGGCCCCTGCCGAGGTGCCTGCGGTGGCCGAGCGGTTCGGGGCCACGCCATTTGACATCGAGGGGGTGCATTTCACCCATCGGGGCGAGGGCTGTACGTTTGACGCGATGGTGGCCGATTTCGGGCTGGCATCACCGGCGATGGACCGGCTGGCGACGGTGATCCGCGCGGCGGATACCGACCGGCATGACCTGGCACCACAGGCGGCGGGGCTGTTGGCGATATCGGTCGGGTTGTCACGGCAGTTTCGTGATGACCTGCAACAGCTTGATGCCGGGATGGCGGTCTATGACGCGCTGTATCGCTGGGCCCGGGACGGGTTTGACGAGGGCCATGACTGGCCTGAGGGAAGGACTGCATGACGGTATCACTTGCGGAATTGACGCGCGTTTTCCTGCGCATCGGCTGTCTGTCGTTCGGCGGGCCTGCGGCGCAGATCGCACTGATGCACCGCGAGTTGGTGGAGTTGCGCCGGTGGCTGACCGAGGCCGAGTATCTGCGGGCGCTGTCGTTCTGCATGCTGTTGCCGGGACCCGAAGCGATGCAGCTTGCCACCTATGCCGGGTGGCGGCTGGGCGGGGTTCCGGGCGGGCTGATCGCGGGGCTGCTTTTCGTGGTGCCGGGGGCGCTGGTGGTTCTGGCGCTGTCGATGGTTTACGCAGCGTTCGGGCAGGTGCCCTTGGTGGCGGCGCTGTTCCTGGGGGTGCAGGCGGCGGTGCTGGCGATTGTGCTGCATGCGCTGCAGCGGGTGGCGAAGAAGGCGCTGAAGGCGCGCTGGCACTGGGCGCTGGCGGTGGCGGCGTTTGTGGCGCTGTTTGCGCTGAACGTGCCGTTTCCGGTGGTGGTGATCGGGGCGGGGGTGGTGGGGTGGTTCATGGCGGATGGCGCGGCGGTCCCTGCGCCGCCCGCACCAGCCGGGGCGGTGGCGGGTGCCGTGCGGCAGGTGGCGCTGTGGGGGGCGTTGTGGCTGGTGCCGCTGGCGGCGCTGGGGCTGGTCGAGGGGGGGCTGTTGTATGAACTGGGCCTGTTCTTTTCCAAGCTGGCCGTGGTCACGTTTGGCGGGGCCTATGCCGTTCTGGCCTGGATGACGCAGGAGGTGGTGCATGTGAAAGGCTGGCTGACCACGCCCGAGATGATTGCGGGGCTGGGGCTGGCCGAGACGACGCCGGGGCCGTTGATTCTGGTCAACCAGTTTGTGGGCTATCTGGCGGCGGTCAAGGTGGGGGGCGTCTGGCTGGGCGTGGCGGGGGCCATGGTCGCGCTGTGGATGACGTTTGTGCCCTGTTTTCTTTGGATTTTCGCCGGGGCGCCGTTCATTGAACGGATGGCGGGGCAGCCGCGCCTGTCATCCGCGCTGGCGGGGATCACGGCGGCGGTGGTGGGGGTGATTGCGTACCTGTCGCTGTGGTTTGCGCTGCATGTGCTGTTCGGGCGGGTGGTGGTGTGGGAGGGGGGGCCGTTGCGGCTGACCCTGCCCGATGTGGCCTCGGTCAACTGGCAGGCGGTGGCGCTGGCGCTGGTGTCAGGGTATCTGATCCTGATCCGGCACTGGGGGCTGGTCACGGTTCTGGCCATTGCGGCGGGCCTCGCGCTGATCGTGCATCTATCGTAGGCGGACCCCTTTCCAAGCCGGGCAAATCCCCTATGCTGACCCCAACCGAAGGAAGGGTTCCAAGCCGTGCGGTCGATCGATTATGGCAACCTGATGCACCGGGCCATGCGCGGCCTGATCCAGACCGTGCTGACCGATGTGGCGCGCGATGGCCTGCCCGGGGCGCATCATTTCTTTATCACCTTTGACACCAAGCACCCGGCCGTCGCCATGGCCGACTGGCTGCGGTCGCGCTATCCGGGTGAGATGACGGTGGTGATCCAGCACTGGTTTGAAAACCTTGAGGTCACCGATGACGGGTTTTCGGTGACGCTGAATTTCGGCAACCAGCCTGAACCGATGGTGATTCCATTTGACGCCGTGCGCACCTTTGTCGACCCGTCAGTCGAGTTCGGCCTGCGGTTCGAGACGCATGACGACGATGAGGATGACGACGAAGACGAGGACGAGGAAGACGACGAACGCCCGGCGGGCGAGGTTGTCAGTCTGGACAAGTTCCGCAAATAGACGTCGCGGGCCTGTCACAGGGGCCTGATATCCGCGCCATACCGGGGCCAGACAGCGCCCGTTCAGATGGCGCATCCGTCGCGGCCCAGGGAGTTCCGCCTTATGACATCTGACCTTGGCCTGTTCGTCCGCCAGTTGCTGCGCCGCCCGCGCGAGATTTCCGCGCTTGCCCCGTCTTCGGCACAGCTTGCGGCGGCCATGGCGGCGCATCTGGGCCCGGACAGCGGGGCGGTGATCGAGTTTGGCGGCGGCACCGGCAAGATCACCCGGGCCATCCTTGACCGGGGGGTAAGGCCGCGCGATCTGACGGTATTCGAGATGAACCCGGATTTCGCAGAGCGTCTGCGTCTGGCCTTTCCGGGGGTGACGGTTCACCAGACCGGCGCGCAAGAGGTTGCGCGGTTCTGCATGGCGGGGGCGGGGGCGGTGGTGTCGGGCCTGCCGATGCTGTCGATCCCGGTCGAGATCCAGCGGGCAATCCTTGCCGGGGCCTTTGCCGTGCTGCGCCCGGGCGGCAGCTATGTGCAGTTTACCTATGGCCCGCGCCCGCCGGTTGCCCCCGAGGTGCAGGCAGCCCTTGGCCTGCGGGCCGAAAAGGGCGTGATGATCTGGAACAACCTGCCGCCGGCGCGGGTCTATCGTTATACGCGCGGCTGAACCGCCCCCTGCATTGATTTCCGTGCCCTGTCGCCCTATTGACGCGGGCACCCAGACGGAGGCCACCCGATGACCGCGACCCGCACCGAGACCGACAGCTTTGGCCCGCTGGAGGTGCCCGCCGACAAATACTGGGGCGCGCAGACGCAACGGTCGGTCATCAACTTTCCCATCGGGTGGGAGCGTCAGCCGGTGGCGATCATCCGCGCACTGGGGGTCATCAAGAAGGCCTGCGCGCTGGTCAACATCGACCAGGGCGATATCGACGCGGGTCTGGGGCAGGCCATTGCGGCGGCGGCGGATGAGGTGATTGCGGGGAAGTTCGACGACAACTTTCCGCTGGTCGTGTGGCAGACGGGGTCTGGCACGCAATCGAACATGAATGCGAACGAGGTCATCAGTAACCGCGCCATCGAGGTTTTGGGCGGGGTGATGGGGTCGAAGAAACCCGTGCATCCGAATGACCATGTGAACATGGGGCAATCGTCGAACGACACGTTTCCGACCGCGATGCATGTGGCCATCGGCATGATGGCGCGCGATGTGCTGTTGCCGGGGCTGGAGACGCTGCACCGGGGGCTGGCGGCCAAGGCGGCCGAGTTTGCCGGGATCATCAAGATCGGGCGGACCCATACGCAGGATGCGACGCCGCTGACGCTGGGGCAGGAGTTCGGCGGCTATGCGCATCAGGTGGCGCAGGGGATCATGCGGGTGAACAAGATCCTGCCCGAGATTTATGAGCTGGCGCAGGGCGGGACGGCGGTGGGGACCGGCCTGAATACGCGGGTTGGCTGGGATGTGCGGGTGGCGGCGAAGATTGCGGGGATCACCGGATTGCCGTTCGTGACCGCGCCGAACAAGTTCGAGGCGCTGGCGGCGCATGATGCGATGGTGATGTTTTCGGGGGCGCTGAAGACGGTGGCGGCCAGTCTGTTCAAGATCGCAAATGACATGCGGCTCTTGGGGTCGGGGCCGCGGTCGGGTCTGGGCGAGTTGATCCTGCCGGAGAATGAGCCTGGGTCCAGCATCATGCCGGGCAAGGTGAACCCGACGCAGGCCGAGGCGCTGACGATGGTGTGCGTTCAGGTGATGGGGAACGATGCGGCGGTGGGGTTCGCGGGGTCGCAGGGGCATTTCGAGCTGAACGTGTACAACCCGGTGATGGCCTATAACGTCTTGCAATCCATGCAGTTGCTGGGCGATGCGGCGGCGTCGTTCACGGTCAGCATGGTGGACGGGACGCAGGCGAATGTGGCGCGGATTGATCGGCTGATGAAGGAAAGCCTGATGCTGGTGACGGCGTTGGCACCGACGATTGGCTATGATGCCGCGACCAAGGTGGCCAAGACGGCGCACCGCAATGGCACCACGCTGCGCGAAGAGGCGATTGCGCTGGGGTACGTCGATGGCGAGACGTTTGACCGCGTGGTGCGGCCCGAGGACATGATCGGGCCGAAGGGGTGACGGGCGCGGTCGTCAACCTGAAGGCTGTGCGCAAGGCCCGCGCGCGGACCGAGGCCAAGGGCGTGGCGGATGCCAATGCCGCGAAGTTCGGGTTGTCGAAGGCGGAGCGCGAACGGTTGGCGGCGGAGGCCGACAAGGCCCGGCGCGATCTGGACGGGCATCAGCGGGAATGACGGCGCGGCCGGAGAAACATTCGCTGACGCTGCGGGGGCATCGCACGTCGGTGTCGCTGGAGGCGGCGTTCTGGCGGGCGTTCCGGGATATCGCGGCAGAGCGGGGGGTGGCGATCAATGCGCTTGCCACCGAGGTGGATGCGGCGCGGGCCGAGGATGTGGGCCTGGCCTCGGCCATCCGGGTCTTTGTGCTGGAGCGCTATCGCGGTTAACGCGGTGTTTACGATGGTTGCGGCAGGAGGTGGCGCGATGACAAATCTGCCCGAAGTACTGTCGCCGGAAACCTGGCTTCTGCATCTGTTCAGTTCGCAGGCTGCGCGCGAGGGTTCGGTGATCCGCAGACAGGTGCGTGATGTCGAGCGATATGTCGGTCGCGCGGTGTTTCTTGACGAAATGCATCGGCGTGGTTTTCCCGTTGTCGAGAATGCGGGACAGTTCGTGGTTTTCTGCAATCGCGAGCCGATCCGGCGAGTCGCATAGCCGATTTCTTCAAAGAAATCGGGACGGAATTTTTGAAAATTCCGGCTTTCTTGGGGGGCCGGTCGGTCAGACGGGTTCGATGTCGCCTGTTGCCCGCGTCGCGTGGAACCCTGCCACGAACGCCGCAAGCCCGCCTGCCGCAATCGCCCCGCGCAATCCCGCCATAAGATCCTGATAATACTGCAGGTTGTGCCAGGTCAGCAGCATCCCCGCAATCATCTCGCCCGCGCGCAGCACATGATGCAGATAGGCGCGGCTGTAGCCCCGGCAGGCCGGGCAGGTGCAGCACTCGTCCAGCGGGCGCGGGTCGTCGGCGTGGCGGGCGTTGCGCAGGTTGACCTGGCCGCGGTGCGTCCAGGCCTGCCCGGTGCGGCCCGAGCGTGTGGGCAGGACGCAGTCCATCATGTCCACCCCCCGCACCACCGCGCCGACGATGTCATCGGGCTTGCCTACCCCCATCAGATAACGGGGGCGGTCGACGGGCAGATAGCCTGTCGCATAGTCGAGAACGCCGAACATCGCCGCCTGCCCCTCGCCCACCGCCAAGCCGCCGATGGCATAGCCGTCAAAGCCGATGTCGCACAACGCGGCGGCACTTTCGGCGCGCAATTCGGGCGTGACGCCGCCTTGCATGATGCCGAACAGGGCGTGCCCCGGGCGGTCACCGAAGGCATCGCGCGACCGTCGCGCCCACCGCATCGACAGGCGCATGCTGGTCGCGACGGCGTCATCCGTCGCAGGCAGGGCGGGGCATTCGTCAAAGGCCATGACGATGTCCGACCCCAGCAATCGCTGAATCTCCATGCTGCGTTCGGGGGTCAGAAGGTGCTTCGAGCCGTCGATATGGCTGGAAAAGCGCACGCCCTCTTCGGTCAGCTTGCGCAGGCCTGCCAGGCTCATCACCTGAAATCCGCCGCTGTCGGTCAGGATCGGGCGATCCCAGTTCATGAATTTGTGCAGACCACCCAACCGTGCCACCCGCTCGGCCCCCGGGCGCAGCATCAGGTGATAGGTGTTGCCCAGAAGGATATCGGCACCCGTGGCGGCCACGCTTTCGGGCAGCATGCCCTTGACCGTTGCCGCCGTTCCCACCGGCATGAAGGCGGGGGTGCGGATGTCGCCGCGCGGGGTGCGGATCACGCCGGTACGGGCGTGGCCGTCGCGGGCCGTCAGGTCAAAGGAAAACAGCGCGCTCATGCCCGCGTCCTAGCGCGGGCAGGCGACAAAGGCCATGGGGGGCGGCCCTTCCCCTTGCAGCCCCGCGCGTTATGTTCCATCACGGAACGCGAAAACCCGCCCTGCCGATTGGACGAACCATGCTGGATACCGTGCTGAAGCCCACCGAGGAAATCTCAGTCCGTGAGGTGTTCGGCATCGACACCGAGATGAAGATCAAGGGCTTTGCCGAACGCGGCGACCGGGTGCCGGACATTGATCCGACCTACAAGTTCGACCCGGACACGACGTTGGCGATTCTTGCGGGCTTTGGCTACAACCGCCGCGTGATGATCCAAGGGTATCACGGCACCGGAAAATCCACGCATATCGAACAGGTTGCCGCCCGGCTGAACTGGCCCTGCGTGCGGGTGAACCTCGATTCACACATCAGCCGGATCGACCTGATCGGCAAGGACGCGATCAAGCTGCGCGACGGCAAGCAGGTGACCGAGTTCCACGAAGGCATCCTGCCCTGGGCGCTGCGCAATCCGGTGGCCATCGTGTTCGATGAGTATGACGCGGGCCGGCCGGACGTGATGTTCGTGATCCAGCGCGTGCTGGAACATGACGGCAAGCTGACGCTGATGGACCAGAACGAGATCATCACGCCGCACCCGAGTTTCCGGCTGTTCGCCACATCGAACACTGTGGGTCTGGGGGATACCACCGGCCTTTACCACGGCGTGCAGCAGATCAACCAGGCGCAGATGGACCGTTGGAGCCTTGTCGCCACGCTCAACTATCTGTCGCATGATGCCGAGGCGGCGATCGTTCTGGCGAAAAGCCCGCATTACAACACCGAAAAGGGCCGCAAGACGATCAACCAGATGGTGACGGTCGCCGACCTTACGCGCACCGCGTTCATGAACGGCGATCTGTCCACGGTGATGAGCCCCCGGACGGTGATCACCTGGGCGCAGAACACCGAGATTTTCCGCAATGTGGGCTATGCGTTCCGGCTGACATTCCTCAACAAGTGCGACGAGCTGGAGCGGCAGACGGTGGCGGAGTTCTATCAACGCTGTTTTGCCGAGGAGCTGCCGGAAAGTGCGGCGAGTATGGCGATGAAGTGATCCGTCACGCGGCCCTGTTTCGCCTGCGCCATCCAGCCGGCTCGGCACAGGAAGCAGGCTTCCTTGCCGCCATCGCCGGGCTTGCGGCGATACCGGGCGTGGATGACTTTCAGATTGCGCGCGAAACCAGCCCGAAAAACCCCTACGCTTTCGCTGTCGCGATGAATTTCGCGGATCAAGCGGCTTATGACGGCTACAACAATCACCCCGCGCACCTGGCCTTTGTGCAGGGGCGATGGCTGCCCGAGGTCGCGGAATTCATGGAGCATGACAGCGTTCTGCTGTGATCTCGCATTCGTAACACTCTCCGAAGTGCTTTGAAATCGCATGATTCCATACACCATGTGACTGTATCGCGTGCGGTTCGGAAACCTTTCCGACATGGCCCGTAGGGTGCGCATTCATTGCGCACCGTTGCCATCGCCGGTCCCGTCGCGGGAAGGTGCGCAATGAATGCGCACCCTACATTTTTAACCGCGCGCCGCCATCGTGGCGCGGGCCCACCAGACCAGATCGTCCAGCGCCAGTTTGGCCGACGGCAACAGCGCACCCTCGATGTCGGCCAGATTGCCCGAGCCGCCCATGCCGGGATGCACTTTCCAGAAATCGCCGCCGCCGATATGCACCGCGTTGCGCGTCGGCACCATGTGCAACTCAACCGCGATGCCACGCAGGTGTTCCAGCGCGCGCGCGCCGCCCATCGAGCCATAGGCGATGGCCGTCATCGGCTTTTTGGCCCATTCGACATAGGCCTGATCCATCGCGTTCTTCAAGGCACCGGTGACCGAGTGGTTGTATTCGGCGACAACGAAGATGAACCCGTCATAGCCGCCGACCTTTTTCTGCCACGCGACGGCGGCGGGGCTGGACGAGGGCATGTAGGCGTTCGACGCGGGTTCATCGAACAACGGCAGGTCGAAATCGCGCAGGTCGACCAGTTCGACGGTCATGTCATCGCGGGCCGTGGCCTGTTTCAGCATCCATTGCGCGGGGATATCGGCGAAACGGGTCTTGCGCGTTGACCCGATGACGATGGCGATCTTGGGTTTCTGAGACATCACATGCTCCAGTCTGGCCGTCGGGATGACGGTTTGCTTGGCGTGTATCTGCCTGTGCAGGGCCGCAGCGCAATCCCGCAGAAGCGAAGACGCCTTGTGCATTCCTGCGGCTGGCGGTGTGGCCGGCGGGTCACGCGCAATATTTCCTCATTCCGTCCATCTTTCAGGCAGGATTTAGGGCGTAGTGTTGGTTTTATGGGCGGTTTGAGAACATCTCGCATCATGGCTCTGGCGTTGACGCTGCCCGCCGCCTTGCCCGCCTTTGCCGATGACACCCTTGATACCCTGCGCGTCTTTGCCGATTGCGCGGGCCGCTATCGGGCGATGACAGAGCATATGTGGCTGGTGGGCGATCCGGGGTCTGGCGTCAGCGCCGATCGGCGCGATCAGTTCGCCGATCTGGTGGCGGCGGTGATGCCCGATGCGGGTGCCACCCCGGCCATTGTGCGGGGCTGGCGGATCGAGGCATGGGCGGCGCAGGCGGCGCTGTTGCAGGCGGCGACGTTCCGGCAGGATGCGCGCGCGGGCGCGGTGGCGCGGACCCTTGTCGCGCGTTGCGACAGGCTGTTGCCGGGGGCCTGAGCGGGCATCCGGGGACTTGCCCCGGCAGGCCCGGAATGATTACCTGCACGCCATGAACAAGCCCACCGACAACCCCGCTGATCCGTTCAAAAAGGCGCTGGCCGAGGCCACGCGCACCATGGCCGATGACCCCGAGATGACGGTGGCCTATTCGGTCGATCCTGCGGGTATGACCAAGGACGGCATCCGCCTGCCGCAGGTCAGCCGCCGGATGACGCGTGATGAGGTATTGCTGGCGCGCGGCACGGCGGATGCGTTTGCGCTGCGCCGCAGGCACCATGATGACGGCACGTCGGCCCGCTATGCCCCGACTGGGCAGTTGGCGCGTGACATCTACGACGCGATGGAGACGGCGCGGTGCGAGGCGGTGGGCGCGCGCGCGATGCCGGGCACGGCTGGCAACATCGACGCGAAGATTGCGCATGAGGCGGACCGCAAGGGATATGCGCAGATCACCCAGTCGGCGGATGCGCCGTTGGCGACCGCCGCCGGCTATCTTGTGCGCCATCTGGCGACGGGGCGCGCAATGCCGCGCGGGGCGGCCAATGTGATGGAGTTGTGGCGCGGGTTCATCGAGGAACAGGCGGGCGGCACGCTGGAGAATCTGGGCGATGTGCTGGCCGATCAGGCGGCTTTCGCGCGGATGACGCGAAAGGTGATCGCCGATCTGGGGTACGGCGACCAGTTGGGCGATGACCCTGACGCAGGCGACGACGAGGACACAAGCGACGCCGAGGAAGATCAGGACCAGCCCGATTCGACGGGCGAGGAACAGGACGACAGCGACGACGGCGAAGCCGACCCCGAGCGTTCGCAGGACGAACAGCAGGACGCGGCGCAGGCCGAGGTCAGCCAGGACGACAGCGCCGAGATGGAGGAAGGGACCGAGGCCGAACTGCCCGAGGGCGAGGCCCCGCTGGAACCCCCACCGCCCGCACCCCATTCGGATGCGGATCCCAACTATTCCGTCTATACCACCGATTATGATGAGGAAATCCACGCCGAGGATCTGGCCGAACCGGCCGAACTGGAACGCCTGCGCACCTATCTGGACCAGCAGCTGGAACCCCTGAAGGGGGCCGTGTCACGCCTTGCGAACAAGCTGCAACGGCGCTTGCAAGCCCAGCAGAACCGTTCGTGGGAGTTTGACCGCGAGGAGGGCATACTTGATGCGGGGCGTCTGGCCCGCGTGGTGGCGAACCCGACGACGCCCCTTTCGTTCAAGGTCGAGAAGGACACCGAGTTCCGCGATACCTGTGTCACGCTGCTTCTGGACAACTCGGGGTCGATGCGGGGCAGGCCGATTTCCATTGCCGCAATCTGTGCCGATGTTCTGGCCCGCACGCTGGAACGCTGTGCGGTGAAGGTCGAGATTCTGGGCTTTACCACGCGCGCATGGAAAGGTGGCCAGTCACGCGAACGCTGGCTGGCGCAGGGCCGCCCGCAGACGCCGGGGCGGCTGAATGACCTGCGCCACATCGTCTACAAGTCGGCGGATGCGCCGTGGCGGCGGGTGCGCGACAATCTGGGCCTGATGATGAAAGAGGGCTTGCTCAAGGAAAACATCGACGGCGAGGCGCTGGAATGGGCGCACCGCCGGTCGCTGGCCCGGCCCGAGGCGCGCCGCGTGCTGATGGTGATTTCGGATGGGGCGCCGGTGGATGACAGCACGCTGTCGGTGAACAGCGCGAGTTTCCTTGAGAAACACCTGCGCGACGTGATCGGCATGGTGGAAAAGCGCCGTGCCGTTGAGTTGATCGCCATCGGCATCGGCCATGACGTGACCCGCTACTATGCCCGCGCGGTGACGATCACCGATGTGGAACAACTGGCGGGTGCGATGACCGAGCAACTGGCGGGGCTGTTCGAGAGCGATCCGCGCAAACGGGCAAGGGCCGCGTCGTTGCGGCGGGCGGGGTGATGTTCCAGACCTTTACCTCGCACGCCGACCCGACGCAGGGGCCTGCCCGGCTTGCCACCCTGCGCGCCCATCTGGCAGAGCAGGGGCTGGCGGGGTTCATCATTCCCCGCGCCGACCTTCATCAGGGCGAATATGTCGCGGCGCGGGATGAGCGGTTGCAGTGGCTGACCGGGTTCACCGGGTCGGCGGGGTTTGCGGTGGTGCTGCCCGGGATTGCGGGGGTTTTTATCGACGGGCGGTACCGGACGCAGGTCAAGGGGCAGGTGGATCTGGCGCACTTCACCCCCGTGCCATGGCCTGACGTGAAGCCGGGGCCGTGGATTGCCGATCATCTGGCGCAGGGGCGGATCGGGTTTGATCCGTGGCTGCATGCGGCCGAGGAAATCGCCAAGATCGAAGAGGCGCTGGCGGGCCACGGCGTCACGCTGGAACCCGTGGCCAATGCCGTCGATGCGATCTGGCCGGATCAGCCGGATGCGCCGATGGGGGCGGCCTTTGCGCATCCGATGGCGCTGGCCGGGGTGTCGTCGGCGGAAAAGCGCGCCACGATTGCGGCTGCGTTGCGCAAGGCCGGGCAGCGGGCGGTGGTGATCACCTTGCCCGACAGCCTGTGCTGGCTGTTGAACATCCGGGGGGCGGATGTGCCGCGCAATCCGGTGCTGCACGGGCTGGCCATCCTGCATGACGATGCCCGGGTGACGCTGTTTGCGGAAGGTGCGAAGTTTGATGACGCCACCCGCGCGCATCTGGGGGCGCATGTCACGTTGCGTCCGCCGGGGGCGTTTGTGCCTGCGCTGCACATCCTGACCGGGCCCGTCCGGGTGGACCGCGCGACGGCGCCTTTGGCCGTGTCGCGTGAGTTGTCCGAGGCGGGGGTGGCGGTCGCGTGGGGTGACGACCCGTGCCGTCTGCCCAAGGCGCGCAAGAATGACGCCGAGGTGGCCGGCACGCGCGAGGCGCATCTGCGCGACGGGGCCGCGATGGTGGAGTTTCTGTGCTGGTTGGACGCCGAGGCCCCCAAGGGCGGGCTGACCGAGGTCGACGTGGTGCGCGCACTTGAGGGATTCCGGCGGGCGACGAATGCGCTGCACGACATCAGTTTCGATACCATTTGTGGGGCGGGGCCGAACGGGGCCATCATGCATTACCGCGTGACCGAGGCCAGCAATCGCCCGGTGCGGATGGGGGAATTGCTGCTGGTGGATTCGGGGGCGCAGTACGTTGATGGCACCACCGACATCACCCGCACCGTGGCCGTGGGCGATCCGGGGGATGAGGCGCGGGCCTGTTACACCCGCGTGCTGCAGGGGGTTATCGCGATCAGCCGGGTGCGGTTTCCGCAAGGGGTGGCGGGGCGCGATTTGGACCCCCTGGCGCGGTATCCCCTGTGGGTGGACGGGATGGATTTCGACCATGGCACGGGGCACGGCGTGGGCGCGTTCCTGTCGGTGCATGAGGGGCCGCAGCGGTTGTCGCGGCTGTCCGAGGTGCCGCTGGAACCTGGCATGATGCTGTCGAACGAGCCGGGATATTACCGTGAGGGGGCGTTCGGCATCAGGCTGGAGAACCTGATCATTGTGGTTCAGGCCCCACCCTTGGGCGACAACCGGGCGCAGTATGCGTTCGATACGCTGACCTGGGTGCCCTTTGACCGCCGCCTGATTGTGGCTGACGCGCTGTCGCGGGCGGAACGGGTGTGGCTGGACGCCTACCATGCCCGCACCCGGGCGCTGTTGGAAAACCGGGTGTCGGGGGCGGCAAGGGACTGGCTTTTTGCGGCGACTGCGCCAATTTGAACGTCTGAAGACTGTAACCCGGGGGGAACGGACATGGCCGACCACATCAAGATACGCACGGCGCCGGGCACCTGGGTGGTGCGGGCGCACGGGGCCGTGCTGGGCGAAAGCATGCAGGTGCAGGAACTGACCGAAGGCGGCGGCCGCCCGGTGCATTATTTCCCGCGCGCCGATATCGCGATGGCGATGCTGGACGCGACCGACCGCACGTCAAGTTGCCCCTGGAAGGGGCAGGCGAGCTATTTCTCGATTGTCACGCCGGATGGGCGGATGGACAATGCGGTGTGGTCCTATGAGACGCCGATTGCGGCTTGCCAGGCGATCGCAGGGCATCTGGCGTTCTATCCCGACCGCGTGACGATCGAGCGGGTGTGAGCAAGGCCGAACTACTCGTTGGCCGATACATTGAAGTAGGGTCCGGTGTAGGCGAGGGAAATGCTGCCTTTGTCACCACAAAAGAAGGACGCAACCTGTTCGTCCGCGGGTAGCACGAAGTCTGTCGGGGGGGCGATCCGGTACATGTGGGGAAACGCTGTCCAGACCTGCAGGTTTTCCGATGGAATGCAGCCGACGGGTGGCACGATCCGGCTCAGGATATCGACGTAAAGCGTGCATTCCCCGGAACAGGCATGCACGTACCCCGCCGGATCTTCGTTGATCGTCAATCCAGGCTGGTCTTTGCTGTCCAGGGCAAAGCCGAGGCGCTTGTCGTTGCCCAAGGGATTGGGGTCGCCGGGATCGGTGCCGTCGTCACACAGATCAAAGGTGCCACTGCCGGCTGACTGCACCGCTAGACAGTCACCCTTCACATCAAAGGAGAGCATCCCCATTTCGTCGCCGTCACCGTCATCAGTCCAACCCTCGACCCTTGCGATGTCGCGGATCGCGCCGGACCGGATGACATAGACAACCGAATTCGGAAAGTCAGTCTCCAGCGTCGACGCCACCACAAAGTGGTTGTGCACGTCCGCTTGCAGTCCGGGAAAATCATGCCCGTTGATGTCCCCGACGAAAACCTGCGTCCAGTCGTCTGAAACGAAAACTGCCGCCGAATGTCGATTGCCGAGATCAATATCCACGGGGCCCTCGCACAGATTGTAGGTGGCGAGAAAACCGCTTTTCCAACCGCCGGGCGCGGCTTTCATGGGTTCGGACGATACCAGACAGGCCAGACCATCGTAGGTGCGGTCAAGCGCACGCTGTGCGACCCAGTTCCTGATGGGACCTATCGACATCGCTGCCGAGACGGCAGCCTGACCTGCCGTTTGGCCAAACTTGGGTAGAAGAAGGGCGATCTTGTCGACGTTTCCCAGCACCGACGCCACCACTGCGACGGCTGCAACAGTGATTGCGGCGCGGCCTGCAAGGGTGCGCTTCGCGCCGGTGTCGGGTGGGCTTTGGGGTTCAGCTTTTCTTTTTCGGGCCATGGTGTCCCTCATGGGTGTCCGCCGGAAACGCCGTTAGGATAGCATGAACATTGATATTTGGCGCCAGCCGACGATGACCGCCGGTACCGCTCAGCCTGCGGCCGCCACCAGGCCGATCCGCGCCACCATCGCGCGCAGCCCGTTTGACCGTTGTGACGACAGGTGATCGTTGAGGCCAAGCCGGCCAAGCTCGGCGCTGGCATCGACGACGCGCACCTCGGGCAGGGTCAGCCCGGCATATAGCGCGTGCAGGATGGCGATCAGACCGCGCACGATCATCGCGTCGCTGTCGCCCTGAAAATCGAACCTGTTGTCGGTGACGACCGGACGGATCCAGACCTGGCTGGCGCAGCCGTCAACCTTGAAGGCGGGGGCCTTGAAGGCGTCGTCGAGGGGCGGCATCGCACGGCCAAGCTCGATCACATGGCGATAGCGGTCTTCCCAGTCGTCGAGGAAGGCAAAGGTGTCGGCGATGTCTTCGAAGGCGGCGGTGGCCATGGCGATCTCCTTGAATGCAGAGGTAATGCGCCAAGGGCCTTGCGTCCAGCGCGGCGGCGCTTTTCAAACCGCGCGCCATGGGCTACCCAAGTCGGGTGAATGGATGAGGGGTCAAGGATGCGCGCGACAATGGGCAGGCCGGTTCTGGCCGCACTGGCCGTGGTTCTGACGTTGGGGGCCTGCGGGGCCGTCCGCGAATCGCGTCTCAATCCGTTCAACTGGTTCGGCCGGTCCGAGCGGGCCGAACCCGTGGCCCCGTCAGAGGCCCAGGTGGTGCCCGGCGACGCGCGCGAGCAGGTGGCGGCGGTGACGGCGCTAGTGATCGAGCAGGTCACCGGCGGGGCCATCGTGCGCGCGACCGGCCAGACCCCGCGCCAGGGCTATTGGGAGGCTGAACTGGTGCCGCGCCCGCTGGACGACAAGGGCGGGCTGGTTTTCGACTTTCTGGTGTTTCCGCCGGTTGGCGCGACGGGGGTATCGACCCCCCAGTCGCGCGAGATCGCGGTGGCGTATTTCCTGTCGAACTTCAAGTTGCAGGAAATCGGGCTGATTACCGTGCAGGGGAAATCCGGGGCGCGGTCGGCGCGGCGGTAGCGTTTGAAAGCGTCTGTGTGGGTTGGACCGGCAGCACCGGGGGGTTTCACACCCCCCGGGCCCCCCGTGGGATATTTGGGGAAAGAAAAAGGGGGGGCGTGCCCCGGGGTGTCGTTGCCCTTGAACCCTGCGCAATGTTGCTATGTTGCACCGGTAACGTTTGCAGTTTTCCGGTGACGATGTCCGACCAGCCCCTGCTTTTGTGGTTCCGCCGCGATCTGCGGTTGTCGGATCATCCCATGCTGACGGCGGCGGTGGAAACCGGGCGGCCGGTCATTCCGCTTTTCATCCTGGACCCTGAGACCGAGGCACTGGGGGCTGCTGCGAAATGGCGGCTGGGGCAGGGGCTGGCCGCGTTCGGGGCGGCGCTGGGTGCCTTGGGGTCGCGGTTGATCCTGCGGCGCGGGGCGGCGCTGGCGGTGCTGCGCGGGGCGATGGACGAGACGGGGGCAGCGGGGGTGCATTGGTCGCGCCTTTATGATCCTGCGTCGCGCGCGCGGGATGAGGCGATTAAATCCGCGCTGCGGGACGAGGGGCGGATTGCGGTCAGCCACCCCGGGCATCTGTTGCACGAGCCGTGGACGGTGATGACCGGGCAGGGCGGGCCGTACCGCGTCTATACGCCGTTCTGGAATGCGGTGGCGGCGCGGGACTGTCCGTTGCCGCTGGCGCGCGTGCGGGTGCTGCGTGCGCCCGGGGGCTGGCCCGCGTCGGACCTTCTGGAGGACTGGGCGCTTGGGGCCGGCATGCGGCGTGGTGGTTCCATTGTGGCGGCGCATACGCAGGCGGGCGAGGCGGCGGCAGAGGCGCGGGCGGATGCGTTTCTGGGGGGCGCGGTGGCCGGGTATGCGACGGGGCGCAACATGGTGGCCGAGCGTGGTACCTCGGGGCTGTCGCCGCATCTGGCGCTGGGCGAGATCGGGCCGCGCCGGCTGTGGCACGGCGCGGTGCGGGCCGAGGGTGACGGGGGCCGCGGCGCGCTTACATTCCGCAAGGAACTGGTGTGGCGCGATTTTGCGCATCACCTTCTGTACCATTATCCGACGCTGCCGCAGGCGAACTGGAAACCCGACTGGGATGCCTTTCCCTGGGAGGGCGACAACGCACAGGCCGAGGCCTGGCGGCGCGGCATGACCGGCGAGCCATTGGTCGATGCCGCGATGCGCGAGATGTACGTGACCGGCACCATGCACAACCGGGGCCGGATGATCGTCGCAAGTTACCTGACCAAGCACCTGATGACCGACTGGCGCGTGGGTGCCGCGTGGTTCGATGATTGCCTGACCGACTGGGATCCGGCATCGAACGCGATGGGGTGGCAATGGGCGGCGGGATCGGGCCCGGATGCCGCCCCCTATTTCCGCGTGTTCAACCCCGCGACGCAGGCCGAAACTTATGACCCCGTCGCCGCGTATCGTAAACGTTGGATCGCAGAGATGCAGCGCAACCCCGGACCCGAGGCACGTTCATACTTTGATGCCGTGCCCCGGGCCTGGGGGCTGGACCCCGCGCACCCCTATCCGCGCCCGATTGTTGATCTGGCGACGGGCCGGGCGCGGGCTTTGGCGGCTTACGCCGCGCGAAACACTTGAGTGGTTGCGCACAATGACGATGATGACGGCGGGGACGATCAAGAACACGAACACTGACGCAGGGAGCACGATGACGGTTTTGCATTCGACCAAGGGCCAGTCCGGCCTTCCGAGATACTTTGCGCGGGTCTACGCGGTGGCCGATGCGACCATTCATCATGGGCGTCTGGACATGATCCTGCCCGACGGGCGGCGGTTCCGGGCCGGTGGGCGCGGGCCGGGGCCGGTGGCGGATCTTGAGATCCACAACCCCGACCTGTTCGCCCGCCTGATCCGCGACGGCGATCTGGGGTTTTCGGATGCCTATGTCGATGGCTGGTGGTCCAGCCACGACCTGCAGGCATTCATGGACCTGATCCATCATGACAACGATGGCCTTTACGACGGCTTTCCCGGCATCGGTCTGGTGCGGATGTACGAGCGCACGCGCCACTGGCTGCGGTCGAACAGCCGCGCGCAGGCGCGCAAGAACATCGCGCATCACTATGATCTGGGCAACGAATTCTATGCGCTGTGGCTGGACGACACGATGACCTATTCCTCGGCCCTGTTCCGCACGGGGCAGGAAAGCATGGAAAGTGCCCAGTTGCTGAAATACGAAAGCATGGTCGATCAGATGGGGTCGTCGCCGGGCGACCATGTGCTGGAAATCGGCTGTGGCTGGGGCGGGTTCGCGGAATATGCGGCGCGCGAGCGGGGGTTGCGGGTGACGGGGCTGACCATCAGTCAGGCGCAGTATGACTATGCGGTGGCGCGCATCGCCAAGGCGGGCCTGTCGGACCGGGTCGAGATCAAGCTGCAGGATTACCGTGACGAGCGGGGGTCGTATGACGGCATCGCGTCCATCGAGATGTTCGAGGCGGTGGGCGAGAAATACTGGCCGGTCTATTTCGACCAGGTCCACCAGCGGCTGAAACCCGGGGGCAATGCCACATTGCAGATCATCACCCTGCAGGAAAAGCGGTGGGAAGTGTACCGCCGGGGTGTGGACTTCATTCAGAAGCACATCTTTCCGGGGGGCATGCTGCCGTCCCGCTCGGCGCTCAAGGCCGAGGTGGAGCGGGCGGGTCTGAGCATCCGCCATTCGATTGAATTCGGCGACAGCTACAACCAGACGTTGCGGCGCTGGCACGACACGTTCAACGCGCGCTGGGACGAGGTGGCGGGTCTGGGGTTCGATGACAGGTTCCGGCGGATGTGGAATTTCTACCTCACCTCTTGCGCGGGGTCATTCCACGGTCGTAACTGCGATGTGACGCAGATTACCGTGACCCGGCCGGCCTGAGGCCCCGGGTTCCCACCGGGGACGAGACCGCGATGCCTACCGCCGCCAAGATGGTTGCTGCCGTGATGATGGCGCTGACGCTGTTCCTTGCGGCCGAGGCGGCGCGGGCAGGGTTCGCCGAGGGAACACCGGCGGACTATTTCAGCCCCATCGTGGCGGGGATCGGGTTTGTCACGGGCTGGATGGTGCTGGGCACGCTGACCGGCAAGGGGTACAGCGTATCGTTTGGCCTTGGGCTGCGCACGGCGGTGACGGCGGTGTTCTGGGTGCTGCTTGCATTCTCGCTGTGGCAGATGATCGAGTTGTCGATGAAGATGCGTTATGACGGGCCGATGCAGGCGATCCTGGATGTATTCGCGCTGATGATCGAGAACGGGCGTCTGGTGCTGCAGCGCGACGTTCTGGTGGCGCTGGGGGTCGGCGGGGCGCTGGCGGGCCTCTGTGCCGAATGGGCCGGGCGGCGCTGGAATTGACCGCGACACCGCTGTTCGTCTGGGGGCCGTACCGCCACCTGCCTTTGTTGCGGGCGGTGCTGGGGCGTGACGCGCCGGTGGCAGAGGCCACGCTGCCCGGGTTTCGTGTGGCGGGCCGGGATCAGCCGGGGTTGGTGCCCGACGCGGGGCCGGGGGTTTCCGGGCTGATCCTGCGCGATGCGGGGCCGGAAGATGCCCGTCGGCTGGCGTTTCATGGCAACCTGTCGGCCTTGGGGTTGCATGCGGTTCGCACGACTGCCGACGGGGTTGATGTGATGGCAGAGGTGGCTGTGGCCGAGGCGGACGGCGCTGACGCATGGGACTTTGCCGGGTGGCAGCGCCGTGATGCGGCGCTGGCGGTGGCGGTGGCTGCGGACATCATGGCGCTGATCGGACAGCGGGATGCGGCAGAGGTGGCGCGTCGCCGTCATGCGATGGAGGTGCGTGCGTCAAGTCGGCTGCGGGCGCTGGCCGATCCCGCGCCGTCGGCGTTGCGGCGGGCGGCGGTGGCGGCGGATGTCGCGGTGGCGGCCTTTGCGCAACCCTATGCGCGGTTCTTTGCGGTTGAGGAGTATGACCTGTCATTCCAACGGTTCGACGGTACGGCCTCTGACACGGTCAACCGGGCGGTGTTCATCTCGTGTGATGCGGTGACGGTGCTGCCCTATGATCCCGTGCGCGACCGGGTGCTGGTGATCGAGCAGTTTCGGGCAGGCCCCTTTGCCCGGGGTGACCGCAACCCCTGGTCGCTGGAGGCCATCGCCGGCCGGATCGACCCGGGCGAGACTGCAGAAGAGGCTTGTCGGCGCGAGGCGCTGGAAGAGGCGGGGCTGACCCTTGGCGCGCTGTTGGCGGTGGCGAACTATTATCCGTCGCCGGGGGGCAAATCGGAACACCTGTATTCCTATGTGGCGCTGGCCGACCTGCCCGATGATGCAGCCCGTGTGGGCGGCGTCGAGGATGAGGCCGAGGATATCCGGGGGCATGTGATCGGGTTTGACCGGATGATGGCGCTGGTTGCATCGGGCGAGATCGGCAATGCGCCCCTGATCCTGACGGCGCTGTGGTTGCAGCGGGAACGGGCGCGTCTGCGCGGCGGCAAGGGCGATCCTGCATAAAATTTTCGCGCTGCCCCTTGAACGGGCCGCGATGATGTCAAGGTTGGACATCGGATAATGCGAAGCCGCCGGCAACAGGTGGTCGCAGGGGAACGGGGGGACCGGACATGCTGGGTGTGTTTGAACAGGCCATGTTGGCCGCGATGATCTTCGTGATCATGCTGGGCATGGGGGCCACCATCCACCGCGTCGATCTGCGCGTGGCCTTCGCCTCGCCCAAGGCGTTCCTGATCGGGATGGCTTGCCAGTTCGGTCTGATGCCGCTGATCGCGTTCCTGCTGGCGGTGGCGCTGCAGTTGCCACCCGCGGTGGCGTTGGCGCTGATCATGCTGGGGGCCACGCCGGGGGGCACGACGTCGAACCTGTTTTCCTACTATGCCAAGGGCGATGTCGCCCTGTCAGTCGCGATGACGGTCGCCTCGACGATGGCGGCGGTGATCCTGATGCCGCTGTGCATCGCACTTTATGCTCGTGGCAGCCTGACCGGCGACATCGCGGTGCCCTTTGCCAACATCGCGGTGACGCTGGTGCTGGTTCTGGTGCCTGCGCTGATCGGGTTCTGGGTGCGGGCGCGGTCGGTGTTCTATGCCGCATGGCTGGAATGGCTGGGCGGGCTGGTGGGCATTCTGGTGATCGCCGCACTGATCCTGAACTTCTTTCTGAAAAACAGTGCGATGATCCTGGCCACCCCGGGCAATGAACTGGTGGCCACGCTGTCGCTGTCGGTGATCGGCTTTGCCGCGGGCTTTGTGGTGTCGCGGGCGATGGGGCTGAACCTGCCACATGCCAAGACGGTATCGCTGGAAACCGGCATCCAGAATGCGCCCCTGACCATCACGGTGATCGGGCTCAGCTTTGCGCCCGGCGTCATGCAGGACGAGATGTTGCTGGCGGCGGCGCTTTATGCGGTGTTCGTGGTGATGACCTCGACCGCCGTTTCGCTGTGGTACCGGCAGATGGGCAATCCGCGAACGGCTTGAGTTCCGCCCCCCGCGCGCCTAAACCTTGGCAAAACGGGAAGGAACAGGCTCATGCGCATTTCATCCGATCTTGCCGACGCCATCGGTCAGACGCCGCTTTTGCGCCTGCGCCGCGCCTCCGAGATGACGGGGTGCGAAATCCTTGGCAAATGCGAGTTCCTGAACCCCGGCCAGTCGGTCAAGGACCGCGCCGCCTTGTACATCATCCGCGATGCGGTGGCGCGGGGCACGCTGAAACCGGGCGGTACGATTGTCGAGGGGACGGCTGGCAATACCGGCATCGGGTTGGCACTGGTTGGGGCCTCGATGGGGTTTCGCACGGTGATCGTGATCCCCGAGACGCAAAGCCAGGAAAAGAAGGACATGCTGCGTCTGGCAGGCGCCGAACTGGTTCAGGTGCCGGCGGCGCCCTATCGAAATCCGAACAATTACGTCCGGTACTCGGGCCGGTTGGCCGAGGAACTTGCACGAACCGAACCTAACGGGGCGGTATGGGCCAATCAGTTCGACAATGTGGCGAACCGGCTGGCACATGTGGAAACCACCGGCCCCGAGATCTGGGAACAGACGCAGGGCGGCGTCGACGGGTTCATCTGCGCGGTGGGGTCGGGGGGCACATTGGCGGGTGTGGCGATTGCGCTGCAGCCAAAGGGCGTCAAGATCGGACTGGCCGACCCCGAGGGCGCGGCCTTGCACAGCTTCTATACCGAGGGGGTGCTGGAATCCCCCGGCACGTCGATCACCGAAGGCATCGGCCAGGGGCGTATCACCGCGAACCTGGAAGGCTTTACCCCCGATTTCAGTTACCGCATCCCCGACGCCGAAGCCTTGCCCATCGTGTTCGACCTGCTGCAGGACGAGGGGCTGTGCATGGGCGGATCGACCGGCATCAACATAGCGGGGGCGATGCGGATGGCACAGGCGATGGGGCCGGGGCATACCATCGTGACCATCCTGTGCGACTATGGCAGCAGGTATCAGTCAAAGCTCTACAACCCGGCGTTCCTCAAGGAAAAAGGCCTGCCGGTGCCCGACTGGCTGGACCGCGCGCCGCGCCCGATACCGCCGGTCTTTGCCGACACATGAGGACTGGCTTGCGGCTGATCCTTGCGCTGGTGCTGTCGTTGGCGGCAGGGCTGAGCGCTGCGCAAACCACGACCGACCCACCCCCGACGACCGCACCCCCGACGGCAGCGCCGACCGGCCCTGCCAATGTGCTGAACCGGCCCGCCCTGGCGGGCGAGGTGCCGGGGCCGCTGGCCAGCGACCTCAACTATGCCGATTGGGAAAAGCTGGCCCGCCGGAGCGAGGCGATGATGGCGGGCGGCATCGCCACGGGTGTGCTTCTGGAACAGCAGCGCGCGCAGATCGTGGACTGGCGCGCGGCGTTTCTGGCGGCACAGGGCAGCAATACGACCCGCATCGCCACGCTGCGCGGCCAGATCACCGCCTTGGGCCCCGCCCCCGCCGACGGTGCGACCGAGGCCGAAGAGATCGCCACCCGCCGCCGCGAACTGACGGAACAACTGGTGCGCATCCAGGCCCCGGTTCTGGCGGCGGAAGAGGCCTACAGCCGCGCCGACGGCCTGATCCGCGAGATTGACCGGCTGTTGCGCGAACGTCAGGCGGATGAGTTGAT
Organism: Rhodobacterales bacterium; assembly: GCA_038209775.1. GTDB lineage: Bacteria > Pseudomonadota > Alphaproteobacteria > Rhodobacterales > Rhodobacteraceae > JBBQXK01. The sequence continues at coordinate 2,740 of JBBQXK010000011.1, read as the reverse complement.
GCGTCTGTGGCCGATGCCGGTGAACCCGGCGAACTGGCCCGAGGCGGTGCGCAGTCTGGGCGATACGGGGGGGAACCTCTGGCGCGAGGTGGCGCGCAATTGGGCGGATGCCAGCGTGCGCGACGCTGCCGCTGACAAGCTGCCGCTGATCCTGGGGCTGTTTCTGTTCGGGGTGGCACTGGTCTGGCGCGGGCGGCGGTGGTTTGAACGGCTGCCGAACCGGCTGCAGCAGAACGCCTCGGCCCGGGGGCGCGAGATCTGGGCGCTGATGGCGTCGCTGGGCCAGATCGTGGTGCCGGTTCTGGGGGTTCTGGCGCTGGCGACGGCGGCTACGGCCACCGGCCTGCCGGGACCGCTGGGCGCGGTGGTTCTGGGCGAGTTGACCGGCGCCGCGTTCACCGCCTTTGCCGCGCGCTGGCTGGGGTTCCGCGTGTTTCCGAAGAACAGCCACACTTCGGCACATCTGGAGATGTCCGAGGATGACCGGCGCCAGGGGCGGTTCAATGCCACGGCGCTTGGCCTGTTGCTGGCGGTCGAGGGGCTGCGCCAGTCGATCATGGACCCGCTGCGATCACCCGAAAGTGCGACGGCGGTACTGGCCTTTCCGACCTTGGTGCTGACCGGGATCGTGTTGTACCGGATGGGGCGGCTGTTGTACCGGCATGCGACGGGCCCCGCGTCTGACGAGGAACATCGCAGCTACCGCGACCGGCTGATCGCGGTGGTGGGCCGGGTGGTGATGGCTGCGGCCATCGTCGGCCCGTTGCTGGCATCGGTGGGTTATGTCGCGGCGGGGGCGGGGCTGGTCTATCCGGCGGCGGTGTCGCTGGCGCTGGTGGCGGTGCTGTTTGTGGCCCAAAAGCTGGTCACCGATGTGTTCGCCCTGTTCCTGCGCAAAAGCGGCGAGGCGCAGGACAGCCTTGGTCCTGTCCTGATCGGGTTTGTGCTGACGATTGCGACGGTGCCCCTGTTTGCGCTGATCTGGGGGGCGCGGCTGTCAGACATCTGGGAGGTGGCCGCACGCCTGCGCGAGGGGTTCGCAATCGGCGATACGCGAATCTCGCCCGCCGATTTCATCCTGTTCGCGGTGATCTTCGCGCTCTTTTACATGGCGACGCGGCTGTTTCAGGGGGCATTGCGGTCATCCATCCTGCCGCGCACGTCGCTGGACCGGGGCGGGCAGAATGCCATCGTCGCGGGCACCGGGTATGTCGGCATCTTCCTTGCAGCACTGATTGCCATCAACACGACAGGGATTGATCTGTCGGGGCTGGCCATCGTCGCAGGTGCTTTGTCGGTCGGCATCGGGTTCGGGTTGCAGAACATCGTGTCGAACTTTGTCAGCGGCATCATCCTGTTGATCGAGCGCCCGGTCAGCGAGGGCGACTGGATCGAGGTGGGCGGCGTGCAGGGCACGGTCAAGGCAATCTCGGTCCGCTCCACCCGCATCCAGACCTTTGACCGCACCGATGTGATCGTGCCCAACACCGACCTGATCGCGGGGCAGGTCACCAACTGGACGCGCTACAACCTGACGGGCCGGCTGATCGTGCCTGTCGGGGTGTCGTTCGGCACTGACACCCGCCGCGTCGACCGCATCCTGCGCGAGATTGCCGAGGCGCAGCCCTTGGCCATCCTCAACCCGCCGCCGGTGATCGCGTTCATGGGGTTCGGCGCGGATTCGATGAATTTCGAGATCCGGCTGATCCTGCGCGATGTGAACTTTACGCTGGCCGTCCGGTCCGAGATCAACCACCAGATCGTGGCGCGCTTTGCCGAAGAGGGGATCGAGATCCCCTTTGCCCAGTCCGAGATCACCCTGCGCAACGCCCCCGAGATTGCGGGCCTGATGCGCGACATCGGCATCGCGGCCTCCCCCGTTCCGGGCAAGCGTCGCGCTGCCACCGCCACGCGGACCAAGGGTGGCAAGGCGGCCGCCGGACCGACACCACCCGAACCCGAAGGACAGGCCTAGATGACGACTGAACTTCTGTTCCGCACCGACGCCTATCTGGCCGAGGCTGCGGCCATCGTCGTGGCCCACACGCCCGAGGGTGGCTTGGTGCTGGACCGGACGGTGTTCTATGCCACCGGCGGCGGGCAGCCGGGGGATTCCGGCTGGTTGGACTGGGACGGCGGGCGGATCGCTGTGGCGACGGCGGTCAAGGCCATGGGCGGCGTGGCGCTGGTGCCCGCCGAGCCGGTGGCGGTGCCGCCAGTGGGCGCGGCGGTGTTTCAGCGGCTGGACTGGGACCGCCGCTATCGCCACATGCGGGTGCATACCGCGCTGCACCTTCTGTCGGTGGTGATCCCCTTGCCGGTGACCGGGGGGCAGGTCGGCGATGGCCGGGGGCGTCTGGATTTCGACATGCCCGACCCGCCGGGCGACACCGTGGCGCTGGAGGCCGCGCTGAACGCGCTGATCGGGCGCGATCTGGCGGTGCTGGACGACTGGATCACCGATGACGAATTGCTGGCCAATCCGGGGCTGGTCAAGACGATGTCGGTGATGCCGCCGATGGGGCAGGGGCGCATCCGGCTGGTGCAGATCGGCGAGGGGGCCGCGATGATTGACCTGCAACCCTGCGGCGGCACCCATGTCGCCCGCACCGCCGAGATCGGCCGCGTCGAGATTGGCAAGATCGAGAAAAAGGGGCGGCAGAACCGCCGGGTGACGATCACGCTGTCAGAATAGGCGGCCCGGTCAGAAGCGGGGGGTTTCACACCCCCCGCACCCCCC
>JBBQXK010000010.1:0-99631 GCA_038209775.1 Rhodobacterales bacterium | reverse complement strand
CGTGGAACTGATCGCGCCGATCGCCATGGAAGAAAAGCTGCGCTTCGCCATCCGCGAAGGCGGGCGCACCGTCGGTGCCGGCGTCGTGTCGAAAATTCTCGCGTAACCAACAAGATCGTGGGGTGGGTGCAAAACCCACCCACCCTGCAAAGGACGAAAAAGATGCAAGGTCAGACCATCCGCATCCGGCTCAAGGCCTTCGATTACCGCGTGCTGGACGCCAGCACTGCGGAAATCGTATCGACGGCCAAGCGCACTGGCGCACAGGTACGCGGGCCGATCCCGCTGCCGAACAAGATCGAAAAGTTCACCGTTCTGCGCGGCCCCCACATCGACAAGAAGTCGCGCGACCAGTGGGAAATCCGCACGCACAAGCGGCTGCTCGATATCGTTGACCCGACCCCCCAGACCGTGGACGCGCTGATGAAGCTCGACCTGGCTGCCGGTGTCGACGTCGAAATCAAAGTCTGAGGAGCCACAAACCATGCGCTCGGGCGTGATTGCAAAGAAGCTGGGCATGACCCGGCTGTTCATGGCAGACGGACGGCAAGTGCCGGTGACCGTGCTGCAACTTGATGGTCTGCAGGTGGTGGCACAGCGCACCGCCGAGCGTGACGGCTACACCGCCGTCCAGCTTGGCGCGGGCGAGGCCAAGGCCAAGCGGACGACCGCCGGCATGCGCGGCCACTTCGCCAAGGCGAACGTGACGCCCAAGCGCAAGGTGGCGGAGTTCCGCGTGACCCCCGATTGCCTGATCGGCGTCGGCGAAGAGATCACGGCGGACCACTATTTCGCTGGTCAGTTCGTTGATGTGGCGGGCACTTCGCTGGGCAAAGGGTTCCAGGGCGCGATGAAGCGGCACAACTTTGGCGGTCTGCGGGCCAGCCACGGGGTGTCGGTGTCGCACCGTTCGCACGGGTCCACGGGCCAGTGTCAGGACCCCGGCAAGGTGTTCAAGGGCAAGAAGATGGCGGGCCACATGGGCGCTGTCCGTTGCACCACGCAGAACCTGCAGGTCGTCAAGACCGACAGCGACCGTGGGCTGATCATGATCAAGGGCGCGGTCCCCGGATCGGCCGGCGGCTGGGTCACCATCAAGGACGCGGTGAAAAAGCCGGTTCCGGATACGGTGATCCGTCCGGCAGCACTGAAATCGGACAAGGTGGCAGCGCATCGCGCAGCCGAAGCCGCGGCAGAGGCAGCAGCGGCGACCGAGGCGGAACACGAAGCGGCGATGGTGGCGGATCGTATGGCGGCTGAAGAAGCCTCGACGCTGGCCGGCGACGCCCCGCAGCCGAAGGGGGAATAGCCATGAAACTTGACGTAATCACGCTGGACGGTGGCAAGGCCGGAGAGATCGAACTGGACGAGGCCCTGTTCGGGCTGGAACCGCGCGCCGACATTCTGCACCGGGTTGTGCGGTGGCAGCGGGCGAAAGCCCAGGCCGGCACGCACTCGACCCTGACGCGGGCCGAGGTTTCGTATTCGACCAAGAAGATCTATCGCCAGAAGGGCACCGGCGGCGCACGCCACGGGTCCAAGAAGGCCCCGATCTTCCGTCACGGTGGTGTCACCAAAGGCCCGCAGCCGCGCAGCCATGCCCATGATCTGCCCAAGAAGTTCCGCGCGCTTGGCCTATGCCACGCGCTGTCGGCCAAGGCCAAGGCTGGTGAGTTGATCATCATCGACATGGCCACGATGGCCACGCCCAAGACCGGCGCGCTGGCCAAGGTGGCCCGCGATCTGGGGTGGAAGCGTGTCCTCATCATCGACGGCGCCGACCTGAACGAGAACTTCGCGATGGCCGCGCGCAACATCGAAACCATCGACGTGCTGCCCTCGATGGGCGCCAACGTCTATGACATCCTGAAGCGCGATCAACTGGTGATCACGAAGGCCGGTGTCGAAGCCCTGGAGGCGCGCCTGAAATGACCGCAACCGCCAACCACTATGACCTGATCAAGAAGCCGATCATCACCGAAAAGGCCACCATGACGTCGGAACACGGCGGTGTGGTGTTCCAGGTGGCGATGGATGCGACCAAGCCCCAGATCAAGGAAGCCGTCGAGGCGATCTTTGGTGTGAAGGTGCGCGCGGTCAACACCACGATCATCAAGGGCAAGCACAAGAAGTTCCGCGGTCGCCTTGGCGAGCGGAGTGACAAGAAGAAGGCCTACGTCATGCTCGAAGAGGGCAATACGATTGACGTGTCGACTGGCCTTTGAGGGGGGCCTCTGCTAGAAGCCCCAGAATCTGATGGTCCCGCGCGTCCGGGGCCGTGATTTTTCGAATGATAACCGGGCCTTCGGGCCCATGTAACGGAAGACAGAAAGCATGGCACTCAAGTCGTACAAGCCGACGACGCCTGGCCAACGCGGGTTGGTTCTGATCGACCGTTCGGACCTGTTCAAGGGTCGTCCCGTCAAGTCGCTGACCGAAGGTTTGCGCAAGACGGGCGGGCGGAACAACACCGGGCGGATCACGATGTGGCACAAGGGTGGGGGCGCCAAGCGTCTTTACCGTGTGGTCGATTTCCGCCGGACCAAACATGACATGGCGGCGGTGGTCGAGCGGATCGAATACGATCCCAACCGCACCGCGTTCATCGCGCTGATCAAGTATGAGGATGGCGAGCAGGCCTATATCCTGGCGCCGCAGCGTCTTGGCGTGGGTGACAAGGTCATCTCGGGTGCCAAGACCGACGTCAAGCCGGGCAACGCGATGCCGTTCAGCGGCATGCCGATCGGCACGATCGTCCACAACGTCGAGCTGAAGCCCGGCAAGGGCGGCCAGATGGCGCGGGCGGCGGGCACCTATGCCCAGTTCGTCGGGCGTGACGGCGGCTATGCACAGGTGCGTCTGTCGTCGGGCGAATTGCGGATGGTGCGGCAGGAATGCATGGCGACCATCGGTGCCGTGTCGAACCCCGACAACTCGAACCAGAATTTCGGCAAGGCGGGCCGGATGCGTCACAAGGGCATCCGCCCGACCGTTCGCGGTGTGGCGATGAACCCCATCGACCACCCGCATGGCGGCGGCGAAGGCCGCACCTCGGGCGGCCGTCACCCGGTCACCCCGTGGGGCAAGGGCACCAAGGGGAACAAGACCCGCAAGGCCAAAGCCTCGGACAAGCTGATTGTCCGCTCGCGTCACCTGAAGAAAGGTCGCTGATCCATGGCACGCTCACTCTGGAAAGGGCCTTTCGTCGACGGCTATGTGCTGACGAAGGCCGAAAAGGCCCGCGCGGGCGGACGGTCGGAGGTGATCAAGATCTGGTCGCGCCGGTCCACAATCCTGCCGCAGTTCGTTGGCCTGACGTTCGCCGTCTACAACGGCAAAAAGCACATCCCGGTCAACGTGACCGAGGAAATGATCGGCCAGAAGTTCGGGGAATATTCGCCGACGCGGACCTATTACGGTCACGCCGCCGACAAGAAAGCGAAGAGGAAGTAAGCCATGGGCAAGGAAAAAAGTCCCCGCCGCGTGGAAGAGAACGAGGCAATGGCCAAGGCCAAGATGCTGCGTACCTCGCCGCAGAAGCTTAACCTTGTGGCCGCGCTGATCCGTGGCAAGAAGGTTGAAAAGGCGGTCACCGACCTGACCTTCTCGAAAAAGCGGATCGCGGGCGATGTGCTGAAATGCCTGCAGTCGGCGATTGCCAATGCCGAAAACAACCACGGTCTGGATGTTGACAGCCTGGTCGTGGCCGAGGCCTGGTGCGGCAAGAACCTGACGCTGAAGCGTGGCCGTCCGCGGGCGCGTGGCCGGTTCGGCAAGATCATGAAACCGTTCAGCGAGCTGACCATCAAGGTCCGTCAAGTCGGGGAGACTGCGTAATGGGTCAGAAGGTCAACCCCATCGGGATGCGTCTGCAGGTCAACCGCACCTGGGACAGCCGCTGGTTCGCCGAGTCCAAGGACTATGGCAATCTGTTGCTGGAAGACCTGCGCATGCGGGCCTTTGTGCATGAAGAGTGCAAACAGGCCGGCATCTCCAAGGTCATCATCGAGCGTCCGCACAAGAAGTGCCGTGTGACCATTCACACCGCGCGTCCGGGTGTCATCATCGGCAAGAAAGGTGCGGACATCGAAGGTCTGCGCAAGAAGCTGATGGCCTTCACCAAGTCGGAACTGCACCTCAACATCGTTGAAGTGCGCAAGCCCGAACTGGATGCACAGCTTGTGGCCGAGGGCATCGCCCAGCAGATGGAACGTCGCGTTTCGTTCCGCCGGGCCATGAAGCGCGGCGTGCAGTCGGCGATGCGCATGGGTGCCCTTGGCATCCGCGTCAACGTCGGCGGCCGTCTGGGCGGTGCAGAGATTGCGCGGGTGGAATGGTACCGCGAGGGTCGCGTGCCGCTGCATACCCTGCGCGCCGACATCGACTATGCGCTGTCCGAGGCGACCACGCCGTATGGCATCATTGGCGTCAAGGTCTGGATCTTCAAGGGCGAAATCCTTGAGCATGATCCCCAGGCCCATGACCGTCGTCTGGCGGAAGCGCAGGAAGGCCCCGCCCCGCGCGGTGCCCGCCGCGACCGCGAACGCGCGTAAGGGAGCATTGAGATGTTGCAACCGAAACGGACCAAGTTCCGCAAACAGCACAAGGGCCGCATCCACGGCGAGGCAAAGGGCGGGTCTGACCTGAACTTTGGCACCTTCGGTCTGAAGGCGACCGAACCCGAGCGTGTGACCGCCCGCCAGATCGAAGCGGCCCGCCGCGCGATCACCCGCCACATGAAACGCCAGGGCCGCGTCTGGATCCGGATTTTCCCGGATGTCCCGGTGTCGGCCAAGCCGGTCGAAGTGCGGATGGGTAAAGGCAAGGGTTCGACCGACTACTGGGCCGCCCGCGTCCACCCGGGCCGCATCATGTTCGAGATCGACGGCGTCGCCGAAGTGATCGCGCGCGAGGCCTTGCGTCTGGGGGCGATGAAGCTGCCGGTCACCACGCGGGTCGTAGTTCGCGAGGATTGGTAGGGAGTCGGGGTGAACCCCGACCTACGGAATCTTGGGCCCTGCCGGAAACGGTGGGGCCTTTTCATCTGGGGGAGCCTGCCATGGCCGAGATCACCTCGCTGTTCGTCACCCGTCTGTACCGCGCCGCCGTCAATGACCTTGGCAAGAAGAAGGTCGATTTTGCCGAACTCGCGGCGTCCTGCAGCGCCATCGCCGAGGATGACGAGGCGGGCCAGGACTGGTGTGAAGCGAACGGCTATCCCGGTTATACCTCCTATTCCTCATTGAACGACCTCCCGTGGCGGTTTCCGATATTCGGCGATCTGGTCAGTGCGCTGGACAAACACATGGCGGCCTTCTGCAAGGACCTGGGGTTTGATCTGCAGGGGCGAAAGCTGAAATGCGACAGCCTCTGGATCAACATCCTGCCCGAAGGCGGCAGCCATGCCAGCCACATCCACACCCATTCGGTGATTTCGGGCACCACCTATGTGGCGATGCCCGAAGGGACCAGTGCCCTGAAACTGGAAGACCCGCGCCTGCCGATGATGATGACCGCCCCTCTGCGCAACAAACAAGCCGCGCAGGAGTTGCAAAGCTTCGTCTATGTGAAACCCGCCGTGGGCGAGGTTCTGATGTGGGAAAGCTGGTTGCGCCACGAGGTGCCGATGAACATGGCCGAGGAAGAGCGCATCAGCGTCAGTTTCAACTACGGCTGGGCCTGATACGACCCGTGCAGCGCCCAGTCTGCGGCGCTGAAACGGGACGTCGCAAAGTTGCCCTGATGCCAGTAGGGATAGATCAGCGGCACGCGGCTGACCTCATTCAGTTGCGCCAGCTCATCCGGTGACAGGATCAGGCCGACCGCCGCGAAGTTGTCCTTGAACTGCGCCTCGGTCCGCCCGCCAACCACCAGAGATGACACCCCGGGCCGCCCCAGAAGCCACGCAAGCGCCACCTGCGCCGCAGAGATGCTGCGCGAATTGCCGATGGCCACCAGCACATCGACGATGTTCCACAGCTTTTCCTCATCCCGAACGGGCGGTTCCGTCCAGCCATTGGCCTGGCGCGACCCCGCCGGTGCCGGTTGCCCGCGCCGGTGCTTGCCGGTCAGCAGGCCCGCGGCCAGAGGGCTCCACACCAGCACGCCCAGCCCCTGATCGACCGAGATCGGCAAAAGCTCGTACTCGGCCTCGCGCGCCTCAAGCGTGTAGTGGATCTGTTGCGTGACGAACCGGGGGCGGCGGTCGCGGTCGCTTGCGGCCAGCGATTTCATGATATGCCAGCCGGAATAGTTGGAACAGCCGATGTAGCGGATTTTCCCCTGCGATACCAAGGTATCCAGTGCTGCCAGCTTTTCCTCGACCGGGGTCGTGCCATCCCATTCGTGCATGTAATAGATGTCGATGTAATCGGTGCGCAGCCGTTTCAGGCTGCGCTCACACTCGCGGATCAGGTGCAGGCGCGAGGTGCCTTCGTCATTCGGCCCCGTCCCGACAGGCATCCGCGCCTTGGTGGTGACCAGAACGTCGGCACGCCGCCCCTCCAGCACCTCGCCCAGAATCTCTTCGGCCAGACCGGCCGAGTACATGTTGGCGCAGTCGATCAGGTTGACGCCGTGGGCGATGTTCAGATCGACCAGCCTGCGGGCGTCGGCCACCCCTTGCGTGCCGACCATGGCAAAGGGGCCGGAGCCGCCAAAGGTGAAGGTCCCCATCGACAGGGCCGACACCTTGAGGCCCGAGCGGCCAAGTGTTCTGTATTCCATGGCATGCTCCTGCGTCGCCGGACCGCCCGGCGTTTCGCGGGCGGAGGGGGCAGAAGCGGGGGGTTTCACACCCCCCGCACCCCCCGTGGGATACTTAGGGACAGAAAAAGGGGGAAGGAAAGGGCAGCGGCGCGGTTTTGTCAGATGAGCCCGGCATGTCTCATCGCCGCCTTGATGCGGGCCTTGGTGCCGTCGGTCAGGCCGACCAGCGGCAAGCGGACTTCTTCGGCGCATCTGCCCAGAAGCGACAGGCCGTACTTCGCACCCACCAGCCCCGGTTCCAGAAAGATCGCTTCGTGCAGCGGCATCAGGCGGTCCTGATAGTCGAGAGCCTTCGCATAGTCGCCCGCCTGCATCGCGGCCTGAAATGCGGCGCAGAGGCGCGGGGCGACGTTGGCCGTGACCGAGATGCACCCCGTGCCGCCATGCGCGTTGAAGCCAAGGGCGGTTGCGTCCTCGCCCGAGAGCTGGATGAAACCGGCGCCGCAGGTGGCGCGTTGCATCGACACGCGTTCGATGCGGCCGGTGGCGTCCTTGACGCCGATGATGCGCGGCAGTTGCGCCAGTTGTCCCATCGTGTCGGGTGTCATGTCGACGACGGACCGGCCGGGGATGTTGTAGATGATGATGGGCAGGGTACAGCAGTCGTGCAGCGCCGTGTAATGCGCGATCAGCCCGGCCTGCGTCGGCCGGTTGTAATAGGGCGTCACCACCAGGGCCGCATCCGCCCCGACCTTTTCCGCATGGCGGATCAGTCTGATCCCCTCGACCGTGTTGTTGGACCCTGCACCCGCCACCACTGGCACCCGGCCCGCGACCGCGCGGACCACAGCCTCAATGACCGTCTCGTGTTCCTCATGGCTCAGCGTCGGGCTTTCGCCGGTGGTGCCGACCGGCACGATTCCGTTCGACCCTTCGGCGATGTGCCATTCGACCAGCGCCCTGAGCGTGTCCAGATCCAGCGCGCCGTCCTTGAACGGCGTAACCAGCGCCGGCAGTGACCCCTGGATGTTCATGGCACGCTCTCCCCTTTGGCCCGGTCCGCTGTCGCGGCCATACACGGCGCGCCTTCCTAGCGCAGTGCCTTTGCAAAGCCAAGCGGCGGGCGGGTTGGCGCCGATGTGAGTTGCAGTGGCGGCGTGGCTGCGGATAATCGGCGGGATGATCCGTGGTTTCCTCATGCCCCTGATGGCCGTGCTGATGCTGGCCCTGCCTGCGCGCGCCGAACAAGGCGCGGCGCTGCGGGCGGCACTGGATGCGGCGGCGGCGCGCGATTGGGAGGGTGCCGCCCTTGAGGCGCGGGCGGTGGGGCCGGTGGGCGCGGATATCGTCGAATGGCTGCGCCTGCGTGCGGGTGAGGGGCGGTTGGGGGATTACGAGACGTTCCTCGCACGGCGGGCCGACTGGCCCGGGCTGGGGCTGTTGCATCAGAAGGGCGAGGTGGCCGCTGCAAAGGCCCCGACCCCCGACCGGGTGATCGCGTATTTCGCCGCCGACCGCGCCTCGACCCCCCGCGGGGCGATGGCGCTGATCGCGGCCCTGCGCAGCGCCGGTCGGCCCGAGGATGCGGCGGCCGAGGCACGGCGGGTCTGGGTCGAGATGGACTTTGCGGCGGTTGAGCAGACGGCGTTCCTGACCCTTGCGGGCGACAGCGTCGCGCGCACCCATGCGGCGCGGGTGGACCGGCTGTTGTGGGATGAAGCGCCCAACTCCGCTGCGCGGATGCTGCCGCTTTTGTCGCCCGACCAGCGGCGTCTCGCCGAGGCGCGGATTGCACTTTTGTCGGGCCGCGACGGGGTGAACACCCTGATCGCCGCCCTGCCCGCCGATCTGCAGGCCGATCCGGGGTTGGCGCATGACCGGTTCCAGTGGCGGATGGACAAGGGGCTTTATGACAGCGCCGCCGACCTCATCCTGCAACGGTCCGCCAGTGTCGAGGGGTTGGGCGACCCGGGGGCCTGGGCCAAGCGCCGGGCCAGCCTTGCCCGCGAACTGGCCGAACAGGGGCAGGCACGGCTGGCCTACCGCGTGGCCGCGTCGCATCAGTTGCAGGGCGGGTCGGATCACGCCGATCTGGAGTTTCTGGCGGGCTTCATCGCCCTGCGGCAACTGAATGACGCCAAGGCCGCGCGCACGCATTTCCAGAACCTGCGCCGTGTGGTCAAGACCCCGATCAGCCTGTCGCGCGCGCATTACTGGGAAGGCCGCGCGTCCGAAGCCATGGGGGACAAGGCAGCCGCATCAACGGCCTACAGGGCGGCGGCCGCGCATTCTTCGGCCTATTACGGGATGCTGGCCGCCGAACGGCTGGGCTTGCCGCTGGATGCGGCCTTGTTGTCCGATACCCGCCCTGCCGACTGGCGGCAGGCCCCGTTTGCCCGCTCAACCGTGCTGGAGGCCGCGCGCCTGTTCCTGCTGGCGGGGGACCGCACGAACGGCAAGCGGTTCCTTCTGCATCTGGCCGAGGGGCTGGACGCTGTGGGGATCGAGCAGCTTGCCGATCTTGCGCTGTCGATGGGAGAGCCGCACGTGGCCCTGGTGCTGGCCAAGGCGGCGGCGGAACGGGGTACGATCCTGCCCCGCTACTACTATCCCCAGGTCGGCATGGTGCCCGAAGGGCTGGCGGTCAGCCGGGCGTTGGCGCTGGCAATATCGCGCCGGGAAAGCGAGTTTGACCCGGTGGTGGTCAGCCCGGCCGGCGCGATGGGGCTGATGCAGGTGATGCCGGGCACCGCCAAGGAAATGGCGGCCAAGGTGGGCGTGCCCTATGCCAAGGGCCGCCTGACCAGCGACCCGGCTTATAACGTGACGCTGGGGGCGGCCTATCTGGCGCAGTTGGTGGACGAGTTTGGTCCGGCGGTGGCCTTGGTGGCTGCGGGCTACAACGCAGGCCCGACGCGGCCCCGGCGCTGGATCAAGGCGTTTGGCGATCCGCGTGACGCCGGGGTGGATGTGGTGGATTGGGTCGAACTGATCCCCATCGGCGAGACGCGCACCTATGTGATGCGGGTATCGGAGTCGCTGGTGATCTACCGCGCGCGGCTGCGCGGGTCGGTCGGGCTGGTGAACCTGACGGGTGAGTTGACGGGGCGGTAAGCCGCCGGTTCAGCCCGGTGGCGGAAGGATGGACAGGAACCGCCGCCAGAACCCCTCGACCGATGCCGCAGGGTCGGCGGTGCTATCGCCATGGCGTGCAAGGGTTTGGCAAAGGTGCAGACGTTCGGGTGCGATCTGGTCTGGCGCCAGCGTGCCCCCTTCGCGCAGCAGGTAGAGGTCGGCGGCGAGATCGGTCAGGGGATGGTCGCGCAAGGCATCGCGGGGCAGAGCCAGGTCGGTGAGGCCGAGAAGGTCCGCCAGATCGCCCATATCCCGCCCCTCCATCCAGTCCAGCACCGGCGGCGGCCAGTCGCGCGGCAGGCGCACCCGGCGAACCCTTTCGCGGAACTGTTCGGCAAGGAATGTGCCGTAGGGCAGCGGCGGGTCGGTCCGGCCTTCGGCATGGTAAAGCGCCGTCAGCATCGGATCGGCGGGCAGGTCGGCCAGCGATTGCGGGGCCGTGGCAATCCCCCCTGCCCCAGCCGTCACCACCGTAAAGGCCGGGGGATGCGTGACCAGCGACGGCAGGGCCACGTCGGTCAGCGCAGCCCCCCCGATCTGCACCCTGTTCGTCGCATGCACATGCAGATGCCCCCCCGCATGCCAGCGCAAGCCCGCCGCGATCAGGGCCTTTGCCACCTCTGGCCCCGGCATGCGCCGGGCAAGACTGCTGGCGGGGGTCAGTGCGGCCTCCGCCCCCCGTGCCGCCAGAAACGGGTCAAGCACCGGATAATGCGACACTGTTATCAGGACCTTGCCCCCTGCCGCCGCCCGCGCCGTCACATCTGCAATCCAGCGCAGAAGATGCGGCTTGATGCGCAGAAGGGCGTTCCACCCCGCCTCGGACGGGTCAAGAAAGGCCTTCTTGCGGCTGGGGTCGGGGCGGCCGGGGCGCGGCTCGAACACGTTCGCGTCCAGCATCAACAGCCACAGGCCGGGCTCCGGTTCCACCAGATAGGACGCGTCCATCAGCCGGTGGCTGACCGATCCATCCGCCGCCACCGCATCATACATCCGCGCCGCAACGGCATCATCGGGGCCAAAGGGGCTTTCCCAATGCAGGTGCTCGGCCTGCCGCCAAAGGCCGAAGGCCGCCATCGGCGACAGGCCCGCCGGTTGGCCCAGACAGCGCATTGCCGGGGTAGCGGTGCCGCCTGTCGCCTGCGACGGGTCGCTGGTCAACAGCGCGGTATGGCCCGGTGTTGTAACAATCCGGGTCGAGACATGTTTGCCATGCGCCGCGTGAACGTCATGGTTGCCGGGGATCGCGTGGAACCGCAGGCCGTGGCGGTCCTGATAATGGTGCAAAAGGGCGGCCAGGCGGCGCACGGTTTCCGCTTGTCCGTCATCGCTGTAGTCGCCGGCCAGCACCACATGGCGAAGCCCGAGGGCCACGATGCGGTCCAAGGCGGCGGTGAGGGCGGCGGCACTTTCGTTCAGGGCGCGGATGCCGGCGCGGGTGTCGTGCCATGACCGCAGCACCAGCCGTTCACCGTCGACCAGCATCCCCGCCCCGCCGAAATCACCGCGCGGGTCGTGGAAATGGGCGTCGGCAATGATCGCCAGTTGGAAGGGTGCGGGAGCGGCCATCAGGCCTTGACGATGTGGTCTGCGACGATGCCGCTGCGGGCGAATACGTTGCGGGTGTCGATGATGAGGGGGGACCAGCGGGCAAGAGCGGCCCAGTCGATGCCGTCATGGTCGGTTGACACGAGGACGGCGTCAAAGGCGCTGACGGCCTCTTCGGTCAGCGGCACCGAGGGCCGTCCCATCAGGGGGCCGTAGGCACGAGTGCGAGGAATAACAGGCACATGCGGGTCGTGATAGGCCGCGTGACCGCCCCGTTCCTCGATCAGTTCGATGAGTTTGAGCGAGGGGCTTTCGCGGATGTCGGGGACGTTTTTCTTGTAGGCGAGGCCGATCACCAGCACTTTTGAGCGGGACAGCGCACGGCCCAGTCGCCGGTCAAGCGCCTCGGCCAGGCGGGTGACGACGTGGCGGGGCATGTTGGAATTGATCTCTCCGGCGAGTTCGATGAAGCGGGTGGTGAGGTCGTATTCGCGGGATTTCCAGGTGAGGTAGAAGGGGTCGATCGGGATACAGTGGCCGCCCAGACCCGGGCCGGGGTAGAAGGGCATATAGCCGAAGGGCTTGGTCTTGGCGGCGTCGATCACCTCCCAGATGTCGACGTCCATCGCCTCGTAGATCACCTTCAGCTCGTTCACGAGGGCGATGTTGACGGCGCGAAAGATGTTCTCGGTCAGCTTGACCGCCTCGGCTGTGGCGGTGGTCGATACGGGGACCACGGATTTGACGACGGCGCCGTAGAACGCCTGCATCAGCGCGCCGGCCTCGGCCCCGTCGCCGGCGACGACCTTGGGGATTGTGGCGGTGTTGAAGGCGCGGTTGCCGGGGTCTTCGCGTTCGGGGGAGAAGCCCAGGAAGAAATCGCGGCCGGATTTGAGGCCCGTTTGCTCCAGAATTGTGCGGACAGGGCCATCGGTGGTGCCGGGGTAAGTGGTTGATTCAAGGGCAATCAATTGGCCCTTGCGCAGGGTTTTCGCGATGTCTTCGCAGGTGCGGGTGATGTAGGTGAGGTCGGGTTCGCGGTGGCGGGTGAGGGGGGTGGGGACGCAGATGATGATGACATCGCAGGCCCCGAGCCCCGCGAAATCGCAGGTGGCTGAAAAGCGTCCGGCGTCAACCTCGGCGGCCAGCACGGCATCGGGGGCGGCCTCGATATAGCTTTTGCGGGCGGTTATGGCGTCGATCTTGGTGGGGTCGATGTCGAAACCCGTCACCGTGAACCCCGCCTGTGCGGTGGTCAGCGCCAAGGGCAGGCCGACATAGCCAAGCCCGATCACCCCCACCCGTGCGGCCCTTTTGGCGATGAGTTGGGCCAGCGTTGCGTCGGTCATCGGGGGCACCTGCGGGGGGGTTTCAGTGGTCGTCCCCGGCATGGGCGCGGTCGATCACGAAACGCTTGTCGCAATAGCCGCACTCGACCCAGCCGGTATCGGCGGGGATGGTCAGCCAGACGCGGGGATGGCCAAGCGCCGCCTGTCCGCCGTCGCAGGCGATTTTCCAGGTGGTGACGGTTTCGGTTTCGGGGACAGCGGCGGGCATGGGGCGTCCTTTGGCGGGGCGGTTGGGGCAGACTAGCGGTGGTGGGGCACAGGGCCAAGGGGAGGTGGCGAACTTGTGATTAACGCCATGATTTTGCAATAATATTGGCGGTCACATGTGATGCACACCCGATGCATACGCCGGAACGCGGGGGGCCGCGTTAACCTTTGCGCCGAATCAGGTGCCGATGAGGGTGTTGCGCGAGCGCAGGGCGGTCAACCAACCGAGGCCCGAAGCGGTATCGCGGGCCGGGCGATACTCGGCGGCGATCCAGCCGTGATAGCCCTGTGCGGGCAGACCGCCCGCGAAACCCGCGAGGTCGAAGCCGCCGCCGCCGGGTTCGTGGCGGTTGGGGAAGCCCGCGATCTGGACATGCGAGGACCGGGCGGCATGGCGCGCCCAGACCGCCGTGGCGTCGCCGTGGATGCGGGCGGCGTGCCAGAGGTCGAACTGGATGCCGACGTCGGGCTGGGCCAGGTCATCGAGGATGCGCGCGGCCTGATCGTAGTCGTTGAGGAAGTATCCGGGCATGTCGAAGCGGTTCAGGGGTTCCACGGTCAGGGGGTGACCAAAGCTGGCGGCCCAGACAAGGTTGGCGCGAAAGGTCGCCTCGGCTTCGGGGCCTGCCGCATTGCCGGCCATGACGTGGATGCGGTCGGCGCGCAGGGCTGCGGCGCGGTCAAGGGCGGTGCGGAAATCGTCGCGGAACCGCGCCTCGGCCCCCGGGATGGCGGCAAAGCCACGCTCGCCCGCCGCCCAGTCACCCGGGGGGGTGTTGATGAGTGCTACGGGCGTGCCGTCAAGTGCCGCCTGCCAGTCGGGGATGGGGTGGTCATAGGGGAACAGCATTTCCACCCCGTCGAACCCTGCGGCGCGCGCCAGGGCGGGGCGGTCGAGCATCGGGGCCTCGGTGAACAGCCATGTGAGGTTGGCGGCAAAGCGCATGTCAGGGAGCCAGTGCTGCGGCAAGGTCTGCCGTGGGGATGACCGGGAAGAAGGTGCCGCCTGAGCGCAGGCCGAACCAATGGGTGCCGTCATGGGGTTCGTCGTGGCAGAGGTCGATCAGCCGGTAGAACGACTTGCGGTCAATCCGCGCCTCAAGCCCCGCGCGGATCATGATGTAGGGCGAGGGTTCGCCCGTGGCGGGATCGCGGACGACGCGCAGGGGGTGGTCGGGGCCAGCGGTGGCGCGGTCGCCGATGTTGGTGGTGAATGTAACGGTCTGGGCATCGCCTGTGCCGACCGTGTCGAAATCGACGGCGACGAAGGGCACGTCAACCACACGCAAGCCGACCTTTTCCACGGGGGTGACGAGGAAATAGGCGTCGCCTTCACGCTTCAGGATGTTGGCGAAAAGTTTCACCAACGGCGCGCGGCCGATGGGGGTGCCTTGGTAGAACCATGTACCGTCGCGGCGGATTTCCATGTCAAGATCGCCGCAAAAGGCTGGGTTCCACAGGTGGACGGGGGCGGGGCCCGCACCTTTGGCGGCCTTGGTGGCCGAGGCCATCACGGTTTCGGCGGAGGGTTTCACGATCAATTGTGCCGACCTTCCTTTTGCCATTTGTGCGCTGCGGCATAACTCGTTCTAATGGGGAATATAGTGACCGACGGAGATTTGCCATGGCTGACGCGACTGACCACACCGCCCTGATCGCGGACATCGAGGTGCTGGGTGACCGGCTGGCCGCCGCGAAAGCATCAATCAACCGCCGCTTCATCGGGCAGGGCAAGGTGGTCGACCTGGTGCTGGCCTCGATGCTGTGCGGCGGGCATGCGCTGCTGGTGGGGTTGCCGGGGTTGGGCAAGACGCGGCTGGTGGATACGCTGTCAACCGTGATGGGGCTAAAGGGGAACCGGGTGCAGTTCACGCCCGACCTGATGCCCGCGGATATTCTGGGGTCCGAGGTTTTGGACGGTGATGCGGGGACGCGGGCGTTCCGGTTCATCGAGGGGCCGGTGTTCTGCCAGTTGCTGATGGCGGATGAGATCAACCGCGCCTCGCCCCGCACCCAATCCGCGCTGTTGCAGGCGATGCAGGAGCGGGAGGTGACGATTGCGGGCCAGCACCGCCCCTTGCCGCGCCCGTTCCATGTGCTGGCGACGCAGAACCCGATTGAACAGGAGGGCACCTATCCCCTGCCCGAGGCGCAGTTGGACCGGTTTCTGGTGCAGGTGGATGTGGATTATCCCGACCGCGAGACGGAGCGGGATATCCTGATTGCGACCACGGGGGCCGAGGAGGCGGCGGTGCATCAGGTGTTCACCGCTGATGAGTTGATCGCGGCGCAGGGGGTTCTGCGGCGGATGCCGGTGGGGGATCAGGTGGTCGAGGCGATTCTGGATCTGGTGCGCGCCTGTCGGCCCGGTGAGCCGGAGGGGTCGGCGCTGGCGGGGCAGTTGTCCTGGGGTCCGGGGCCGCGTGCGGCGCAGGCGCTGATGCTGACGGTGCGGGCGCGGGCATTGCTGGACGGGCGGCTGGCGCCTTCGGTGGCGGATGTGGGGGCGCTGGCGCAGGCGGTGCTGTCGCACCGGATGAACCTGTCGTTCGCGGCGCGGGCGCGGGGGGATAGTCTGGCGTCGATCATCGCGGGCGTGGCCGAGCGGACGTTGCGGCTGGGGGTGGCGGCGTGATGGCGGGCAGGCCAAAGCGATTTCTTTGCAGAAATCGGGCCGGAACCTTTGAAGGTTCCGGGGCGGATTTTTTGAAAACTCCGGTTGGGATTGCGCGGTGACTGACCTGACCGCCCTGCGGAGCGAGGCCGAGACGCTGGGGCAATCCTTGCCGCCGTTGCTGGCGGAGGCTGACCATCTGGCGGCGACGGTGATCCTGGGGGAACACGGGCGGCGCAGGGCCGGGATGGGGGATGAATTCTGGCAGTACCGCCCGGCAGGGATCGGCGATTCGATGCGGATGGTGGACTGGCGGCGGTCGGCGCGGTCGGACACGCATTTCGTGCGGGAACGCGAATGGCAGGCGTCGCAGACGGTGACGATCTGGGTCGATCAGGGCCGGTCGATGGGGTTTACGGGGGCACGCGACCGCGCGCCGAAGCGGGACCGGGCAAGGTTGCTGGCGCTGGCGGTGGCGGTGCTGTTGCTGCGCGGCGGGGAGCGGGTGGGCATGGGCGGTGCCGACGCGCCGCCGCGTGGCGGGCGGGGGCAGTTGTTGCGGTTGCTGCAGGCGCTGGGCGAGGGGGCCGAGGATTACGGAACGCCCGATCTGTCGGGCGTGGCGTCACACGGGCGCGCGCTGTTCGTGTCGGATTTCCTTGGCGATCCGGGCGGGGTTGAATCGGCGCTGGCATGGGCTTCGGACAAGGGGGTTCGGGGGGCGCTGGTGCAGGTGCTGGACCCGGCAGAGGAAGAGTTTCCGTTTGACGGGCGGACGATCTTTGAATCGATGGGCGGCACACTGCGGCATGAGACGTTGCGCGCGGGCGATCTGCGGACGCGGTATCTGGACCGTTTGGCCGAACGCAAGGCGCGGTTGCAGGTAATGGCGCAGGCGTCGGGGTGGCATTACCTGTGCCACCACACCGGGCAACCGGCGCAAGCGGCGCTGTTGTGGATGTACCGCGCGTTGGAGAGGGGCCACTAGGATGTGGATGATTGGGCCCCTGGGATTCACGGCGCCGTTCCTGTTGGTGGGGCTGGTGGCCTTGCCGGTGTTGTGGCTGATCCTGCGGGCGGTGCCGCCGGCGCCGGTGCTGCGGCGGTTTCCGGGGGTGGCGCTGCTGCTGGGGCTGCGCGATGACGAGACCGAGACGGACAAGACGCCGCTGTGGCTGTTGTTGTTGCGGATGGCGGCGATCGGGGCGGCGATCCTGGCCTTTGCCGGGCCGGTCCTGAACCCCGACCGGCGCGAGGCGGGGACGGGACCGGTTCTGGTACTGATGGATGGATCTTGGGCCGATGCACGCGACTGGCCGCGCCGGGTTGACCGGGCGGTGGCGGTGGTCGATGCGGCGGGGCGTGAGGGGCGGGCGGTGGCGGTGGTGCGGCTGAGCGATGCGCCGACGGGGGTGGTGTTCCAGTCGGCGGGGGCGGTGTCGCCTGCGCTGGCGGGGCTGGTGCCGCAGGCGTGGTTGCCCGATTATGCGGCATGGGTGGCTGGGTTGCCCGAGGGGGATTTCGAGACGCATTGGCTGTCGGACGGGGTGGAAGCGCCCGGTCGTGCGGCGTTGCTGGCGGCATTGCAGGCGCGGGGCGAGGTGACGGTGTTTGAAAGCCCGCGCCCGGTGCTGGCGCTGCGGCCTGCGGCGTTCAAGGATGGGGCGATACAGGTGACGGCGCTGCGTCTGCCTGCCGGGGATGCGGCGGAGGTTGAGGTTTCGGCGCGGGGGCTGGACCCGGCGGGGATCGAGCGGGAACTGGCGCGGGTGGCCTTGGCGTTCGAGGCGGGCGCGTCTGAGGGCAGTGCCGATCTGATGCTGCCGCCCGAGTTGCGCAACCGGATATCGCGGTTCGAGGTGGCGGGGGTGCGGTCTGCGGGGGCGGTCAGTCTGACCGACGACAGTCTGAAGCGGCGCAAGATTGCGCTGATTGCCGGGCAATCGGGGGCCGAGGGGCTGCAACTGTTGTCGCCGACGCATTACCTGCGGCAGGCGCTGGAGCCTGTGGCGGAACTGATCGACGGGACTTTGGCGGATGTCATCCTTGCGTCGCCCGATGTGATCGTGCTGGCCGATGTGGCGCGTCTGGCCGAGGGTGAGGCGGCGGCGATGCAGGAGTGGGTGGAAAAGGGCGGCCTGTTGCTGCGCTTTGCCGGGCCGCGATTGGCCGCCAGTGACGTGAGCCGGGTTGAGGAAGACCCGCTGATGCCGGTGCGCCTGCGCGAGGGAGGCCGCACGGTGGGGGGTGCCATGAGTTGGGGCGACCCCAAGACGCTGGCCCCCTTTGCGCCCGATTCGCCGTTTTACGGGCTGCCGGTGCCGGCAGAGGTCGAGGTGACAGCGCAGGTTCTGGCGCAGCCCGACCCCGATCTGGCCAGCCGCACGATTGCCGCGCTGGCCGATGGGACGCCGTTGGTGACGCGCAAGGCGCTGGGTCAGGGGCAGGTGGTGCTGGTGCATGTGACGGCGAATGCGGAATGGTCGACGCTGCCCCTGTCGGGGCTGTACGTGGGGATGCTGGAGCGGTTGGCGGTGTCGTCGCGCCCGCTGGCGCCCGGGGCGGCGGATCTGGAGGGGCAGACCTTTGTGCCGCAGGTAGTGCTGGATGCGTTTGGAGCGCTGGCCGATGCTGGCGAGCGTCCGGGGGTTGAGGGGGCCGCTTTGGGGGGTGCACTGGGGGCCGGGCCTTCGGCGGCGCTGCCGCCGGGGTTGTATGCGGGGGATGACCGTCGCGTGGCGCTGAATGCGGTTGGGGTGGAGACCACCCTTGAGGCCGCCCAATGGCCCGCCGATGTGGCGCGTGAGGGGCTGGAGGCGCCGGCGGAGCAATCGTTGAAGGGTACGCTTTTGGCGGCGGCGCTGGCGCTGTTGATGCTGGACGTGCTGGCGGCGCTGTTTGTGTCGGGGCGGCTGGCGCGGGGGGTGGGTGTCGCGATGCTGGCGCTGTTCATGGCGCTGCCCGGGCCGCGCGCCATGGCGCAAGAGGCCGCGTTACCAGAAGCAACGATGTCCCCCGCCGCCGAAGCGCAGGCCATCGAGGCCACGACCGACCTGCGGCTGGCCTACGTGATCACCGGCAATATGCAGATCGACGATGTGTCGAAGGCGGGTCTGCTGGGCCTCAGCCAGCGGCTGTTTGAGCGCACCACGATCGAGCCTGCGGCACCGATGGCGGTGAACCTTGAAACGGATGAGTTGCTGTTCTTCCCCTTTATCTACTGGCCGGTGACGACGGGGCAGGTGATGCCTTCGGACGCCGCCTATGCCCGGCTGAACCGTTATCTGCGGACCGGGGGGATGATCCTGTTCGATACGCGCGACGGCGATGTGGCGGGATCGGGGACCACGCCCGAGGGGGCGATGCTGCAACGGCTGGCGGCACCATTGGACATCCCGCCGCTGGAAATTCTGCCCGAGGACCATGTTCTGACGCGCAGTTTCTATCTGCTGCAGGATTTCCCGGGCCGTCACAACAGCCGCGCGCTGTGGGTCGAAGCGTCGGCCCCCGATGCCGAACTGGCCGAGGGGATGCCGTTTCGCAACCTGAATGACGGGGTCACGCCGGTGGTGATCGGCGGCAACGACTGGGCTTCGGCCTGGGCGGTGGATGAATGGGGCGGGCCGTTGTTGCCCGTTGGGCGCGGCTATGGCGGTGAGCGTCAGCGCGAGATTGCGACGCGGTTCGGGATCAACCTGATCATGCATGTGCTGACGGGCAACTACAAATCGGATCAGGTGCATGTGCCGGCCCTGCTGGAAAGACTGGGGCAATGACGGGAAGCGTGATCTTTGACCCGCTGCTGCCGTTGGTGGTGCTGGGCGCGCTGGCGGTGATCGCGGCGGCGCTGGTGCTGTTCGGGCTGGTGCGGGGGCTGTCGGGGTGGTGGCTGCGGGGGCTGGCGGCGGTGGCGATATTGGCCGCACTGGCCAATCCGTCGCTGCAGGAAGAAGACCGCAAGCCATTGACCGACATCATCATTGCGGTGGTCGATGAAAGCGCCAGCCAGCGGATCGGCGACCGTCCGGCGCAGTCCGAGGCGGCGCTGTTGGCGTTGCAGGCCGAGGTCGCGGCGCTGCCGGATACCGAATTGCGCGTGGTGCGGATGGGGGACGGCGAGGATGACGGCGGCTCACGCCTGTTGACCGCACTGGCCGAGGCGGTGGCCGAGGAACCCCGCGCGCGGCTGGCGGGGGCGGTGCTGATCACCGACGGGCAGGTGCATGACACCGAGATTGCGCCGAACCTGCCCGCGCCGTTGCATGTGCTGCTGACCGGGCGGGACACCGACTGGGACCGGCGGCTGATCGTCAAGAACGCACCGGCCTTTGCCATTCTGGACGAACCCGTGACGCTGACCCTGCGGGTTGAGGATCAAGGCGCGGTGCCTTTGGCGCAGGCGGGGGTGGCGTCGCTGTCGATCTCGGTCGATGGCGGCGAGGCGCAGGTGTACCGGATGCCGGTGGGTGAGGATATCGACCTGCCGGTGACGCTGCCGCGCGGCGGCATGAACGTGCTGCAGTTCACAGTGGAACCCGTGGCGGGCGAGATCACCGACCGCAACAATGCCGCCGTTGTGCAGATCAACGGGGTGCGCGACCGGCTGCGGGTGCTGTTGGTGTCGGGCGAGCCCCACGCGGGTGAGCGGGTGTGGCGGAACCTGTTGAAGTCCGATCCGTCGGTGGACCTTGTGCATTTCACCATCCTGCGCCCGCCGGAAAAGCAGGACGGGATTCCGGTGAGCGAGCTGTCGTTGATCGCCTTTCCGACGCGTGAGTTGTTTGTCGAGAAGATCGAGGAATTCGACCTTATCATCTTTGACCGCTACCGCCTGCGGGATATCCTGCCGAATGCCTATCTTGAGAACGTCCGCGATTATGTCCGCCGGGGTGGCACGGTTCTGGTGGCGGCAGGCCCCGAGTTCGGGTCGGCGGACAGTCTGTGGCGGTCGCCTTTGGCCGAGATCCTGCCGGTGGATGCTACCAGCCGGGTGATCGACGGGGCGTTCCGGCCCAAGCTGACCGACCTCGGCAAGCGCCATCCGGTGACGGCGGGGCTGGACAAGCTGGCACCTGCGGGTGGCTGGGGCCGCTGGTTCCGCGCGGTGGGGGTGACGAACCGGGGCGGGCAGGTGGTGATGTCGGGGCCGGACGACAGCCCCCTGCTGATCCTGAACCGCGAGGGTGAGGGCCGGGTGGCGGTCATCGCATCCGATCACCTGTGGCTTTGGGGTCGGGGGTATGACGGCGGCGGCCCGCAACTGGAACTGCTGCGGCGGCTGGCGCACTGGATGATGAAGGAACCCGACCTTGAGGAAGAGGCGCTGGTGGCGGTGCCCGAGGGGCAGCGCCTGACCATCACGCGGCGCACCATTGGCGATGATCCGGGGCCGGTGACGATCACCGCACCCGACGGGACCGAGACCGAGCTTCCGATGACCGAGATGGCCCCGGGGCGGTATGTGGCCGAGTGGGACGCGCCGGAAATCGGGCTGTACCGGCTGGTGCAGGGCGATCTGTCCACCGTCATGGCGCTGGGGCCGTCGGCGCCGCGCGAGTTCGAGGAAACCATTGCCAGCGGCGACAAGCTGCGCCCGCTTGTCGAACCCGGGCGCGGCGGCATCCTGCGGATCGAGGACGGTTCGCCCGACCTGCGGCAGGTGGCCGAGGGGCGGGTGGCGGCGGGGCGGACCTGGATCGGCATCACCCCGCGCGGCGCCTATGTGACCGAGGATATCCGCGTGGGGGCCGTGCTGCCGGCCTGGGCATGGCTGTTGCTGGCCGCCGGCCTTGCGATTGCGGCCTGGCTGCGCGAGGGGCGGAACGGGGTGCGGCGCAGCGCATGACCGGGTGTTGCGTCAGCCGCGCTGTGCGACAAGGATCGCCCCTGCTGCCATCATGGCCAACCCAACCCAGTTGGTGATGCTGAGCCGCTCGCCCAGAAACAGGACGGCAAAGACCGCGACGAACACCACGCTGAGCTTGTCGATGGGGGCCACGCGGGCGGCGTCGCCGATCTGCAACGCGCGGAAATAGCACAGCCACGACGCGCCGGTGGCAAAGCCCGAAAGCCCCAGAAACACCAGCGTTCGGGCGGGCAGGGTGGCCGGGCTTTGCCATTTGCCGGTTGCAAAGGTGATGGCACCCAGAAGTGTGACGACCACGATTGTCCGCAGGAATGTGGCAAGGTCGGAATCGACGCCCGCGACGCCGACCTTGGCGAAGATCGCCGTAAGTGCCGCAAAGCCCGCCGACAGGAGAGCCCAGGTCAGCCAGGACTGGAAAACAAGGTTCATTGCGGCACCTTTCGCATGGGGACGGAGGTTTCTGGTCGGGGGCAGCGTAGGGCAGGACGGCGCACCGACGAAAGGCATAGTGCGGGGATGGCGGGGTTGCATCGGAGTTTTCGAAAACTCCGGTCCGATTTCTTTGAAGAAATCGGTTTTGGGGCGGGGGTTGTTCGATGTGCGTTGTTCGGGTTCAGTCGGCCGGTCGAAACGATGCCTTGCGTTAGTCGGGAAATTGGTTATAAGTTATTACCAATTCAGGAGGGCAACACGATGGACATGCCGATCGCCGACATCAGGGTTCTGGACCGGCGTGACCAGATCGTGGCGGGGTTGCGGGCGATCCTGCCGCGGGATGCGGTGATCTCCGACGCGGCGGAGCTGCGCGCCTATGAATGCGATGCGCTGACCGCGTACCGCTGTCCGCCGCTGGCGGCGGTGCTGCCGCGCACGACCGCCGAGGTGGCGGCGGTGCTGGCGATGTGCCACGCGATGGGCGTGCCGGTGGTGCCGCGCGGGTCGGGCACCTCTCTGGCCGGGGGCGCGCTGCCGACGGCGGATTGCGTCATTCTGGGCGTGGCGCGGATGAATGCGGTGCTGGAGACCGACTATGCCAACCGCTTTGTCCGCGTGCAGTCGGGGCGGACCAATCTTTCGGTGACGGGCGCGGTCGAGGCGGAGGGGTTTTTCTATGCGCCCGATCCGTCATCGCAACTGGCCTGTGCCATTGCGGGCAACATCGCGATGAACAGCGGGGGGGCGCATTGCCTCAAGTACGGGGTGACGACGAACAACCTGCTGGGGGTGACGATGGTGCTGATGGACGGCACGGTGGTGACGCTGGGCGGGCCGTGGATGGATGCGGGGGGGCTTGACCTGTTGGGTGTCGTCTGCGGGTCGGAGGGGCAGTTGGGGGTGGTGACGGAGGCCACCCTGCGCATCCTGCCAAAGCCCGAGGGTGCGCGCCCGGTGCTGATGGGGTTTGATGCCAACGAGGTGGCGGGGGCCTGCGTGTCGGACATCATCCGCGCGGGCATCCTGCCGGTGGCCATCGAGTTCATGGACCGCCCCTGCATCCGCGCATGCGAGGCGTTTGCGCATGCGGGATACCCGGATTGCGAGGCGCTGCTGATTGTCGAGGTCGAGGGCAGCCCGGCCGAGATCGACGAACAGCTTGCCCGGATCATGGACATAGCACGGCGGCACAATCCGGTCGAGTTGCGCGAGGCAGCGGATGACGATCAGGCGAAACGCATCTGGCTGGGCCGCAAGTCGGCGTTCGGCGCGATGGGGCAGATCAACGATTACATGTGTCTGGACGGGACCATCCCGGTGTCGGCGCTGCCCCGGGTGCTGCGCCGGATCGGCGAGATGAGCCGTGAGTTCGGGCTGGATGTGGCGAACGTGTTCCATGCGGGCGACGGCAACATGCACCCGCTGATCCTGTTCGATGCGAACAAGCCCGGCGATCTGGAGATCTGCGAGGCGTTCGGGGAGGAGATCCTGAAGCTGTGCGTCGAGGTCGGGGGGTGCCTGACGGGCGAGCATGGCGTGGGGGTGGAAAAGCGCGATCTGATGACGGTGCAGTTTACCGAAGTGGACCTTGAGGCGCAGATGCGGGTCAAGGATGTGTTTGATCCGAAGTGGCTGTTGAACCCGGCCAAGGTGTTTCCGCTGCACGTAACGGCGACGCGTCGTGCGGGTTGAGGGGGCAGGACCGGGGGGCTTTGCGCCCCCCCATGCCACCGGTCTCTTGAACCGGTGGCGTTCCCGGTGGCAAACCCCCGCAGGATATTTCCGGACAGAAAAAGGGGAAGCGAGTGATGCGGCCGGGGGATGAGGCGGAGCTTGCTGATATCGTGCGCGGCGCGGTTGGCCCTCTGGTGTTTCAGGGTGGTGGGACGCGCGGGGTCGGGGTGTGTGCGGGCGAGATGGTGGAAACGGGCGGGCTGTCGGGGATCACGCTGTATGAGCCCGGTGCGCTGACCATGGTGGTGCGGGCGGGGACGCCGGTGGCGGAGATCGAGGCGGCGCTGGCGGTGGAGGGGCAGCGGCTGGCCTTTGAGGTGCCGGATATGCGGGGGGTTCTGGGGACCGACGGCGTGTCGACCATCGGTGGGGTGATTGCGGCCAACGCGAGTGGGCCGCGCCGGGTACAGGCGGGGGCGGCGCGGGATTTCCTGTTGGGGGTGCGGTTTGTCGACGGGCGGGGTGCGGTGGTATCGAACGGCGGGCGGGTGATGAAGAACGTCACCGGCTATGATCTGGTCAAGCTGATGGCGGGGTCGCGCGGCCGTCTGGGCTGTCTGACAGAGGTCAGCCTCAAGGTGCTGCCGGTGCCGGAGACCGGGGCCACGCTGGTGGCGCGGGACCTTTCGCCCGGGGCGGCGGTGGCGGCGATGGCGCGGGCGCTGGGGTCACCCTATGAGGTGACGGGGGCGGGGCATCTGGACTGCGGAGGGGTGCCGGAAACAAGGCTGCGGATCGAGGGGATGGCGGGGTCAGTGGCCTATCGGCTGGGGCGGTTGCGTGACTTGATGGGGCCGGGGTGGGAGGTGGCGGCGGGCGACCTGTGGCCCGAAGTACGGGATGTTTCGCCGTTTGCGGGCCGGGCGGGGGCGGTGTGGCGGCTGCACCTTAAGCCATCGGATGCGCCGGGCGTTCTGGCGCGGGTGCGGGACGGGTTGCCGGGGGTGCCTGCGATGTTCGACTGGGGTGGTGGGCTGATCTGGGTGCTGACGCCTGCCGAAAGTGCGGCTGTGGTGCGGGGCGCGCTGGCGGCAGTTGGGGGCCATGCGACGTTGTGGCGGGCGGCACCCGGGATGGGGGATGTGGCCGTGATGCCGCCCGAGGCCGCAGGTGTGGCGGCGCTGAGCGCAGGGTTGCGGCGGCAGTTTGACCCGAAAGGTCTGTTTGCGGCGGCGGGGGCCGTGTGATGTCGACGTTTGTCGCCTGTCTGGGTCTGCCGGTCATCGTCTTTGTCGTGCTGGTCCTGTTGCCGCGCGGGCGGGTTGCGGCCATCGGCATCGGGGTGGCCGCGCTGGCGCTGGTGGTGCTGGGGCCAGTGGTTTTGCCCGAAGATGGCAGCGGCTTTGGCACCCTGCTGCTGTGGGTATTCGGGGGGGCGGTGGCTGCGGCGGCGCTGGCGCAGGGGTTGCGGTTACTTGGGATGAAGGCGGTGCCCTATCCGGTGGTGGTGGGGTTGGTGATGGTGGTCGGGGCGCTGATTTGCGCCAGAACTCTGGGGATGTTTTAGGCATGCAGACGCATTTTACCCCGGAACAGTTGCGCGATCCGGCCACGGCCACGTCGAACAAGATCCTGCGGTCTTGCGTGCATTGCGGGTTCTGCACGGCGACCTGCCCGACCTATCAGGTGCTGGGCGATGAGTTGGACAGCCCGCGGGGGCGGATCTACCTTATCAAGGACATGCTGGAGACGGGGCGGCCGGCGGATGCGAAGACGGTGCTGCACATCGACCGGTGTCTGTCGTGTCTGGCCTGCATGACGACCTGCCCTTCGGGCGTCCACTACATGCATCTGGTGGACCACGCGCGGGAGTATATCGAGCGGACTTATCGCCGCCCGTTCATGGACCGCGCAATGCGGGCCGTGCTGGCGCGGGTGCTGCCCTATCCGATGCGGTTCCGGGTGGCGTTGCTGGGGGCCAAGATCGCGCGCCCCTTTGCCGGGCTGATCCCGGATGCGCGGCTGCGGGCGATGTTGCGGATGGCGCCGAAGGTGATCCCGCCGGTCAGCCGCAATGACGACCCGCAGACCTTTGCGCCCCTTGGCCCCCGCAAGATGCGGGTGGCGCTGATGACGGGCTGTGCGCAAAAGGCGCTGAATACGGACATCAACGATGCGACGATCCGGTTGCTGACGCGGCTGGGGTGTGAGGTGGTGGTGGCCGAGGGGGCCGGGTGCTGTGGGGCGCTGACGCATCACATGGGCAAGGCGGACATGGCGCATGCGAGTGCTGCCGCCAACATCCGGGCCTGGACGGCGACGCCGGACCTTGGGGCGATTGTCATCAACACCAGCGGTTGCGGCACGACGGTCAAGGATTACGGCCACATGTTCCGCAATGATCCGTTGGCGGCAGAGGCGGCGGCGGTGGCGGGGATGGCGCTGGATATCTCTGAGTTGCTGGTGAAGATCGGTCTGCCCGAGGGGGCACCGAAGGGGGTGCGGGTGGCGTATCATGCGGCCTGTTCGCTGCAGCACGGGCAAAAGGTGAAAACCGCGCCGAAGGACCTTTTGAAACGGGTGGGGTTCACGGTGGTGGAACCGGCGGACAGCCATCTGTGCTGTGGGTCGGCGGGGACGTACAACCTGATGCAGCCGGTGATTTCGGCGCAACTGCAGGCGCGGAAAGTGGCGACGCTGGAGGCCACGGCCCCGGATGTGATTGCCGCCGGAAACATCGGGTGCATGATGCAGATCGGGTCGGGGACGGGCGTGCCGGTGGTGCATACGGTCGAGTTGCTGGACTGGGCGACCGGCGGGCCACGCCCCGCGTCATTGGGGCCGGAGCCGGTGGCGCGGCCTTAAATCTGCCGCAACTGGCCCCTAGCGCTGGGGCAACAAGAACCGGAGGTTGCATGTTCCGCCATCTGATGACCCTGGTGCTTGCGCTGGTGATGACCCATGGCGCGGTGGCGCAAGAGGCCCTGCCCGCCGGCGTGGCCGAAGTTGCGGGCGACAAGGCGCTGACCCGCCTTGATACGGCGGATCAGGCGCGGGGCTGGGACGCCGTGGGGCGGATCGACTTTGGGCAGCGGGGGTTCTGCACCGGTGCGCTGATTGCGCCCGGGCTGGTTCTGACCGCCGCGCATTGCCTTTTCGACAAGGAAACCGGCGCGCGGATCGCACCCGATCAGATCAAGTTTCTGGCCGGATGGCGCAACGGGCGGGCGGCGGCCTATCGCGGTGTGAAGTATGCGATTGCGCACCCGGAATACGTCTATGGCGGGCAAGAGGGGTTCGACCGGGTTGCGTTCGATCTGGCGTTGATCGCGCTTGACCAGCCGATCCGCCTGCCTTCGATCGTGCCGTTTGAAACCGACGACCGGCCCGCCAAGGGTGATGAGGTGGGTGTCGTGTCCTATGCGCAGGACCGGTCCGAGGCGCCGTCGCTGCAAGAGGTGTGCCATGTGCTGGCGCGGCAGCCGGGGGTTCTGGTCCTGTCGTGCAACGTCGATTTCGGATCCTCGGGCGCGCCGATCTTTGCCATCCGCGACGGCGTGGCGCGGGTGGTGTCGGTGGTGTCGGCCAAGGCGGAATACGACGGCCGCCAGGTGGCGCTTGGCACCACGCTGGGCACCGGTACCGGGGCGCCGCTGGGCACGCTGCTGGCGGAGATGAAGGCGCTGTCGTCAACGTTTCACAAGCCCGGCGAGGGCGGCCGCGATGCGGCGGGCGGGGCCAAGTTCCTGCGCCCCTGAGGGGCTTGAAAGGCGGTGCTGCCATTCCCAGATGAATTTCATCCGGGTGCCGATGATCGGGCCCGGGTGCCAAGGCCCGTACCCGGAGGCACGGGTTTCACAACATCGCTCAATGGAGGATGATCCATGCGAACCCTTGATTTCACACCGCTTTACCGTGCGACCGTCGGTTTCGACCGTATCGCTGACCTGATGGACCGCGCGCTTGCGTCGGACGTGAGCCAGGCCACCTATCCACCCTACAACATCGAAAAGACCGCCGAAAATGCCTATCGCATCTCGGTCGCGGTTGCGGGGTTTGCACCCGATGACCTGACGGTCGAGGTCAAGGATGCCACGCTGGTCGTGGCCGCCCGCAAGGGGGGCGAGGACGCGCCGCGCAACTATCTGCACCGTGGCATCGCCACCCGCGCGTTCGAGCGGCGCTTTGCCCTGGCCGACCATGTGCGGGTGGACGGTGCCGCGCATGAACACGGCATGCTGCACATCGACCTTGTGCGCGAGATGCCCGAGGCCATGAGGCCCCGCCGCATTGCCATCGCGCAGGGGGCGGCGGGCGCGCTGCCGGTCGAGGGCACGGCGGTGGAGGCCACGCACTGAGCCTTTTGACGGCAGCACTTGTGCTGCCGTCAGGACCGGGGGGTTTGACACCCCCCCATGCCACCGGTCTCTTGAACCGGTGGCGTTCCCGGTGACAAACCCCTGTGGGATATCTGAGAACGGATGAAGGGCGAACCTGGGTTCGATGGCGGGGCGTCGGTTCCGTTTTGGTACTTGCAACGGGTTGCCGTTCTGCGACCTTTGGGCGGAAGGCGGCGCAGGAGTTTTGCATGACGATCCCGGTTTTTGACGGTCACAACGACATTCTGTTGCGGATCTGGAATGCCCCCGACCGACGCCGCGAAATCTGGGTGACGGGTGAGGGGAAAGGGCATCTGGACCTGCCACGGATGCAGGCATCAGGCTTTGCCGGGGGGATGTTCGCGATCTATGTGCCGTCGGCCGAGGTGGTCGACCTGGGGCAGATGGAGGCCGCGATGAACGCGCCGCCCTATGCGCTGCCGCTGGCGGCACCGGTGCCGCTGGCCCGCGCGCAGGAGGTGGCACTGGCGATGGCGGGGCATCTGCTGGCAATGGAGCGCGACAGCGGCGGGGCATTCGTGCTGTGCCGCAGCGTGGCCGACATCCGCGCGGCGATGGCGGCGGGCCGCATCGCGGGGGTGATGCACATGGAGGGGGCCGAAGCCATCGACGAGGGGCTGGATGCGCTGCATCTGTTCCATGCGATGGGGTTGCGGTCGCTGGGGCCGGTGTGGTCGCGGCCGACGGCGTTTGGCCACGGGGTGCCGTTTGCCTATCCTTCGTCGCCCGATACCGGGCCGGGGCTGACCGAGGCCGGGATGCGGCTGGTGCGGGAATGTGATGCCCTGCGGGTTCTGATCGACCTCAGCCACCTGAACGCCGCGGGGTTCCGCGATGTGGCAAGGATCAGCACGCGGCCGCTGGTGGCCACCCATTCCAATGCCCATGCGGTGACACCGTCATCGCGCAACCTGACCGACTGGCAACTGGACGCGATCCGCGAGACGGGCGGCATGGTGGGGCTGAACTTTGCCACCGTGTTCCTGCGCGAGGACGGGCGGCGGTCGCCCGACATGGGGTGGGAGGCGATCCTGCGCCATCTGGACCATCTGATCGGTCGCCTGGGCGAGGATCATGTGGGGTACGGATCGGATTTCGACGGGGCGACGATGCCGGATGTGATCGGCGATGTGACGGGCCTGCCCGCAATGCAGGCCGCCCTTGCCGCGCATGGCTATGACGACGCGCTGTTGCACAAGCTGTGCCATGGCAACTGGCTGACCTGTCTGGAGCGGGCCTGGGGCGACTGAGGCGCTGTGATCGGGTGGCATTTCGGGCGGGTCGTGTTAGGGTTGTAGCTATTTCGGTGTGCGGGCGTGCCAGGGAAAAGGATTTGGGGTCGTGAAGATCCTTGTCGCGGATGACCATGACCTTCTGCGCGAAACCGTCGCCGCGTTCCTTTTGGCCGAGGGGATGAGCCGGGTTGCCACCGTGGCCACCTTTGCCGAGTTGTGCGTGGCACTGGCCGCCGAGGAATTCGATCTGGCGCTGGTGGATCAGGCGCTGCCGGGGCTGAACGGTATGGCGGGCTTGCCGCAGGCGGTGGTCCGGGCGGGGGCCACGCCGGTGGCGCTGATGTCGGCGTCGACCTCGCGCGAACTGGCCGAGGCTGCGTTCGGGGCGGGGGCACGGGGGTTCGTGCCAAAGAAGATGTCAGCCCGCGCCATGGTCGCCGCCGTACGCCTGATGGCGCGGGGCGAGCGGTTTGCGCCGATGGGCCTGTTGACGTCAGACATGGCACCCGGCGCGCCCCTGGCGCTGTTGACTGCGCGCGAAGTGACGGTGCTTCGCGGCATCTGCGAGGGCAAGTCGAACAAGGAGATCGGCCGTGACCTGGTGTTGCAGGAGGTGACGGTCAAGCTGCACGTCAAGACGCTGTCGCGCAAACTGGGGGCCAGGAACCGCACCCATGCTGCGATGATTGCCAAGGCGGGGGGCATGGCCTGAGGGGGGCGGCGCTGCCGTCCCGATGAGTATTTGGACAAAGAAGAAGCGCACGTTTGTATCAAATTGTGCTTCTTCTTTGTCCAAGTACTCTCGGGGGGTGAGCCGCAGGCGAGGGGGGCAGACAGCCCCCCTTTGCGACGCCGCCACCGGTCACACCGTGTGCAGATAAAGGTCGTAGTCCACATCTGGGATCGTCGCCGCAACGCGGGCATGTTCGGCGGCCTTGATGGCGGTGAAGGTGCGTTGCATGTCGGGGCCAAGGGCATCGGCCAGAAACGCCGAACCCTTGGCCGCCGCGATGGCACCACCCCAGTCGCGGGGGATCGCGGGGGCGTCCTGCGCTTCGACATAGCCGTTGCCGGTGGTTTCGGGCCCGGGGTCGATCTTGTGGGCCATGCCGTGGCGGATGCCTGCCAGCACCGTTGCCGCCACCAGATAGGGGTTGGCGTCCACCCCGGCGGGGCGATGTTCGATCCTCCGGGCGCGGATGTCGCCAGCCGGGATGCGCAGGGCCACCGAGCGGTTGTTGACGCCCCAGGTGGGCGACACCGGGGCATAGCTTTGGCTCGCAAAGCGGCGCCAGGAATTGGCGTGGGGTGCGAAGACCAGCATGGATTCCCCCATCGTCGCGCGCAGGCCACCAAGAGCGTGCAGGATGGTGGGGTTCCATTGTCCCTCGACGTCTTCGACGAACACGTTGCGCCCGGCACCATCCAGCAGGGACACATGGAAGTGCATGCCTGACCCCGCGTATTGCTCCACCGGTTTGGCCATGAAACAGGCCGTCACCCCATGCGCCCGCGCCTGTGCGCGCACGATGCGCTTGAGGCGCACGAGGTCGTCGGCGGCCTGCAATACATCGGTGCGGTAGTGCAGGGTCAGTTCGTACTGGCCGGGGGCGTATTCCGAAATCATCGTCTCGGCCCAGATCCCGGCCTTTTCCGCGCCTGCGTAGATGTCGCTGAACAGGGGCAGCATGCCGTGCAGGTGGTCGACGGAATAGACCTCGGTCTTTGACGTTGCGCGCCCGTCCAGCACATCGCGGGCGGGTTGGACGCGGCCATCGGGGCCACGGTCGTTGGCCAGAAGGAAGAATTCCAGCTCGAACGCGCCTGCCGGGTGCAGGCCTTCGGCGGCCATCGCCTTTACCTGACGGGCAAGGGCGTGGCGGGGGTCGGACGTCATCGGCAGGCCGTCAAGGCCGTACATGCACATGAACACCTCGGCGCGGGGCGGGGCGGTGCCGTGCAGGGGTTTCAGCGTGCCCGGCACCGGCCAGGCGCGCAGGTCGCCGTCGCCCTGATCCCAGATCAGGCCGGTTTCGTGGACATCCTCGCCACAGATATCGAGGCCGAGGATAGAAATGGGCAGGTGGCGGCCCGAGGCATAGAACCCGGCCAGTTCGTGCCGCCTTATGATCTTGCCGCGTCCGATGCCGTTGGCGTCGTGCAGGACAAGGTCGATCGCCTCGATCTCGGGGTGGGCGGCGAGGAAGGCTTCGGCCTCGGCAGGGGTGGAACCGGAGGGGCTGGGTGTCATAGTACTCACTGAAAGAGTTCGGCCAGCACTTCGTCGAAGGCGGCGATAAGGCGGAGGGTCTGGCGTTTCCGTGTGACGGGCGACACCAGCATCATGTTGTGGAAGGGGGCGATCAGGCAGCCACGGTTCAGGAGGGCGAGGTTCATCGCACCCTCCACATCCGGCATATGTGCGGCGGCGGCATCGGTGCCGTTATGCAGGGGGCCCGGGGCGCAGATGAATTCGACCCGGGCACCGACGCGGACGACGTGCCAGGGGGCGCGGTGTTTTGCGATGGATGCGGCAAGGCCCTTGGCCAGCCGGGCGGCGCCTTTTTCCATGTGGGTGTGGGCTTTGGGGGTCATCACCTCGGCCAGCGTGGCCACCAGACAGGCGAACTGCATCGGGTTGGCAGACAGCGTGGTGCCCATGCCGGAATGGCCCGAGGCGCGGCTGTCGTTTGCGTAAAGATAGCGCGCCTCGATGACGGGCCGCATACCCCAGACGGCGGTGGGCATCCCCCCCGCCACGCATTTGCCGACCACGAACATGTCGGGGTCAAGGCCATGGGCGCGGGTATAGCCGCCGGGACCGGTCGATATCGTATGCGTCTCGTCGATGATGAGGAGCGTGCCGTGGCGGGTGCAGGCGTCGCGAAGGGCGGCGTGGAAACCGGGCGCGGGCAGGACCATGCAGGAATTGGTCATCACAGGTTCGGTCAGGACCGCCGCGATATCGCCTGTGGCAAGCGCCGCCTCGACGGCAGCGATATCGTTGAACTCGGCACAGGTGGCGGTCAGGGACAGGTCCTGTACCTGGCCCAGAAGGCCCGCGCGGTTGACCGTGCGCCCCTGATCCAGCGTGACCATCGCGTCATCGACGGTGCCGTGGTAGCAGCCGTTGAACACCAGTACCTTGGGCCTGCCCGTCACCGCCCGCGCGACGCGCAGGGCAAAGCGGTTGGCGTCGGTGGCGGTGGTCGCCACCTGCCAGCGGAAATCGCCGAAGGTGTCGCACAGAAGGTGCCCGGCCAGCAGCGCCATCTCGGACGGCAGCATCGTGGTCAGGCCGCGCCTTGCCTGTTTGCGGATGGCCTTTGCGACGGGTGGGGGGGAATGGCCAAACATCGAACCCGTGTCGCCCAGACAGAAATCATCCACCACAAAGCCGTCGATGTCGGTCAGCGTGGCCCCTTTGGCGTGGTCCACCAGCATCGGGAACGGCAGCGGCCAGTCGGTCATCCAGTGCAGCGGCACGGCGTTGACGAACACGTCGGCGGCCAGCCTTTGCGCCGCCTTGGAACGCGGGCGGCCGGCGGCGTAGCGGGCGGCCTCGGTGGTGCGGAACCGGGTCAGCCGGTCGCGCGAAATGCCTGCGATGGTGTCGGTCATGTGATCCCCCTGCCGGTGCCCTTATGTCGATGCCGGGCCGTCAGGCAACCGCGATCTCGATCAGCCTTGGCCCTTTGCCCGCCGCCAGAGCCGCCGCGATCGCCTGCGGGTCCAGCGGCACGCGGGCAAAGGGCAGGTCGCAGGCGGCGGCGAAGGGTTCCAGTTTGAGGGGGGACGGGTCGCACCCAAGGACGGGCGCACCGGCGTCGGCCATCGCTTCGGCAATCTCGCGGAAACCGGCGTTGTTCCAGACGAGGAAGGTCACATCAAGGGCTTCGTCCCGCGCCGTGCGCAATTCGCCGGGGCTGAATTGCAGGCCACCGTCGCCGATCAGGCAGATCACCTGGTGGGCCGGGTCGGCAATCGCGGCACCGACCGCCGCCCCGGGACCAAAGCCAAGCGCGCCATAGCCGGTGGCGGCGTTGAACCATGCGACGGGATAGGGCGCGTCGAACACGAGGTTCCCGGCATAGACGGGCTGTGTGCTGTCGCCGACGATGCGCGCCTGCGGGACGGCGGCGCGGATCGCCTCAAGGACCGCAAGCTGGGTCTGCATCGGGGCGCTCAGTTCGGCGCGGGCGGCGGCCATTGCAATGGCGGCGCGGGCCGCACCGTCGCCCTTGTGCGGCGTGACAAGGTCCAGAAGTGCCGGCAGGGCATCCTCGGCGCGGGTATGCAGGGGGATGGCGGCGGGGTGGCGGGCCAACTGGTCGGCGCAGATATCCACGCGAATCATCGCCGATACGTCGGGGAACCCGCCCCGCACGTACATGTCATAATCGGTGACCCCGAACTCGGTCCCCACTGCCAGCACCTGATCGGCATCGGCAATCAACGCCCGCACCGCCAGAAGCGAGGGCGACGCGGCGACGGTGAGGGGGTGGCCGTGCATCAGCCCGCGCGCATTGGACGTCTGTATCACGGGGGCATCCACCGCCTCGGCCAATGCGCGCAACGCCGCTTCGCAGCGTACCGTGCCGCCCCCGGCCAGAATCACCGGCCTGCGGGCCACCGACAGGGCCGCCGCCGCCCGCGCCAGCGACGCGTCATCCGCCATCGGATGCACCACAGGCGCCTGCGGATCGGGCAAGGGCGGGCAGGGCATCGGCATTACGTCGGTCGGCACCTGCACATGTACCGGGCCGGGGCGGCCTGTGGTGAGGGCGGCAAAGGCCGCGTCAAGGACCGGGCCAAGGGTGGCTGGCCCGTCCACGGTGAACGTGGGGCACAGGGTTTCCACCATCGCCGCCTGATCGGGCAGTTCGTGCAACAACCCAAGGCCGCGACCCAGCGATGACCGCCGGTTCACCCCTGAGACGATCAGCACCGGCACCGAATCTTCGCGGCTTTGTGCCATCGCGGTCAGCGCGTTGGTCAGCCCCGGCCCGGTGATCACGAACGCCACCCCGGGCCGGCCCGACACCCGGGCAAAGCCATCGGCCATGAACGCCGCACCCTGTTCGTGGCGCGCGGTCACATGGCGGATACCCGACCCCGGCAGACCGCGATACAACTCGATCGTATGCACGCCGGGGATGCCGAACACGCAGGTCACCCCCCGCGCCGCCAGACCCGCCACCAGTTCCTCGCCGACCGTTCTCATGCCATTTCCCCCGCCAGTTCCGCGATCCGGTCGCAGGCGGCCGCGATCAGGTCATCCGGTTGTGTCAGGCTTAGCCGCAGCCAGCCCTGCAGTGCTGTGCCGAAACTTTCCCCCGGCATCACCGCCACCGATTTCTTGTCCAAGAGACGCGCCGCGAACACCTCGCCACTGGGACAGACGGCGCGCACGTCGACCAGAATGAACATGCCCGCCTCGGGCCGGCTGACGCGCAGGCCCGCCACCCCGTCCAGCCGTTCGCGGATCAGGGCGGCGCGGGCGGAAAACCGCGCGACCATGCCGGGGGCGACAGTGGAGGGGGCCGATATGGCAAGGGTGGTCATGTCAGCGATGAACGGCTGGTTGCCGAACAGCATGGTTTCCGACAGGGGCAGCAGCCGCGCGCAGAATTCTGCCGGGCCGACGCACCAGCCCGACCGGAACCCCGGAGAGGCGTGGGATTTCGAGATGGACGAGGTGACGATCACCCGTTCGGCAAATTCGGGCAGGTCAAGGGGTGAGGCAAAGGTGGCGCCGTCGAACACCATCTCCTCATAAACCTCATCGCAGATAATCCACAGGTCATGCTGCGCGGCCAGCCGACAGATGGCCATGATGCCGTCGCGCGTCAGCACGGCCCCCGTGGGATTATGCGGCGTATTCAGCAGGATAACCCGCGATGCCGGGGTGATACGGTCGGCGATGTCATCGGCGTCGATGCGGAACCCCCGGTTCGGATGCAGGGGCACGGGCACCAGACGCGCGCCGGTCTGGGCAACCACGCCCTCATAGGTGGCGTACAGGGGATCACCCACCAGCACCTCATCCCCCGGGCCTGCCAGCCCGCGCATGACGGTGTAAAGCGTGGTCTGCGTGCCGGGAAAGCACATCACCTGATCGGTGGTGATCGTCCGCCCGCGCCGGGCGGTATAGCGGTTCGCCAATGCGCGGACCAACGCAGGCTCGCCCCGCCCGTTGGAATAGCCCGTCCGCCCGCCGGCCATGGCAAGCGTTGCCGCCTCGATCAGGGCGGCGGGCGGTGGCACGTCAGGCTCGCCGATGGTCAGTTCGATGATCGGCCGGCCTTCGTCGCGCAAGGCGCGGGCGCGGGCGTGGATGGCCCATTTGGCACCGCCAAGGCCCTGCAGTGCATCGGTGACGGCGGCATATCTCATGTGGGCTTGCCCGCTGGCAGGCCCAGGATCGCGCGTACGGCGGACAGGCCGATGATTTCCAACTCGCCGGCCGCAAACGCCTCGGGCAGCATGCCGCCCTCCATCCACAGCCCGTCGATCACGCCGTTGCACGCGATGGCCAGACGGCGCGCGCGGACCGGGTCGGCGTTCCCCGGCAGGGCCGCGATCAGCGCCTGCAGCTGGTTGCGGTAAGCGAGATAGGTCGCCTCGTGAATACTGCGCATTTCAGGGTCGCGCCGCACCTCGTGCAGAAAGCCGGCCCAGAGGCCCACCCGTTCGGCATCCATCACCGGCGGGCGCAGGCTGACGCCGACAAAGGCCAGCACACGCGACGCGGGATCAAGGTCCGCCGGGGTGGCGGCCGTTTCGCTTTCGGCGGTCATGCGGTTCATCACGGTGGCATAGGCGGCGCGCACGAGGTCTTCCTTGGCGGTGAAGTAGTGGCGGATCAGGCCGGGCGTCACACCCGCACGGTCGGCAATGGCGCGCACGGTGGCGGCCCCTGCCCCGCCTTCGGCAAACAGCTCAAGCGCTGCGGCAATCAGCGCCTCACGCCGCCGCTCTTCGCCCTCGCGCCGGAATTTCCGACGATCTCCTGTCATGCCCTGCCATCCATGCCGCTGGTCCGCCCGAGCCCGTCACCGTAGGTCACTCGTGCGGCGTAACTATACACTTGCACAATAGCCTTGCGGCAGGCTTACTGCCACAAGACCCTTACGGCAAGTGATGATGACAGTACAAACCGCCGCAGCCCAAGCGAAAGATGCGCGAACCGAAGCGATTAGGATCGACGGTTTGCGAAAATCCTTCGGAACTTTGGAAGTGCTGAAGGGCGTCAGTCTGCGCGCCTGCGAGGGCGACGTTATTGCGATCATCGGCGGGTCGGGGTCGGGCAAATCCACCATGCTGCGCTGCATCAACTTTCTGGAGACGCCGACGGCGGGCCAGATCGTGATTGGCGGCGAAGCGGTCAGGATGCGCGCCGACGGCAGCCCGTCCGACCGCAAGCAGATCGAAAAGCTGCGCCAGCGTCTGGGCATGGTGTTCCAGCAGTTCAATCTGTGGTCGCACAAGACGGTGCTGGAAAACCTGATCGAGGTGCCGGTGCAGGTTCTGGGTGTATCTCGCGCCGATGCCGTGGCGCGGGCGGAAAAGGTGCTTGATCGGGTCGGGCTTGCCGCCAAGGCAGACGTCTATCCTGCGTTCCTGTCGGGCGGCCAGCAACAGCGCGTGGCCATCGCGCGGGCGCTGTGTGTGGAACCCGCCGCGATGCTGTTTGATGAGCCTACATCGGCGCTTGACCCCGAACTGGTGGGTGAGGTTCTGACGGTCATCAAGGGTCTGGCCGACGAAGGCCGCACGATGATCCTGGTGACCCACGAGATGAAATTCGCGCGTGAGGTCGCAAGCCACGTGATCTATCTCTACAACGGTCAGATCGAGGAAGAGGGGCCGCCGTCGGAACTGTTCGGCGCGCCCAAATCTGACCGCCTGAAGCAGTTCCTCAAGTCTGTTTCCTGAACGCACGACCCTGAAAGCCGGGACAAACCGGCACAAAACCAACCGGAGGTACTACCCATGAAGAAACTGCTGTTGACCGCTGCTGCCGTCGCCTTTGCCTCGGCTGCCATGGCCGAACCCATCAAGATCGGCATCGCGGCCGAACCCTATCCGCCCTTCGCCAGCCCCGACGCATCGGGCAACTGGGTGGGCTGGGAGGTTGATTTCATCAACGCCGTCTGTGCGGCGGGCGAAATGGAATGCGTGATTACTCCGGTCGCTTGGGAAGGCATCATCCCGTCGCTGACCGGCGGCCAGATCGACGCCATCATGGCATCCATGTCGATCACCGCGGAACGCGCGCAGACCATCGACTTCTCGGACAAGTACTACAACACACCCACCGTCATCATCACCGCCAAAGGCTCGGGTCTGACGCCTGACGCTGCGGGCATGGCGGGCAAGATCATCGGGGTGCAGGTCTCGACCATCCACGAGGCCTATGCGCAAAAGCACTTCCCCGATGCCGCCGAGATCAAGACCTACCAGACCACCGACGAAGGGTTTCAGGATCTTGCGGCGGGCCGCATCGACGCAAGTCAGGCCGACAGCATCGC
The DNA here is from genome assembly GCA_038209775.1 of Rhodobacterales bacterium. Taxonomy (GTDB): domain Bacteria; phylum Pseudomonadota; class Alphaproteobacteria; order Rhodobacterales; family Rhodobacteraceae; genus JBBQXK01. Next base: position 61,926 of record JBBQXK010000010.1, on the reverse strand, counting down.
CATCGACGCCTTCCTTGCGTCGGACGCGGGCAAGGCCTGCTGCGAGGCGATCGGTGCCGTGGCGGACGATCAGGACGTCCTGGGTCAGGGCGTCGGCGTCGGCCTGCGCAAGGGCGAGGACGCGCTGAAGGCCAAGTTCAACGCGGCCATCGCCAAGGTGATTGCCGACGGCACTTACGACACCATCTCGAAGCCCTACTTCGCCATGTCGATCTACGGCGGCTAAGGCCCGGTGTTCCCGGCCATCGCCACCGTCGGCGCAGCATCCGCAATGGAATTGCTGGCCTGGTCGCCCCCCGGTTGGGGGGCGACGCTGGTTGTGGGGCTGGGCAATACCATCATGATCGCCCTTGGGGCCTATGCCCTTGGGCTGGCCATCGGCGTGATGGGGGCGTTCGGCAAGCTTTATGGCGGGCCGATCACCAAGGATTTGCTGGGCGTCTACACCACGCTGGTGCGGGCGGTGCCGGAACTGGTGCTGCTGTTGCTCATCACCTTTGCCGCGAAGGACGCGATCAATTCAGTCCTGCGGTCGTGGTCGCTTGATCCCATCGACTTTTCCGGCGTGACCGCCGGTATCATCGTTCTGGGTGTGGTGCAGGGCGCCTATTCCACCGAGGTTCTGCGCGGGGCCATCATGTCGGTGCCCGCAGGCCAGATCGAGGCCGGCCGCGCCATGGGCATGTCACCCGCCCGCATTGCGCGGCGCATCACCCTGCCACTGGCGATGTCGGCGGCGGTTCCGGGGTTGGCCAACCTGTGGCTGAACGTGACCAAGGATACCGCGTTGCTGGCGGTGATCGGGTTCATCGAGTTGACCAAGGCCACCTCGCTGGCCGCCGGTACCACAAAATCGTTCCTGACGTTCTATCTGGCGGCGGGGTTCTTGTACCTGATGCTGTCGCTGGTCTCGGGCGTGATCTTTGGCCGGATCGAGAAATGGGCCCGCAAGGGGCAGCGCAATGCGGCCGGGGGGGCGATGTGAAGGCGTTCCTGCAACCCCACCGCATCCTTCTTATCGCCATCGGCATCGGGATGGTCCTGTGGTGCGCCTTCGCGCTCAACTGGACCTGGCTTGATGATCCGAAGTACATCAACCTGTTGCCCGTCGCGATCTGGCGCACGATCTGGCTGACGGTGGCGTCGATGTGTCTGGGGATGCTGCTGGCCATCCCGCTGGGATTGGCGCAGGCAGTCGGGCCGTGGTATCTGTCGATCCCGGCCAAGACCTATTGCTCGATCATCCGGGGCACGCCGATCCTTCTGCAACTGTGGCTCTTGTATTACGGCCTCGGCTCGCTGTTCCCGCAATTCCCGTGGATCCGCGACAGCTGGGCCTGGCCGATCCTGCGACAGGCCTGGCCCTATGCGCTTCTGGCGCTGACCATGTCTGTCGCGGCCTATGAGGGCGAGGTGATGCGCGGCGCGTTCAAGGGCGTGCCAAGTGGCCAGTTGGAGGCGGCGCGCGCCATGGGCATGCCCCGTTTCACCATTTTCCGCCGCATCTGGCTGCCGCAGGCGCTGCAACGCGCGCTGCCGACAATTGGCGGCGAGACGGTGCTGCAGATGAAGACCACGCCACTGGTCGCGACGATCACGGTGGTGGACATCTATTCGCTGGCCAAACGGGTGACGCAGGACACCTTCATCGTGTACGAGCCGCTGCTGTTGTTGGCCTTGGTGTACATGATCCTGGCCGGGCTGATCGTGCTGTTGTTCCGCTGGTTCGAAAGCCGCATCCCGTCGCGGGTGGCCTGAGCGTTCTTCGGCAGGGGATTGACCAATGGCCCGGCAAACCGACCCGTCCCGCAATTTCGACTTTGGCTTTGGCAAGTGGCAGGTCAGCCATCGCCGCCTGAAGGAACGGCTGACGGGCTGCACCGAGTGGGAGGCGTTCGCGGGGCAGTCCGAAACCCGGCCCATTCTGGACGGACACGGCAATGTCGAGGACAACCTGATCCACTTCCCCGCCGGCACCTACCGCGCCGCGGCGATCCGGTCCTATGACCCCGGGCTGCGGACCTGGGCCATCTGGTGGCTGTCCGCACTTGATCCGCACCGGCTGGATGTGCCGGTCGTCGGCGGGTTTGTGGACGGCACGGGCACATTTCTGGCCAACGACACCCTGAACGCGCGGGCTGTGCTGGTGCGGTTCCTGTGGCTCGATACCCTCACCCTGGCACCCCGCTGGGAACAGGCGATGTCGCCGGATGGCGGGGCGACATGGGAAACCAACTGGACCATGGATTTCACCCGCGCCTGAGGTGACGGGCCGCCCTTATCGCGCCACATCCTTGTGGATGATGACATCGGTCTGCGGATAGGCCGCGATGATCGCCCGGCGCAGGCCCGCACCGATGTCATGCGCGTGGCGCAGCGGCTGGTCGCCGTCCAATTCGATATGCAGGTTGACGAACACGCGGCTGCCCGCCGTCCGGGTCTTGAGGTCGTGGAACCCCTGCACACCGGGCCAGTCCGCCGCAATGGCCTCGATCCCCGCGATGATCGCGGGGTCGGCGCGGCGGTCCATCAGCGCGTCCCAGGCGCCCGATCCGATGCGCAACGCCCCCACAACAAGCATCCCCGCCGACCCCAGCGCCACCACCGAATCGACGGCGCTTGACCCGAACCGGGCCGACACGGCCAGCGACAGGATCGCCCCGATGTTGGGCAGAAGGTCCCCCAGATAATGCAGCCGGTCCGCCGCCACCACGCGGTTGCCCGTCACCCGCGCCACCCGGCCCTGCCACAGCACCAGCCCCAGCGTCAGCGCAACCGATACCGTCATGACCACGATGCCCGGTGTTTCCGCCCGAAGCACCACCGCTTCCGGTGCCAACAGCCGCGCCACCGCCGCCCAGCCGATCACACCCGCCGAAATCAGGATGAACACCGCCTGCGCCAGTGCCGCCAGATCTTCGGCCGAGGTATGGCCAAAGGCGTGATCCTCGTCAGCAGGGCGCGCGGCATAGAGGATCGCAGCCATCGCACCCAGCGACACCATCAGGTCCATCGCGCTGTCGGCCAGCGATGCCGCAACAGACAGCGCCCCGGTCTCGCCCAGCGCCCACAGCTTCAGCATCACCAGAACGGCAGCCACCCCGACCGAGGCGATACCCGCCGACAGGTTCAGCCGTGTCGAAGGCTCAAGCCCGGCCATACATTGCCCTTTGATGCATCATGCTGCGATGCAGCGCAGTTTAGGACGGCACACGTCCCGCCGCAACCGGCCCGTTACTCGATGATCTCGCCCGGCTCGACGCCCCAGATCGACGCCTTGCGCACCCAGCCACGCGTGCCGTCAGCCGACACGCGGCACCATTCCGCCCGGCATTCCAGCAGTTTCGCCACCACGCCGTATTCGGCCTGCAGTACCACGTTCGCCTCGTTCTCCGGGGCCGAGCGGAACTCTGCCATGTCCTCGGTCACCAGAACCGACCTTGTCCCCGACAAAAGCGCATAGTGCACCCAGCCGCCAACCCCGTCAGCATCCTCGACCCGCCGCCAGTTTTCATGCTCGGCGGTGATTTTCAGCGGCATGCCCGACAGCTTGAAGGTCCAGTCGATCCGGTGGGTCAGACTGGGGCCGCGCCGGGCGTTGCCCTCGTTGCCCTTCAGCGTGACATAGCGGGGCAGCGGCAGGTTGGTGACCGCCCCCCGCGACGGATCGCGGGGCGGGGCCGCGACCTCGGGGGCCACCGCTGCCGTCACGATCACGGGCGCAACCGCCACTTCCTCTGCGCGACCCGGACCGGCGCAGGCAAAAGCCAGAACGCCAAGCGTCAATACGACCTGAATTCGGTTCATCCTGCCCTGTCCATCCGATGGGTTGCCGGGTTCATGCCCCGTCCCCCCTTATGTGCTGCTGCCTCATCCGCCCGGGGCTTGTGCCCGGTTGCGGTTGACGACACTCTGCCACCCAGGGGCCGCAAGGACAAGCGGTTGGGGAGATGCCATGCCGACGAAACGTCTGAGTGTTGTCGTCACGCGACGCTTGCCCGAGGTTGTCGAGACCCGGATGAAGGAATTGTTCGACCTGACGCTGCGCGACCCCGATACGCCGATGACGCGGGAAGAGCTGGTACAGGCGATGGCCGAGGCCGATGTGCTGGTGCCGACGATCACCGATACCATCGACGCAGGGTTATTGGCGCAGGCCGGCCCGCAACTGAGGCTGATCGCGAACTATGGCGCGGGGGTTGACCATATCGACGTCGGCACCGCGCGCAGCCGTGGGATCCTCGTGTCAAACACGCCGGGTGTGGTGACCGAGGATACCGCCGACATGGTGCTGGCGCTGATCCTGTCGGTCACCCGCCGCATCCCCGAGGGGCTGGCGGAAATGCAGGGCGGCACCTGGCGTGGCTGGTCGCCCACGTCACACCTTGGCGCGCGGCTGGGGGGGCGGCGTCTGGGCATCCTTGGCATGGGGCGGATCGGCATGGCGGTGGCGCGGCGGGCGCGGGCGTTTGGCCTGCAGGTGCACTACAACAACCGCCGGCGGTTGCGCCCCGAGGTCGAGGCAGAGCTTGAGGCGACATGGTGGGAAAGCCTGGACCAGATGCTGGCGCGCATGGACATCATCAGCGTCAACTGCCCGCACACGCCGTCAACCTTCCACCTTCTGAACGCGCGGCGGCTGAAGCTTTTGAAACCCACCGCCGTGATCGTCAACACTTCGCGCGGCGAGGTGATCGACGAAAACGCCCTGACGCGGGGGTTGCGGGAGGGGTCGATCGCGGGGGCCGGGCTCGACGTTTATGAACACGGCGCCGAGATCAACCCGCGCCTGCGTGAGTTGCCGAATGTGGTTCTGTTGCCGCACATGGGGTCCGCCACGCTGGAGGGGCGGATCGAGATGGGCGAAAAGGTGATCCTGAACATCAAGACCTTCGCCGACGGCCACCGCCCGCCGGATCAGGTGGTGCCGGGGATGCTGTAGGGCAGCGCGAACGCCGCCATGCAAAGGCTTCGCAGGGTGAACCCCACCCTATTTCTTGATCTTGGCCACTTTCGCGTCCAGATCCTTGATCCGCGCCTTGAGGTCCGTCACTTCCTTGTCCATCGCCTTTTGCAGCGCCTCGACCTGCTTTTGCAGTTCCTTGATCTCGGCCACACGATCCTTGTCGCCACTCAGCAACGACAAGTAATTTTCCCGGATCGCCGGGTGAATGTCACTAACTTCACTGCTCAGCCGGTCAAGGTCGCGTCGTACCTCGCCAATGCTTTCCTCTGCCATATCACTTTCCCCCCCCAAGGATGACCGATATCCCGCCAACGCATAGCAGGTTTGCCGCAGACCTGTCACGCGCGCGTGATCGTCCCATGCGGCTTGCGCTCATGCGGCGGCTTGAAGATCGAAAGGCGGGGATGAACCCTGCCCTACTTCTTCATCTTGGCAAGCTTTGCCTCAAGCTCTTTCACCCGCGCCTTCAGGTCGGCAATCTCTTTCGGATCGACGGCCTGCTTTTTCAGGTCGGCCAGTCCGGTCCGCGTATCCTTGGTTTCGTCGGTAAAGTCGCTCATCAGCTGGGCAGAGTGATCAATGACCATGCTCACCCGTTTTTCCAGACTCACGACGCGGCTTGCAATGTCGTCCAGATCGGCCGCCATGTTGCTGTCCCCCTTCGGCTTGGTGCCGATGGCGGAAACCTAGCATATGCGGATATGTGCTGCACCGGGCAAGTTGCGTGGCCCCAGGTGGCCGTCGCGGACAGCTTTCCGCCATCAGCCCCTTCCCTTGTCGGCGATAGATTGCCACAAGGCGGAACCACATGGGACGGGGGCAAATGGCGCATATCATCGTCGTCGGGAATGAAAAGGGCGGGTCGGGCAAATCGACCACCTGCATGCATGTGGCGACAGCCCTTGCCCGCATGGGGCACCGGGTGGGCGCGCTGGACCTTGACCTGCGGCAGAAATCCTTTGCCCGCTACATCGAGAACCGCCGCGCCTTTCTTGCGCGTGAAGGGCTGAAGCTTGCCACCCCAGACTACCATGACCTGCCCCCCGTCGATGAAGGTGCCCTGCCCAAGGGCGAGAACCCCTTTGACCAGCGGCTGTCGGCGGCAGTGTCGGAACTCGAACCCGCGTCGGATTTCATCATCATCGACTGTCCCGGCAGCCATACCCGCCTGAGCCAGGTGGCCCATTCGCTGGCCGACACGCTGATTTCGCCCCTGAACGACAGTTTCATCGACTTTGACCTTCTGGCCCGGATCGACCCCGAGACGGGGCGCGTCAAAGGCCCCTCGATCTATGCCGAGATGGTCTGGCAGGCACGGCAGTTGCGCGCGCAGGCGGGGTTGAAGCCCATCGACTGGATCGTGGTGCGCAACCGTCTGGGGGCGCAACAGATGCACAACAAGAAAAAGGTGGGGGCGGCGCTTGATGATCTGTCCAAGCGGATCGGGTTCCGCGTGGCCCCGGGGTTTTCCGAACGGGTGATCTTCCGCGAGCTGTTCCCGCGCGGGCTGACGCTGTTGGACCTCAAGGATACCGGGGTCGAGCAGTTGAACCTGTCGAACATCGCCGCCCGTCAGGAACTGCGCGACCTCATTGCGGCCCTGAACCTGCCGGGTGTGCGGCCCGACTTCTGAGGGGGCGGTGATGGCCAATCCGTTGTGGGATGCACTGCTGGCACCGCTTGACGGGCGGCAGTCGCCGCTGCTGATCCTGTCGGACGACAGCACCATCACCGGCGATGCCTTTCTGCGGATGGTCGCACAGACCGCCCATGCCTTGCAGGCCGCAGGCCTGCAACCCGGCGACCGGATCGCCGCACAGGTGGCGAAATCACCGCAGGCGCTGGCGGTCTATGGTGCTGCCATCGCCATCGGTGCGGTGTTCCTGCCCCTGAACACCGCCTATACCCCGCCCGAGATCGACTATTTCCTCGGCAACGCCACCCCGCGCGTGTTCCTTTGTGACCCCGCAACCGCCCTCGCCATGACACCCGTCGCCACCCGCCACGGTGCCCGCGTCATGACCCTGGATGCCGCCGGTCAGGGCACCCTGACCGACGCCGCCGCAGGCCAGCCCGACCAGATCGACCCCGTCCAAAGGGCCGACGATGACCTTGCGGCCATCCTCTATACCTCGGGCACTACCGGGCGGTCGAAGGGTGCTACGCTGACGCAGGGCAATCTTCTGTCCAATGCCCGGGTCCTGGCGGATGTCTGGCGCTTTACCGACCGCGATGTGCTGTTGCACGCCCTGCCGATCTTTCACACGCATGGCCTGTTCGTGGCCACCAACACGACCCTTCTGACCGGCGGTGCGATGATCTTCCTGCCCGGCTTTGACGCCGCCACCACCATCCGCCTGTTGCCCAAGGCCAGCGTGATGATGGGCGTGCCCACCTTCTACACCCGCCTTCTGGACAGCCCCGCCTTCACCCGCGACACCGCGCGGGGCGTACGCCTGTTCATCTCCGGCTCGGCCCCCCTTCTGGCCGAAACGCATGTGGAATTTGCGGCGCGCACCGGCCACCGCATTCTGGAACGCTACGGCATGACCGAGACGAACATGAACACCTCAAACCCCCACGACGGCGAACGTCGGGCGGGGACGGTGGGGTTTCCCCTGCCCGGCACCGAACTGCGGGTGATGGCGGCGGGGGCGCAGGTGCCACAGGGTGAGGTTGGCGTGATCGAGGTGCGCGGGCCGAACGTGTTCGCCGGTTACTGGCAGATGCCGGAAAAGACTGCCGAAGAACTGCGCCCCGACGGCTGGTTCATCACCGGCGATCTGGGGCGTGTTGACGGCGATGGCTATCTGCACATCGTGGGCCGGGCCAAGGACCTTGTCATCTCGGGCGGCTACAACGTTTATCCATCCGAGGTGGAAGAGGCGCTTGATGCCCTGCCCGGGGTGCTGGAAAGCGCCGTCATCGGCCTGCCCCACCACGATTTCGGCGAGGCGGTGTTTGCCGTGCTGGTCGCCCGTCCGGGAATGTTGCTGGACCCTGACGCCACGATTGCCGCACTCAGGGGCACGCTGGCCCGGTTCAAACAGCCCAAGGGCGCGGTGGTGGTGGATGCGCTGCCGCGCAATGCCATGGGCAAGGTGCAAAAGGCCGCGCTGCGCGACACCTACCGCGCGATGTTCGCCGACTGACGCAGCCCGGCGCGGGTGATCAGCGGGGCCAGGATCAGCACCATCAACAGGACGCATGCCGTGAACACGAACGCCATCCGCAGCCCGAACTGGCCCGCGATCAGGCCCAGCATGGGCGGGCCGAAGAAATACCCGAAATAGCCCAACAGCGTGGCCCGTGCCACCGCCCGCGCCCGGGCGGCAGGTTCGGCGTACTGGCCCACCAGCGAAAACGCCGTGGGGGCCACCACCGATGCCCCGATGCCCATCACGATGAAGCCTGCATAGGCCATCATCGGGCTGGTGGCAAACGCCGCAACCAGCGCCCCCAAGGCCGCCAGCACCGCCCCTCCGCACAACAGCCGCACCGGATCGACCCGGTTGGCAAACCCCTGCCCCGCCAGCCGCGCGAACCCCATCGTCAGCGCCAGCGCGGCAGGCCCCAGCGCCCCCTCGGCCGGGCTTCCGCCAAGGGTTTTCTCGATATGCAGCGCCGACCAGTTCTCGGCCGCGTTCTCGGTCAGGAACGCGATCAGCACGATCCCGCCCCCCACCACCGGCACCCAACCCAGAAACCCTGACGTGCCGTCCTTAGGCCGCGCAAGGCCGTGAATGGTGCCGTCCCGCTCCCACGTCATCAGCGCCAGCGCCAGCGCCACCATCGCCATCGTCCCGGTCACCTGCCCGGGCGACATCTCGGCCCCCCGCAGCACGCCTGTGGCAATCGCCGCCCCCGCATAGCCGAACGAATAGGCGGCGTGCGTCAGGTTCATCAGGTGCAACTTGCGCTCCTGCTCCAGCGTGGCCACCCGGGCGTTCATCAGCACATCCGTCAGCCCCGTAGCCGCCCCGCAGACCATCATCGCCAGCGGAAACAGCACCACCGACGCCGCCTGCCCCGGCAGCACAAAGGCCAGCGCCATGCACGACGCCGCCACCGGCAGCGCCACCCGCCCCAGCCGCGCCCCGATGGCCGGGGCAAACAGCATCGCGGTGACGGCTGCAATCGGCGTGCAAAAGATCAACAAGCCCAGTTGCCCCTCATCCACGCCAAGCATGGCCTTGATGTCGGGGAAGACGGCGGCAAAGGTGCCCCAGACCACCCCCATGGCGGCAAAGGCGGCAAGGGCCGGGCGGGCCGTGGACAACAGGGGCAACATCGGGACCAGGCCTTTGCATCAGGTCGCCGACACCTAGCCCCGCCACCCCGGCGCGGCAAGGAGGCCGCGCCTGCCCGACGATCCCTTTTCCCCCTTTCCCCCCGCCCCTTTCCCCGCTATAGCCCCCCGGTCGCGCCGCACACCCTTGGAGGGCGGCGGATTTTATATGGAGAAGACCTATGGCTGGTGAGATCCCTGATCTGATCGCCGAGGCACGCACGGGGACAGGCAAGGGGGCCGCCCGGCAAGCTCGACGTGAGAGCTTCGTGCCCGGTATCGTTTACGGCGGCGGCGTTGAGCCGATGCCGATCAACCTCAAATACAACTACCTGTTGAAGTTCCTCAAGGCGGGCCGCTTCAAATCCACGCTGTTCAACCTCAAGGTCGAAGGCGCGGACGATGTCCGTGTGATCTGCCGCGCGGTGCAGCGTGACGTGGTGCGCGACCTGCCGACGCATGTCGATTTCATGCGCCTGCGGCGGACCAGCCGGATCAGCCTGTTCATCCACGTGACCTTCATCAACCACGACGCGGCCCCCGGGCTCAAGCGTGGCGGCACGCTGACTGTGGTGCGCCCCGAGGTCGAACTGGAAGTGCTGGCCAGCGAGATCCCCGATCACATCACCGTCGATCTGACCGGCAAGGTGATCGGCGACGTGATCCACATCAGCGACGTGGTGCTGCCCGAAGGTGCGGTGCCCACCATCGACCGCAACTTCGTGATCGCCAATATCTCGGCCCCCTCGGGCCTGCGGTCAGAAGACAACGCCTGACGTCAGGCCTGACGGCATGACCCACGGCCCCGGAGGCGACTCCGGGGCCGTTTGCATGACGGCAGGGGTCCAGCAGCAAAAACGGGCGCTGTCCTGCACCGATGCGGCCCGCCCGAAACCGATTTCTTCAAAGAAATCGGGCCGGAGTTTTCGAAAACTCCGCAGCGGCGCTGCAATCGGCCAAAACGCTGCCGCGCAAGGGCCATCTCCTGCCTACCCCGCCAGCACCGGCAACAGCCGCGCCCGGTCGAAATTCGCGCCGCACAGCACCACCACCGACACCTGCCCCGCCACCTCGCCCGCGATCTGGCTGAACCCCGCCAGCGCCAGCGCCGCCGCCCCCTCGACCAGCATATGCTCGCCCCAGGCCAGTTGCCGCAGCGCCACCGCAATCTCGTCCTCGCTGCAATGCAGCACCCGGTCCACCGCCGCCAATGCCATGGCCAGCGTCAGCGACCCCTCATCGACGCCCCCCGCCACACCGTCGGCCAGCGTGTCATGGTGCGCCGTCTCGACCACCCGCCCCGCCACCATCGACGCCGCCAGCGCCGCCGAAGAACTGGCGCTGACCCCGATCACGCGGATATCTGGCCGCGCGGATTTCAGCACCGCCCCGATCCCCGAAATCAGCCCGCCACCCCCCATCGCCACGAATACGTTGTCGATCCGGTCGATCTGATCCAGCAATTCCAGCCCGATGCTGCCCTGCCCCGCGATCACATCCGGATCGTTGTAGGGCGACACATAGACCGCACCCCGCGCCGCCAGATGCTGCGCATGCGCCTCGGCCAACCCTGAATCGCCGCCGTAAAGCACCACCTTGGTGCCATAGCCCCGGATCGTCTCCAGCTTTTTCAACGCCACCGTTTCGGGCAGCACCACCGTCAGATCATGCCCGGTGAACGCCGCCGCCTGCGAACAGGCAATGCCGTGGTTGCCCGATGACGCGGTGATGACCGGCAGGTCCAGCGGCAGTGCTGTCAGCTTTGCCAGCGCGCCCCGGATCTTGAACGACCCCGTCCGCTGGAAGTTCTCGCATTTGTAGAACAGCCCGGACACGACCGCCGAGGGCAGCAGCGGCGTCTGCAGGACGTGCCCCCCGAACCGCAAAAGCGACTCGCGGCTGCGGGCGGCAGAGGCGGACAGGACAGGATCGGTTGGCACGATGAACCTCGCGGCAGGGTCGGTTGTCATGAGCCTGCCGCGAAACCCGGGGCCGGGGCAACCCCCGGGGGTTCAGCTTACGCCTGACGCCCCCGCGCGATGCGGACGTACTCCACCAGTCGGCGGTTGCCCTCGACCGGCCCGCGCGGACGCTGCGCCATGCGCTGCCACAGATCAGATGCCTCGGCCCGCGCGATGCGCAGGAAATGCTTCACGCGCCCGCCTTGCGACGGCTTGCGGTGGTCGGCCAGATGTCGGGTCATGATGTCCTCGCTCTGTTGCACGACGCCATTCTACCACGGATTGCAATGCAAGGGCACCGGGTTCGGTCGGGGGGCGGCAGACAACCGCCCCCCGGGCCCCTTTGGTCAGACGATGACCGTCTCCACATGAATGTTGCCCTTGGTCGCATTCGAATAGGGGCAGATGAAATGCCCACGTTCGGCGATCTTTTCCACCACCGCGCGGTCCACTCCCGGCATCGACACGGTCAGCTTCACCGCAATGCCAAAGCCGCCATCATCACGTCCGCCGATCCCCACCTGCGACGATACGGTCGCATCGTCCGGCACCGTGCCCAGCTTTTCCGCCCCGGCGGCAAACCGCATCGCCCCCAGATAGCAGGCGGCATAGCCCACGGCGAACAGCTCTTCCGGGTTATGCCCGGCCCCCGACCCGCCCAGCTCCTTTGGGCTGGTCATGGTCACGGTCAGCATGCCGCTGTCCAGTTTCGCAACCCCGTTGCGCCCGCCGCCGGTGGCCTGTGCCCCGGTGGTGTATTTCACGTCAACTGCCATGGTCGTGTTCCTTTGGTATCGGCTGTGGCGCGACCCTATACCGATTCGCGCGGTAACGTCAGTCACCCGATCCGGGGCCGAAACGGCGCGGAAAAGGGCGCTCGGGCACCGGCCGGGTATCCTGCGCCAACCGCGTGAACAGCGGGCCAAGCAATCCTGCGACCATCGGCAGAACCGGCGTCGTCAGCACCAACAGCCCCAACAGCGGCACCACAAGGATGGAGTTGAGCGTGCTGCGAAACGGCTCCTTGCGGGTCTTGTGGCGGAACCACCGCTGCCCGGCCTTGGCCCCGACCCAGCCACCGACGGCGGCCAGCATCAGCAGATACGCCTCGGACAGCCGCCAGTCGCCGCGCACTGCCCGCCGCTTGTCCACGCCAAAGGCCACGAACGCCAGCCCGTTCACGGCCACAACCCAGGCCGCAAGTGCCCACCAGATCATCGCAACCTTGCCAAAGCCCAGGCCGCCGCCTCGGCCACCACCGTATCGCTGTCGTCCAGCCGGGCCTGTGCCACCGGGATCAGCCCCGGATCACCCGAATTGCCCACCGCATACATCACGTTCCTTACGAAACGATTGCGCCCGATCCGCTTGACCGGGCTCCCGGCGAACCGCACGCGAAACCCCGCATCGTCCAGGCCCGCCAGTTCCGCCAACGGCGGCGCGCCGATCCGGTGGGCATAGCCGCCCTCTGACGCCACCTGCGCAAACTTGTTCCACGGGCAGACCGCCAGACAATCGTCACAGCCATAGATGCGGTTGCCCATCAGGGCGCGCAATTCCACGTCCACCGGACCCTTGTGTTCGATCGTCAGGTACGAAATGCACCGCCGCGCATCCAGCACATAGGGTGCCGGAAAGGCCCGCGTCGGACAGATATCCAGACAGGCGGTGCAACTGCCGCAATGGCTGATTTCGGGGTCGTCGGCGGGCAACTCCAGCGTGGTGAAGATCGCCCCCAGAAAGAACCAGTTCCCCAGATCGCGGCTCAGAAGGTTGGTATGCTTGCCCTGCCACCCCAACCCCGCCGCCTGCGCCAGGGGCTTCTCCATCACAGGTGCTGTATCGACGAACACCTTGATCTCGCCGCCCGCCTCGTCCAGCAGCCACCGCCCCAGCCGCTTCAGCCGCCGCTTGACCAGATCGTGATAGTCCCGCCCCTGCGCATAAACACTGATCGCCCCCCGGTCGCGCTGTTCCAGCACCGCCAGCGGATCACCCGGCGGCGTGTAGACCTCCGCCAGCATCACCACCGACCGCACCCCGGGCCACAGCGCAAGCGGATCGCCCCGCCACGCGGCCCGTTCCTCCATCCACCCCATCTGCCCCTGATGCCCCGCCGCCAGCCACGCCGCCAACCGCCCCGCCGCCTCGGGCACAGCCCCCGGCGCACAGACCCTGCACGCCGCAAACCCCTCGGCCCGCGCGTGGGCCACCAGCCGCTCCTTCATCCCAGCTTTCATCTTTGCACAAGTATCCTGGGGGTCCGGGGGTGAAACCCCCGGCCTTGCCGCCTAGAAATCCAGATCGGCATAATGCGCCGGCGGCGGAAACCCCGGCACCTGATCGGCCAGCAGGGGCCGGAAACTGGGCCGCGACTTGATCTTGGCATACCAGTCCTTGACCGTGGCCGAACGGTTCCAGTCCACATCCGAATTGTAATCCAGACACGACAGATGTGCGGCGGCAGTGAAATCCGCCAGCGTCATCGCGTCCCCCGCCAGCCAGCGCCGCTGATCCAGAAGCCAGGTCATATAGTCGAGGTGGTACTTGATCCGCCCCGCCCCCGCCTTCACCGCCTTCGAATCCGGATACCCGTGTCCCATGATCTTCTTGTTCACCCGCTCGTACAAGAGCTTGGCCGTCACCTCGTCATGGAACTTGTCGTCGAACCACGCGCACAGCCGCCGCACCTCGTACCGGCCCTCGGGGTCACGCGGCATCAGGCGCGGCTCGGGTATCGTCTCGTCCAGATACTCGCAGATCGCCTGACTGTCGCTCAGCATCATCGCGTCCATCCGCAGAACGGGTACCTTCCCCGCCGGATTGCGCCGCAGGAAATCGGGGGACGGCTCCCAGTACCGCTCTTCGATCAGTTCCACCTCCTGCCGCTTTTCCGACAGGGTCAGCCGGACCTTCCGGCAAAACGGCGACAGCGGAAAATGATACAGGCGGTTCATGCGGCACCATGCGGGGGATCGGCCCCCCTGTCATACCGCGCACGCACGGGAATTCAATGGCACACCGGCACCCACCCCGCCGCCCTTGCATCCCCCGCCGCCGCATGAAACCCTCAGCCCTCCCCGCCCGAAAGCACCCCATGCTGCCCATCCTCCTGAAAACCCTGCCCTTCTTCGCCCTCATCGGCGTCGGCTGGCTGGCCGGACGCCTGCGTTTCTTCCCGCCCGAGGCGACCGCCTACCTGACAAAGTTCGTCTTCTACTTCGCCCTTTCCGCGATGCTCTTCCGCTTTGCCGCCAACCTCAGCCTTGCCGACATCTGGGATACCCGCTTCGCCCTCGCCTACCTCAGCGCCTGCACCGCAGTCTACGCGCTGGCCATGGCGGTCGCCCTCTGGCGCCGCGTCACGATTGAGGAGGCGGCGGTTGAGGCGCAATGCGCCACCATCGGCAACACCGGCTTTCTCGGCGTGCCGATGCTGATCGTCCTCATCGGGCCACAGGCCGCCGGTCCGGTCCTTCTGTGCCTCGCCATCGACCTCATCGTGTTCTCCTCGGTCATAACTCTGGTGATGACCGCCCGGCGCGAAGGCGGCGTGTCGCGCCGCACCCTCGGCACCCTCGCCCTCGGGCTCCTGAAAAACCCGATGATCCTGTCGATGTCCCTTGGCCTTCTATGGTCCGCCACCGCCCTGCCCGTCCCCGCCCCGGTGAACGAATTCCTCGCCATCCTCGGCGCTGCCGCCACCCCCGGCGCACTCTTCGCCATCGGCGCCTCCCTCGCCACCAGATCGGCCGAACGGTTGCAGGTCGCGGCCTGGCTCTCGTTCTGCAAACTCATCCTGCACCCGGCGGCGGTGGCCGTCGCCGCCTACCTCATCTTCCGCGTCGATCCCGAACGCGCGGGCGTCATGGTCGCCGCCGCCGCCCTGCCGGTCGCGGGCAACGTCTATATCCTGGCACAGCATTACGGGGTTGCACCGCAGCGCGTTTCAGCCTCCATCCTGATCTCGACCGCGGTCAGCATCCTGACCGTCTCCACCGTGATCGCCTGGACGCAAGGAGCCTTCGCATGAAAACCCTCTCCGAAAGCCGCGCCTATGGCGGCGTGCAGGGCGTCTATTCCCATGCAAGTACCGCCACCGGCACCGACATGACCTTTGGCCTCTACCTCCCCGAACAGGCCGAGGATGGGCCGGTGCCGGTCGTCTGGTTCCTGTCGGGCCTGACCTGCACGCATGAAAACGCCATGGTCAAGGCGGGCGCACAGGCCCATGCGGCGGAAATGGGCGTGGCCCTTGTGTTCCCCGACACCTCGCCCCGGGGGGCCGACGTGGCCGACGATCCGGCCTTTGATCTGGGGCAGGGTGCGGGCTTCTACCTCAACGCGACCGAATCCCCTTGGGCCCGGCATTTCCGCATGTGGGATTATGTGGCGGACGAACTCCCCGGCGTCCTCTTCCCCGCCTTCCCCCTCGATCAGGCGCGTCAGGGCATCTCGGGCCATTCGATGGGCGGCCATGGTGCCCTCACCCTCGCCATGTCGATCCCGGGCCGCTTCCGGTCCGTGTCGGCCTTCGCCCCGATCGCCCACCCCACCACCGGCGACTGGGGCCGCAAGCAGTTCGCCGCCTACCTCGGAAAGGATGAGGGCAAATGGGTCGCCCACGACGCCACGCTCCTCATGCGCAAACGCGGCTTTGACGGCCCGGTGCTGATCGACCAGGGCGCCAAGGACCAGTTCCTCGACCTTCTGCGCCCCGAGGCATTGGCCGAGGCGATGGCGGCCCGCCGTCAGCAGGGCGTGTTCCGCATGCAAAAGGGCTACGACCACAGCTATTTCTTCGTAGCCTCCTTCATGCGCGACCACATCGGTTTCCACGCCGAGGCGCTCTATGCCTGACGCGCCGCCCGAACCGCTCCCCGACGCACCCGCCGAAACCCGCCTCTTCATCGACGCCGACGCCTGCCCGGTCAAGGCCGAGGCCGAACGCGTCGCCCTGCGCCTTGGCGTGCGGATGTACCTCGTCTCAAACGGCGGCATCCGCCCCCGCCCCCACCCGCTGATTGAGAGCATCTTCGTCCCCGATGGCCCCGATGTGGCCGACATGTGGATCGCCGACCGCGCCGGTCCCGGCGATGTGGTGGTCACGGGCGACATGCCCCTGGCCGCCAAATGCGTGGCCCAGGGTGCGCGCGTGGTGAAACACGACGGCGAGGAACTCACCCCCCGCAACATCGGCGAACGGCTGGCCACGCGTGATCTGATGTCCGACCTCCGCTCCGCCGATCCGTTCCGTCAGGGTGGTGGCCGCCCCTACAGCAACGCCGACCGCTCCCGCTTTCTCGACCACCTCGACCGCGCCCTGCGCGCCGCCATGGCCCGCTGACCCCCCTGCCTTCTCCCCATTTCACCTTGCCCAAATATCCCGGGGGTCCGGGGGCTGGCCCCCGGTCCTGCCGCCGCCACCAGCACTCGTGATATGCTCAAGTGTATGTACAGATGACATACGCATGCTGTACGGATCGAATACGGATCGAATACACCAAATCCCGAACACTTTCAGTCGGTTGCGGCACAAACATCCGCCCTCTGTCGCAATGTTCCAACCCCCCGCATTAACCCGCCCTTAACCGCGCCCGTCCGTTCCGGCAGCGGCAAGAACGCCCCATCCGGCGTCGCGGCCAGAACAGACGCCGCGCCGCTTCCGGGGCACCAAAGCGGACATGACGGCCGCTTCGCCCCCTCTGCAGACACCCCCCGCCGATCTGCGGCGGCTGACCCTGATCGGCATCCTCTGCGCCGTCGGCGCGTCTTTTGCGTTCTCGGTCAACGACATGGCGATCAAGGCGCTGTCCGGCGACTATGCCCTGCATCAGGTGATCCTGTTCCGCTCACTGATCGGGCTCATGTTCCTGATGGTCTGCGTCATGCCGTTCCATGGCGGTCTGCGCGCGCTGCGGACCCGCCGGCTCAAGGCGCATCTCGTGCGCGCGTCCTTTGTCGTCACCTCAAACCTGTTTTATTTCCTCGGCTTAGCGGCCTTGCCCTTGGCCGACACCTCGGCCATCTTCTTCGTGGCCCCCCTCCTTATCACGGCCCTCTCGGTCCCCCTCCTTGGCGAATACGTCGGCCCCCGCCGCTGGACCGCCGTGGCGGTGGGTCTGGTCGGTGTCATCATCATGCTGCGCCCCGGCGGGGGGATGGCCGTGGCCGCGTTCCTGCCCTTGGCCTCAGCGCTTGCCTATGCCTGCATGCACATGATGACGCGGCACCTCAAGGGCACGGAAGGCGCTGTAACCATGACATTTTATGTGCAGTTGCTGTTCGTCGTCGTGTCCCTCGGGATGGGGCTGGCCTTTGGCGACGGGCGCTATGCCGATCAGTCCGACCTCTCGCTGGCCTTCCTCTTCCGCCCCTGGGTCTGGCCGCCCGTGGGGGATTGGGGGGTGTTCCTGGCCACCGGCATCGGCTCGGCCATCGGTGGCCTCCTGATCGCGCAGGCCTACCGTCTGGGCGAGGCGGGTCTGATCGCACCCTTTGAATACACCGCAATGCCGCTGGCCATCTTCTGGGGGCTGGTGGTGTTCGGCGAATGGCCGATCCCCACAGCCTGGATCGGCATTGCGCTGATCTGCGGATCGGGCCTGTATATCGGCTGGCGCGAAACGATGAAACGCAGGTAACCCGACCATGCCCCAAATCCGCGCCGTCATCTTTGACATCGGCAATGTCCTTCTGGAATGGCACCCCGAGGCGTTCTATGACCGCATGATCGGCCCCGACGCCCGCAAGCGGCTGTTTTCGCAGGTGGATCTGGAAGGCATGAACCTGTCCATCGACGCAGGTGCGCCGTTCCGCGCCACCGTGCAGGCCACCGCCGCCGCCCATCCCGGCTGGGCAGAACAGGTCTTGTGGTGGCACGACCGCTGGGGCGAGATGGCCAGCCCGGCCATCGACCACTCGGTCCGCCTCCTCCATGCGCTGCGGGCGCGGCGGGTGCCGGTGTTCGCGCTGTCAAACTTCGGCATCGACAGTTTCGCCCTTGCACAACGCCTGTACCCGTTCCTGACCGCGTTCGACCGCCTGTATATCTCGGGCCACCTGCGCCTTCTGAAACCCGACCCGGCCATCTATGCAGCGGTCGAGGGGGATTGCGGTCTGCCGCCAGAGACGCTTTTCTTCACCGACGACAAACCCGCCAACATCGTCGCCGCCATGGCGCGGGGCTGGCAGGGGCATCTCTTTGATGGGCCCGCCGGGCTGGCCGATCGGCTGGTGGCCAAGGGGCTGTTGCAAAAGGACGAAGCGGCATGAACGTGACGATGATCGGCCCCGACGCCGAGGCGCTTCTGACCTGGGACGGTATCACCGGGGCCATCGCCGCAGGCCACGCCCTGCCGCGTGCCGAGATTGCGGATACGCTCTTGTACCGGGGCAGCGACAGGTTGCTGAACCGGGCGGCCTGGATCAACGGGTTGGGGCTGTTGGTCAAAAGCGCCACGGTGTTTCCGGGCAACGCGGGCCATGGGGTGCCGACGATCAACGGGGCGGTGACCCTGTACGATGACGCGACGGGGCGGCTGGCGGCTGTGGTCGATTTTCATCTGGTGACAAAGTGGAAAACGGCCGGAGACACCCTCTTGGCCGCGAAACGGCTCGCGCGGCGTGACAGCCGAAACATCCTGATCGTGGGCGCGGGCACGGTGGCACGGTCGATGATCGCGGCCTATGGCGCGGCCTTTCCGGGCGCGCGGTTTTCGGTCTGGACGCGCAGCCGTACCGGCGCTGCGGCGCTGGCCGCGTCGGTGCCAGGCGTCGCGGTGGCGGATGACCTGCAGGTGGCGGTGGGCCGGGCCGACATCATCTGTACCGCCACGATGGCCACGGAACCCGTGGTCATGGGCGACTGGCTGCGCCCTGGCCAACACCTTGATCTGATTGGGGCCTATACGCCCGCCATGCGCGAGGTCGACGATACCGCGATGGCCCGGGCGCGGGTGTTCGTCGATGCGCGGGCCACCACCCTGCACCATATCGGCGAGCTGATGGACCCGATCCGGTCGGGGGCGATCACCGAGGCGGATGTCATCGCGGATTTCTACGACCTGGCGACGGGCAGCTTTGCCAGACGCTCAGATGACGAGATCACCATTGCCAAGAACGGTGGCGGCGCGCATCTGGACTTGATGACGGCCGATTACATCGCACGGATGTGGGCCGCGCGGGCCGGGGCCTGAGCGTTACGCCACCAGCCCCACGCGCCGCCGGATGCCCTCTTCCCGCAGCCGCACCTCTTCGCCCAGAAGGTCGTCCGCCGCAGGCGAGCACAGCCAGACCAGTGCCTGCGCCGCCCATTCGGGCGGAATATGCGCCGACCAGTCCAGCCTGCTGACCGCGTTCACACCTGACGCCGCGATGACGCGCTGCATGTCGGTGGCGACGGTGCCGGGCGACAGGCCGATGATGCGCAACCCGTGCCGACGCTCTTCCAGATGGCCTGATCGGGTCAGCATCGCGGCCCCCGCCTTGGCCGCGCAATAGGCCGACCACCCCTCCAGCGGCGTTGATGCAGCACCGGATGACACGTTCAGAATCGTGCCTGCGCCCTGCCCCCGCATCAGCGGAATCGCCGCGCGCATGCCGTGGAACACGCCCTTGAGGTTGACGTCGATGGCATGGCCCCAGTCGGCAGGATCGGCCAGACCAAGGGCGGCAATCGGTTCGATCCGGCCCGCGTTGTTCACAAGTACGTCAAGCCGGCCGAATTGCTGGGCCACCCGGCCAAGCGCGCCCTCGACCGACCCCCAGTCGGCCATATCACAAGGCAGCGCCAGACCGCCCACCTCATCCCCAAGCGCCGAAATCGCCGCCACGTCGCGCGACAACAGTATGACCTGCGCGCCAACTGCGGCAAACGCCCGCACTGCCGCCGCACCGATGCCCCGGCTGGCCCCGGTGATTGCCACAACCTTGCCCTGCATCGCGCACCCCCGCTGCCGCCCCACGCGCCTTTCTACACTGTTCCGTGGGGTGCGCAAAACCTTACCCGGCCTTCGACCGCCCTTGACCAACCGCCCGTCCCGCCCGATGTTAAGCGCGGATTTTGAACATCGGGAAAGGTTTGATGATGAAACTGACAGGATTGATTGGTTCCACTGTTCTTTGCGGGCTTATGTCCTCAACTTCGGTACAGGCGATGACCGCCGCCGAGGTCTGGCAAAACTGGAAAGACTCTGCGGCCTCGACCGGACAGACCGTCACCACGACAAGCGAAACCGTTGAGGGGAATGCGCTTGTCGTCTCCGGGGTAAGCTTTGTGTCGTCCGAGCCTGAGGTTACGGTAAAGGTGTCCATCGACGAAGTGCGATTTACCGAACTGGGGGACGGGTCAGTCGAGGTGACGATGTCGCCGACCTATCCGATCACCATCGACAGCGGTCCCGCCGACGGGGTGGAGCTGTTGGTGACGCAGACCAACCTGCGCACCGTCGCCTCGGGCACGCCTGACAATGTCAGCTATTCCATCACGTCGGACGCGATTGCCGTCACTACCGTGCGCGCGACCGAGAATGGCAAGGAAATCCCGGTCAATGTGGCGGTGACGCTGAACGGGGCCGGGGGCAGCTATACGATGGCGCCGCATTCGGCGGATCTGGCCGACCTGACCTCGACGTTCAACGCCTCGTCGGTGGCCATCGCGGTCAAGGCCGACGATCAGGAGATCGGCAGCAAGGTCGACTTTTCCGCCAGCATCGGCGCGTTTGCCACGGTGATGAACGGCACGTTCGGGTCGCAGCTTTTTGAGAACGACAATCCGGCAGCCGCCGTTGCGGCGGGTCTCGCGTTCGACTTTGGGATGAATTACGGCCCGCTCGCCTATTCGCTGGACGTGGTCGAGAATGGTTCGCCCACCAAAATTCAGGGCAAGTCGGACGGCGGCGCGCTTGGCTTTGGCATGGACAAGTCCAAGATGGCCTTCAAGGGCGGCGGCAAGGGCGTGCAGGTGGTGGTTTCGGGTGCAGAGATCCCGTTCCCCGAAGTGATGATCGCCTATGCGGAATCAGCCTTCGACTTTTCCTTTCCGGTCACCAAATCGCCGGTCACGCAGAATTTCACGATGGTGGCCAAGCTGATCGGACTGACGGTATCCGAAGATGTATGGGCGATGGTCGATCCCACCGGATCGGTTCCGCGCGACCCGGCGACGGTGATCGTGGAAACCCGTGGCACGGGCAGGCTGGATGCAGACCTTCTGGACGAACAGGCGATGAATTCGGGCAATCCTCCGGGTGCGCTGGAATCGCTGGATATTCCGGCGCTGCAACTGACGATCGGCGGGGCCGAGTTCACCGGCAATGGTGCGCTGACCTTTGACAACAGCGACCTGACCACGTTTGGCGGGATGCCCGTACCGACCGGCAAGATCGACCTGAAACTGGTGGGCGCGAATGCGCTCTTGGACAGCCTGATTGCCCTGGGGCTGATCCCCGAGGAACAGGCAATGACCGGGCGGATGATGATGGGCATGTTCGCGCGGCCCGGCGACGGCCCCGATACTCTGACCTCGACGCTGGAGTTCAAGAACAAGGGGTTCTTTGCGAACGGGATGCAGTTGCAATAACCCTGACCTGACCACAGCCATGGCGGGCGGACCCCTTCGGGTTCGCCCGTTTCCGTTCGGGTGCTTGCACTGCCACCCGTGCCGGACTACCTGCAACCGCAACTGATGGGAGACGCGACGATGACCCGATCGCTGGAGGACCTGACGGCGGCCCTGCTGGACGCCGCCCGCCGTGCCGGGGCAGGGGCCGCTGACGCGCTGGCGGTTGAAGGCACGTCGCTGTCCATCGACATCCGGCAGGGCCGTCTGGAAGAGGCGCAGCGCGCCGAGGGGATCGATCTGGGCCTGCGGGTGCTGATCGGCGGGCGGCAGGCCTGTGTGTCGGCGTCCGACATCTCGGACCGCACGATGCAAGCGATGGCCGAACGCGCCGTGGCAATGGCGCGCGAGGCACCCGAAGACCCCTATGCAGGGCTGGCCGACCCGGGGCAGATCGCCGCCGGGTGGGACATGGCGGGGCTGGAACTGGCCGACCCGTCGCCCGAACCCACACCCGGGGCGCTGGAGGCATCGGCGCGGGCCGCCGAGGCGGCAGCGATGGCCGTGGCGGGCATCGTGCAGGTCGAAGCGGGGGCGGGCCAGTCGCACCGGAGGATGCATCTGGCGGCCACGAACGGTTTTGCGGGCGGCTATGCGCGCACGTCGCATTCGCTGTCGGCTGTGGCCTTTGTCGGTCACGGCACGGGGATGGAGCGGGACTGGTCTGCCGAGGGGCGCATCTTTGCCGCCGACATGCCTGCAGCCGACGGGATCGGGCGGCTGGCGGCGGAACGCGCCCTGTCGCGTCAGGGTGCGCAGAAGCCGCCGACGGGGGCCTATCCGGTTCTGTATGACGAGCGTGTGGCGTCCAGCCTGATCGGGCATCTGCTGGCGGCGGTGAACGGCGCTGCGGTCGCGCGGGGGGCATCGTGGCTGCGGGATGCCCTTGGCCAACAGGTGCTGCCTGCAGGTCTGTCGGTGATCGACGACCCCCTGCGCCCGCGTGCCGCATCAAGCCGCCCGTTCGATGCCGAAGGACTGGCCACCCGTCGCCGCGCCATTGTCGAGGATGGGGTGCTGACGGGCTGGACGCTGGACCTTGCCTGCGCGCGCAAGCTGGGGATGGTAAGCACCGCCAGTGCCGGGCGTGGCCCTTCGGCCCCGCCATCGCCGGGCACATCGAACATCGACCTGACCCCCGGCAACGCCACGCAGGGCGACCTGATCGCGGCCATGGGGACGGGTCTTCTGATTACCTCGCTGATCGGGTCCACGGTCAACCCGACCACCGGCGACTATTCGCGCGGCGCATCGGGGTTCTGGGTCGAGAATGGCGAGATTGCTTATCCGGTCAACGAATGCACCGTCGCAGGCAACCTGCGCGACATGCTGATGCGGCTGACGCCCGCCAATGACGCCCGCGCGCACCTGTCCACCCGCGTGCCCAGCCTGTTGGTCGAAGGTCTGACGATCGCGGGGGCGTGACGGTTGGACGACGATCTGGCCCTGTTGACCGACGCCGCCGCCGAGGCGGGGCGGATTGCGATGCGCTACTGGAAACAGGCGCCCAAGGCCTGGGACAAGGATGACGGCGCAGGCCCGGTGACCGAGGCCGACCTGGCGGTGAACGACATGCTTCACGCCCGCCTGCGCGCCGCCCGACCCGCCTATGGCTGGCTGTCCGAGGAAACGCCCGACACGCCCGACCGTCTGAGCCGGGCCCGGGTGTTCATCATCGACCCCATCGACGGCACCCGCGCGTTCATCGCGGGTGAGGCGGCGTTTGCCCATTCGCTGGCGGTGGCCGAGGCTGGCCGCGTGGTGGCGGGCGTCGTGTTCCTGCCTGCAAAGTCAACGCTCTATGCGGCCACCGCGACGGGCCCCGCCACCCGCGACGGCGTGCCTATCAGCACCGGCGGCGTCACGGCACTGGCAGGCGCACGCGCCCTTGCCAATGCAGCGGCACTTGCGCCCGAGCATTGGCCGGGCGGTGTCCCCGAGATGAAGCGCAGCTTTCGCCCCTCGCTTGCCTACCGGATGTGTCTGGTGTCAGACGGCACCTTTGACGCCACGCTGACCCCCCGGCCCACCTGGGAATGGGATATCGCTGCCGGTGCACTGATCGCTGAACGGGCCGGGGCGAGGGTCACCGACCACCACGGCGCGCCCCTCACCTTCAACCACCCCGACCCGCGCAGCGACGGGCTGATCGTGGCGGGCCCGTCGTTGCACGCTGACCTGATGCAGCGACGCAAAGGGTAACGGGCACAGCACCTCGCAGCGGTTTGGCGGACCCGACTGACCATCACCGTCGGCAAGACACCGATGCCCCGGAAGAACCCCGTGCGTCAGGTGCCCGCCTTGTCCTTCAAGCTGGCGGCAAGTCTGCTATGCTGTCCCCGCGCCTGACACCGTCACAGCGCACCAAAGCCGATGAAAGCAGATCCGATGCTGAGTATCCTGGCCAACCGCACGTTCCGCCACCTGTTTGCGGCGCAGATCATCGCGCTGCTGGGGACGGGGCTTGCCACCGTGGCGCTTGGCCTTCTGGCCTGGCAACTGGCGGGAGAGAACGCCGGACTGGTGCTGGGCACGGCGCTGGCGATCAAGATGATCGCCTATGTCACGCTGGCCCCGGTCGCGGCGGCCTTTGCCGAACGGCTGCCGCGCCGGGCGTTTCTGGTGGCGCTGGACCTGATCCGCGCCGGCGTCGTGCTGTTCTTGCCGTTTGTCACCGAGGTCTGGCAGGTCTATCTGCTGATCTTCCTTCTGCAGGCGGCATCGGCGGGCTTTACCCCGGCGTTTCAGGCGACGATCCCCGACGTGCTGCCCGATGAAAAGGACTACACCAATGCGCTGTCCCTGCTGCGGCTGGCGGAAGACCTTGAGCAGCTTCTGAGCCCGATGCTTGCGGCCGCGCTTCTGACGGTCGTCAGCTTTCCGGTGCTGTTCGGCGGCACTGTGGCGGGGTTCGCAGGCTCGGCGCTGCTGGTGGTGACGGTCGTGCTTCCGGTCAGGACTGCGGCGGAACCCGGCGGGTTCTGGGCCTCGACCACCAAGGGCATCCGCATCTACCTGGCCACGCCGCGCCTGCGCGGGTTGATGGTGATGGAAATGGCCGTCGCCGCTGCCGGGGCGATGATCTATGTCAATACGGTCGTGCTGGTGCAGGCCCGCCTTGGTCTTGCCGAACCGCAGGTGGCGCTGGCCTTCGCGGCGTTTGGTGCAGGTTCCATCGCCGCCGCATTCCTGCTGCCCCGGATACTGACGCGGGTTGCCGACCGTTCGGTGATGATCGCCGGCGCCGGGGTGATGGTGATGGGGGTGGCGGCGACGCCCTTGGCAACGGGATTGGCCGGGTTGATGGCGCTGTGGGGGATCGTGGGGTTCGGGTTTTCGTTCACCCAGACGCCGATCGGGCGGATCATCAACCGCTCGGCCCGTGAACAGGATCGCCCGGCGGTGTTTGCCGCCCAGTTTGCGCTGTCCCACGCGTGCTGGCTTGTCACCTATCCGCTTGCGGGTTGGCTGGGTGTAGCGTTTGGCCTGCCTGCCGCCGCCCTGGGTCTGGCGCTGATCGGCGCGGTGGCGATGATTGCGGTTGTCCGTCTCTGGCCCATGCTGGACCCGGTCGAGGTTGCCCATGACCACCCCGACCTGCCGCGTGATCATCCCCATCTGCTGGATCACGCAAGGGCCCACCGGCATGCACTGGTGATCGACGGGTTGCACCGACGCTGGCCGCAGGCCGGTACCTGACGCGCGGAAATGGGTGACTTTGCGGTCTATCTCGGGCTGTTCGCCGCTGCATTTCTTGCCGCGACGATCCTGCCTGCCCAGTCCGAGGCGGTGGTGGTTGGACTTCTGCTGTCAGGCTATGCGCCCTGGTTGGTTCTGGCGGTGGCGAGCGTCGGGAACGTGCTGGGTTCCGTGGTAAACTGGCTTCTCGGGCGCGGGATCGAGCGGTTCCGCAACCGGCGCTGGTTTCCGTGCAGCCCAAGCGCCCTGGCCAGGGCTGAGGGCTGGTATCGTCGCTATGGCAGGTGGTCGTTGTTGCTTGCGTGGGTGCCGATCATCGGCGATCCGCTGACCGTGGTGGCAGGCGTGTTGCGCGAACGGTTCCCGGTGTTCCTGCTGCTGGTCACGATTGCCAAGGTTGGTCGTTACCTTGTGCTGGCGGCGGCAATCCTGTGGTCGGTGTAGCCCGGAATGGGCAGGCATCATCCGGCGGCGCGGCGGCGGCCAGACTGTGCCAATGGCCCTTGGCCTGAGCCTGCATCGTCCTGACGGTGCAAATGGCCCGGCCCGTTGCCGAGATCCGCAAGGATCGGGCATTCGGGTCGGTTATCGCCACAGCAGGCGTCGGCGAGGTGCTGCAGGGTTTCCTTCATCGCCTGCATCGCGCTGATTTTCTTCTCCAGCCCGTCGATCTGTTCTTGCGCCAGATGCTTGACGTCGGCGCTGTGGCGGGCGCGGTCACGCCATAGCGCAAGCAGTTCCTTGATCTTCTCGACCGGAAAGCCAAGGTCGCGCGAGCGGCGGATAAAGCGCAGCATCTGCACTTCGGTGTCCGCGTAAACCCGGTAGCCCGATGCGGTGCGCCCTGCCGCCGGGATCAGCCCGGTGGCTTCGTAGTAGCGGATCATCTTGGCCGACACGCCCGAGGCTTTGGCGGCTTCACCGATGTTCATGCTCTGGCTCCTTCAATCGTGGGGGAATAGCGCCGCAGCCGCAGCGCGTTGCCAAGGACAAAGACCGATGACAGCGCCATGGCCCCGGCGGCAAAGACCGGCGACAGAAGGATGCCGAAGGCGGGCCACAAGACGCCCGCCGCCACCGGGATCAGTGCGGCGTTATAGGCAAAGGCCCAGAACAGGTTCTGCCGGATGTTGCGCATCGTGGCCTTCGACAGCGCGATGGCATCGGGCACAGCCGTCAGCCGCCCCGTCATCAGCACCACATCCGCCGCCTCGATGGCGATGTCGGTGCCGGTGCCGACGGCAAGGCCGACATCCGCCTCGGCTAGCGCCGGGGCATCGTTGATGCCGTCACCAACATAGGCAAGCGCGCCCAGTGCCTTGAGCCGTTTGACCGCAGCCACCTTGCCGTCGGGCAGCACCTCGGCCACCACTTCGTCGATGCCCAACTGGCGGGCGATGGCCTGGGCGGTACGTGCGTTGTCGCCGGTGATCATCGCCACCTTCAGGCCAAGCGCATGCAGGGCGCGGATTGCCTGGGGCGTGGTTTCCTTGATCGGGTCGGCCACGGCAAGGATTGCGGCCAGCCTGCCGTCAATGGCCGCGTAAAGCGGTGATTTGCCTTCATCCGCCAGTCGGGCCGCGACCTTGGCAAAGGGCGCCACATCCAGACCCAGCTTGGCCATGTAGCGGTCGGCGCCAATCTCGACCCGGCTGCCACCCGCCTGCGCCTTCACGCCATAGCCGGTAAGCGAGGCAAAGCCGGTCACGTCAGGCAGGGTCAAGCCCTCTTCAAGCGCCGCTGCCGCAATGGCGCGGGCAATCGGGTGTTCGGACTTCGCCTCTGCCGCCGCAACGGCGGCCAGAACAGGCGTACGGTCAAACCCCGCTGCAAGGTGCAAATCGGTCAGGCGTGGCTTGCCCTCGGTCAGCGTGCCGGTCTTGTCGAAAGCCACCACGCGTACGTCCTGCAAGGCCTGCAACGCCTCGCCCTTGCGGAACAGCACCCCCAGTTCTGCCCCACGTCCGGTGCCGACCATGATCGAGGTGGGCGTGGCCAGACCCATGGCACAGGGGCAGGCCACGATCAGCACGGCCACGGCATTCACAAGGCCAAAGGTCAGCGCCGGGTCGGGGCCAAGGATCAGCCACACCGCGAAAGTCAGCGCGGCAAGGGCCATCACGGCAGGCACGAACCACATGGTGATTTTGTCCACCAGCGCCTGTATCGGCAGCTTGCCGCCCTGCGCCGCCTCGACCATGCGGATGATCTGCGCCAGCATCGTAGCCTCACCCACCGCCGTCGCGCGAAAGGTGATGGCACCGGTCTGGTTGATCGTGCCGCCGGTGACGGCGCTGCCGGGGGACTTCTCGACGGGCACGGGTTCACCCGAGATCATGCTTTCGTCGATCCAGCTTGTGCCTTCCGTCACCGCGCCATCCACCGGCACCCGCTCACCAGGGCGGAGTTCGACAAGATCACCGGGGCGGACATCGGCAATCGGCACCTCTGCCACCGTGCCGTCGCGGACAACGCGGGCTGTCTTGGCCTGCAAGCCCACCAGTCGCTTGATCGCCTGCGACGTACGTCCCTTGGCGCGGGCTTCCAGATGCCGACCCAAGAGGATCAGGGTCACGATCACCGCAGCCGCCTCATAATACACATTCACCGTGCCCACGGGCAGCAGGCCGGGAGCAAAGGTCGCGACCAGCGAATAGCCGTAAGCCGCCGACGTGCCGACCGCGACAAGGCTGTTCATGTCAGGGGCAAGCCGGGCCAGCGCGGGAAAGCCCTTGGTGTAGAAGCGCCGACCGGGGCCAAGCAGGGCCGCCGTGGTCAGCGCGCATTGCAGATACCAGCTGTTCTGCATGCCGATGGTGTTCATCACGGCCATATGCACCCATGTGAACAGATGCCCCCCCATCTCCAGCATGAAGACCGGCAGTGACAGCGCTGCGGCAATCCACAGATCGCGCTTCAGGTTGCTTTCCTCGGCTGCCTTTCGTGCCGCAGTCTCATCGTTCGCGTCAGAGGCGGAAACTGCCTGTTGCGCGTCATAGCCGACACCCTCAATGGCGCGGATCAGGGCCGCCGCATCGGCGTGCCCCGTCACATGCGCCCGTTCGGTTGCAAGGTTGACGGCGGCCCCTGTCACCCCCGGCACGGTCTTCAGCGCACGTTCCACCCGCGCGACGCAGGACGCACAGGTCATCCCGTCAATCGCCAGATCAACCGGGGATGAGGCCACGTCATAGCCCACATCCGCGACCGCCTTCACCAGTGCCGCACGGTCCAGACCAAGGCCCGTGACCTCGGCCCGTTCCGTCGCGAGGTTGACGAATGCCGCCGTCACCCCCGGAACCGCTTTCAACGCATTCTCCACCCGCCCGACGCAGGACGCGCAGGTCATGCCTTCGATATCGAGGGCAAGCCTTGCAACCGGGCTTGGGCGCAATTCCTTGGGGTTGACGTTCATGGCGGATGACCTGTTCGACGCTGTTCCGCTGACGTACATAGTCCTTCCCATGATGGTAAGGTCAAGGCGTTTGACAAAAGATGTTGTTCACGGCCTTGCGGGCTTGACCTTACAACCGTTGGAAGCCCTATCTGACATGGCATGAGGTGAAATCCCGAAGGAGATGCTCATGCAGTTCCATATCGAAACCATGACCTGTGGCGGGTGCGCGCGCAGCGTGACCAAGGCCATCCAGTCCGTCGATCCGACGGCACAGGTGAAGGCAGATCCGGCGACCCACAAGGTTGACGTGACCTCTGACGCCCCGCGTGAGCGGCTGGCCGCCGTGCTGGCGGATGCGGGCTTTGCGCCTGTCTGACCGGACAACAGAAAAAGGAAGATGATGATGAAAAAGCGGAACCTCGCGCTGATCGCTGGCGCAATTGCAATCGCGGGCGGGCTGGCGCTGGCCCAGACGACGATGGAGGGCATGGACCATTCCGGCATGGAGGGCATGGGCATGATGAACCACGGTTCCATGATCCCGCCCGAACTGGCGGACAATCCGGCTGTAGTGGCCTATGCGGCGGCGATGGGGGTCATGATGACTGACATGATGATCCCCTACACCGGCGATGCCGATGTGGATTTCGTCAAGGGCATGATCCCGCATCATGAGGCAGCGGTGGCGATGGCCAAGGTACAACTTGAATACGGCAAAGACCCCGAAATCCGCGCCCTTTCCGAAGCCGTGATTGCCGCGCAAGAGACCGAAATCGGACAGATGAAGGCCTGGCTTGCCGCGAAAGGCCTCTGACCGTCGCGGCAGGGGCAGGTGTTCGGCCACCTGCCCGTACTGGCGCGCAAGGTCTTCTTCTGTCGCACGAAGCCGGTCAACGGTGCCAAGGATCAGGCCCGCCTGATGCGCCGTTCCGTACAGGGTGGATTTTGAGGACGTTCTGGATTTAAGGTGTCCGCAAGGTGTTTTGCCGCTGTTCCAGACTGCGATCCCAAGGCAGTCGCCAAGAGCACGCAAAAGGAGACGCCAATGGACATCACAACCCGTGAACCGCAGCGTGCCCAGACTTGGCTGAATGCCGCAAGCGGGGCGTTCGATACCTTTCGCCAGATCACGGGCCAGACGGCAGACCCCGACGACACGCCGCTTGCCGCCGAAGTCCTTTCCAATGTCCCGGTCTATGATGGCGCGATGGTCGATGCGGCGGCCGAAAACCCGCCCGCCCGCCAGTCCTTGCTGGAAGAGTGGGCGCATGTGTTTGGGCGTGGTGCCGGGATCATCGTGATCCGTCAGGGGCTGGCGGATCACGCGGTGATTGACCATGCCAGTGGCATTTTCACCCGGATCATCGCAAACGAAAAGCTTGCGGCAAGGGGCAGCGGTGACCATTTTGCCAAGCCGGGAGCAAATGACAGGATCTGGAATTCGCTGGAAAAGCACTGTCTGGCCGACCCCGCAAATTTCGCCGCCTATTACAGTTCAAACGGTATCGCATTGGCGTCGGAGGCCTGGCTTGGCCCGGCCTATCAGATGACGGCACAGGTGAACCGGGTCAATCCCGGCGGCGCGGCCCAAACCGCGCATCGTGATTTCCATCTGGGGTTCATGTCCACAGAACAGATGGCGCGGTACCCGGCCCATGTTCATGCCGTGTCGCCCATGCTGACGCTGCAGGGCGCCGTCGCGCATTGCGACATGCCGGTGGAAACCGGACCGACGATGATGCTGCCGTTTTCGCAACAGTTCTTTGAGGGGTATCTGGCCTTTTCACGCCCCGAGTTTCAGGCCCATTTCGCGGTAAACCATGTGCAGTTGCCGCTGAACAAGGGTGACCTCATGTTCTTCAATCCGGCCGTGATGCATGGTGCGGGCACCAATCACACGACGGACCGTTTCCGCATGGCCAACCTGCTGCAGGTTTCATCCGCCATGGGGCGTGCGATGGAAACCGTCGACCGCGCACGCATGCTGCGCGTGCTGTACCCGGTCTTGCGGGCCTTGCAGGGGCCGCGTTTGGCCAACGTCATCGCCGCCTCGGCCGAGGGTTATCCGTTTCCGACCAACCTCGACAGCAATCCACCGACCGGCGGCATGGCACCCAGATCGCAGGCGGATTATCTGCGCGATGCCTTGGCGCAGGGGCAGAGTGAGGCCGAGTTCTTTGCAGTTCTGGAAAGGCTGCAGCAGAAAAATCAGGCCTAGCGGATGCCGTTGATCCGGTCTGTCGGATGGGCTGGCCGAAAACGACCGCGCTGCCGCATCTGGCGGGATTTGTTCAGCGTGTCAGCCTCGCTTCAACGCGCCAAGAACGCGCCGCGCGGCGGCAACGACGGGGTCATGGGTTTCTTTCAGAATGGAAATCCGGTCGAACTGGTCAGGGTCGCGGTTCACTGCCGCGCGCAAGGCAGCGCCAAAGACCATGCGCAATTCGGTGCCGATGTTGAATTTGCAGATGTTCGACCCAAGCGCCAGTGCACGGCGCTGCGCCAGGGGCACGCCTGATCCGCCATGAATGACCAGCGGCACCGCAGTCAGCGCCTCGATGGCGCGGATGCGGGCCTCGTCCAGGCCGCCCTGTTGGTCTTGCTGCAGATGCACGTTGCCGACCGAAATCGCCATGGCATCCACCGCGGTTTCACGCGCGAATTGCGCGGCCTCCGCAGGGTCCGTCCCGGCAGACCCCTCGCCGCCGGAGTAGCCGACAAAGCCAATCTCGCCCTCGCAGGACATGCCTGCTGCATGGGCCAGTTCGGCGATCCGGGCTGTTTCGTCGATGTTCTGGCTGAGCGGTTTTCGCGACCCGTCAAACATCACCGAGGTAAAGCCGCAATCCAGCGCCTGAAGGCAGTCGTCAAGGGTATAGCCATGATCCAGATGCGCCACGACCGGGACCGACGCCTGTTCGGCCAGATGCCGGAACATCGCGCCCAGAACCGGCAGCGGGGTATGCGCGCGGCAACCGGGGCCCGCTTGCAGGATCACGGCCACGCCTTCAGCCTCGGCAGCGGCCACATAGGCGCGCATGTCTTCCCAGCCAGCGGTGACCAACCCGGCCACGGCATAGCGGCCCTTCAGCGCGGGTTGCAGCACCTGTGAAAGTGTCGCGAGGGTCATTTGAACTTTGCAATCATGTCCTTGATGCCGGGGATCGTTTCCAGCTGTGCTGCATGGGTCGGCTGGAAATACTGCACCAGCGGGCGCTGGCTGAGGCCCGCAAGAATGGTGAAGTAGTACATCTCGTACCCCGGCAGAACGGCGCAGGGGTGATAGCCCGCATCGAGGCAGATCGTGGAGCCGTCCATGATGTGATAGGCATCACCCGGCTTGTTATCGTCGCGCTGCAGCATCTGCAGACCAGAGCCATAGTTGGGGCGAAAGCGGAAATTGTACGTCTCGTCATGCCGGGTTTCCAGTGGCAGGCGGTCGGTGTCATGCTTGTGACTGGGAAAGCCGGACCAGCCGCCTTGGCCCACGGTGAACAATTCGCTGACCAAAAGACGGCCCACGCGACCGTGGTACCTTGTGCCAAGGATGTGCTTGATCTTGCGGTGGGTCTTGGTGTCGTCACTGCCGTATTGCACCTTGTCGATGTCGGCGCTGCGCACATCGAACGGGTCCAGCACCTTGTCATAGCGCCCCCCCGCGATGAAGGTTTCGGTGGCATCGGACGTACAGTTGATCGTCACCCGCGCCCCTACCGGCGCGTAGACGCCTTCGGGTTCGCCGTCCCAGACATCGACCCCACGATTGCCCACGGCGGCAAACCGTACGCCCTCAATCTCGACATCGACTGTCCCGGTGGCAGGCACAATGCAGGTCTCATACCCCGGCACGCGGTATTCGAACGCCTCGCCCCGCTTCAGTTTGACGATGTTGAAATAGTTCAGCGGAACCATCGGATCGTCGACATCGACGATGGGTTTGTTGGCATTGTCAAAGGGCGCGATATGCAAAGGTTGGTCCTTTCAGACAGATGTAGGGCCGGGATGGGTGGCAAGAAAAGCCTCCAGCTCGGGGATGAACGGCATCGCGGGGGCGCAACCCGCCTTTGCTACGACGATGGACGCGCAGGCCGACCCGCGCAGGATCGCCTCGCGCAGCGGGCGACCTTCGGCAAGGGATGCCATCATGCCGGCCATGAAACTGTCGCCGGCGCCCGTGGGTTTGACGGCGGTGACCGGAAAGATGCCGGTGCGGATTTCCGCGCCTTGGGCGAAAGTGACCGCCCCGTCCGGCCCCAGCTTGTAGACCACGATGGCGGCACCAGAGGCGGCCAGTGCGCGGGCCTTGTCCAGCCCCTTGGCAATGTCGCCTGCCACAAAGCCGAACTCTTCGTCATTGCCGATGATGATGTCCGACAGCGCACCCGCGCGCGACAGCACCTCTTGCGCGACATGGGCAGAGGGCCAGCTATAGGGGCGGTAATCCACGTCGAAAATGATGGCCAGACCAGCCGCGCGCGCCAGGTCAAACGCCCTGAATGCCGCCGAGCGTGAGGGTTCGGCGGCGAATACCGTGCCAGTGGTGATCAGCGCGCCAAAGGCAGAATAATCCACCGCCTCGACGTCGGCGGTGGTCATCTGAAAATCGGCGGCATTGTTGCGGTAGATCACCGACTGATGGTCTTCGGTCCGCGTTTCATACACGGCCAGCGAGGTGCGCGGCTCACCCTTGATCGACCTGACATATCGGCGGTCAATGCCGTAGTGGTCAAGCTGGTTAAGGCAATACCG
Source organism: Rhodobacterales bacterium (assembly GCA_038209775.1). Classification (GTDB taxonomy): domain Bacteria; phylum Pseudomonadota; class Alphaproteobacteria; order Rhodobacterales; family Rhodobacteraceae; genus JBBQXK01. Next base: position 28,245 of record JBBQXK010000010.1, on the reverse strand, counting down.
GCCCACGGAATCGTCGGACACCGCCGTCAGCAACGCGACCTTGCAGCCCAGTTTTCTGAGGCCCGCCGCGATGTTGGCCGATGACCCCCCCATCGCCACCATCATCTGGATCGCGTCTTCGGTGCGGCTGTTGACCGGGGTTGGCGTCAGGTCCATCCCGACCCGCCCGATCACCAGAAAGCTTTTCCTGGCAAGTGCATCCAGTGCCATCAGACGCCCTTGCGTTGCAGGTTGCGCGATGATTCCCAATCCAGATGCGCCTTGGTCACCTTTGGGTCGTCCGAGACTTCCGGCGTGCCGCATTCCCACCAGGTGTGGCCTTCGGTGGTCCAGCCGGCATAGGGATCAACCTGCATGCAGATCACGGTTGTTTTGCTGGCGGCTTGGGCGCGTTTGAACGCCTCGGCCAGTGCCGCAGGGTTGGCCACAGTTTCGGCAATTGCCCCCTGCGCGCGGGCATGTGCCTCAAAATCCACGGCAAAGGGTTCGGGGATCGTCGGGCAATCCGCCAGAAGGTTGTTGAAGCTTTGGTTGCCAGAATTGTTCTGCAACTTGTTGATGACTGCGAAGCCACCGTTGTCCAGTACCAGAACGATCAGCTTTTTCTGGCTGAGCACGGACGAATAGATATCGGAATTCAGCATCATGTATGAACCGTCGCCGATAAAGACGATGGTATCGCGGTCGGGTTCACGTTCGGCCTGCGCAATCCGCGCGCCCCAGGCGCCCGAAATCTCGTACCCCATGCAAGAGAATCCGAACTCAACATCCACGGTGCCGGTTTCCAGTGTGCGCCAGTTGGCGGTCACTTCGGCGGGCAGGCCCCCTGCGGCGGCAACCACGCGGTCGCGTGGGTGGCACAGATCGTTCACCACACCGATGGCCATGGCATAGGAATTGGGCCGGTTGCCGGGTGCGACGTTTTCTGCCACGTAGGCATCCCATTCGGCGCGGTGGCCTTGCGCTGCGGCAACCCAGGTTTTCGGCGCGGCATATCCCGCCAGTTGCGCGTCCAGCAGGCCAAGCGCCAGTTTTGCGTCACCCACAACCGGCAAGGACAGGTGTTTGCCGGCATCGTAGCGCGCCGCATTGACCGCGATGATGCGCGCCTCTTTCGAAAAGGCGGTCCATGACCCGGTGGTGAAATCCTGCATCCTTGTGCCGACCGCCAGGATCACATCCGCCTGCGCCGCAATCGCATTGGCCGAATTCGATCCCGTCACGCCGATAGGCCCGATGTTGAGCGGGTGGGTGGACCGCAAGTTGGCGCGCCCGGCAATGGTTTCCACGACGGGAATCTGATGCGCCTCGGCAAATGCTGTCAGCTCGGCCACGGCGCGCGAATACTGCACGCCACCGCCTGCGATGATCATTGGCCGCTGCGCAGTTTTCAGCAGCGCCACCGCATCGGCAACCTCATCGGCATCCGGGGTCTGGCGGCGGATGCGGTGCACCTGCTTTTTGAACCAGGCCACGGGGTAATCATAGGCCCAGCCCTGCACATCCTGCGGCAGGCCCAGAAACGCCGGCCCGCAGTCGGCGGGGTCCAGCATCGTGGCAATGGCGTTGGGCAGCGATTGCAGGATCTGGGCGGGATGGGTGATCCGGTCCCAATAGCGCACCACGGGCTTGAAGGCATCGTTGACACCAAAGGTCGGGTCACCGAAGTTCTCCATCTGCTGCAGAACCGGATCGGGCAGACGCGTCACATAGGTATCACCGCACAACAACAGCATCGGCAGACGGTTGGCATGGGCCAGCGCCGCGCTGGTCAAAAGGTTGGCCGTCCCCGGACCGGCACTGGCCGTGCAGAACATGAACCGCTGGCGCAGCCATTGCTTGGCATAGCCTGCCGCGGCAAAGCCCATGCTTTGCTCATTCTGGCCGCGGTACAGGGGCAACTCGTTCCTGACGCCGTACAGCGCCTCGCCAAGACAGGTGACATTCCCGTGTCCGAAAATCCCGAAACCACCGCCACACAGCCACATTTCCTGACCGTCGATCACGATGAACTGGTTGGTCAGATAGCGGATGATGGCCTGCGCCGTAGTCAGGCGAATGGTCTGATCGTTCACGTCCGAAATTCCCTTTTGGCGCCCCACACAACGCATTTTTGCGGCGATTCTGGCTTGTCATTCGTCGCACCCTAGGTTACCCCATTTGCAACCGGTTGCAAACCTAAAGTGTACCGCAAACCCAAAGCGATCCGAGGGCGAAAATGGCAGAGATAGGAATCGGCATCGTCGGCGGCGGCTACATGGGCAAGGCCCATGCTGTCGCCATGCTTGCGGTTGGGGCGGTTTTCAACACCACACTGCGGCCCCGCCTGGAAATGGTTTGTGCCACCACCACCGACAGCGCCGAGGCCTATCGCAAAGCCTATGGCTTTGCGCGCGCAACCGCGGATTGGCGGGCTTTGGTCAATGACCCGAAGGTCGAAGCGGTCATCATCGCCTCGCCGCAAAGTACCCACCGCGCGGTGGCCGAGGCTGCCTTTGCGCTGGGTAAACCGGTGTTCTGCGAAAAGCCGCTGGGCGCTTCGCTTGACGACAGCCGCACCATGGTGGCGGCAGCCGAGGCCAGCGGCTGCGTCAACATGGTTGGCTTCAACTATATTCGCACCCCGGCCAGCCAGTATGCCCGCCAGTTGATCGCCACTGGCGTGATCGGCGACGTGACCTGGTTTCGCGGAGAGCATGCCGAGGATTTTCTGGCCGACCCGCAATTGCCCGCCACCTGGCGCACGACGGGCATGGCGAATGGCACGATGGGCGATCTGGCCCCGCACATGATCAACGCGGCGCTTGCGTTGCTGGGTCCGATAGACCGGCTGATCGCCGAGGTGGAAACCGTGCATCGCGACCGGCCCGGCGGCACGGTCAGCAATGACGATCACGCGCAGATGATGTGCCGATTTCAGAACGGTGCGATGGGGCAGATGTACTTCAGCCGCATCTCGACCGGGCGCAAGATGGGCTATGCCTATGAGGTTACCGGCACCAAAGGTGCGATCCGGTTCGACCAGGAGGATCAGAATGCGCTTTGGCTTTACCGCGCCGAGGGGCCAGAGGCGACCCGCGGTTTCACCAAGATCCTGACCGGACCGGCGCATCCCGACTACCTGCCGTTCTGTCAGGGGCCGGGGCATGGCACCGGCTATCAGGATCAGATCATCATCGAAGCCAGGGACTTTCTGGAAGCGATCCATGGCGGCAGGCCGATCTGGCCCACCTTCCGCGACGGGATGCTGGTCAACCAGATTATCGCCGCAGCAATTTCCTCATCCACGACAAAGACCTGGGCCGACGTCGCCGCGTTCTGATGCTTGAAAGGACTACCAAAATGACGATCCGTATCGGGAATGCCCCCTGTTCCTGGGGCATCGAATTCCCAAGTGACCCGTCTTACCCAAGCTGGCAAACCGTGCTCGATCAGTGTGCGGGGGCGGGTTACAAGGGGATCGAGCTTGGCCCCATCGGCTATATGCCCGAAGACCCTGCGATCCTGGCGCCGGCACTGGCCGCGCGCGATCTGTCGATCATCGGCGGCGTGGTGTTCCGCCCGTTCCATGATGCGGCCAAATGGGATGAGGTGTTGGACGCCTCACATCGCACCTGCAGGGCACTTGTCGCACATGGCGCACGGCATCTGGTGCTGATCGACAGCATCTCGGCCCGCCGCGCGCCCACCGCCGGCCGCGCCGCCGAGGCCGAGCAGATGGACAAGGCGGAATGGACAGCCTTTCGCGACCGGATCGCGGCAATCGCGAAAATCGGCAGCGAAGAGTATGGCCTGACCGTCGGCATCCACGCCCATGCCGCAGGGTTCATGGATTTTGAGCCGGAACTGGAGCGTCTGCTGGCCGAGGTCGATGAAAGCATCCTGAAGATATGCTTTGACACCGGCCACCATTCCTATGCCGGATATGATCCGGTGGCTTTCATGGACCGCAATATGGGCCGGATTTCCTACATGCATTTCAAGGATATCGACCCTAAGGTGAAGGCGGAGGTCGTGGCCAACCGCACCGACTTTTACAAGGCCTGCGGGCAGGGCATCTTCTGCAATCTGGGCAAGGGCGATGTTGACTTTGCCGCCGTGCGCAAGCGTCTTCTGGATGCCGGATTTGAAGGCTGGTGCACGGTCGAGCAGGACTGCGATCCCACAATGCCCGGCACCCCGCTGGAAGATGCGCGCGCCAACCGCGAATACCTGCAATCCATTGGTTTCTGAGGATACCTGAATATGACAAAGCTGAAGTGGGGCATGATCGGCGGCGGTGAAGGCAGCCAGATCGGGCCTGCGCACCGTCTGGGCGCCCAGGCCGATGGGCATTTTGAGTTTGCCGCCGGCGCGCTGGATCACCGGCCTGATGCAGGCCGCGAATATGCCGTGCGTCTGGGCATTGCGGCCGACCGCGCCTATGGCGACTGGGCCGAAATGCTGGCAGGGGAAAAGGGCCGCGCTGACCGGGTTGATCTGGTCACCGTCGCCACACCGAACGCCACGCATTTCGAGATTACCAAGGCCTTTCTTGAGGCCGGTTTCAACGTGCTGTGCGAAAAGCCGATGACGATGACGGTGGAAGAGGGCGAAGAGATCGTGCGCGTGGTAAAGGCCACCGGCAAGATCTGCGCGGTGAACTATTGCTATTCGGCCTATCCGATGGTGCGGCAAGCCCGGGCGATGGTGCGGGCGGGCGAGTTGGGCAAGATCCGGCTGGTGGTCACGGCGTTCAGTCATGGCCATCACGGGGACGGTGCCAATGCCGACAATCCGCGCGTGCGCTGGCGCTATGACCCGGCGATGGCGGGCGTGTCGGGCCAGTTTGCCGATTGCGGCATTCATGCGCTGCATATGGCGAGTTTCATCTGTGACGATCAGGTACAGAGGCTGTCCGCCGATTTCGCCTCGACGATCCCCAGCCGGGTGCTGGAAGATGATGCGATGGTGAACTTTCGGATGGCGGGCGGCACTGTCGGGCGGCTCTGGACATCGTCGGTGGCCATCGGCCGCCAGCACGGGTTTGAAATTCAGGTGTTTGGCGAAACCGGCGGGTTCCGCTGGGCGTCCGAGCAGCCCAACCAGTTGATCTATACGCCAGTGAACGGGCGCACCCAGATCATCGAAAAGGGCGAAGGCGGATTGCATGCCGATGCGCAGCGACTGACGCGCGTATCGATCGCGCATCCCGAAGGCTTTCCGCTGGCGGTGGCGAATATCTACTGCGATCTGGCCGACGCCATTCGGGGTCAGGTGCGCGACGGTCTGCCGACCGCGACCGACGGTTTGCGGTCGATGGCGGCGGTGCATGCCGCGGTTGCCTCGGCCAAGGCAGACGGCGCCTGGACCGATGCCCGCCCGCCGATGTTCCGCTGATCAGACTGCGCCCCTTGATGGCAAGGGGCGCAGGGTTCCCCGCTCGATGATCTCGCAGGCAAAAATCCGCGCTTCGGGCACGCGCCCGGGGTCGCGCAGCATCGTGGTCATCAGTTCGACCGACGAATTCACAATTTCCCGAATAGGCTGGCAGATCGTCGTCAGGTTGATGTTGTTCCAGCCCGCCATGGCCATGTCGTTCAGCCCGATGATGCCGATATCGCCCGGCACCGACAACCCGCGATCCCCAATCGCCGACAAGGCCCCGATGGACAGGACATCATCGCCGCAAAAATAGGCCTCGGCGGGGGCACCCTCCAGCAGCACCTGCATCTCGCGGCGCCCGGCCTCAAAGGAATAGGCTGTGGCAAACGACAGACTGACGCGGATCTGCGGATGAAGGGCAAATTCCTGCACAAACCCCTGCAGACGGTCCTGGGTTGAACTTGCGGCCTCGGGCCCGCCCATGAACCCGACGCGCTGGTAACCGCGCGCAAGCAGGCTACGGGCGGCCAATCGCCCCGCCTCAATGTTGTCGATTCCGACCACATGCACCTGCGGCGCGCTGGTCATGCGGCCAAAGGCATGAACGACCGGCAAGCCTGCATCCCGGAACGCAAGGGCAAACCCCGGCGGCAAGGTGGAGGAGGCGACGACAACCCCGTCCACCGAGTATTGCCGCAGCATCCGCACCGAATTCGCGGGATCGGTTTCATCGGTCAGATTGACCAGCAGCGGCCGCAGACCATTGTCCTGCAAGGCGCGGGTGAACTGATCGAACACCTCCAGGAAGATCGGGTTGTGAAAGTTGTTCGACACCAGACCGATCAGTTTTGTGCGTCCCGTGGTCAGGCTGGAGGCCAGCACATTGGGGCTGTATCCAAGGTCTGCGGCGGCCTTTTCCACAAGTTTCCGCATCTTGGCCGACACCGAGGCCCCATCCGTAAACGCCCGTGACACGGCAGACCGCGACACCCCGGCACGCTTGGCCACGTCTTTCAAAGTTGGCGCCACGGCTGTCTGCCCTTCTGCAAAGTCCTGTCGTTATAGCGCGCGCGACTTTACAAAACAGCCCGCAATCGGCAAGTCATTTTTGCAACCGGTTGCAATTGTGATGTCGATATGCTTAGGTGGATTCGGGGGGGTCGGAGGAGATCGGCTTTCCTACACAGAACATGTGTAACAGGGAGAGAGAGATGGCTTCGATTTTCAAGAAACTGGCGATGACGACTGCGTTGCTGGCAGCGCCGCTGCTGGTCGCAACCCAGGCCTTGGCGGATGGCGAACGCTATGTTCTGGTCAGCCACGCGCCCGACAGCGACAGCTGGTGGAACACCGTCAAGAACGGCATCAAACTGGCCGGCACGCAAATGGGCGTCACGGTCGAGTACAGCAACCCGCCATCCGGCGACATCGCGGACATGGCGCGCCTGATTGACCAGGCCGCCGCTTCAAAGCCCGATGGCATCATCACCACGCTTGCAGATTTTGATGTGTTGAAGGGGCCGATCAGGGCCGCTGTCGATCAGGGCATCGACGTTATCATCATGAACACCGGCACCCCCGAGCAGGCCCGTGAAGTGGGCGCGCTGATGTATGTCGGCCAGCCCGAGTATGACGCGGGGCTTGCTGCGGGCATCCGCGCCAAGGGCGACGGCGTCACGTCGTTCGTCTGCGTCAACCATGCGATCCAGCAGCCGACCGTTGGTGAGCGTTGCCGTGGCTTTGCCGATGGTCTGGGCGTTGAACTGGGCGATTCCATGATGGACAGCGGCACAGACCCGGCCGAGATCAAGAACAAGGTTCTGGCCTACCTGTCCGCGCATCCCGAAACAAACGGTATCCTGACCCTTGGTCCGGTTTCGGCCGATCCGACCATTGCCGCGCTGAAAGAAAACGGCATGGCTGGTCAGATCTATTTTGGCACGTTCGATCTGGGCGAAGAAATCGTCGCGGCCATCAAGGATGGCACCATCAAGTGGGGTATCGACCAGCAACCCTTCCTGCAAGCCTATCTGCCGGTTGTCATCCTGACCAACTACGACCGGTATGGCGTGCTGCCGGGCAACAACATCAACTCTGGTCCGGGCTTTGTGACCAAGGATGCCTTGGGCAAGATCGAAGAATTCGCGGGCGAGTACCGCTGATTTCTGAGGGTGTGGGGCGGCCGGTTATGACCGATCGCCCTTTTTCTTCATATGCCGTAAGCACTTCGAGGGAAATCAGATGTCCGTCGCACCAGCAGAGCAACCCGCCGATGAGCGCGTCAAGGCAAGATCACGTTTCCGAAAAGCACTGATCGGTCCCGAGCTTGGCGGCATCTGTGGCACCGTTCTTGTCTTCACCTTCTTTCTGCTGACGGCGCATGATTCGGGCATGTTCAATGCCGCCGGCGTGCAGAACTGGTCGGTCGTATCTGCTCAATTCATGATCATTGCCGTTGGTGCCTGCCTCTTGATGATCGCGGGTGAGTTCGACCTTTCCATCGGATCGATGATCGGCTTTTCGGGCATGCTGATCGCGATTTTCAGCGTCACCATGGGCTGGCCGGTGTGGATTGCGATTTTGGTCACGTTCGTTTTGTGTATGGCCATTGGCGCACTGAACGGCTGGATTTGCGTCCGTACCGGGTTGCCCAGTTTTATCGTGACACTGGCCTCTCTGTTCATCCTGCGCGGGTTCACGATATTTCTGCCGCAAACCCTTGTGAACAAGACCATCATCGGTGGCATTGTCGAAGCCGCCGACGGGGATTGGTTGGCGCCGGTATTTGGCGGAAAGATCTTGTCGGGGTTGTTCCAATGGTTTGGCGATATCGGACTAATCGAAACATTCTCAGTCGGCGCGAAAAAAGGTCAACCCATCGTTGACGGTGTCCCGATGCTGATCGTCTGGGCATTGGCGCTGGTTCTGTTCGGGCATGTGCTGCTGACGAAGACCCGCTTTGGCAACTGGATCTTTGCATCGGGTGGCGATGCGGAATCGGCGCGCAATTCGGGTGTGCCCGTCGATCGGGTAAAGATCCTGATGTTCGTGTTCACGGCTTTTTGCGCCACGGTTTTCGCAACCTGTCAGGTGATGGAATTCGGCTCGGCCGGGGCGGACCGTGGTTTGCTCAAGGAATTTGAAGCCATTATTGCCGTGGTGATCGGGGGCGCGTTGCTGACTGGGGGATATGGGTCGGTGCTGGGCGCGGCACTGGGCGCACTGATCTTTGGCGTGGTCCAGCAGGGCCTGTTCTTTGCGGGTGTCGAAAGCTCGCTGTTCCGGGTCTTTCTTGGCATCATCCTGCTGTTTGCCGTGGTTCTGAACACCTACATCCGCCGCATCATCACTGGGGAGAAGTGACATGACCACCGCTCATACCCCCATTCTGCAGATGAAGAACATTGAAAAGCACTTTGGCCCGGTGATTGCACTTGCCGGTGTGTCGGTTGATCTGTTTCCGGGTGAGTGTCATTGCCTGCTGGGCGACAACGGCGCGGGAAAGTCGACGTTCATCAAGACCATGTCGGGCGTGCACAAACCCACAAAGGGCGAGATTCTGTTCGAAGGCAGTCCGATGCAGTTTGCCGATCCACGCGACGCAATCGCGGCGGGGATTGCCACAGTGCACCAACATCTGGCCATGATCCCGCTGATGTCCGTCGCACGCAACTTTTTCATGGGCAATGAACCCGTGCGCAAAGTCGGCCCGTTGAAATTCTTTGACCACGATTTTGCCAATCGGGTGACAATGGAAGAAATGCGCAAGATGGGCATCAGCTTGCGCGGCCCGGATCAGGCCGTGGGCACCCTTTCGGGTGGCGAGCGTCAGACGGTGGCGATTGCCCGTGCGGTGTATTTTGGCGCCAAAGTTCTGATCCTGGACGAGCCGACCTCGGCGCTTGGTGTGCGCCAGACCGCGAACGTGCTGGCCACGATCAGCAAGGTGCGCAAGCAGGGCATCAGCGTTGTCTTGATCACCCACAACGTTCGCCACGCCATGGCCGTTGGTGACCGGTTTACCGTCCTGAACCGCGGGAAAACGATGGGCACAGCAGAACGAGGCCAGATTGCCCCGCAAGAGTTGCAAGATCTGATGGCCGGTGGGCAAGAGATGGTGGAACTTGAAGGCAGCCTTGGTGGTACGGTGTGAAACGACAAAAAACCCCGGCTGCTGTCTGAACGACCAATGACCGCTCGACGCAGCCGTGTTGCACGGGATGCAGAAGCCTTGCCGGCCGGCCGTATCGACAATGGCATGGACCGCCCCTTTGCGCCCCGAAGGCCCGGATCAGAGCGGCAGGTCCACCACGATGATCGACACGTTGTCGCCGCCGCCCGAGGCAAGTGCATGGTTCTGGAGCTTTTCCGCGACCGTCTCGATGGGTTCGTCGGTCAACATCGATTCCAGAAGCTTGAACCCCGCATACTTCGTCAGCCCGTCCGAACACAGAAGGAACCTGTCCCCCGGCAGAACCTCACCCCGGACCTTGTCAAGCTCCAGTTCGTCCCCCACCCCCACGGCGCGGGTGATGGCGTTCGACTGGGGGTGGTTTTCCGCCTCGTCCCAGGTCATCTCACCGGCGGCCACAAACTCACCCACCACCGAATGGTCGCTGGTCAGCATCGAGATACTGCCGTCGCGCAGAAGGTAGATGCGGCTGTCGCCGGCCCAGAAGGCCACAAAATGCGTGTCGGTCAGCAACAAAGCCACCACCGTGGCCCCGACAGTGCCGTGAAACCGCTGGGCCGCAATGGTGCGGATGTTGTCATGGGCGGTGATGATCGTGGCACGCAGGGTGCGCATCAGGTCGGCGGGTTCCAGATCGGGCGGGATCATCGCGATGGTGTCAACGATGGTCTGGCTGGCAAAATCGCCCGCCTCATGGCCACCCATGCCGTCGGCCACCACCCAGATGCGCTGATCGGGCAGTGACAGGATCGAGTCTTCGTTGACCTTGCGCACGCGGCCCACATGGCTGGTGGCACTGTAGCGGATCGTCCGGGCCAGCATCATGCGTCCTCCATCTCTTGCCAGACATGTGCCGCCATGTCGAAAAGGCCGATCATCTGACCACCCGCAGGCAGCCCTTCGCAAACCATCATCCGGGACTGATCCCCAAGGTCCGCCGTCCAGACCGAGGGTTTGCGGAACCGGCCGGTCACCTGCTGCGCCGCAAGCGCTGTGGTCATGTCGCCGCCATCGGCCAGCACCACCAGCCCGCCCTGCGCCTGCATCATCACCGGCAGGGCCGTAGCCGGCGGCAAGGCGATTTCGGCCAGCCGCCGTTGCAGGATATCGCGCGTCATGGTGTCTTCCAGCGCATCAAGTGCTACCGCCTCCAGTGCCAGAAACCCCGCCGTCGCCTGCAGATGGGCCAGAACCGGGGCCTGCAGATCAACCAGCGGCGAGGCCAGGGTCATCGGGAACTGGCGACCCACACGGTCGACCGACATCATCATCACGCCCTGCATCGCCGCCGCCCCGGCCAGACCGGGCGACAGGGTGAACCGCCAGATCGGCGCCGAGAAATAGCAATCCTGCCAGCCCTCACCCAAGGCGCCCTTCGCCGCAAGCATCCCCTCCTGCAGCCAGCGGTCCCAGGGATCGACGAACCCCTGGGTCATGTCCATGCGCAGAAAGTCCCCGAGGGAAGGCATCTTGCCGAAGGCTCCGAACCGGGTTCCCATCAGAACGACTTCGGACAGGAAAATTTCGTCAGCGCGGCCAGCGCAAACGGATTGATCGTCGATTGGGTCTGCACCTGAAAAATGGCCAGACGACCGCCCACGTTGAAGATCACCCGCTTTTTCGCGCTGACGTCCGTGTTCTTGACCGATGCCGAATCCAACAGCCGGAACCAACCCCAAGGGCCATCGCGGCGGAGCGAATTCTCGACCGCAGGGTCGGGCGGCGTAAAGGTGATGCGTCCGAACCCGGCAGCCCCGGGCCAGACCACACCCGAGGGTGCGGGCTGCCCATCGCTCTGGCTGAGCGTCACAGTGGTGCCGTCAATGTCCAGCGTCACGCTTTCGGCCTTCGCATCCAGCGCTTCGGGCGTCACCGAGAACTGGACCTGCGGGTTCGGACCCGCCGGGAAAAAGGCTGCCCGGATCTCTGCCGCGTACATGAATTGCTCCAGCACGGCAGGCGAGATGCCCAGATCAACGTCATTCACCTTCTTGAACGTCCAGGGCTTGACCGAGGTATCTACATTCTTCGCCAGATTGTCGTTGAAGAACTTGTCAAGAAGCCCCCCCGGCGAGAACACCTTGGTAAAGTCGGCAATGCCCACCTCTTCCTTAGCGCGGCGGTTGAAGGGATAGCGCCCTTCAAGCGATGCCGCACAAACCGGCTGAATCTGGCTTTGCCACTGCGCATTGATCGACGACCGCGTGCCGTCCGCCGTGATGCCCGCAGCCCCAGCCGAAATCTGGGCTGCCCAACGCTGGATCGCTTCGGGCAGGCTGCGTGTCAGCAGCGACAACTGGAACAGCGGCGACTCTTCCGGGTCTTCGGGGGCCGTGGTCACACCCCCGGCAAAACCGATCTTGGCCAGTTCGCGGTAAACGTCCGCAAGAACATCTTTCAGATCGTCCAGTTGCGACGGCTGGTTTTCGGGCCGCGCGACCATTTCGTGCAGCCAAGCAAAGCGTTCCTCGACAACCTGCCCCGCAAGTTTCGGGGTTTCGCCATCGCCTTCTGCAGAGCTTTCCAGCGCGGCCAGAAAGGCTTGTGCCTGAATACCGATCCCGGATCGCAGTTCAAGCCTGGCCACCGCCCCGACGCCTTCGCTCACGCCGTCGGGAACGATGCTGCGGTTTTCGGTCAGCTTTGTTTCGTCTGAAATTGCTGTCAAGAGGTTGCCGATGGGCGAGGTCGGGCCGGACAGGATATTGGTTACGTCCGCCGCATGGCTGGCGGATTCAAGCGGGATGATGTCGATGTCACCCAGGATCGCCTCGTACCGCGCGATGAAGTCGTTGTAATACAGATCCAGAACGTCGCGGCTCATCGCCAGAAGTGCAACCTCGGACTGGTCAGCGATGTTGTTCGGCCCCAGCACCCAGCTTTCGCTTTGCAGGCGGGTGACGACCTGAAGCGCCTCGCCCAGGAAAACCTCGTTGAAGCCCTGGTAGGTAAAGATGCCCTCGATGCCTTCGTTCAAAGGCTTGCCCGACGACCGGACGAAAACCCGCGAAACGGCCGGGCCGCCCACCTCTGTGACGCGCCATTGCGGCAGGGCCAGGGCCTTGGGGCTGTTGACGATGCCGTTGTAGATGCGTTGCGCCATCGGAAGCTGGGTCAACACGCCCTGCGCCTGTTCCACAAGCGGGCCGTTCAGCCCGATCGCCTGCATCGGCTGCGACAGCATCGCCTCAAGGTGCAGCGACAGTTCAGCGCGCACCTGTTCACTTGCCGGTCCGGGGAACGACACCGACCAGTCCAGGTTCATCCATTCGCGCACGAGGTCGGCGTTCATCGGGCCCTGCTGACCCAACATGAGATAGACCTTGAGTGCCTCGTACAAAAGTTCCGGCTGGTTCATCGTGCTTTGCATCTGGTTTTCCAGACGCAGCAAAAGGCGCGGCAAGAGGTGCTGGTTGATGCCGGCGCGGTAGGCCTGCAGCGCTGACGACCCCATCGAATCGCCCTGATAAAGGCCCCAGCCAAGCGCACCGGGATTGGCTGGCTCACCCGCAAGCGGGTTCGCGGGCAGCGCGCGCAGGATGTTGAGCGCGGGCAAGGTGGACACGATGTCACTATCGCCAATGGGGTTGGACGGGATCTGCGCCGAGGCCGCTTGATAGTCAGACAGCCCCTGTGCGGCCTGTGCCATCATCGCCTCGTTGCCAAGATAGCTGCGCACCCAGACCGTGCCCGCAGCACCGGCAACCAGAACCGACGCCGCAATGGCCGCGCGGCGGGTCCAGCGGTAGCGGCGTTCGACCTTGTCGTCGGCGGACACCAGACCCGCCTCACGGAAGATCACCTGATCGAACAGGCGCGTCAGGAAATACGACCGCGCCGTGCCCTTGCCGCTGCCGATGGCCTGCCGTCCGATACCGAATGTGCGCGCCATGCCCATCATCAGCCGGTCGATGGGCGTGCCTTCTTGCGTGCCGCTGGCAAAGTAGACGCCACGCAGCATGTGGCGCTGTTCAAACTTGTTGTCGAGGAACACCTCGGTCAGGAAATCGCGGGCCACCTGCCGGACCGAGGCCACCTGCCCCGGGAACCCGGCCACCAGACTGCGGCGCTGGTGATCGGTTTCCTGCTGCATCCGTTCCAGCGACTGCGCGTTCAGTTGCGTGAGAAGCGCCGAGAATTCGTCATCAAAGGCCGCAATGGGCGAAGTCGTGGCTTTCTGCCGCTCCAGCGGCAGGGTGAAACCCCAGACCTGTTCGCGTGCCTCTTTGCCCAGATTGTCGAAAAACTCGGCAAAGCCCGCGATCAGGTCGGCCTTGGTGAACAGCACATAGACCGGGAACCGCACACCCAGTTTGTCGCGCAGCTCGTGCAGGCGCTTGCGGATTGCACGGGCATGGCCGGCCTGCGTGACCTCATCGGTCAAGGACAGGTCCGACAGACTTATGGCGATGATGGCGCCGTTGATCGGCTGCCGCTTGCGGTGCTTTTTCAGAAGGTTGAGGAACCCGGTCCAGCCCCGGTTGTCAGCCTCGGCATCGCTTTCCTGGGTGGTGTAGCGGCCGGCGGTGTCGATCATCACCGCATTGTCAGTAAACCACCAGTCGCAGTTGCGCGTCCCCCCCACGCCACCGATGGAGGCGGAGCCGAATTCCTCGACCAGCGGAAACTTGAGACCCGAGTTGATGATGGCCGTTGTCTTGCCGGCCCCGGGCGGGCCGATCATGATGTACCACGGCAGCTCGTACAGCGACCGCGACCCCATCTTGGACTTGCGCAACTGCGTCAGCGCTGTGCGCAGCTTGGCCTTCATCTCGTCGATTTCGGACTGCACGGCGTCGGGTTCGGGTTCGTCATCGACCGAGTTGACGATGTCCTGCGTCAGCTTGCGGTTCCGCCGCCAGCGGAAGAACCGGATGAGGAGGTAGACAAACAGCGTCACACCGAAAATGACCGCAATCGCGACGATGCGTTGTTCCAGCGTGTCAAACGGCCGCCAGTCGCCCCAGGCGACTAAGCTGCCAAAGTACCACATCAGAGCCGACAGACCGATGGCAATGAACAGCATCAACCCGAAGGTCGTGCGCAGATAGGGGAAGATATAGCGCCGGATCATGTCAGTTCTCCGCCTTCAGAAGGATGATCTCGATACGCCGGTTCGCGGCGCGCCCTTCGCGTGAATTGTTGAAGGCTTTGCCGTCTGCGGTGTTGATGTCGCCCAACTGTTCCTTGTCGGCACGGCCTTCGGCGGACATACGATCCTTGTCCAGGGCTTGGGTCATGCTTTTCATCACCGACTCTGCGCGGGCCAGCGACAGGTGCTGATTCGACGGAAAGCGGGTTGACTTGATCGGCTGGTTGTCAGAGTGGCCAACGATGATGATCTTGCCGGGCTGATCGACCAACGCCTTTGCCAGTCGGTCGATCTTGGCATCGAACCCCTTGACCAGCTGGTCCGACCCAGAGCCGAACATGCCCTCGCCCTTTACCCGGATCGTCAGCTTGGTCGCGTCCTGATAGACCTTGACCAGACCATCGTCGATCTCGGGCTTGAGAAACCCCGACACCACCTCGGCCTGATCCGGTCCCGCCTCGGGGGGGGGGGGCGGTGGCGGCGGTGGCGGCGGGGCCGGGCGGCTGAGGACGGCAGGCACGCCGGGGTCGATCGACGCCATCTGCCCCAAAAGCCGGTCACTGGTGCCACCCAGGATATAGCTGAGCCCGCCGTACATCATCGACAGAACAGCCAGAATCGCCGCCACGGCAATGTACACGGGCCGCCAGGCCGACAGCGCCTTGTGCGGACGCTCGACCCCGCGCCAGCGGGGGGACAGGTCCTGTTCCACCGGGCCGCGCTGGGCGCGGATGATGCGCGCAAGGCCCTCGCGGATGCGCAGGTGCTTGTCGATGCCGCCCTGTTCCACGCGCAAACGCCCGTCGAACCCCAGCGACAGGCACATGTACATGAATTCCAGAAGCTCGATGTTGTTGGGCGGGTCTTTCTCAAGCCGGGCCAGCACGTCATAGAACCGGTCGCCGCCCACGGTTTCCTTGTGGAACGTGCCGACCATCGATTGCATCGCCCAGTTCGACTGTTCCCCCCAGGGCGTGTTCAGCACCACATCGTCAATCGTGGCGCAGATCGAATAGCGCGACACCTTCACCTGCTGCGGGTCGATCCCGGCGGCGATGGCGCGCGATTCGAACGCACGCACCTCGGCCACCACGTTGCGGCGCAGGGTGTCGGGTTCCATGTGCTGGGCGCGGTTGCGGATACGGCTGATCAGCGCGAACAGCGTGGCCGCGGCGGCATTCAGCCGGTTCATCCCGGTCATCGCAAGCTGGATCGGCGATTCGCCGGCCTTGCCCTCGGCCTGCGCTGCGGCAACCGGGGCGGGGGATTGCGGCACGCCGTACCCAAGCGACGGTTGCTGATGCGTGGCCGGCTGGGAATAGGCGGGTACGCCCGCAGGTGCAGATGGGTTGGCAGGGCGGCGGCCACCCGGATTGGGGCGGATCACGGTGCGTTCGGAATCATCCGGTTCGGCAAAGGGATCGTTCATCGCGCCTTACACCTGTCCTTATGTCCGTTCAGCCTGCCCGGATGGCCCAAAGCTCCATCGACAGACCTGGAAACTCACCAGAGACATGAACGGCAATACCGCCGGATGTCGTCATTTTGCGCCAATAGGGGCTATCGCGGTCAAGCTCAAAATAGACCACGCCCGCATGATAGGGAATTTGCCGGGGGGCCACCGGCAAAGCGCGCAGCGTGATCCCGGGAAGGGCCGAGTTCACCAGTTGCCGGATTTCCTCGACCGGGCCGATCTTGGCCTGCCCGGGGAAGTGGCGGCGCACGTTTTCGGCAGGGATGTCGGCCTTGACCGCCAGCACGAAACCGGCGGTGGTGATCAGCTTGCGGTCGGCGATGATGCCGACATAGATCCCGTACTTGCGCGCCTCAAGCGCGATCAGGACGGCGTTCTGTTCCAGTACCGACGACAGGTACGACCGCAACAGGCGGATCAGGGGCGCCCAGGTCTGGGTCAGGTTGTCGTGGCGGTAGGGCGGAAATTCGGGCGGCATCTTTTCCGCCGCCATGTAGGTGGCAAGTTCCCCGGCCAGTTCCAGACAATAGGCATAGGCCTGCGCGGGATGCACATTCTCGATCGACAGAAGGTGGCGGATCACGGGCAGCGAACGGTTCACCGTCATCAACAGCAGAAAGTCCTGAATTTCGGCCACACCCTTGGCCGGACCTGATTCCGACAGCCGCCCGCCAAGCGCCTTCATCCGGTGCGAGAGCAACCCCTCAAGCTCGCGCAGGAAACCGATCAGGGGCGGGGTCGCGCGCACGTCCATGCTGGTTGGCATAAACCCCTTGTCCAGAAGAACCTCGCCATCCGGGCGCCGCTCGATGATCCGGGCCAACGGGATCACCAGACGGTCGGACAGATCATCGACCTGCAACGCGAACTGCAGGCGCAGCTTACCGATGCCAAGCGTCACCGGTTTGCGCCCCTCGCCTGTGGTGTCGGTCACCTCTACCTCGGCCGGGCGGAACCGGGCGGCGGAATTTTCGGCACCCGCCGGGTCGATGTCCAGCGCGCCGCGGCGACGGCCGGGGATCGCGAGATAGACGATGCAGTCCTTGACCCCCTCGGGCACCACCAGCGACGGCGGGTGATCTTCGGCCTCGGGCACGCGGAACACGGTGCCGTCGGGTGTCAGACCAGACGCACCCTTGATCGCGAACTGCCCGAACTTCAGCACTTCCTCGTTGATCTCAAGCTCGGTCACGCCCCAGGCATAGGGGCTTATCCGGCGGGCAAGGCCGGTCACCAGCGCCTCGCTGTAGCGGTCGGACTGCTGAAAATGGTGGGGTTGCAGGAACAAACCCTCAGTCCAGAGCACCTTGCTATCCCAGGACACCCTGTTCTCCTTCCATCAGGCGCAACAATGCCGCCTTGGCCACCGGCCGACCATCGCAAGCCAGCCTAGACAAGCGACGGCCACCTGTCATTTGCTTCTTTTCCGCTCTTGCTTCAGCTTTTCAAGTTGATCCTGATAGGCGCGCGAAAACGCCTTGGCAAAGAAATCGTGAAAATCGTTCTGCGCCTTGTCGGCCAGGTCGGCGTACGAGCGTTCGTATTCATCCCAGAGCTTGGCCTTGCGGTTCGACATCATGCCCGACAGCCCGCCGCTGGCACCCGCCTTTTCCTCCATCGCCTTGGGGTCAAGGCGGCCCAGAAGCTCGCGGATCGCGGCCTGGATGCCGGTGACCATCGCCATTTCATGCGCCTGGATATCATCCAGCGCCTCGCGCACCGCCGTCGTGGCCTCCATATAGCCCTTGGCCTTGGGGCGCAGGATCATCTCGACGGCGTGGTCGGGCGACAGCGCGAACTTCAGCGGGTTGTTCCCTCCGGCACTGATCTGAGTGCGTTCGACACGAAATTCCGACTTGATCTCGGCGCGGGTCATGAGGACAGCGCGCAAGCCCTCGATCATCGTCTGCACCACGCCACCCAGACGCTCCATCGTGGCAACCAGATCGGCGTCGGGGATGTGGATGTCTTCGGCCCCGGCCCCGCGAAAGAACGCGCGGGCGGCGTCGATGCGGTCGGGAACCGCAGCGGCGCGCGGTTGCGGCGGCGGGGCCGGGGTGACCGAGGGTTGGTCGCGCGGTGCGACCGAGGCGGCGGGTGGCGGCGACGATACCGGCCCGCGCGCGGTCAGCGGTGGCGGCGGCGGCACGACCGACGCGCGTGCATTCGGCACCGGCGCTGCAAAAGGCGATTCGCCCTCGACGCCAGGAGTGGCGCGCGCACGGGGTGGCTTTGGCACGACCGATTGGCCGGAGATCAGCCCCTCGAACGCGTCGGGGGGCAGATCCGGCACGGCGCGCGGCTGGCGGGGTGGCGGGGGCGGCACGATGGATGCGCCACTGGCAAAGGGATCACGCGCGCCACCCTTGGGTGCAGGGCTCAGCAGGTCATCGTCCCAGTCGTCGGGGATCACCCCCGACTTGCGGGCACCCACGGAAAAGCTGTCTGACATTGACGCCGAGTGTTGCCGCGCCGACGCGCCGGCAAAATCGTCCAGAGGTTCAGGAATGCGGCCCAGAATCGGGTCTTCCTCGCCGCCCATTTCGGGCAGGCCCAGTTCGTCAATCGGGTCTTCGCGCACCACGCCCGATGGTCCCAGCAACGGGGCAGCGCCCATCAGATCGTCCAGAAAATCGGTGCGCTTGGACCCTGCGCCGTCCAAGAGGTCCATCAGGTCCGGCGCATCTTCGGCCCGCCCGTGCGACACCGGCAGATCATCGACTGGCGCCGCGAGGTCATGCCGGGGGTCGGGCCGCCCGGACGAGATCGCCACGATCATCTCGTATCCGCCCAACGTCAGCACGTCGCCATCGTTCAGCGGCGTCGGCACCCGGCCCAGCGGTACCTTGCCATAGTTCAGAAAGGTGCCGTTGGTGGAAAAGTCGATAACCACAACGTTGCCGTTCTGATCCTCGATGGCGCAGTGGTTCTTGGAAATCAGACGGTCGGGGTCGGGCAGGACGATGTCATTCTCCTGGCCCCGGCCAATCGTCAACGACGGGCCGCGCATCACGATGGGCGCGCCGTCGCCGGGTACTGCGCCCGTCGATTGGAACCGGATCGTCACAGGCATTCAGGCATCAGCCTCCGGTAAGAACAGTAACCTGCATGGGGATGATAACCCCGCCACCCGCGCACATGTCCATTCCAACGCGGGCAGCCATCAGTTTCCCTATTAATACCGTAGCGGAACCCTTGGCAATCGGATGTGGAGGCGGGGCGACCGCCGTGACGCACAAGTCGGTCATCCGGGCGGCAAACAGCTTGACCACCATCACCGTCGGACAGCACGGCGGCAGCACCGGCGTCGGGGCACCCAGCGTCAGGGGGCAGATGTGCATGTCGGTCATGCGGGCCTGCGGGGGTCCGGGCATGGTCTATCCTTTCAGCTCTACCTTGGCCCCGGCACCGGCCTCGGCCTTGCCGTTGCCGCCGCGCGCGATGTCCAGGCCCCGGTCGATCAGGATGTCGAGGTAAACCTGCATACGTTCCACATTGGCCCGCATCGCGATCATGTTCATCGCCAGCACCGCCGCCGAAACGCCATTCGGGGGGGCGGGATGCTGGTTCATGTCGCCCGGTCCCAGCGTGCCGTCGGCATAAAGGGCGGCCATCGCGCAATAGGCGGTGTCGTCGTCCATTTCGGCGCCTTCGAACGCCTCACGCGCAAGCTGGCGGTTCTCTTGCGTCGGTTTGAACACCCAGCGTTCGGCGGTGGCCAAGGGCGGCGGCACGGGTTTCACATCCGGCCCACCGATCAGGTCGCGTGCGGCAAGACAGGCCCACCATGTCGCCTCACGTGGCGGGATCGCCACTGACAACAGGCGCAGGATGTCGATCTTGGCCGACTTTTCGTCAAGTTCCTTGAGCACAGCCCCGACCGGGGCCGATGCGGGTGCCGCAAGCTTGGTCTGCAGCTTGGTGTTGGCATTGGCCAACAGCTTGGCCGCCGGTTCGGCGGGAAGTTTCTTGAGGTTTTCGAAGCGCGGGTTCATGGCAACCTCAATTGATCATCACGATGCCGCCCTTGATCGTCATCATCGCAGAGCCGGAATGCTCTGCCATGGCTGACGCCTCGGACTTTATCATGATGCCCTTGATGGTAACACCCGCCGGGGTGATCTCGATAGAGTTGCCGCCGACCTTGAGCGTGATCGACGCGGGCGATTCGATGGTCATCGCGCCGGTGGATTTCACATTGGTTGTGCCAGTGACCGAAGTATCGCTGTTGCCTGTCACCTCTGCCTTTGAGTTGCCGCCCGTCGACCCCTCATAGTTGCCGGTCACGTCCATCTTCTTGTTGCCCTTGACCTCTTGCGTCGCGTTCGCGCCGATCTTTTCGGTGCGGTCGGTCTTGATGTCGCGGATCTCGTTGCCGGTGGCGACGGTCAGGGTCAGGTCGCCCTTGTGGATGGTCTCGGTCCGGCTGTTGTAGATGTCGGTCGTGGTGTCGCCGGGGTCTTTCTTGTCCATGCCGATCTTGACGATGGCGTTGTTCTCGACGGTGTGGAAGAAATCCTTTTCCGAATGGAACCGGATGAATTCCTCATCCTTCTTGTCCTCGAACACCAGCTCGTTGTAGTTCGCCTCGCCCCCGCCCTTGCTGCTGCGCGTCTTGATGCCCGACTGCGTCATGTTCGCAGGCAGCGCATAGGGCGGCATCACCTCGGCGTTGTACAGCATGCCGGTGCAGATCGGGCGGTCGATGTCGCCATCCTCGAACTGGATCACCACCTCTTGGCCGATTCGGGGAATGTGGATCATGCCCCAGTTCTTTCCAGACCAGGGCGTGACCACCCGTACCCAGCAGGATGATGTTTCCTTGCCCTTGCCGTCACCGGCCCAGACCACATCGCGGTCCCAGGGAAACTGCACCTTAATGCGCCCGTACTTGTCGGTATGGATTTCCTCGCCCGAAGGTCCGGTCACCTTGGCCAGCAGGATGCCGGGGATCTTTGGCCATGGCGTGGTCAACGGCGCGCGGAAAGGCACGTTCTTGGGCAGCGTCTGGAACGTGCAGCGATAACTGTCCTTGTTCTTTTCGTCGAACTTGATGGTACCGGGAATGTCGGGGGCCGACCCGCGACCACCGCTGCCGCCGCCGGTCTGGTTCTGAACCTGCTGGGTCTCGTCCTCGGACTGCACCTCGATCTGCATCATATGGACGCCCGAGGTCACCAGATACGGCTGGTTGTCCGACGCCCTCGAATGCCCGGCCAGCGTGAACGTGGCCCCGGTGGCAAAGGTGCGGACGTTGCAGATGCCATCGCGCAGGGTGTGACGGCAGGCCTCGGCCTCCATCTTGACGCGCGAATAGATGTCTCCCAGCGCGTTTTCGCGGTAGCTGCCCGGATAGCGGTACTGTTCATAGTTCTTGTGGTTATGGCTGCCCTTCGGGATTGCCTTTACCGTGGTCTTGTCGGCCTGCGGGGTTTCAAAGTTGTAGTCGCGCAGCGTCACCTTGCCACTGCGCACAGACTCGCCCCCGCGCCATTCAAAGATGTGGTCCTCGGTCCGGCGGAAGTTCTGCTCGCGCAGCTTGAAATCGATGGTCGCAGCCCCCGGCACCTCTTGATGCCCACCGGCGCTGTCGACGATGGACAGCATGTCCTTGCCGTCCTTCACATTCGAGAAGTAATACAACCCCTCCTCCTCCATCAGGCGGCTGATGAAGTCGAAATCGGTCTCGTTGTACTGAACGCAGTAGATGCGCGGGTCGGGCGTGCGGGTGCTGAACGTGACGTCCGTCAAACCCCGTTCGCCGAATATCTTCTTGATGATGTCGACCGCATTCATGTTCTGAAAGATGCGGTTGCCCGAGGTCTTGGTCAGGAACCACAGCCTTGGCCGGATCTCGAGCGAGAAGAAGCTGTAGCCTTCGTGCAGACCGACAAACTGCGCCTCGACGCAGGTGCCGACAAACTCGCGCCACTGGCCGCCTTCCTGTTCGCCGATCTTGACGCGGATCTTGTGGGTCTGACCGACCAGCACCGCCAGGTCGATGTCACGGTCCAGCGACATGAAATCGATCGTCGCCTCGTAGATCTTGCTCAGCCCCTCGATCACCCGGGCGGCCTTGATGAACATCTTGGTTTCGGGAAGCGGGCCGCTCATCTTGAGCTTCCGGTTCTCCAGAATGGCCGTGATGGCACCTGTCGGCATGTTCCTATCCCCTTTTGCCTACGGTAGACCACAAATGGTCATCTGCCGTAGGGATAAACCTCAACGAGGAGATTTTCGCGGCGCAGCCGCTCGATGATGTCAGGGTTGAGACGCCAGAACGTCCCAGGACTGAAGTCATCGCCAAAAAACCGCCTCAGCTCAATACCATCCTTGTAGTATGCACACCGGACCGGAAATGGATAGGTGCCAGTGCCGTACAACACGTCGTCCAGTAATTCTACACCCTCATACACCCAGAAACTGCCGCCGACGGCAAGAATTGTCATGGGTATGCCGTCTTCGTCCTCTTCCCCGTCCACGTCAACACTATCGCTCATCACAAGCCCTCCAACAAGGCCGCAAGATCGGCATCTATCGCACCCGGGTCAACAGGGGCCGCACTGGCGCCGAAACCAGCCAGCAGGGCGTCCAGCTCGTCCTCCATCGACTGCGCGGCGGCGTCGCTTGCAACAGGCACGTCCGCGCGGAATGACTCTCCTTCGTCATCGGGCGACCGGACCGGCGGTTCGGACATCCACGGCCCCGCGATCTCGGTTCCCGCCAGCGACTGAAACGATGCCAGCCGCACCACATCGCGCCCCCGGATCGACACCACCGGCATGAACCCGCGCGACACCGCAATCTCGGACTTTTCGGCGGTCACATTGCGCTCGGTACAGGGCAAGGCCACCTGATCGCCGTGCTGGTCCTCGACGATGTGATAGGGCATGTCGCCCATCGACATGGTCTTGCCCAGCACCATCTTGCCGCGTCCCTTGTTCCACGCCTCGGCCAGCAGCACCGCGACCAGCGCCACCGGGTTCGCCCAAAGCATCCCCGACAGCCCCTCGGACAAGGTGAATTCCTCGAAGTCAAACGCATCAACCGGTTCCGAAGACGCCCCATAGGGCCTTCGCAGCAGGAACCGGGGGCTGGCAAGGCCCAGCCACGCCGCCGCCGGATCGCGGCGCAGGGCATCCCATGCCTTGGTCACCAACGGATGGCGGTCGCGTTTGGCAGTATCCAGAAAACCCGCCGTCATCGATGTGAAGAACGGCAGTTGCAGATGCCCCGCAATCGCCCCCACCCGGCCCAGAAGGGCCGCATGCGGCGGCGTCTCCTCGAACGCGTAAAGACCGAACATGGCGGAAAAACCAACCGCCCCCTCGTCCTGCAAAGGCGCGTTCAACAGCCGGTAGAGGCCGGATTTCGACAGATCCTCTCCCGCCGTCAGGTCTGCCGCAATTTCCTCGGCCGAGATGTCATAAAGGACCAGTTCCAGCTTTCCATCCGTCTCGATCCGCCGCGCCAGAAGGTCCAGCGTGCGCCACTGCGCCTCGATCGCCTGAAACTCGGGGTGGTGCAGGATCAGCCGCATCGCGTGGCTCATCGCTTCGTCCACCGTACCGCGCAGGGCGCGCGCCTCGGGGTTCGGTCCGGGCACGACATAGGGGCCGACGATCTGCCCGATCAGGTCGGCCACGGGCGAGGGGGTGGACAGCTTGCCCTCACGGTCGCCGATCAGCCGCTGGAAATCCGACAGGCGCAGGTCGACAGGCACCGCCGAGGCCGCCGAACGGCTGGCCGTCGGCTGTACCACAGTGCCATGGGCCGATCCCCAGCCCTGCATCTCGGCCACTGCCTTGGCTGCCATCGATGGCGTCGACAGCCGCTGTCGCAAACTGTTCAAGGCATCGAATACCTCGACATTCCGCACAAGCTCGTCAGGGTGCAGGCTGTCCAGCCCCTTCAGCGGCACCGCAATGCCGCGTCCCTCGGGGCCGATGGGCAGGACCAGCGTCGTGGCGAGGTCGTCGATCACATCCTCGACCGTATCGACATCCAGAAGGATCGGGCGCCGGCGCGCCATCGCCTCGCCGATGGCCACCTCACCCCGTGCCGCGCGGCCGGTGAAATCACCCAGGATGGCGATCCGGAAAGCCGGGCGATACAGGCGCTCGGGCGACGGGGCAGGTGCGGTGATCCGGCCAAAGCCCGACACCGGACGGGCCTTGGGTTTCGGGGCCGCCAGGATATCATCAAGGTTCGTCAAGGCATCCTCCTTGGCCGCAGCCGATTGTGCAGGGCCCGCCAGCAACGCTTCCAGCCCCGCCAGCGGGTCATCGTCATCGGTGATGGCAGATATGGGTTCGGCCAACAGCGCCTCCAGCCCCACCAGCGGGTCATCATGGGGCAGTTGCGGGCTCAGCAGGTCATCAAGGCCTGCCAGCGGATCAGCCTCCACGACGGGCGACAGGAGCGCGTCGAGATCAGCCAGAGGGTCGTCCTCGGGCCGGGCCGGGGTCAGCAGATCATCGAGGCCCGCCAGCGGATCAGCCTCCACGGCGGGCGACCGGAGCGCGTCGAGATCGGCCAGAAGGTCATCCCCGGGCGGGGTCGGGGTCAGCAGATCGTCGAGGCCCGCCAGCGGATCGGCCTCCGCAACAGGCGACAGGAACGCGTCGAGATCGGCCAGGGGGGCATCCTCGGGCCGGGCCGGGGTCAGCAGATCGTCGAGGCCCGCCAGCGGATCAGCCTCCGCAACAAGCGACAGGAACGCGTCGAGATCGGCCAGAGGGTCATCCCCGCGCGGGGCTGAAACATTCTGCGCGGTCACCACCCGCAGGGCATCCAGCGCAGTGGTCGCCGCGTCGGGCTGATTGACGGCTTCCGGAATGGCACCAAGCAGCGCCGACAGGGGCACTGCAGCCATATCGTCTGCATCATGCTGTTGCTGCGGGGCCATCCGAAGCGCATCAAACGCAGTTTCCGAAACTGTGGCTGGCTCGGCCTCGCGAGTGGCCGCCTGTCGCAGCGCAGAAAGTGCCAGCGCGGCAGGATCAGCCGCCAGTTCAGCAACGGGCACAACCATCCGCAGGGCATCAAGCGCACCGCGCGCCTCATCCACCCGTGCAAACGTCGAAACAGGTGCGTCGCGCAGGATTGCAAGCGGATCGTCAGGTTCCGGCTCAGGGGTTCGCTCGGCAACGGCATCAAGCAGGCTGGCCAGCGCGTCGCCATCGCTGCGGTCGCCAACCACGTCGGGCACCACCGCCCGAAGGGCATCAAGTGCCACCCTGTTCCCGTCCTCAAGCGCCACAGTGTCCGGCAAAGCCATACGCAGCGCGTCCAGGGCAGCAGCCCCGCCATCGTCCGCCGCGACAACCACAGGGGCGGCGCTTCGCAGCGCGGCAAAGGCGTCATCGGTCGCATCCGGTACCGGCGCGGCCATGCGCAGCGCGTCTAGGGCGGCAGTGCTGCCGTTATCCACCGTGACAAGAACTGGCGCGGCACTGCGCAGCGCGGCAAGGGCGTCGTCAGTCGTATCAGGTTCCGGTGCGGCCACCGCCGCGGCCATGCGCAAGGCATCGAGAACTTCAGCCCCGCCGCTATCCACCGCAACAACCGCCGCCGGGGCACCGCGAAGCGCGGCAAGGGCGTCTTCAGTCGCATCAAGTTCCGGTGCAGCCACCGGCGCAGACATGCGCAATGCGTCCAATGCTGCAGCCCCGCCGCTATCCACCGCAACAACCGCCGCCGGGGCACCGCGCAGCACGGCAAGGGCGTCGTCAGTCGTATCAGGTTCCGGTGCGGCCACCGCGGCGGCCATGCGCAAAGTGTCAAGAATTTTAGCTCCGCCGTCGTCCGCCGCAACAACCACCGGCGGGGCGCTGCGCAGCGCGGCAAGGGCGTCGCCGGTTGCATCCGCTTCCGGTGCGGCCACCGGCGCGGCCATGCGCAATGCGTCCAATGCTGCAGCCCCGCCGCTATCCACCGCGACAACCACCGGCGCGGCACCGCGCAGCGCGGCAAGGGCATCGCCTGTGGCATCAGGTTCCGGCTCGTTCTCCGGCTCGGCCATGCGCAAAGTGTCAAGAATTTTAGCTCCGCCGTCGTCCGCCGCAACAACCACCGGCGGGGCGCTGCGCAGCGCGGCAAGGGCGTCGCCGGTTGCATCCGCTTCCGGCTGGGCCTGCGGCGCAGCTATGCGCAGGGCGTCAAGGGCAGCGGCAGTGCCGTCCTCCACGGCAGCGACCGAAGGCGCAGCCATGCGCAGGGCGGCAAGGGTGCCGGCGGCGGTATCATGCGCCGATGCGGCTTGCGGGGTGGCAATCCGCAGGGCCTCAAGGATTGCGGCCGGGCCGTCATCGGTCGGGGACGGGGCCGGCGCGACACGGCGCAGGGCCTCCAACGCTGTGGCGCTGTCGTCCGCCTGTTCCGGCGGCGGCACCTCGGGGGTGGCGACCCCGCCCGGGGCGCCCTCGTCTGGCGGGGCGGTCCCGGCCAGACCGGGATGGGGTGTGTCGGCAAGTGCCGTCAGCAGCGCGGGATCCTGCAGAACCTGTTCGATCAGTGCCTCGGCACTGGATTTGCCATCCATGTAGGTCAAGAGGTTCGACAACTGCGTCCGTGCCTCGAACAGCACGCGCAGGGGTTCGACCCGGCGGGCGATGGCGGCGGGGGTGAAATCGTCCATCCCCTGAAAAGTCAGGTCGACCGCAAGATTGCCCTCGCCCGTCAGGGTGTTCGGCACGGTGAAGGCGACGCGCGGGCGCATCGCCTTCATCCGGTCATCGAAAGTGTCGACGTCAATCTCGAGGAACTTGCGGTCAGCGATGGCGGGCTGGGGTTCCTCGGACTTGCCCGCAAGGTCGGACATGACACCCATCACGAAAGGCAGCTGCACCTTCTTTTCCGCACCGTACACCTCGACATCATATTCGATCTGCACCCGGGGGGCGCGGTTGCGGGCGATGAATTTCTGCGAGCTACCGGCCATGCCGTCCCCCGTCCCGCCCGAGGGGCAAGCTTGGCCGTTCGCTGTCCGGACCTTTCGCCGTCATTGATTTCGTCGTCCCCAGTTCGACACTATCGGTCAAGTGTTACTTCAGTTTGCCTTTGATCTTGTTGAACTCCGGTTCGAGCTTGTTGGCCAGATCGAGAACCGTCTTGACATCCGCGTCGAGGGATTTGAGCGACTCGACGCTTTTCAAGTGTTTCGCGGCTTCCTTCTTGTCAAGTTTTCCGCTCTTGGCGGCCGCCAACGCGTCAT
The DNA here is from genome assembly GCA_038209775.1 of Rhodobacterales bacterium. GTDB lineage: Bacteria > Pseudomonadota > Alphaproteobacteria > Rhodobacterales > Rhodobacteraceae > JBBQXK01. Next base: position 908 of record JBBQXK010000010.1, on the reverse strand, counting down.
CCAGAGCATCGCCGAATTCGTCCGCACCCTTCAGAAATGCATCGAAGATCTTTTCGTTCTTGAGTACCTTCTGCGCAAAAGCCACCAGTTCCGGATCGACGTTCTTGTCGGACTTCGTCTTTCGTGCGGCTTTGATCAGGGTGTCGATGACAAACGTGGCCTGATCACCCGTTTCCAGCAGTTCGGACTTCGCGCCCTCCAGTTCCTCTACCGCCTTGTCTGTGCCCTTGTCCCCGCCCGTGTCCGCTGCCAGCGGCTTCAGCACGTTCACCACCCTCTCACGCGGCTTGCTGAAAGCGCCCTTGAAATCGATCTTGCCCAGTTTTTCGATTGCACCGCCGCAGTCTTTCAGGGACTTGGCATTGTCGGCCTTGCCCGACAACTGCTCCTCGATCCAGACCGCGAGCGCTTCGACAATCTCTTTGGAAAAGCGATCATATTCAGTGCAGAGTTCCTTGATGACTACCTTTTCTTCCTTCTTTTTCTTGTCAAATTCCTCCTTGAACTGGACGATGCGCTGGGAAAACTGCTTCAGCCCCATGTTGATCGCATCCAGAGCAGCCTTGTTCAGTTTCGCGTCCGTCCATTTCTTGGAATCGGCTTCCACCTTGTCCTTGTATGGGATCGGCTTGCATTTGCCTGAAACGCCCTTGAGCCCGAGAGCCCAGTCCTTGTCCTTCTTCTGGCATTCCGAGAAAACGTCGATCTTTATGTCGATCTTCATATCCTTCTTCTCGCCGGCAGCAGCAGCCATGTCATTTCTCCTGTTCAATCAAAGCTATAGGTAAAGTCGTTGTCCTTCACGTCGATGGCCACGCGATTGACTTCCCCGCCTGCCATCATCCGGCGAAGGAATTCTGCGGAAATATCCGGCAGCATGGTGTTGGTGACGATGGCGTCGATCATCC
>JBBQXK010000009.1:0-102897 GCA_038209775.1 Rhodobacterales bacterium | reverse complement strand
CACGCCCGCCTCCGCGAGGTCGCGCGCCGTGCGCCAGCCGTCGTCGTTGTTGGTGAAGACCGCCGTCTTCGCCCCCGCCGCCACCGCCCAGCGGTTGGCGTAGGCGCGCACCGCACCCGCGAGCATCACCCCGGGCCGGTCGTTGTCGGGGAAGGCGATCGGCCGCTCCAGCGCCCCCGCGGCGAGGATGGCGCGGCGTGCGACAATGCGCCAGAAGGTCTGGACCGGCGCGCCCTCGGGGGGTGCTGCGAGATGCTCGGACACCCGCTCGAGCGCCCCGTACGTGCCGCCGTCGTAGGCGCCGGTGACGGTGGTGCGCGGCATCAGCCGGACATTCGGCATCGCGGCGAGCTCGGAGGCGACCTCCGCCGCCCAGTCGGCGCCGGGGCTTCCGTCCACCTCCTCGCGCTCGGCGTTCAGCCTTCCGCCCGGGCGGAAGTCCTCGTCGGCGAGGATCACGCGCGCCCCCGCCCGCCCGGCGGTCAGCGCCGCCATCAGCCCCGCCGGCCCCGCGCCGATCACCAGGAGGTCGCAGAACGCGAAGGCCTTCTCGGCCGCGTCGGGCGCGCGGACGCCCGACAGCCGCCCGAGCCCAGCCGCGCGCCGGATCGCCGGCTCGTAGAGCCTCTCCCAGAACGCGGCCGGCCACATGAAGGTCTTGTAGTAGAACCCCGCGCTCAGGACCGGCGCGGCGAGGTCGTTCACCGCCATCGCATCGAAGCCCAGGCTCGGCCAGCGGTTCTGGCTCGTGGCCTCCAACCCCTCGTGGACCTCCAGGACCGTGGCGCGCAGGTTCGGCCGCCGCGCCGCCCCCGTGCCCACGCTGACCAGCGCGTTCGGCTCGTCCGAGTCCGCGGTCAGGATGCCGCGGGGGCGGTGGTACTTGAAGCTGCGCCCGACCAGCCGCACGCCGCCGGCGAGCAGCGCCGAGGCCAGCGTGTCGCCCGGATGCGCCGGCAGCCTGCGCCCGTCGAAGTTGACCCCGAGCGTTCGGCCGCGGTCGATCAGCCCGCCCTGCGCCAGCCGGCTCACCGGCCACCGCCAGGGCCGCGCCCGGGCTCCGCCGCCGCAAGAAATCCGACGCGCCTCACCGCGCCGCCTCGCGCGCGAGCTCGGTCTCCAGCACCGCATGCGTGCGGGTGTCGCGCAGCACCCGCAACCAGGCGCGGCATCCGGCCTCGTGGTGCCACAGCTCGGCATGCGGCCCCTCGGGGTTGTCGCGCAAGTAGAGGTAGTCGTGAAAGGCCTCGGCGCCCGCGCCCGGCTCCGGCCGCACCATCAGTCCGGCGTCGCCGCGATAGCTGAACTCGCGCAGGTCGCGCGCGCCGCACAGCGGACAGGTCAGGCGCATCGGCCGCTCCGGATCGGGCGAAGCCGCGTAGTCGGCTTTAGTGAAATCAAAGGCTTGATCCTATTTCACGCGTGTGCACGCGCCCGTCAGTGCAGGTTCGGCTGTGCACCCGTCCCCTCCTCGTCGATCACTGCACCGCGCGCGAAGCGGTCGAGCCGCAGCTTCGCTGCGGCCTTGTGCGGCGCGCCGGTCGCCAGCAGATGCGCGAAGCACCAGCCGCCGTTGAAGTAGAGCCCCTCCACCTGCGTTGCGTCGATGATCGGCGAGCCGTCCATCGTCATGTCCATGATCCCGCCCCAGGAGCGCAGGAGCCGCGCATGGCCGATCATCGGCATCAGCGCCATGCCGGCCTCCATCACATGCTCGACCATCGGCAGGTTGCCGCGCGCGGCATAGCTTGCGTAGAAATCGAGGTCGCCGCCGAACACCAACCCGCCCTTGTCGGACTGCGACATGTAAAAGTGCCCCATGCCAAAGCTGACGACGTGGTTGATGACGGGCTTCAGCCCTTCGGTCACAAACGCCTGCAGGATGTGGCTTTCGATCGGCAGGCGCATGCCCGCCATCGCCGCGACCTGAGACGACCGCCCAGCGACGATGATCCCCACCTTTTTCGCACGGATCGCACCACGTGTGGTCTGGACGCCGGTCACCCGGCCATTCTCGATGTCGATGCCGGTGACTTCGCAGTGCTGGATCAGATCCACCCCCCGCACATCCGCCCCCCGCGCATAGCCCCACGCGACGGCATCATGCCGCGCGGTGCCGCCGCGCTTGTGGTAAAGGCCGCCATAGATCGGGAACCTTGTCTGCTCAAAATCCAGATAGGGCAGTTCTTCGCGCACCCCCTCGCGGTCCAGCAAGATTGCATCATCGCCCTGGTTTATCATCGCGTTGCCACGCCGCACGAAGGCATCCCGCTGGCCGTCCGAGTGGAAGAGGTTGATAAGCCCGCGCTGCGAATGCATCACGTTGTAGTTCAGTTCGGCCTCAAGACCTTCCCACAACTTCAAGGAATGGCTGTAGAATTCGGAGTTGCCGGGAAGAAAGTAGTTGGCGCGCACAATCGTGGTATTGCGCCCGATGTTGCCTTGCCCCAGCAGACCCTTTTCCAGGACGGCAATGTTGGTCAGGCCGTGGTTCTTGGCCAGGTAATAGGCGGTGGACAACCCGTGCCCGCCGCCGCCGATGATGATGGCGTCATACGCGGCCTTGGGCGCGGGCGTACGCCATGCGGGTTTCCAGCCGGTGTTGCCGACCAGCCCCTGCGCGATCACCTTCAGCCCGGAATAGCGCATTTCTGGCCCCCTGCCCCTGCCGCGTCATAGAACCGGCTTTCTACCCCTTGTTCAACAGGATGGATGCAAAGCCTGTGCTGTCTGCGACAAAATGCGTCGTTGGACGGCAAAGGGCAAGGCAGGATCAGACGGCATGTCAGAATAGCACATCGGTTTGCAGCAGCGCGGGCGCTCCGACCAACTGGATCGTCAGATCGCCGGTGCGATTGCCGTCGACGTCCAGTATCAGCAGCCCGTTTGCGGAGACATAGCGGATTTCGGCCTGGGTCCCCGAAAACGCCGCATCGCCGATCCAGACAGCACCGGTCACGAGGCCAGTCAGCACAACCTTGTCGGTTCCCGAGACGAAATCGGTGATACGGTCGCGCAACGCAGTGGCAAGGGCGCTGTCGGTCAGCGCGGCAAAGACGAAATGATCCGCACCGTCACCGCCGGTCAGCGTGTCGCGCCCGGCACCGCCAGTCAGGCTGTCGTTCCCGGAACCGCCGTTCAGCACATCATTGCCCGCACCGCCCGACAGCCGGTCGTTCGATCCGTCGCCGTTGATCAGGTCGTCGCCGTCTTCGCCGGACAGCAGGTCGCGCCCGTCCCCGCCATAGATGCTGTCATTCCCCGCACCGCCCCGGACGGTATCGGCCCCGTCGCCAGCATCGAGAACGTCGTTGCCCGTCTCGCTGTCGGCAAAGCCGGGGGTGGCGATGTTGCCCATCACGTCGTTGCCCGCGCCACCGAACAGATAGTCGTCGTCATACTCGCCAACGATGGTATCGTTGCCTTTGTCCCCCTGTAGAATGTCGCGCCCGTACCAGCCCAACATCAGGTCATTCCCGATCCCGCCAAAGGCCAGTTCCGCATTGGTATGGCCTTGGATCGTGTCATTGCCTGCCCCACCGTAAAGCTCGTCATCCGCGCTGGCACCGGCGTCATAACCCGAGCCGTCGGAGTTCGAGATCAGATCGTCGCCCTCGCCGCCATAGATCGTGTCGGCCCGGTAACCGCCAAGAAGGGTGTCATTGCCGTCCTCGCCAAAAAGAACGGACAGTGTTGCCTCAACCCCTTCCTCCGTCATGACCATGTAGTCATCGCCAAGTCCGCCATAGGCCACGACATTGGCATAGCCGCCATAGACAGTGTCGTTGCCGACCCCGCCATAGATCAGGTCCTCGCTGCCTGAACCGCCGGTCAGAACGTCGTTGCCTGCGTCGCCGTACAGCCTGGACCGCGAGATCACGGCACCTGTTGTCACGCCTCCACCGATGTCGTCATCGCCGTCACCGCCGTACAAAAGGTCGCTCCCCTCTTCGCTGCGCAAGGTGTCGTTGCCCGCCTCGCCATAGGCCCAGTCGTTGTCCGCACCCGTAGACAGCCAGTCATCGCCGTCACCGCCGCGCAGTGAATCTTTCCCCGCCCCGCCCGACAGGAAATCAAGATCAAGCCCGCCCAGCAGCGTGTCGCGCCCCGCGCCGCCTTGCAGCGTGTCATTGCCCGCATCGCCGTTCAGGGTGTTGCGCGACAGCCTCCCGCCGTCCGAGGTGATCAGGTCATCCCCGTCGCCGCCCGTAAGCGTGTCGGCCGCCGTCACGAAGATGACGTTCACGCCGCCACCCCGGATCGTGTCATTCCCCGTGCCGCCCTCGATCAGGTCCGACCCGACCGCACCCGTCAGGCTGTCGTCGCCATCGTTGCCATAGATCCTGTGCGCGCCCACATCGTCCGCGTCGACAGTGATCGTGTCATTACCAGACCCACCATAGGCGGTGTCGCCGCCAGAGATCACGTTCCGGCTGTAAGCAAGATAGATCGTGTCGTTGCCCCGGCCACCGTACAGTTGGTCGCGGTCCACCCTCGACGCGGGGATGGGGCTGCCGTGGCTGTAGATTACGTCGTCGCCGTCATCGCCATACAACTGGTCAAAGCCGAGGCCACCGATGATGGTGTCGTTGCCCTCACCGCCTTGGGCAAACAGATCGGCAACCGACAGGGCGTCGCAGAACATCAGGTCATTCCCGGCCCCGCCGAGCACGGTTTCGAACACACGGGCCAATCCCGTGCCTGCATCCAGCGTGTCGTCGCCGCTGCCGCCTTCAAGCAGGTCAATCCCCAGACCACCGGCCAGACTGTCGGCACCATCGCCGCCGAACAGCAGGTCATTGCCCGATCCGCCGATCAGTGTGTCGTTGCCAGCCTCGCCATAAAGCTCGTCATTGTCGGCGTCGCCTTCCAGCGTGTCATTGCCGCCAGCCCCGAAATACAGGTCAATTCCGGGCGTGCCCAGCACCAGCTCGTCAGTATCGTCACCAAAGTACTGCGCCATGTCAAATCGCCTCTCAAAAAAAGCCTTCAGATATTACCCCCGAAAGGCGATTCGCAAAAGCCGATCCGACCAGCGGCTACAACCCCTTCGACTGATAGGTCGCGGCGATGCGCCCGATGGATACCAGATAGGCCGACACCCGCAGATCCTCGACATCCGGCCTTCCGTGCCAGATTTCGCGCATCGCGTTGTAGGCGCCGCGCATCGTGTCATCGAGGCCCGAGCGCACCAGTTCCAACTCGTCTGCGCCGCGCAGGTACTTGTCCTTGAACCCCGGCGACATCGTCCAGCCAAGGCCCTTGTCGCCCGACAGCCGCTCCAGTTCGTTGACCAGAAGGATATGGCGCGCCTCTTCCGCGCGCCTTTGCATCCGCCCGAAACGGATGTGGGACAGGTTCTTGACCCATTCGAAATAGCTGACCGTGACCCCACCCGCGTTGGCGAACATGTCGGGAATGATGACGCAGCCCTTCTGGCGCAGGATCTCGTCGGCACCAAAGGTGATCGGGCCGTTCGCGGCCTCGACGATCAGCGGGGCCTTGATCGCGGCGGCATTGCCGCGATGGATCACCCCTTCCAATGCTGCGGGGATCAGGATGTCGCACTCCTGTTCAAGGATCGCGTTGCCATCCGGCACGAAGTCGGCCTCGGGGTAGCCTTTGACGGTGCCGTGTTTCGCGATCCACTGGTGCAGGTCTTCGACATTGACGCCGCGCGCGTCCACCACCGCGCCATCGCGTTCGATGACGGCGGTGACCTTGCAGCCGTCCTCCTCCGACAGGAATTTTGCCGCGTGATAGCCCACGTTCCCCAGACCCTGCACGATCACCCGTTTGCCATCAAGCGTGCCCGAGAGTTTGGCCTTGGCGATGTCCTCGGGGTGGCGGAAGAATTCGCGCAGCGCGTATTGCACACCGCGCCCGGTCGCCTCGACCCGTCCCTGGATGCCGCCCGCATGCGGCGGCTTGCCGGTGACGCAGGCCTTGGCGTTGATGTCGGTGGTGTTCATCCGCGCGTACTGGTCGGCGATCCAGGCCATCTCACGCTCGCCCGTGCCCATGTCGGGGGCGGGGACGTTCTGGGCGGGATGGATCAGATGGCGCTTGATCAGCTCATAGGCGAAACGGCGGGTGATCAGTTCCAGCTCATGCACATCCCAGGCGCGGGGGTCAATGCACAGGCCCCCCTTCGATCCGCCAAACGGTGTTTCCACCAGCGCGCATTTGTAGGTCATCAGTGCCGCCAGCGCCTCAACCTCGTCCTGATTGACCGACAGGGCATAGCGGATGCCGCCCTTGACCGGTTCCATGTGTTCGGAGTGGACCGAGCGATAGCCGGTGAAGGTCTCGATCTTGCCGCGCAGGCGGACGCCGAAGCGGACGGTGTAGGTCGAATTGCAGACGCGGATCTTTTCCTCCAGCCCCGGGCCAAGGTCCATCAGACGGACCGCGCGGTTGAACATGAGATCCACCGACTGGCGGAAGCTGGGCTCGATCGACCCCTGTGCGGCGGCGTTCATCGTGATCCCTCCTTCGTGGGCGCGTCGCGGCTGGTTGCCGGAAGCGTCGCGTGACGTTAGCGGGTTCTGCCACTTTTTTCATCACTCTTTATACGCCACCAGAGCATCTGGATATCGCTCTGGCGGGTTGGCCCGGGTGATTCGCGGCAGGTCTTTCTTCGGCACGAATCGGGCCGGTTTTCGCCCCGTGCGTTAACCTCGCCTGCGCAGGTTTCACGCCGTTCCGGGGGGTGTTGCGGCGCCGTTGTCGCCGGGTCCTGCACAATCGGGCGACCCTGCCCGCACCGTTTCCAGGCCTGTCAAATTTGCCCAAATCGCCGGGAACGCCGCCACATTTTCGCCTCAGGTCATACTCCTACTGATCTGCGGACCATGGTGTGCATGCCCTGTCGTTTACGAACAACGACGCAGGTGCGGCATTTCAAGGGACGTATCCCGACCGTGATCACGGTCACGCAAACCGACTGACCACGGAACGACCAGAGGAAAAGGACACTGCCATGACCGCGCGCCTCACACCGGCCAGACACCCGCAGCACCGTCTGCGTGCCAGGCTTACCGATTACACAAGAGCTGAAGACGGCACGATGATGGTTTTCGTGATGTCGCTCTTGATCATCATGCTGATGCTGGGGGGCATGGCAGTCGATCTGATGCGCTATGAACAGCGCCGCACGCTGTTGCAGCAGACCAACGACCGTGCCGTGCTGGCCGCGGCCAGCCTGACACAGGATCTGGACCCGACCGAAGTCGTGGATGACCATTTCGACAAGGCGGGGCTTGCGCAGTACCTCAAGGCCGTGAACGTCTCCGAAGGCCTGAACTTCCGCATCGTCGAGGCGGACGCCGAGGCAGAGCTGCAGCCGTTCTTCATGCAGATGATGGGGATCGACGAACTGACGGTGCCGTCGGCCTCGACCGCCGAACAGCGGATCACCAACGTGGAAATCGTGCTGGTGCTGGACGTGTCGGGCTCGATGTCGGGGGCCAAGATTGCCAACCTCAAGACCGCCGCAATGGAATTCGTCGATACGGTCAAAGAGCGTGACGCTGAAAACCGCATCTCGATCGCCGTGGTGCCCTACAACGCACAGGTGAACCTGGGCGCGACCCTGCGCGGACAGTACAATGCGACGAACCAGCATGGCGTGGCCAACGTCAACTGTCTGGAAGTGCCGACAAGCATGTTCTCGTCGGTCTCGATCTCGCGCACCACGGGCATTCCGATGATGGCCTATGCCGATACCTCGTCGACCACGCCCAACGCGACGGCCGGCAACAATACCTATACCAACTGGACCTCGACCGCGTCCAGCGGTGCGCGGTTTGACGCCAACCAGCCGTTCTGCCGCAACACCGCCGCCAACATCGTGCGCCTGCCCGCCATCTTGCCCGCCACCATCAAGGCCAATATCAATGCCCTGGTCGCCGCTGGCAACACGTCGATCACCCTGGGCATGAAGTGGGGTGTGGCGCTGATCGAACCGGGCGCACGTCCGATGTACAACACGCTGATCAATGCCGGGGAAATCCCCGGTGCCCTGTCGGGCCGCCCCTTTGCTTGGCAGGACGACGACTCGATGAAGGTCATCGTCCTGATGACGGATGGTGAACATGTCGCCCACACCCGGGTCAACGACATCTACAAGACGGGCATCTCGCCGATCTGGCGCAGCACGGCCGATGGCAACTACTCGATCCGCCACACCGCGAGCCGTCCTGTTGTTGCCGGTGCCAACGAGTTCTATGTGCCGCACCTTGACACCTGGCAGGCAGCTGCCTGGAACTCGGGCGGTGGTGCGACGCAGATGAACTGGCAGGACGTCTGGGCGCAACAGCGCGTGTCCTGGGTCGCCTACCAGCTTTATGGCCGTGCCCTGGGCACCACCGCCGCCACCCGCACCAGCTGGTACAACACCACGATGACGGCGATGCAATCGACCTGGGCCAGCGTCGCCGCCATGAACTCGACCCTGCAGCAGTCCTGTACGCTGGCCAAGAACAACGGTGTCGTCGTCTATGGCATCGCGTTCGAAGCCCCGACCAACGGCCAGACCCAGATCCTCGGCTGTGCGTCCTCGTCCGCCCACTTCTTCAACGCGAATGGTCTGCAAATCCAGTCGGCCTTCCGGGCCATCGCGTCCAACATCAGCCAGTTGAGGTTGACACAATGAAACGCCTGCTGTCGCACCAACGCCTGAGCGCCCCCTTCCGCCGGTTCGTCCGGTGCGAAGAGGGCGGCGGCGGGGTGATCGAGTTCGTGGTGATGCTGCCGTTGATCATGTTCCTGTTCATGGCCAGTGCCGAAGCAGGCATCTATACGGCCCGGCAAATCCTGCTGGACCGGGCGGTTGACCTGACGATGCGCGATCTGGGGCTGGGCAATATCCCCAACCCGAACCACGACACGATCAAGGCCGACATCTGCGCCAACGTGCCCGCCCTGCCCGAATGCAACGACAACATCCGGGTGGAGCTGCTGCCGATCTCGACCACCACGTGGAACATGCCGACGGCTTCCGCCACCTGCATCGACCGCGGATCGGCGGTACAGCCCGCACTGTCGTTCAACCCGGGTGCCCCGAACGAGTTGATGCTGGTGCGTGTCTGCGTCGTGCAGGATGCCATGTTTCCCGGTGCCAGCATCGGCAAAGGGCTGGAAGAAGCTGACGGCCAGGAAGGCTACCGCCTCATCTCGGTCTCCGCCTTTGTCAACCAACCGACCTGAGGAGGTCTGACATCATGTTCCGCTGGATCAGCACAACTGCCCGCCATCTGCGCCGTTTCGGCGCGCGCGAAGATGGCTATATGGTTGTCGAAACCGTGCTGGCCCTGCCCTTTCTGTGCTGGGCGTTCATCGCGCTGTTCAGCTACTGGGACGGCTACCGCGCCGTAACCCAGGTGCAGAAAGCGACCTATGCCGTAGCCGATCTGATCTCGCGCGAGCAGCGCACGTTGAATAACACCTACATCAACGGCATGCGTCTGACGATGGACCAGCTGCTGCCGCGCGATCTGGATGCGGAATTGCGGGTGACCTCGATCGTGTGGCGCGAGGCGAACAACCGCTATGAGGTGGAATGGTCGCGGGTATCGGGCTCGCTGGCGCCACAACTGACCAATGCAACGCTGGCGCCGCTGGTGTCCAGGATCCCCCGGATGTCCGACGCCGATACCGCAGTGATCGTGGAAAGCTGGGTCGACTATGAGGCGACGTTCGTGCTGGGCGGTATAAGCGACATGCGGATGTCGCAGTTCGTGGTCACGCGCCCCCGCTTTTCACCGCGGATCGTTCTTCAGTAGGCACGGCGCTGGCTGTGCCGTGCCGCACAGCCGCCCTGCGGCAAGGCCAAGTTGCGGCGCATCGTTGCGCATCCTAGCTTGACCTGACCCCGCAGGAGTTGCCCGCCATGTCGATCCGTCCCGTTCTGGACCAGTCCAACGCAATGCCCACGATGGAGGGCGCAGGCGTGCATCTGCACCGCGCCTTCGGCTTTGGCGACCCCACATTGGCCGACCCGTTCCTGTTGTTCGACGATTTCCGCAACGACAATCCGCGCGACTATCTGCGCGGCTTTCCCTGGCACCCGCACCGTGGCATCGAGACGATCACCTATGTGCTGGCAGGCACGGTTGACCACGGTGACAGTCTGGGCAACCGGGGCTCGCTGGGCGCGGGGTCGGTGCAATGGATGACCGCCGGGCGCGGCATCCTGCATCAGGAGATGCCCAAGGGCAACGTTGCGGGCCAGATGCACGGGTTCCAGTTGTGGGCCAATCTGCCCGCCTCGCTGAAGATGACAGCACCCCGCTATCAGGATGTGGCGGGCGCGGACATCCCCGAGGTGACCGAAGATGACGGCACCCGCGTGCGGGTGATCGTGGGGTCGTTCTGGGGGGTCAGGGGCCCGGTCGACGGCATCGCCGCCGATCCGCAGTATCTGGATATCTCCGTGCCCGCCGGTCGCAGGCGCACGTTCCGGCTGGACCGCTGGCGTCGTGTATTCGCCTATGTGTTCGAAGGCGCGGGCGATTTCCGCGATGCCGCCACCCCCGAGGGTGTGCTGCTGGAGAAAGAGGTGGCGGGGCAAGAGGTGAATATCCGCGACCTGTCGGGCAACCGCACGCTGGTGCGGTTCGGCGCGGGTGACGAGGTGACGGTGACGGCGGGGCCACAGGGCATCCGGTTCCTGCTGATCTCGGGTCAGCCCCTGAAGGAACCCGTGGCCTGGCACGGCCCCATCGTGATGAACACGCAAGCGGAATTGCAACAGGCCATGGCCGAGTTGCGCAATGGCACGTTCATTCAGCCGGCGCACTGACGGCGCGGGCAGGTTTGGGGGGTTTTACACCCCCGCACCCCCCGTGGAGTATTTGTGCAAGGTGAAACGGGAAAGGTTCAGCGCATCGGGCTGCGGTAGGTCATCCGGCGGACCGAACCGGTCTTTGATCGCATCAGCAGGGTTTCGGTGGTGACCCAGCCCGGTTCCCGCTTGATCCCCGCCAGAAGCGAGCCGCTGGTGACACCGGTGGCGGCAAAGATCACATCGGCGCGCACCAGATCGTCGCGGGTATAGACTCGGTCAAAGTTGGTGATGCCGGCCTTTCGCGCGCGGGCCTTTTCGTCATCATTGCGAAAAAGGAGCTTGCCAAAGAATTGCCCGCCCATGCATTTCATCGCCGCCGCCGCCAGCACACCCTCGGGTGCGCCGCCCGACCCCATGTACATGTCGATGCCGGTAAGTTCAGCTTCGGCGCAATGCATCACCCCGGCCACGTCACCATCAGTAATCAGCCGGATCGCGGCCCCGGTTGAGCGCAGTTCGGCGATCATCGCCTCGTGGCGGGGGCGTTCCAGAACGCAGACCGTGATATTCTCGGTCGAGCAGCCCTTGGCGGCGGCCAGTGCCGACACCCGTTCGGACGGGGTCATCGTCATCGTCACGGTGCCGACGCGGAAACCGGGGCCGATAGCCAGCTTTTCCATATAGACGTCGGGCGCATGCAGAAGCGTGCCACGCGGCGCCATGGCGATGACGGTCAGGGCGTTCGGCATGTCCTTGGCGGTCAGCGTGGTGCCTTCAAGGGGGTCAAGTGCGATGTCCACCGCCGGCCCCTTGCCGGTACCTACCTCTTCGCCGATGAACAGCATCGGGGCCTCGTCGCGTTCACCCTCGCCGATCACCACGACGCCCGCGATATCCAGTTGGTTCAACTGCTCGCGCATGGCGTTGACGGCGGCCTGATCGGCGGCCTTTTCGTCGCCGCGCCCGATCAGGCTGGCCGAGGCCAGTGCGGCCGCCTCGGACACCCGGGCCAGACCGAGTGACAGAAGCCGATCCTGAAATTCGCGTGCGTCCGACATGATGTGCTGTCCCCCTGACGGCTGTTTTGCCACCCCTAGCGCGCATGGGGCGCGTCGGGCAAGGACTGATCACCCAGTCCCTAGTCGGGTGCGTCGGCGACGACTTGTGCGAGGCACGAGCTGGTCTGCCGGACAGCCGCAAGGGCATCGTCGCGGTAGCCGCCTTTGGGCAGGCGCTCAAGGCCGTACCGGACGAACAGCGCCGTGCCACGGGGTGTGGCAAAGAATGTTTCGCGCGGTATCAGCATCACCAGCGGGACGGAAAATTCCATCGGGTGAGACATAGCGCCGAAGCCCTGAACGTAGGCCGTCATGCAGGATGCGGGATCGGCAGGACAGGAAGCGGCGCAGACCGTGCGGAGCGGAAGGTATTCGGGACGCTGGCCAAGTTCGCGAATGAAGAGAGCGGCCTCGTCCAACGGACGGGGAAGCGGGCCGCCCTCAATGCTCTGCCAGATGCGCCGCGCGTCATCCAGCCTCTGCACGGCGACCTCTGCCGGGACACCCGCGCTTGCGATTGCCTCTGCAATGGAAATGGTCCGTTCTGCGGGATCGTCTCTGGTGGACACCCGGTGGAGTGCCATCCAGCCTTCTATCCGATCCTCGCGCAGCAGGCGGATCAGCCAATCCTTTGCGAACGCATCGGGGATGGAGGTCACCCGTTGCCCGACCGTTATCGCGGTGACATAGGCCGAGGCCGCGTCCTCGGTGATGACCGACGGAATGCTGCCCAGGGCGCCAGTATGGTTGACCCACATGAACATGAGAAAGTCGGCCTTGCCGGTTTCGCCCGCTCCGTGAAGTCCGGCGATGCGGACCAGCGTGTCCGACATGTCCTGCTCGGGTTTCCAGCCGTGCCAGATTGCAGCGATTGGCGATGTGGACGCAATCAGGTCGACCAGAGGCTGCCCATTGACCTGGCGATAGCGCCTGACTTCGCGCATCGTGCCATGGTACAGCAGCCAATTGGTGACGTTGGGCAAAGCCAGAATTGCCGCCGCGTTCCCCGCCTCGGCTGCCGCATGTATGTCGTCCAACGCGGTCGGATCATCACCCTGCAGCGCACGGGCGAAAGCAAGGGCAAAGGCCGGGTCATCTCGGCCAGGAACCGGCTGGCCAACTGCAGGGGTAGCGAAAAGCAGCGCCAGCCACAGCAGCCGAACCATGTTTCGCTCCATGTCTGGGTGGCCGCACGATCCGCCCGGTCGGGTGAGCAGTCAAGCGCGATCATTCACCTTCGATTGGCAGCACAGGATGCGCGCCTGTCAGGACACCGGATGATGACAGGCAAGCGCCACCTTGTTGCCAGCCGGGTCACGGAAATAGGCCCCGTAGTAGGCGGCATGATAGGCGGGGCGCAGGCCCGGTGCCCCTTCGCTGGTGCCGCCAAGGGACAGGGCAAGGGCGTGGACAGCATCAACGGCGTCCCGGTCCGCCGTCTCGAACGCAGTCATCGTGCCATTCCCGGCGATGGCGGGGGCTCCGTTCTCGGGCATGGTCACGATGAACAGCGGCCGCCCGCCGCCCGACGGCTCCCACCCGGCCCAGGGGCGGTCACGGTCCACGAACCGCAACCGTGCGCCAAGGGCCGCCATCACCGGCGACCAGAAAGCCAGTGCCGTCTCGAAGTCACTGCAACCAAGCGTGACGTGACTGAGCATCGCGGTCACACATCCTCGATCCGCAGCGCCACGGGGGTGCCCACCAGCACGCCCGTGCCCGCGAACAGGCCCATCGCGTGGGCCACATCATCGCGCGTGGCCTTGTGGGTGACGATCAGCACCGGGGCATCTGCGCCCTGATGGCCGTACTGGCGCATCCGGTCGATGGAAATGCCTGCCTCACCCAACGCCGTCGCGATCTTGGCCAATGCGCCGGGCTTGTCCACCAGCACCATGCGCAGATACCAGGGCGCGGGTGTCGCCACCGCCGCCGCGATGGGGCGGGCAAGGCCCCGGGCCGGCTGGCCAAAGGTCGGCATGCGGACGCCGCGCGCGATGTCGATGACATCGGCCATGATGGCACTTGCGGTTGGCCCCTGCCCGGCCCCCGCCCCACGCAGCACGATCTGGCCGACATGGTCGCCCTCGATCACCACCATGTTGGTGCCGCCCTGCAATTGGCCAAGCGGGTGGTCGGCGGGAACAAGGCAGGGCGTCATCCGCTGTTCCAGCCCACGGCCCGTCATCTGCGCCACGCCCAGAAGCTTGATGCGGTACCCCATGTCGGCGGCCTGGCGGATGTCGTCGATGCTGACCGAACCGATCCCTTCAAGCTCTACCGCGTCAAAGCTGACCTGCGTGCCAAAGGCGATGGCGGCCAGCAAGGACAGCTTGTGCCCGGCGTCGATCCCGCCCACGTCAAGGTTCGGGTCAGCCTCAAGATACCCAAGCGCGCGGGCTTCCTCGAAGACCTCGGCATAGGGGAGGCCCGAAACCTGCATCCGCGTGAGGATATAGTTGCAGGTGCCGTTCATCACGCCCATGACCCGGCGGATGGCATTGCCCGCCAGCCCCTCGGTCAGTGCCTTGATGACCGGGATGCCGCCCGCCACCGCCGCCTCGAACCGGATCACATGGCCCTGCGCCTCGGCCGCCAGCGCCAGCGCGTGGCCATGGTGCGCCATGAGCGCCTTGTTGGCCGTCACCACATCCTTGCCTGCAGCAATCGCGGCCTCGGTCGCGTCCTTGGCCGGGCCGTCGTCGCCGCCGATCACCTCGACGAACACGTCGATGTCGTCGCGGGTGGCAAGCGCCACGGGGTCGGTTTCCCAATGATAGGCCGACAGGTCCACATCCCGCGCCTTGGTCGCGTCGCGCGCCGACACGGCGGTGATGACGACGGGCCGCCCGGCCCGCGCCGCAATCAGATCGGCATGGCCCTGCACGATGCGCACCACGCCCTGCCCCACCGTGCCAAGCCCGGCAAGTCCAAGTCGCAAGGGGGAAACCATGGCTACGCTCCGTCAAGGGGGCTGGGGGTGCGCGCTTGCTATCCGATCAGGGGCGGCACTGCAACGCGCGGGCGGCGGCGGGGCGTTCCCCGCCCTACCCGACCGGCGTTGCCCGCAGACGCGCCGCCCGCGCCCGCAACGCCGCCGCCCGCGCCACCAGCGTGGCCTGCGCGTCGCCCACCCGGGACGGGGCATCGACGCGCGCCAGAAGATCATCGGTCGGCAGCAGGATCGGGGCCGGACCTTCGCCAAGCTGCCGTACGGCGCGGTCCACCTCGGGGAATGACCCGCAGGCGGCGATCAGGACAAGGGGGAGAAAGCGCGTCAGCATGGGCATGACCCTAACCCGCCACCCCATGGCGGGGCAAGCCGCACCACTTGCGTGTGCGCGCGGCATCGGGCATCCCGTTGGCGCATGACCGAACGCGCATTCCTGGGCATCGAGGCCTCGCTGACCGGCCGCCGCTGGACCGGCCCAACCGAGGCCGACATCCGCGCCGCCGAGGCCATCGCGCAAGGGGCCACCCTGCCGCTGGCGGTGGCGGGCATCCTTGCCCGGCGCGGCGTGGCACCCGGCGACGCGCAGGCCTTCCTCGCCCCCGCCCTGCGTGACCTTTTGCCCGATCCGATGACCCTGCGCGACATGGGGCCTGCTGCCGACCGGCTGCTGCGGGCGGTGGAAAGCCGCGAGCGCATCGCGATCTTTGCCGATTACGACGTGGATGGCGGGGCCTCGGCGGCACTGCTGATCGACTGGTTGCGGGGGATGGGTTGCGGCGCGACGCTGTATATCCCCGACCGGATTGACGAAGGGTATGGCCCGAACGTGCCGGCGATGGCGCGGCTGGCCGCAGACCATGACCTGATCCTGTGTGTCGACTGCGGAACCCTGTCGCACGAACCCATCGCCGCTGCTGCGGCAAAGGCGGATGTCGTGGTGCTGGACCATCACCTTGGCGGCGAAACCCTGCCGCCCGCGCTGGCCGTGGTGAACCCGAACCGGCAGGATGAGGACGGCGCGCTGGGCCACCTTTGCGCGGCGGCGGTGGTCTATCTTTTGCTGGTCGAGGCGAACCGGCGGTTGCGGGCCAAGGGCGATACCGGCCCCGACCTGATGGCGATGCTGGACCTGGTGGCGCTGGCGACCGTGGCCGACGTGGCCCCGCTGACCGGCATCAACCGCGCCTTTGTGCGGCAGGGTCTGCGGGTGATGGCGCGGCGGGCACGGCCCGGGCTGGTGGCACTGGCCGATGTGGCGCGGATGAACGAGGCACCGAACACCTATGCGCTGGGGTTCCTGTTGGGGCCACGGGTCAATGCGGGCGGTCGCGTCGGGCAGGCCGACCTTGGCGCGCGCCTCTTGGCCACCGACGATGTGGCCGAAGCGGCGGCACTGGCGGCACGGCTGGACATCCTGAACACCGAACGCCGTGCCATCGAGGCGGCTGTCCGCGTCGCCGCACAGGCGCAGGCCGAGGCGCGTGGCGTGGACGGCCCGCTGGTGTGGGCGGCGGGCGAGGGGTGGCATCCGGGCGTCGTGGGCATCGTCGCGGCCCGGCTGAAAGAGGCGTTCAACCGCCCCGCCGTGGTGATCGGGCTGGACGGCGAGTGGGGCAAGGGTTCGGCCCGGTCCGTCAGCGGCGTCGATCTGGGGGCTGCCGTCCACCGGCTGGCCGCCGAGGGGCTGCTGGAACGGGGCGGCGGGCACCGCATGGCCGCTGGTCTGACGGTGCGGCGTGATATGCTGGAAGCCGCGATGCAGCGATTGGCCGACCTTCTGGCGCGACAGGGGGCAGGCACCGAAGGGCCCGCCACCCTGCATATCGACGGGCTTTTGTCCCTGTCGGCCCTGACGCCCGCCCTTTATGCCGAGATCGAAACCGCAGGCCCCTTTGGCCAGGGTGCCCCGGCCCCCCGCTTTGCCTTTGCCGATGTGGCGGTGACCGCCCGGCGGGTGGGTGAAAACCACCTCAAGGCAACCCTGCGCGACAGCACGGGGGCCACTGCCGGGGCCATCGCGTTTGGTGCCACCGAAGGGCCGCTTGGCATGCTTCTGACCGCCGCACCGCACCAGCGGTTCCACGTGGCGGGCAGGCTGGCGCTGTCAACCTGGGGCGGGCGGAGTGCGACGGAACTGCGGCTGGAGGACGCGGCGCGGGTCTGAGCCGCGCCGTCATAACACCATGCCGCCCTCCAGCCGCACAATCCGGTCCATCCGTGCCGCCAGCCCCATGTTGTGCGTGGCGATCAGCGCCGACAGCCCGGTTTCGCGCACCAGCGCCATCAACACGCCGAACACCTGATCCGAGGTGGCGGGATCAAGGTTGCCTGTCGGTTCATCCGCCAGCAGCACCTTGGGTCCGTTCGCCAGCGCCCGGCAGAAGGCGACACGCTGCTGCTCACCGCCGCTCAACTCGGCCGGGCGGTGCCCGGCGCGGGGCAGCACGCCCACCCGGCCCAGAAGATCACGCGCGCGGGCCTCTGACACGCCGCGCGGCGTGCCGTTGACAAGCTGCGGCAGCACCACGTTTTCCAGCGCCGTGAACTCGGGCAAAAGGTGGTGGAACTGATAGATGAACCCGACATCGCGCCGCCGCGCCTCGGTCCGCGCGCGGTCGGCAAGGCCGCCCATGGATACGCCGCCCAGCCGTACTGCACCGGCGTCGGGCACATCCAGGAGCCCTGCGATGTGCAACAGCGTCGATTTGCCGGCACCAGACGGCGCCACCAGTGCCACCACCTCGCCCTTGGCCACCGTCACGCTGGCGCCGCGCAGCACCATCACCTCGGACGGCAGACCACGGTTGTAACCCTTTTCGATGCCGTCCAGCGTCAGGGCTTCTGTTCGGGGGGCGTCACTCATACCGCAGCGCCTCGACCGGGTTCATCCTAGCGGCCCGGCGGGCGGGGAAGATGGTGACGATGAACGACAGACCCAGCGACAGCGCCACCGCCGACATGACGTCGCCGAACTGCAGTTTTGCGGGCAATGCATAGATCCCCCGGATCGACGGGTCCCAGATATTGCCACCCATAATCCGGTCGACCACGGCAAAGATCGGGTCGATGTACAGCGCAAAAAGGCACCCAAGCGCCACCCCGGCAATCGTGCCGACAATCCCGGTGAACGCCCCGCACAGGAAGAACACGCGCAGGACCGACCCCTCGGTCAGGCCCATTGTGCGCAGGATGCCGATGTCGCGGCCCTTGTTCTTGACCAGCATGATCAGGCCCGACACGATGTTCATGGCCGCAATCAGCACCAGAATGGACAGGATCACGAACATGATGTTGTCCTCGACATCCAGCGCGCGCAGGAACGCCCCGGCACTGTCGCGCCACGACCACAACTGCGCATCGGGGCCACCCGCCGACAACATCGCATCGGCCTGCGCCTCGATCGCCTCGGGGTCTTGCACCATCACCTCGATCTCGTCGGCGAACCCTTCCCGGTTGAGGTAACTTTGCGCCTCGTCCAGCGGCAGGTAGGCGCGGACGCGGTCGATGTCATAGCGCCCGGCGGTGAAGACATAGACCACCTCATACGCATTCACCCGGGGGCTGGTGCCAAAGGCGGTCTTGGCCCCGTCGGGCGATATCAGGCGGATGCGGTCGCCGACCGTCACCCCCAGTTCGCGCGCAAGGCCCGAGCCGATGGCGATGCCCTCATCCAGACGCGCAAGATCGCCCGTGCCGCCCGACCCGGTGCCGATCCGGGGGATCGACGCCACATCGGCGGGGCGCATGCCGTAAACCTCGACGCCCGCGTTCTGGCCATTGGCGGTGCCCATGACCTGTGATTTGACCAAAGGCACGGCGCGGGTGACGCCGGGCAATTCCGCCAGACGCGCCGCCACCGCATCGTAATCGGCAAAGCCCCGGATCATGCGCCCCTCGGTATCATCGCGGGCGCTGGCATAGACCGTCATATGCGCATTGGCCCCAAGGATCGTATCGACAAACTCGGCCCGGAACCCCGCACGCACCGCCAGCGTGGCGATCAGCGCGAACACGGCCAGCGTGATGCCGACAAGGCTGATCCAGGTCATCACGCTGACCCCGCCCTCGGCCCGGCGGGCGCGCAGGTAACGCCAGGCAATCATCCATTCAAAGGGGGCGAAGGGGGCGGTGGCCATGTGCTGCTCGCTTGTTTTTCCGGGGACAGTGCTGCCTGCCGGGGGCAAGGTCAAGGTGGCGCTGGCCGACCCCCTGAAACGGGACGCGCGGCAGAGGGTGACCCCCTGCCGCGCGTCAATGTTTCCGTATCGCCCGTGACGGGCGGGCAGCCCTATTCGATCCCCAGCGCCACAAAGCGCGGATCACCGGCGCGGCGGATCAACAGAAGCAGGGACTTGCGCCCGGCGCCCTTGGCCTCATCCACACGGTCAGTCAGGTCTTTCACCCGCACGACCGATTGCTGGCCCGCCTCGGTGATCACGTCGCCAACGCGCAGGCCCTTGGCAAAGGCTTCGGACAACTCGTCCACCTGGGTGATCGCCAAACCCTTGGTGTCTTCGGGAACGCTCAGTTCCTTGGCAACCTCGGCGGTCAGGGGTGTCACACTCATCCCCAGAACATCGCCCGCCTCTGGCACCGGTGCCGGGGTGGCGGCGGTGGCGACGGGTTCGCCCTCGGCTTCTTCGCGGCGGCCTAGGGTGACCGTGAGGTTCACGCTCTTGCCTTCGCGCATCACGATGACGCTTACGCCCTCACCCACCGGCGCATCGGCCACGCGGCGCACCAGTTCGCGGGTGTCCGACACGGCCGATCCGTCAAAGGTCACGATCACATCGCCCGCAAGCATGCCTGCATCCTTGGCAGGACCGTCGGGCACATCGGTGATCAGCGCACCCTTGGCATCGGTCAGGCCCATCGCCTCGGCCACGTCCGGGGTCACGTCCTGGATGCGCACACCCAGCCAGCCGCGACGCGTCTCGCCAAACTCGCGCAACTGGCCGACCACCTTGGTGACCACGTTCGACGCCATCGAGAAACCGATGCCGATGGAACCACCGGTCGGCGACAGGATCGCGGTGTTCACGCCGATGACTTCACCGTTGATGTTGAACAACGGGCCACCCGAGTTGCCCTTGTTGATCGCGGCATCGGTCTGCAGATAATCGTCATAGGTGCCCGAAAGTGCCCGGTTGCGCGCCGACACGATGCCGGCCGACACCGAGAACCCCTGACCCAGCGGGTTGCCCATGGCGACAACCCAGTCGCCAACGCGCATCGTGTCGCTGTTGCCAAAGCTGACGAACGGCAACGGCGTATCGCTTTCCACCTTCAACAGCGCGATGTCGGTCTTGGGGTCGGTGCCGACCAGCTTGGCCTGCAACCGCTTGCCCGAAAAGAACTCGATCTCGATCTCGTCGGCCTTTTCGATGACGTGGTTGTTGGTCACAATGTAGCCGTCGGCCGAAATCACGAACCCCGAACCCAGCGCCTCGGACTTGCGCGGGCGGCTGCCTTCGCCTTCGCCCTGACGGTCAAGGAAATCGTTGAAGAACTCTTCGAACGGGCTGCCGTCGGGCACATTCAGGCCCGGACCTTCGGGACGGCCCGCAACGGTGGTCGAGGTGGTGATGTTGACAACCGAAGGGCTGATCGATTCTGCCAGATCGGCGAACGTCTCGGGCGCGTTGAACGCGTGGCCCCGTACCGCCGTGCCAAGCGCCATTGCAAGGCCAAGGCCCAGCGCCAGCAGCAACCGCCCCGCACCGTTGTGATAGGTAAACGCCGGTGCCGTGACCGACGTGGATTTCGACTGCATTCCGACACTCCTTATGTGTGGGATCGGCCCCATATCGGCCCAATGGCTGCGGGGCGGCCCGAACGCGTAGTTGTACCCTGTCACCTGGGGCGGCCCGACTGCAATTCAAACCCCATCGCAATGGTACAAATGGATGTGAAGCATTGTCACGTATCACAGCGCCCGGGCCAAATGGAAAACGCAGGCCCCCTCGAAAAAAGGGGCCTGCGCGGTTCTTCCTGCCAACCCTGCGCGTCAGTTGCCGACGGCGGGGGGTGTCGGGGCCACGGGGGCCTCATCCGACCGCAGATAGTCGAAGAAGGTCGAATCCGGCTGCATCACGATCGACGAATTTTTGCCGCCAAGTGCCCGCTCATAGCTGGTCAGAGACCGGGTAAAGGCAAAGAATTCAGGATCGCGTCCGAACGCCTCGGCATAGATGCCGTTGCGCAAGGCATCCGCCTCGCCTCGCGCCACCTCGGCGTTCTTGCGCGCCTCGGAGGTCAGTTCGACCACCGTCCTGTCGGCACTGGCGCGCACGCGCTGTGCGGCCTCGTTGCCGCGCGCGATCTCGTCGGCGGATTCGCGCTGACGCTCGGCGCGCATCCGGGCAAAGGTGGCCTCAAGGTTCTGCTCGGGCAGGTCGGTACGGGTCAGGCGCACGTCGATCACTTCGATCCCCAGCGATGCCGCCTGGCGGCGGGCGATATCCCGGATCTCGTTCATCAGCGTCGTACGATCCTCGGACAGCACCCGGTTCGCGGCCACCCGGCCCAGAACCTCGGGGATGGCCGCGTTGATGATCCCCTCAAGCCTGCGCCCGGCCTGCGTTTCACCCCCGGTGCCGACCGACTGGCGGAACTGCACCAGATCGGCAATGCGCCAACGGGCAAAGGCGTCCACCACAAGGCGGCGGTCATCGGCCATCGTCACCTCGACCGGCTGCGTCGGCAGACCCAGAATCCGGTCTTCGTACTTCACCACCTCTTGGATCAGCGGTATCTTGAACCCCAGACCCGGTTTGTCCTTGACCTGCCGCACCTGACCAAACTGCAGCACCAGCGCCTTTTCACGCTCGTCCACAATGAAGATCGACGACAGGATACCGGCGACGATCACGCCGATCACCGGCAGGATGTAAGCTGCGCGTGCCATCAGTTGGTCCCCCCCTGGGTTGAGCCTGCACCCTGCGGTGCGGTCATCCGGCCAATTTCGTTCAACGGCAGGAACGGCACGACGCCCGAACCGCCCTCACCGCCCGAAACACCGTCCAGTATGACCTTGTTCATGTCGCCCAGAACCTTTTCCATCGTCTCCAGATACATCCGGCGGCGGGTGACCTCGGGTGCCTTCACATACTCCTCATACACCGCCAGGAACCGGCTGGCCTCACCCTGCGCGTTGTTCACCACCTCGGCGCGATAGGCTTCGGCCTGTTCCAGCAACCGTGCCGCTTCGCCGCGGGCCGCTGCGGTGACCTGGTTGGCATAGGCGTCGGCCTCGTTCTGCAGACGCTCGCGCTGCTGCTGGGCGGCCTGCACTTCGCGGAAGGCGTCGATCACCTGTTCGGGGGCCACCGCGCGCTGCAGGTTTACCCGCACCACGTTGATGCCCGCGGCATAGCTGTCGAGCGTGCCCTGCACGGCGCGCTGCAGGTCGGTGGCGATGATGCCGCGATCCCGGTTCAGGATCGGCGACAGTTCGGACCGCGCGATGATGTCGCGCATCGCACTTTCGCTGACCGCGCGGATCGTATCCTCGGGGTCGGCCAGGTTGAACAGGTAGTGCGAAGGGTCCGAGATGTTCCAGACCACCTGATAGCCCACATCGACAATATTCTGGTCGCGCGTGAGCATCAGGCCGGTGCCGTTGCTGGCACCCGAACCGATGCCGATTTCGGTCGTACGCTCACCCGTCACCTGGACGATTTCCGCCGTGACAAAAGGCCAGGGCGCAAAGTTAAGGCCGGGATTGCCCACGTTCGAAAACTCGCCCAGGAACAACTCAACCGACCGCTCTTCCGGCCGCACCGTGTAGAACGAGGTGAACGCCCACAGCCCGGCGGCCGCCAGACCGGCCAGGATCATGCCGTTGCGGGTGAACAGGGGGGCCATCGGGTTGCCGCCGCCGCCACCGTTGCCGCCGCCACCCGGGCCACGCCGACCGCCCATCAGGACGCGCAGCTGTTCCTGCCCCTTTTTCATGATCTCGTCGATCTCGGGGATGGAATTGCCCCCCTCACCCGGGCGCTTTGGCCCGCCGCGTGGCGGCGGATCCCGGCGGTCATCATCATCGCCCCGATTGCCGCCGCCGTTGCCGCCCCCGTTACCGCCCCAGGGGCCACCGTTACCTGACATCTGCCATCCTCTTTCGGTTCATGCCCGCCTTACCTGTGCATCGGCGCGGGAAATTCAAGCGGTTCGTGCCGGTCCGTGATGCGTTCGGACCGGCTTGCGCATGGTTACCAGTTCTTCGGCCATCGTCGGATGGACGGCCATCGTGCGGTCAAAATCCTCTTTCAAGGCCCCCATGGTGATCGCCACGGCGGCCATCTGGATCAACTCACCCGCCTGAGGTGCGACGATCTGGCAGCCCAGAACCCGGCGGGTTTCACCGTGGACCACCAGTTTCATCAGCACCCGCTCGGCCCCGCCCGCAAAGGCCTGCTGCATCGGGCGAAAGGCGGTGGCATAGATCGCAACCGGCCCCGCAGCCCGCGCGTCCTCTTCGCTTAGCCCGATATGGCCAAGCTCGGGGCGGGTGAACACCGCCGACGCGACCAGCGCATGATCGACCGTGGTGGGTTTCGCGCCAAAGACCGTGTCGGCAAAGGCATGCCCCTCGCGGATCGCCACCGGCGTCAGGTTCACCCGGTCGGTCACATCGCCCACCGCAAAGACCGAAGGCACCGAGGTCTGGCTGTAAGCGTCCACGATGATCTCGGCCCCCCGCCCTTGCGTCACACCAAGTTGCTCCAGCCCCAGGCCACCCGCATTCGGCACCCGCCCGGTGGCATACAGCACCACGTCAAACGGCTGCGGCCCCCGGTCGGTCAGGTTCGCCACGATGCCGTCCGCCTCGCGCGCAAGGCTGACGACGCCGGTGCCTGTGCGAATGTCGATGCCGCGCATTCGCATGGCGTTCGCCACATGGCCGCGCGCCTCGTCATCAAACCCGCGCAGGATCTGCGCGCCGCGATAGGCCTGCGTCACCTCCGCCCCCAGACCGTGCAGGATGCAGGCAAACTCGCTGGCGATGTAGCCACCGCCAACCACCAGAACCCGCTTGGGAAACGTGGGAAGGTGAAAGATTTCGTTCGAGGTGATGGCAAGGTCACTGCCCGGAAACTCGGGCACAAAGGGGTGCCCCCCGGTTGCGATCAGGATGTGGCGGGCGGTCAGGGTCTGGCCATCCGCCAGCCGCACGGTATGGGCATCGTGCAGGACCGCGCGCTGGTCGTGGATCACCACGCCCGCGCCTTGCAGCGTGCGGCGGTAAGCCGCCTCCAGCCGGTCAAGCTCGGCCTCCAGATGGGTGCGAAAGGCGGGCCAGTCAAAGGCCCCCACCGTTGCGTCCCAGCCATACGCCCGCGCCTCGGCCACCGCCTCGGGGTAGGCGCTGGCGAACACCATCAGTTTTTTCGGCACGCAGCCGCGAATGACGCAAGTGCCGCCCATCCGGCTTTCCTCAGCCAGCGCTACCTTTGCGCCGTATTCGCCCGCCGCGATACGCGCCGCGCGCACGCCACCCGAGCCACCGCCGATCACGAACAGGTCAAGGTCGAAGGCCGCCATGCCGTTTCCCCAATAGCACACAACCCCGCTATGTCATGCTTCGCCGCCCGGGGCCAGATGCCGGTGGAACGGGGATGGCACCGCCACATTCCGATCCCCATTCATCTGTTCAGAAATATCCCACGGAGGGTACGGGGGGTGTGAAACCCCCCGTTGCCGTTACTGGCGCACGCGCGCGTCCGCGGTCAGCAGGCCCACCTCAGTCGCCCAGATCGGCAAAGATGTTGTCGGGCGGCTCAATATCCAGCCGTTCCTCGGTGTCCGACCCTTCGTTGATGTCGCGCACCGTGACCCGCCCGTCGGGGTGGCCCACCACCACGATATCGCAGAGATCAACGAACAGGCCGTTCTCGACCACACCGGGGATCTGGTTCAGCACCAGCGCCAGTTGCCGGGGATTGCCGATGCGCTTGAGGTGCAGATCAAGGATATAGTTCGCCTCGTCCGTCACCAGGGGCTTGTCGCCGTTCATCCGCATGGTGATCTCGCGGCCCATCACGTCGAGCGACCCCAGCAGTTCCTCGACCAGCGCCCGCGTGGTCTGCCAGCCGAACGGTATCACCTCGATCGGCAGCGGAAAGGCCCCAAGCGAGGTGACCTCTTTCGCCGCGTCCGCGATCACGATCATCTGGTCGGATGCCGTGGCCACGATCTTTTCCTGCAACAGTGCCGCACCCCCGCCCTTGATCAGCGCAAGGTCGCGGTCAAATTCATCGGCGCCGTCAATCGTCAGGTCCAGCCATTTCGCGTCGTCCAGACTGGTGATTGTCAGCCCCACCTGCCGCGCCAGTTGTGCCGTGCGCATCGAGGTCGGAACGCCGGTCACGCGCAGCCCCTCATCGCGCACACGCTCCGCCAGACAGCGC
This sequence comes from Rhodobacterales bacterium, assembly GCA_038209775.1. Taxonomy (GTDB): domain Bacteria; phylum Pseudomonadota; class Alphaproteobacteria; order Rhodobacterales; family Rhodobacteraceae; genus JBBQXK01. The sequence continues at coordinate 77,685 of JBBQXK010000009.1, read as the reverse complement.
ACCATCCATGCGGCGGTCGACCCTGTGCCAAGGCCCACACGCATGCCATTTTCCACGAAATCGACCGCACGGCGTGCGGCAAGAAACTTGGCCTTGTCGATGGGTGACAACTCGGCAGGCATCGGCAGGCTCCGGGACATGCGTGATTGTTTCCGGATTAGCGCAGATCGGCGCGACATGCGAGTGTATACGTCCAGTCACCTCCAGGCACCCTTCAGGCGTCCTTGTCGGTCACTTCAGCCACAATGACGGCGCGCGCCGCAGCCTCTTCCACCTCGGCCAGAGTCAGACGGCCATCGCCGTCAAGGTCCAGCGTCAGATAGGCCATAAGCCGCGCCTCATCCCCGGCATCGACGCGGGCCATCGCTTCGGCCTTGCCAAAGGCAAGTGCCTCGGCCTGTGTCACCACGCCGTCGCCGTCGCCGTCCGCCGCACCTTGCGCGCGCATCAGCCGACCGCGCGTGGCGGCATCGGCGGCGGCTGCAACCACCGCCATCTCGGCCCCCGTCACCCGGCCGTCGGCATCCAGATCGGCGGCAATCAACGGCACCATCGCCCGCGCCCGCACCGCCGCCCGGTCCAGCGCCAGCGCCTGCAGGATGCCCTGACGGTCGATACTTCCCTTTGACCCATAGCCATGGATCAGATCGCCCGCCGCCGCCATCACCGCACCCGGATTGGTGGCCAGCCGTTTGGCCAGCTTGGCAGGAACCGCCTCCGGCAATCCCTGTGCACCCGCCCCGCCGGCCAGAAGGCCCGCAAAAATCCCCGCAACGATCACCCCGATATGCCGCATCCGCACCTCCTGTTCGTACAATGTTCCCACAATCCGCGAACATCCCTAACCCAAGGTTAACCGCACTGCGCCGCGAGGCGTCGTTTTCGGCCATGCGCACCCTGCACGGTTCGGCGCATATGCGACAACAGCAACTGCCGCCGGGGTTCCGCAATGTACGTCCTGCACTATGCGCCCGACAATGCGTCGCTGATCGTGCGGCTTTATTGCGAAGAGGCGGGGATTGCCTATCGCTGCGAACTGGTCGACCGCAGCACCCGCGCGCAGGACGGTCCAGGTTACCGGCGATTGAACCCTGCCGGTCTGGTCCCCGCACTCGAAACGCCCGACGGCCCAATTGCGGAAACCGGGGCGATCCTGTTGTGGCTGACCGACCGGCACGGCCTTTGGCCGGATGCCGCGTTGCAGGGACCGTTCCTGCAATGGCTGTTCTACCTGTCAAATGCGGCACATGCCGATCTGCGCCGGCTGTTCTACCCCGAATACTACGCGCCCCCGGGCAGCCTGCCCGCGCATCACGATATGGCGGCGGCCCGGATGGTGGTGCATTTCACGCTCTTGGACGCGGCGGCGACGCAGTACCCCGCGCTTTTCGCCCCGCAATCGGCGCTGGCACCCTATGTGGCCTGCCTGTTGCGTTGGTCCGCACTTTATCCGCGCGGGCAAACGGGTTGGTTCGCACTCGACCGTTGGCCCGCGCTGACACAACTGGCACAAGTGATGGACGCCCGCACCGGCACCGCACGCGTGGCCCTTGCGGAAGGGCTGGGCGACAGGCCATTCTCGGCCCCGACACACCCCCTGCCGCCAGAAGGCAGCGCAACCTGAGAGACGCGATGTACCGACTGCATGCCGCCCCCGACTTTGCCTCGACCATCACGCATCTGGCGCTGGTGCAGCTTGGGGTGCCTTTCGATCTGGTCAACGTGGATTTCGAGGCCGGGAGGCTGCATACGCCCGCCTACCGCGCGATAAACCCGCTGGGGCTGATCCCCGCGATGGAAACGCCGGACGGTCCGATTTTCGAGACGGCAGCGATCCTGATGTATCTGGACGAACGGCATCCGGGCGTGCTGGCCCCAGCACCGGGGTCGGCGGCGCGGGCGGCCTATCTGTCGTGGTTCGTGTTCATGAACAACACGGTACACCCCCTGACGATGCTGCTGGTCCACCCCGAACGCGTGGCGGGCGAGGACGTGCAGGCAGAGGTCAGCCATGGCGTTTCGGCCCAACTGGCCGAAGGTCTGGGCCACCTTGACCGGGCGCTGGCCGTCGATCCGGGGCTTGGGCATCCCGCGATCGGGTTCTATCTGGCGGTGCTGCTGCGCTGGATGCAGAAGTTTGCCGCCGTCCCCGCCGATGCCATCGACCCCGGCCCCCTTCCCGCGATCCGGGCACTGGTGGCCGCAGTCGAAGCGATGCCCGCGGCCAAGCGCGTGGCCGAGGCCGAAGGGCTTGGCCCCACCCCGTTCACCGCGCCCTGAAAGGCTGATCCCGGATGTTCCTGTCGGTTTTCGAGATGTTCAAGGTGGGCATCGGCCCGTCATCGTCGCACACGATGGGGCCGATGGTGGCGGCGGGGCGGTTTCTGGACACCCTGCGCGCCTCGCCCTTCAAGGCCCGGGGCCTGCGGGCATCGCTGCACGGGTCGCTGGCCTTTACCGGGATCGGCCATGCGTCGGACCGTGCGGTTATTCTTGGGCTGGCGGGGTTTCTGCCCGACACCTATGACCACGCGCGCGCTGAGGCGGTGCTGGCCGCCATCCGCGAGACCCGGCTGATTACCCCGCCCGGCCTTCCTGAATTGACCTTCGACCCTGCCCGCGATCTGGCCTTTGACTATGGCCCCGCCCTGCCGGGACATGCCAACGGGCTGATGCTCAAGGCGACCGATGCGCAGGGCGACGTGATCCTTGAGGAAACCTATTATTCCATCGGCGGCGGCTTCGTGCTGACGGCAGGCGAGATGGCCGACGCGGGGGGGGCGAAATCCAAGGTGCGGGGCGATGTGCCCTATCCGTTCGAGACGGCGAACGAGATGCTGGCGATGGCCAAGGCGTCGGGTCTGGGCATCGGCGCAATGAAGCGGGCGAACGAATTGCGGTTCCGCCCGGCGGCCGAGATTGACGCCGGCATCACGCGGCTGTGGCAAGTAATGAACGATTGCATCGACCGGGGGATGAAGGGCGAGGGGATATTGCCCGGTGGCCTCAAGGTGCGCAGACGGGCCAAGGGCATCCACGACGCACTGATGGCCGAGCGCGGGCTGAACATGACGCCGCCGCATGTCATCAACGACTGGATGATCCTGTACGCGATGGCCGTGAACGAGGAAAACGCCGCCGGCGGTCAGGTGGTGACCGCGCCCACCAACGGGGCGGCGGGGGTGGTGCCTGCGGTGATCCGCTATTGGCTGGACCATGTGCCGGGGGCATCCCGCGCGCGGCTGGGCGAGTTCATGCTGACCGCCGCCGCCATCGGCGGGCTGGCCAAACATAACGCCAGTATCTCGGGGGCGGAGTGTGGGTGTCAGGCCGAAGTGGGATCGGCGGCGGCGATGGCGGCGGCGGGGCTGGCGGCCGTGCTGGGCGGGACGCCGATGCAGGTGGAAAACGCCGCCGAGATTGCGCTGGAGCATCATCTGGGCATGACCTGCGACCCGGTTGCAGGGCTGGTGCAGGTGCCGTGCATCGAGCGCAACGGGTTGGGGGCGATCAAGGCGGTGTCGGCGGCGTCACTGGCCCTGCGCGGTGACGGCGTGCATCTGGTATCGCTGGACGCCTGTATCGAGACGATGCGCCAGACGGGCCGCGACATGCACGAGAAGTACAAGGAGACGTCGCTGGGCGGGTTGGCTGTGAATGTGCCGAACTGCTGAGGGGGTGGCGCTTGCGGGGACGGAGGCCGGGGGGTTTCACACCCCCCCATGCCACCGGTCTCTCGAACCGGTGGCGTTCCCGGTGGCAAACCCCCGTGGGATACTTTTGGACAGAAAAAGGGGAAGGGGGCGCGGTCAGATCAGGCCGTATTGGCGGGCTTTCTGGCGCAGGAACGGCAGGCCCTCGCCGATCACCTGTTCCGTGCTGTCGGCCACGGGGCGCCAGACGGAGAGGCCGAAGGCAAGCTCGGGCGGCATGTTGATGAAGCTTTCCATCGCAAGGCCGCCCTTGAAGCCGATGGCGGCGAGGGTGGCAAAGATCTCGTCCCAGTCGCAGGTGCCTTGACCCGGCACGCCACGGTCGCTTTCCGACAGGTGGATGTAGCGCAGGTGGTCGCGGGCGGCGAGGATGCCGTTCGCGGCACCCTTTTCCTCGATGTTCATGTGATAGGTATCGAGGTGGACAAAGATGTTGTCCGCCCCGGTGCGTTCAATCATCGCGACGGCTTGCCAGCCGGTGTTGATGAGGTGGGATTCGTAGCGGTTCACGGGTTCGATGCCGAAGGCGATCCCAAGGGATTTCGCGTGCTTTGCCGCCGCTGACAGACAGCGCGCGACGTTGTCGAGTTCGGTCTCGGTGGGCGGCAGGCCAGAGCGCTCACCGATGCCGCCGAAAACCACGCCCGACAGCGCATCGGCGCCCATCGCCGCGGCCTTGTCGAGGGCGACCTTCAGGAATGCGATCCCCGCCTCGGGGTCGCGGGAGGGCCAGCACGCCTCGGGCAGACCCAGCGAACAGACGGCGCGTATGCCGTTCCTCTCGAACAGGCGGCGCGAGTGGACGGCATCGACCATGGCTGGATCAAGAAGCGCCACTTCGACAAAGTCGAAGCTGTGGCGCACCGCCTCTGCTACCGCCTGTTCGGCGGCCTCGGGGGTCCAGCGCATGGTCCAGATGCTGGAATGGATGCCGAAGCCTTTCATCGTGGTCTCCTCAGGTGGTCTCGACGATCACGTCGGGCAGGATGCCCGAAGCGGCGATATAGGGGGCGGGGTCAAGACCCCTGAAAAGGCCATGCCGCGTGACCAGCACCGTGCCCATGCCGGCAGCCGCGCCGCCCAGAACATCGGTATGCAGCGTATCGCCGACCATCGCCAGACGGTCGGGCGGCAGGCCGACCCGTTCGGCCACATCGGCGAACCCTTCGGCAAAGGGTTTGCCGAACCAGTGCACCTCGGTGCCCAGCCGGTCGATCAGGTCATGTGCATAGAGGCCGGGTTCCAGGCTCAGGCCATCCTCGCGCGGGGCGACAAGGTCGGGGTTGGCCACGACCACGGGCCGGGGGTTGCGTGAAAGGGCACCCGCAAGCCGTTCCTGCAGGTCGGGGGTCCAGCGGGTGGAGGACAGGAACAGGATGGCGTCAGCGGTATCAAACGCGTTGGGGTGTAGGGTGGCATCGGTGACGCGGGCGGGGATGTCGGCGAATGTGTCGCCCGCCGCCGCGATCGCCGCCCAGTGCGCGCCGGGCCAGAGCGTGGTGATCCGCGCGGTTGCCACGTCGCGCGATGACACCACTTCGGACAGGGTGAAGTCGAATCCCAGCCGGTGGTATTTGGCGAGGAGTTCAGGGCGGGTGTAGCTGGCGGCATTGGTCAGCACGCAGAGCCGCTTGCCCCGGGCGCGCAGTTCCGCCATCCGGGCCATCGCCCCGGGAATGGCGGTTTCGCCCACGTTGAGGACGCCGAAGGCATCCAGCACGAACCCGTCCCAAAGGTCTGCCGCCTGTGACAGCGTCGGCAGGTGGCGCGAGGCGGCGGGATAGGTGGCTGTGGGCAGGCGGGGGCGGATTTCCTCGTACCGCAGGAAGGCCTCCTTGGCGTCAGACACTCGTGAAGCCCCCTTCGACCATCAAAAGTGCGCCGTTCACCATCGCCGAGGCGTCAGACGCCAGATACAGTGCTGCATCGGCAATCTCGACCTCTTCGGCAAAGCGGCGGGCGGGGGTGGCGTTGCGGAACGGATCGCCCTTGGCGGGCTCACCCCAGACCTTGCGGCCCATCGGTGTCATCACCACCGTCGGGCAGATGGCGTTGACCTGCACATTATGGCGCGCCCATTCGGCGCAAAGGCTTTTGGTCAGCGCATTCAGCCCGCCCTTCGACGCCGCATAGGCCGCATGGTCATCCAGCGCGATCACCCCGGTTTGCGATGACACCATGATGACCTTGCCCCAGCGTTGCGCGATCATCGCAGGGCCAAGGGTGCGGGCGGTCAGGAAGGGGCCGCGCAGGTTGACGGCCATCACCTCGTCCCACTGGTCGGTCGGAAAGTCCACGGCGGGGCCGACATGCGTCATGCCCGCGTTGTTCACCAGGATGTCGATGGTGCCCCATTCCGCCAACGCGCGTTCACAGGCCGCGACGGGCTGGGTGGCGTCCCCCATATCGGCCGTCAGCGTCAGGCAGCGGCGGCCCCTCGCGCGCACATCGGCCGCCACAGCCTCCAGCCCCGCTGCATCGCGCGCCACGGCCACGATATCGGCCCCGGCCTCGGCGAACACGCGGGCAATCTCGGCACCGATGCCCTTGGACGCGCCGGTGACCAGCGCCTTGCGGCCCGTCAGTGAAAACCTTTCCTGCCAGGACATCGGGCTACTCCAGGTTGGTATGGCGGGCGCGCATCGCGTCGGGGGCCACCCCGAGGTGATCGCGGAGCGCCAGGATCAACAGTTCAAACGTCAGGTACTGCGCGCCCTCGAACAGCGACCCCATTGGCAGCACCGACACGGGGCCGGCCTGATCGTTGGCCATCGTCTGGGCGGGGATCACCAGCACCGCATCAGCCGCCTGCGCCGCACCGCCATCCGGCACCGCCGTCACACAGGCTACCCGCGCGCCGGCATCCCGGGCCACGCCAATCAGCCCCATCACCGTGGAAAACGCCCCGGGGCCGGCGCTGACCACCAACAGGTCGCCCGGTCCCACAGGCGGGCACGACATGTCGCCAACCACATGCGCATCCAGCCCCATGTGGTACAGGCGCATGGCAAGGGCGCGCATCATCAGCCCTTCGCGCCCGACGCCGTAACAGGTGATCCGCTGCGCTTGCGCCAGTTCGGCAACCATCCCCTGCAGCGCAGCGGGATCGACACCCTGCACCGCCGCCCCGATCTCGGATGCGGCCCGCGCGGCCCGTTCTGCAAACCCGACCATCACGCCCCCCCTGCCGCCACCTGTTGCAACGGCAGAGCGGCATCGACAGCTTCGGCCAGAAGGCCGGTTTCGTCCAGCAGATCAAGCATGGTATAACGGCTGCGCAGGAAACGGGCGGCCATCACCGTTGTGCGCAAGGCGGCGCGCGTGACACCAATGTCGGCCTCGTCCGCCGGGGCGCCTGCGGCGTGCAACGCCGCACGCATGTCGCGCGCCGTCATCACCTGGGCCTGCAGCCGGGCCCGCAGGTCCGGCCAGACCCGCACCAGTTGCGCCAGCCTTGCGCGCAGCGCTGCCCCCTCGACATGCTTGGCCGCCGTTTCCTCCGCCGCGCGCGCGGCGATTTCACCGGCCCCCAGCGATGCGGCAATCGCGGCCACCTTTGCGGGCAGGGTCATGGCCTGTGCCGCCACCCGGTCGGGGTCGATCCGCGTCAGGTCCTGCGCCAGAAGCCAGTCGTACAGGCGCAGCGTCGCTGTGCAGCCAACCGCGACACAGGCGCCGTGGCTGACCCGCTCACCGGCGTGGTGCAGGTCCTCCATCTCCCACAGATGCGCGATCTGGTGGTCTGCCCCCGAGGCAGGGCGCGATGACCCATGCGCCTCCATCGCCAGCCCGACCAGCGTCAGGCCGGAAAACAGCCCCTCGACCGCCACCCGGTCACCCCGGGCGATCCGGGCGGGGTCGGACAGCCAGCCGCGCAGGTCGTGCTGCACCATCGGCCATGCGATATCGTCGATGGCCTCGATCCCCAAGGCATCGGCAATGATCCAGTCCCCGCCCGCCGGCACCTTGCCCGCAAGGTCGCCGTAACCCCAGCCGGTCATCGCCGGGGGGGCCGCCGCAATCACGTCCAGATCGCCCAGCACGGCACGGGCGGGGCGGCACTGGATGGTTTTCTTGAACCCCTTGTCCGAAAGGGGTGCCCCGGCACTGGTATAGCCATCCATCGACGCCGCCGTCGCCACACACAGATACGGCCGGTCCAGCGAGAATGCCGCGTGTTTCACCACATCGTTGATGACCCCCGACCCCAGCGCCACCGGGGTGGACCCATCCGCCGCCAGAATGTCGCGCAGGGCATTCGCCAGATCGACCGTCGGTTTCGGCCTTGGCCGCGATGGCATGATGTGACGGCGCAGGGGTATGCCCTCTGCCGCCAGACCCGCCTCAAGCCGGTCACCGGCGGCGGCCCAGCTTGCCTCATCTGCGATGATCCACGCCGGACCGTCGCCGAACTGCCTGCGGAACAGCGCCCCCGCCCCGGCCATGGCGCCCGCGCCCACCATCACCTCGGCCACCGTGGCCGAACGGGCGACTGCCGCGCGGATCGTATCCTCGACGCTCATGCGGCACCGCCCGGGGCCAGCGTCCGCCCGTCCGCCCCAAACTGGTGCAGCCGGTGCGCGGGCAATCCCAGCCCGACCGTGGCCCCATGGTCCAGTGCGGTATCCCCTTCGGCCCGCACCACCATCGCCTGCCCGGCCCCCGTGCGCACATAGAGATAGGCGTCGCCCCCCAACGTTTCGCGCAGCGTCACGGTGGCGGGCAGGTCGCCCTGCCCTTCTGGCATCAGCACAAGATGCTCAGGCCGGATGCCCAGCCTGACCGCACCATGTGCGGTTGCGGCGGTCAGGACATGGCCTTCGACCGAAACCCGACCCCCGGCATCGGTCATGTTCAGGAAATTCATCGCAGGCGCGCCGATGAACCCCGCCACAAACTCGGACAAGGGGCGGTGGTAAAGGTCCATCGGACTGCCCACCTGTTCGATCCGGCCCGCGCTCAGGACCACGATCTTGTCAGCCATGGTCATCGCTTCCACCTGATCGTGGGTGACATAGATCATCGTGGCCTTGAGGTCGCGGTGCAGCGCCTCCAGTTCGACCCGCATCTGCACCCGCAGTTTCGCGTCAAGGTTGGACAGGGGTTCATCGAACAGGAACACCTTGGGTTCCTTGACGATGGCCCGCCCGATGGCCACCCTTTGCCGCTGCCCGCCCGACAGATGTGCGGGCTTGCGGTCAAGGTACGGCTCCAGTTGCAGGATGCGCGCGGCGTCGGCGATGCGGCGCTTGCGGTCTTCGGTTGTGAAGTTGTTGATCTTCATGCCGAAATCCATGTTCTCGCGCACCGTCATGTGGGGGTACAGCGCATAGGACTGGAACACCATCGCCACGTCCCGGTCAGACGGCGCCAGCCGCGTCACATCGCGCGTGCCGATGGTGACCGACCCGCCCGAAATGTCTTCCAACCCCGCAATCGCCCGCAAAAGCGTGGACTTGCCGCAGCCCGACGGCCCCACGAACACCGCAAACTCGCCATCCGCAATGTCCAGCGTGATGCCGTGCAGTGCCTGCGCAGCCCCATAGAACTTGTTCACGCCCTGCAACCTGACCTCGGCCATCCCCGTCCCTTCCCCTACGGCAGGTTTCCCCCGCCGCCCGCATTTTCCCGATTGACTCAGGCCCGGTTCGATACATTTATATCGGCAGCGTTACAAATGGAAGTCAACCCGCAAACGCTGAACCCTGAGGGAGGAAAAGATGAAACTCAAGACGAACGTCAGTGCCATCGCACTGGCCGCCACGGCGGCGCTTGGCGCAGGCCAGGCCGGTGCGTGGTCGCTGGAAGAGGCCGCCAAGCCCTATGCCGGAACTGAGGTCGAGGTGCTGTTCCTTGACCGCCCGGGCTATGCCGCCGCGATCAAGATGCTGCCCGAGTTCGAGGCCGCGACGGGCATCAAGATCAACATCACCACCGTGCCCTACGAAAACGCCCTTGGCGAACAGGTGCGCGATTTCGTGGCGGGTGGCGATATCGACATCGCGCTGATCGACCTGGTCTGGATCGGCAACTTTGCTGAAAACGGCTGGATCGAGCCCATCGACAAATTCACCGGAAACGCCGCACTGGCCGACCCGGATCTGGCCCTCGACGACTTCTTTCCTTTGGTCCTGAATGCCTTCGGCGGCTGGAACGGCACCACCTACGGCCTGCCCTTCGACAACTATTCGGGCCTTCTGTTCTACAATTCGTGCATGCTCAAGGACGCTGGTTTCGACGCGCCCCCCGCGACCTGGGACGAGGTGATGAACGTCTACGGCCCCGCCCTGACCAAAGACGGCAAGTACGCCTACGCCCTGCAGTCCAAACGGAACGAGACGCAATCGGCCGACAGCTTTGCCCGCATGCTCTGGCCCTTTGGCGGGTCGTTCCTGACGGCCGAGTTCAAATCAAACCTCAGCTCGCCCGAAAGCCAGGCGGGCCTGAAGTTCCGCCAGGATCTGATGAAGTACATGCCCGAGGGGATCGTGGCCTATGACCATTCCGAAGTGGTCAACGGGCTGGCGCAGGGCGACATCGCGTTCATCACCGAATGGTCGGCGTTCTATTCGACGCTGGCCTCGCCGGACACCTCAACCCTCGGGGATTGCTTGGCTGTTGCCCCCGAACCCAAGGGGCCCGCAGGCCGCAAACCTGCCCTTGGCGGCTTCTCGCTGGCCGTCGCCACACAGGCGGATGAGGCGGAACAGGCTGCAGGCTGGCTCTTCATCCAGTGGGTGACGTCCAAGGCCAACGCAGGCAAGTACCTCGAGTTGGGTGGCGTCCCGGCCCGTCAGTCGGCCTATGCCGACCCGGCCCTTGCCGCGACCTACAAGTTCATCCCGGCACTGGTCGAATCCTGGCAGGAAGGCGTGCCCGAGTTCCGTCCGCGCTTTGCCGAATGGCCCGCGATCACGGAAATCGTGCAGGAGTGGGGCACCAAGATGATGCTGGGCGAGGTGACCACCGAAGAAGGCGCCAAGGTCATCGGTGAGAAGATGGAGGCGGTTCTGGCCGAAGCCGGCTACTACGACGGCAAGAAGCCACTGGCGCAGTAAGCGTCAGGCCCCGGCCCGCTCCCGGCCGGGGTCACTTCATTAGCGAAAGCCCGCCCATGTCCACCCGCATCCCCCGCCGCACCATCGCCGCCTTCCTTGGCCCCGCCATCGCGGCGCTCTTGATCGTGGGGATCGTGCCGCTGTGCTATGCGCTGTGGAAAAGTCTGCATTACTTCAACCTGACCAAGCTGGCGCAGTCCCGGTTCGTCGGCCTCGACAACTATGCGTTCGTTCTGACCGACCTTGTATTCTGGCAGGCGATGGGGCGAACAGGGTTGCTGTTCATCACCTCTGTCCCCGTCCAGATCGTGCTGGGCCTGACCATCGCCCTTGTCCTGCACCGCCCCGGCCTGACCTTCTGGAAGACCCTGACGCGCCTCAGCCTTGTCCTGCCGATGGCCACCACCTATGCCGTGGTGGGCCTGTTGGCGCAGGTCATGCTCAACCAGAAATACGGCGTCATCAACCAGATGCTGGGCTGGATCGGCATTGACCCGATCAATTTCATCGGTGATCCGACAAATGCATTCATCGCCGTGATCCTGTGGGATATCTGGCAATGGACCCCCTTCGTGGCGCTGGTCCTGCTGGCCGGTCTGTCCACCGTGCCGCCCGAAATCGAAGAGGCGGCGCAGCTTGAGACGAAATCCAACTGGACCATCCTGCGCCATGTGCAACTGCCCTACCTGATCCCCAGCCTTGTCGCCGTCCTGATCCTGCGCACCGCCGACACGCTGAAGCTCTTCGACATGGTGTTCACCATGACCCGTGGCGGCCCCGGCGCCGCCACCGAATTCATCGCCGTCCTGATCGAGCGTGTGGGCAACCGCCAGTTCGACATCGGCCTGGCCAGCGCCCAGTCGATCATCATGCTGGCCGTGACCATCGTGCTGGCGCGCATCTATATCCGCCTGTTCTACCGCGAGGTCCGCTGACATGGCCGCCCCGATCCAACGCCGCAACCTGATCGGCGAGGGCGTGGTCTTGACCCTCATCTGCCTCTTCTGCGTGTTCCCGTTTTACTGGATGGTCACCACCAGTCTGAAAACCCAGGTCGTGGCCCTGCAATCCCCCCCGGCATGGATGTTCACACCAACCCTTGCCAACTATTGGGAGGTGTTGTTCGAGGACAAGGTGGGCTTCGCCCTCATCAACTCGATCATCGTCTCGGTCAGCACCACCACCCTTGCCGTCCTTCTGGGCACGCCTGCCGCCTATGCGCTGGCAAGGTTTGAATTCCGGGGGAAAACCGACCTGTGGTTCTGGTTCATCACCAACCGTTTCGTCAGCCCCGTCGTCCTCGCCTTCCCGGTCTTCCTCATCTCCCGCGAGATCGGGTTACGCGACACGCACCTTGCCCTCATCCTGATGTACCTGACCTTCACCCTGCCAATCGTGATCTGGATATGCACCGACCAGTTCCGCTCGATCCCGCGCGAGCTGGACGAGGCGGCCATGCTGGAAGGTGCCAGCCAATGGCGCATTTTCCGGTCAATCTGCCTGCCCTTGGCGATGCCGGGGGTCGCGGTATCCTCGATCCTGTCGTTCATCTTTTCATGGAATGAACTGCTCTTCGCCTACATCCTTGCCCCCAAGGCCGCGAAAACCGCCCCCGCCATGGCCGTAACCTTCATGGAGGGCTACGATGTGCCCTATGGCAAGATCATGGCCACCTCGACCCTCATCGTCATCCCGGTCTTGATCTTTGCGCTGCTGGCGTCGAAACACCTTGTGCGCGGTCTGACCATGGGGGCCGTCAAATAGGATATCGATGCCCCGCGCCCCGAAACTGCCCCGCATCGACACCGAAGAGCGGTTCCTCGCACAGGTCGCCTGGGCCTATTACGTCGAGGGGCTGACGCAGGAACGTGTGGCCGACAAACTGGGCGTGACCCGCCTGCGGGTGAACAAGGCCATCTCGGACGCGCACAAGCGGGGGCTGGTGCGGATCACCTTCAACACCGCCTTTGCCGCCTGCGCCGAGTTGGAGGCTGCGTTGCGCGCCCGCTTCAACCTCAAACAGGCCTATGTCGCCCCCGCGCCCATCGAAACCCGCGATATCCAGACCATCGTCGGTGCGGCCCTGGGCAACCTGTTGTCCGAGGTACTGGCCGACCCCTCCGTGCGGCTGTTCGGGATGTCGTGGGGCGGCACGCTCAACATCGCCACCCGCTTTGTCGCGGCCATGGAACGCCCCGACCTTGAGGTGATCTCTGTCATGGGCGGACTTACCCAGGGCTCCGACCTCAATTCGTTCGAGATCACCACGCGGCTGGCCGACCTTCTGGGCGCACAGCACAGCTATTTCACTGCGCCCCTTTATGCCGGATCGCGCGAAAGCCGCGACACGATCATGCAACTGGACGTGTTCCGCGATGTGCTGGAAAAGCTGCGCTCGGTCCATGCGATGGCGATGGCAGCGGGCGACCTGTCGAAACGCTCGCTCCTCATGCGCGACGGGTTGCCGGGCGATGTGACGATGGAGGAACTGATTGCCATGGGGGGCGTCGGTGACGTCCTTGGCACGGTGATCGACGCCGATGGCCGCGCGCTTGACCATCCCATCAACGAGCGTGTCATCGGCATCGGGCTCGATGACCTTCACCGCATTCCGAACGTGATCCTGGCGGCGGGGGGCGCGCACAAGGTGGCGGTCAACCGCGCGGTTCTGGCGCGCGGCGTGGTCGATACCTTCGTCACCGACGAGGCCACCGCAAGGGCCCTGCTGGACGCGCGCCCATGAGGTTCCGCCCGTGACCCTGACCATCGGCATCGACCTTGGCACCTCGGGAATCAAGGCCGTCCTGATCGACGATGCGTCCCGCGTCATCGGCATCGCCGCCCGCCCCATCGCGGTGTCGATCCCGCAGGTCGGGTGGTCGGAACAGAACGCCGATGACTGGGTCACCGCCGCCTTCGGCTGTCTGGACGAACTGGCCGCAAGCCACCCCGGCCCGATGTCGGCGGTTGCGGGCATCGGGTTGTCGGGCCAGATGCTGGCCGCACTCCTTCTCGGCCACGATCTGCGCCCCCTTCGCCCCGCGATCCTGTGGAACGATCAGCGCGCGATTGCCGAATGCGATGAACTGACCGCCCTTGTCCCGGACATCGGCCACCGCACCAACGGCACCCCCGACCCCGGCATCACCGCGCCGAAACTGATGTGGCTGGCCCGGCACGAGCCCCACGTCATGCGTAAGGCCCGGATGCTGATGCTGACCAAGGACTATGTCCGCCTTGCCCTGACCGGCGAGGTTGCCTCGGAACCCACCGACGCGGGCGGCACCCAGCTTCTTGATGTGGCGACCGGCAGATGGGATGCCAACCTTTGCGCCGCCGCCGGATGGAACCCCGCGCACCTGCCGCCCCTTGTCCAGCCGTGGGATGCGGCGGGCACGCTCCGCCCCGCCCTTGCCGCCCGCTGGGGAATGAAACCCCACCTGCCGGTGGCGGCGGGAGCGGGCGACAACATGGGCTCGACACTCGGCGCGGGGGGGGCGCGGCCGGGTGACGCGGTGCTGACCATCGGCACTTCGGCGGTGGCCTGCCTTGTCGACGGCACCTTCCACCCCGGCCCAGACCGCGCGATCCTGACCAGCGCGCACGCCGTCCCCGGCACTTACCTCTCGATGGGCGTGGTGATGAGCGCCACCGCCGCCCTTGACTGGACCGCGCGCCTTGGTGGCCTGACCGCCCCCGAACTGGTGGCCGCTGCGACTGACTTTGCCGCCCATGGCCGCATCGACACCGCACCGGTTTTCCTGCCTTGCCTGAACGGCATCCGCACCCCCCTGAACCGCCCCGCTGCCATGGGCCGGATCGAGGGGCTGCACCCCGGCGTCACCCATGCCAGCCTTGGCTATGCGATGCTGGAAGGTGTCGCCTTCCAGATCGCCGACTGCATCGCGGCACAGAGGGCAACCGGCGTTGCGGCAACCCGTTTCCTGGGCGTCGGCGGCGGTACGCGGTCAGACCTCTGGATGCGCCTGATCGCCACCGCGCTCAACGCCCCCATCGACCTGCCCGAAGGCGCCGACACCGCAGGCCCCGCCGGTGCGGCACGGCTTGCGGCAGTGGCGGCGGGGACATCCGTCACAACATTGTCCGAACCCCGCCCCGTGCTGAAAGCCATCGGACCCGACGCCGCCCTTGCCACTGTACTTGCCCAACGCAAGGCACGATTCGACGCGCTGATGACCCGGCTCTGACTCCTCCCCCTTCATCTTTGCACAAATATCCTGGAGGTCGACCATCGGTTCAAGGCCGATGGGCGACGGGCCTGGCCCCCGCTACTTTACCGCACTGCCGAAAAACGCCTGCGCGCCGCCGACGCGAAACCCGTTGATCGCCGCCTGCCCCCGCTCGGACACCAGCCAGTCGATGAACGCCTGCCCTGCGACAGCTTTCACATGCGGGTGCTTCAACGGATTCACCAGGATCACGCCATAGGGGTTGAACAGCGCCGGATCGCCCTCGGACACCACCACAAGATCACCCTTGTTGCCGAACGCCAGCCACGTCCCCCGGTCGGTCAGCGCATAGGCCCCCATCTGCACCGCCGTATTCAGCGTCGGCCCCATGCCGCTGCCGGTTTCGCGGTACCATGCACCGGCGGGCGCGATCCCCGCCGCCTTCCACAACTTCAACTCAGCCTTGTGCGTGCCACTGTCATCGCCGCGCGACGCAAAGGGCGCTTCGGCCCCCGCGATGGCCTTCAGCGCGTCGCCCGCACCCGCAACAGCCTTGACCCCCGCCGGATCTGCCGACGGCCCGACGATGACGAAATCGTTGTACATCACATCAAACCGCTGAACGCCCCAGCCTTCGGCCACGAACTTTTCCTCGTCCGCCTTCGCATGCACGAACACCACATCCACATCGCCACGGCGCGCGGTTTCCAGCGCCTGCCCGGTGCCCTGCGCCACCACCTGCACGACAATCCCGGTGTCGGCGGTGAACATCGGCAGGATATGCCCGAACAGCCCCGAGCCTTCGGTCGAGGTGGTCGATGCGACGATGATCGTCTCCTGTGCCACGGCGGGAAGGGCTGCCAAAGACAGGGCAAGCCCCAAAAGGGCGCGGCGAAGGGGGTACATGGCTTGGGGCATCCATTTGCGGGAACTTTGACCGGGACAGGCTAATCAGCGTTCGGAAATTCTTGCAATCTTGGAATTCCCGCAGGATTCTGCATACGATCGCAGCAACCTCAGGTCGCCCATGTCCACCCAACCGTCGCTTCTGACCACTGCTGAAGTCGCCCGTCATCTGCGCGTCAGCGAACGCACGATCTACGAGATGGCGGCACGGGGCGACATCCCCCATACCCGAATCACCGGCAAGCTGTTGTTCCCCCGCCGCCTGATCGACGCCTGGATCGAGGCGCAGACGGCACAGCCCCAAGCAGGCCTTCCCCCCGCCCCGCCGATCTATGCCGGGTCAAGCGAGCCTTTGCTGGAATGGGCGCTGCGTCAGGCGGGTACGGGGTTGGCCGTCTTGTCGGTGGGCTCCACGCTTGGCCTTGACCATCTGGCCGAGGGGCGGGCGGTGCTGGCGGGCTGCCACCTGATCGACCCCGATACCGGCAGCTACAACATCGCCGCCGTCCGGGCGCATGTGCCGGGGCATGACATCGTGGTGATCGGCTGGGCAATGCGGCAGCAGGGCATCATCACGGCACCCGGCAATCCGCATGGCATCACCGGACTGGTCGACGCAGTTTCGCGCGGGCTGGTCATGGTGGCGCGGGGTGAAGGCGCGGGGTCGCAGCGCCTTCTGGACGTGACGCTGCAACGGCTGGCCATCGACGCCACCACGCTGCGCATGGCCGACCGCCGTGCGGACACCCACGCCGACCTTGCCGCGATGATCGCCGAAGGGACCGGCGACTGGGGTCTGGGGCTGGCGTCGGCGGCGGATGGGCTGGGGTTCCTGCCGCTGCCCGAACTGGAGTGTTTCGATCTGGTGATGCGCCGCCGCGACTGGTTCCTGCCGCCGGTGCAGGCGCTGATGGCCTTTGCCCGCACCCCCGCCTTCGCCCGCCACGCCGAACGTCTTGGCGGGTATGACATCACCCCGCTGGGCCAGGTGCGCTGGACCGCCTGAAACCGCGTCACGCCAGAAGATCACCCCGCAGCCACGCCTGCACCTCGGGCGTTGCAGGCGCGCCAAAGAATACCTCGCGCGGGGCAGACTCCACCACCAGCCCCCGGTGCAGAAAGATCACGTCATCGGCCAGCCGCCTAGCCTGCCCGATGTCATGCGTCGCCATTACGATCCGCGTGCCCCTGTCGCGCACCCGCGCCAGCGTCGCCTCGATGTCGCGGGTCGAGGTGCCATCCAGACTGGCGCAAGGCTCATCCAGAAACAGCAGCGCCGGTGCGACGATCAACGCGCGGGCCAGTGCCATCTTCTGCCGCTCACCCCCCGACAGCGCCTGCGCAGGCAGGTCCAGCCGGTCCGCCAGCCCCGCCTCGGCCCCCGCGACCTCGGCCAGCGCGCGCGCCGCGCGCAGGGCCACCCCCCGCAGCCGCAACGGATAGGCGATGCAGTCCCGCACCGACCGGCGCATCAGGACCGGCTGCTGGAACACAAACGCCTGCGCCCCCCGGTCCGGCCCCCCGTCCGGCCAGACCACCCGGCCCCGCACGATCCGCTCCAACCCGTGCAGGGCGCGCAGGAACGTGGTCTTGCCGCTGCCGTTCGGCCCCATCACGATGGTCAGCCCCCGGTCCGCCAACGTCAGCGTCAGCGGCCCAAGGATCGCCCGCCCGCCCCGCCGCACCTCGACCCCTTCAAGTGCCGTCACCACCGGCTGCCCCGCTCAGTCCGCGACAGCATGTGCAGCCCGATGTTCACCGCCATCGCCAGCCCAATCAGCACGAACCCAAGTGCCAGCGCCAATGCGAGGTTCCCCTTGCCCGTCTCCAGCGCGATCGCCGTGGTCAGCACGCGCGTCGCATGGTCGATGTTGCCGCCGACGATCATGATGGCGCCGACCTCGCCAATGGCCCGCCCGAAGCCCGCCAGCGATGCCGTCACCAGCGCCCTGCGCCCATCCCACAACAGCGCCTGCACCCGCTGCATCCGGGTCGCGTTCAGGGACAAGAGAAGGTCGTGGTAATCCGCCCATAACTCGCGGATCGCCTGATGCGCGACCGATGCGATGATCGGCGTGATGATGATGACCTGTGCCACGATCATCGCCGTCGGCGTGAACAACAGACCCAGCACCCCCAAGGACCCCGAGCGTGACAGCATCAGATACACCACCAGCCCCACCACCACCGGCGGCAACCCCATCAGCGCGTTCAGCGTGGCAATCGCCACCCGCCGCCCCCGGAACCGGCTGATCGCCAGCCAGGCACCCAGCGGCAACCCGATCATGGCGGCAATCACCGTCGCCGTCAGCGTCACGCGCAACGACAGCGCAGCAATCTCGACCAGCCCTGCATCCAGCGCAAAAACCAGCCCCGCCGCCTGCACCAACCCCGCCCAAAGGTCACCCATGCGCCATGCACCACGCCAGAACGGGCTCCACCTCGGGCGGCAGCGCCTGCCCCAGCCCCCCGGCAAACGCTTGAAATCCATCCAGATTGCCCGCGCTGACCGCGATCAGCACCGGCACCCCCGCCGCCATCGCGCGCCCGATCACCGGGCGGAACCCGCGCCCGTCAATCTCTTGCTTGCCGAACTTGTTCACGATCAACAACCGCGGCCCCCGGTCCAACGCCGCCTCGACCAGCCCAACGGCGGTTTCCAACCCCGCCGGGTCCAGCCGGCAGCCGCGCGACATCGCGCCCAGATCCTGACTGATCCGGATGCGGCCCAACCCCTGCACCACTTCCAGATCCATGTGGCAGGCGCGGCCCGGGTCGGCGTGATCGACGTTGATCTGCACCACCCCCGCCAGCGGCCAGCCGCGCGCCGCCAACTGCGCCACCACCCCGGCCAGAACGCGGTCCGCCTCGCCCCGCCCCCCGCCCAGCACATAGCCCAGCATCGCGGCACCCCTTGAATGTGCAGGGGGCGGGATACAAGGTGCGGGCGCGAAAGGAAAGCCCATGCTCCCGCTGCCGCCCCTGCCGATCCTGCCCGACCCCGGCAACCCCCGCCTGTCGCGGCCCGTCACCGGCATTGACCACACCGGGACAGCAGTTGAAATCGCGGTGGTGGAAGAGCGGCCCCTGACCATCTATCTGAACGCGCAGGAAATCGTCACCGCCATGACCATCGGCGACTACCCCGAATACCTTGCGCTCGGGTTCCTGCGCAATCAAGGCATGCTTCTGGCGGACGACGTGGTGACCGCCATCGACCATGACGACGAGACCGAAAGCGTCATCGTCCGAACCGCCCGCAAAACCTCGTACGAAGAGAAACTGCGCAAGAAAACCCGCACTTCGGGCTGTGCCGTGGGCACCGTGTTCGGCGACATGATGGAGGGGCTGGAGGGGCTGCACCTGCCCGCCGCCCCCCTGCGCACCAGTTGGCTTTATGCCCTTGCGCACCGGATCAACACCATGCCGTCCCTGTACCTTTCGGCCGGGGCAATCCACGGCACGGTGCTGTGCCATCAGGACCAGCCCTTGGTCTATATGGAGGATGTCGGCCGCCACAACGCCGTGGACAAGATCGCGGGCTTCATGTTCCGCCATGGCGTCGCAGGCCACGACAAGATCCTCTACACCACAGGCCGACTGACCTCGGAAATGGTCATCAAGACTGCGATCATGGGCATCCCCATCCTCGCCTCCCGCTCCGGCTTCACCGCCTGGGGGGTCGAGATCGCCCGGCAGGTGGGGCTCACGCTGATCGGGCGGATGCGCGGGCAGCGGTTCGTCTGCCTTTCGGGCGAAGACCGGCTGATCCGCGACGCCGATCCAGCGATGGTCGAGCCCGAAGGGCGAGGCACCGGGCGCAAGGGGGGCGGCGATGACTGACCTCCCCGGCGTCATCCTTGCCGGCGGCCGCGCCACCCGGATGGGCGGCGGCGACAAGGGCCTGCGCCTGTTGGCAGGCCAAACGCTTATGACCCACGTCATCCAGCGCCTCGCCCCTCAGTGCGGCCCCCTTGCGATCAACGCCAACGGCGACCCCGCGCGATGGTCGGCCTTCGGCCTGCCCGTCCTGCCCGATACCCTGCCCGACTGGCCCGGCCCCCTTGCGGGCGTGCTGGCGGGTCTCGACTGGGCGGCAACCCTCGGTGCCCCGGCCATCATCACCGCCGCCGCCGACACACCGTTCCTGCCGGACGATCTGGTTGCCCGCCTTCAAGCCGCCGCAGGCTCCACCGGCCTCGCCCTCGCCGCCAGCCCAGACGCCACCGGCACCCTGCAGCGCCACCCGACCTTCGGCCTCTGGCCCACCGCCCTGCGCCACGACCTGCGCGCGGCGCTTGAGGGCGGCCTGCGCAAGATCATCCGCTGGACCGACGCGCATCAGGCCGGTACGGCGATCTTTGACGCCACCCCCTCCGACCCCTTCTTCAACGTCAACACCCCCGATGACCTTGCCCTCGCCGAACGCCTGCTGACCCCACAGCGCGTCTGGGGCATCACCGGCACCAAGAACGCGGGCAAGACCGGCCTTGTCGAACGGCTGGTCACCCTGATGACGGCGCAGGGCCTCACCCTGTCCACCATCAAGCACGCGCATCATGCCGCCGACACGGACCACCCGGGCACCGACAGCTTCCGCCACCGGACGGCGGGCGCGCGGCAGGTCATCCTGTCCTCGCCCAGCCGTTGGGCGTTGATGCACGAACTGCGCGATGCGCCTGAACCCACACTGGCCGATCACCTGGCCCGCCTGTCCCCCGTCGATCTGATCCTGATCGAAGGCTACAAATCCGACCCCCACCCCAAGATCGAATGCCACCGCCCCGAAACCGGCGAGCCCCTTCTGGCCCCCGACAACCCCACCATCCATGCCGTGGCCTCGACCGGCCAACCCGCCCACCTCGCCCTCCCCCTCTTCCACCTTGACGACACCGCCACCATCGCGGCCTTCATCCGCGACAAGGTCGGCCTGTGAACGCCCCTTGCCCATTCACCTTGCACAAATATCCCACGTGGGGTGCGGGGGGTGTGAAACCCCCCGTTCCTGCCCGCCAAACCCGCGCGGCCGGTGCATGATGTTCGACCACATCGCCATCCTCGACTGGTCCGCCGCCAGCACCCCAACCCCCGCGAAACCATCGCCCGATGCCATCTGGATCGGCGTGGCGGGGCAAGCCGAGACCTACCACCGCACCCGCGCCGATGCGGTGGCGCGCCTGACCGAACTGGTCGCACAAACCCTTGCACGGAATGAACGCCTGCTGATCGGCGCGGATTTCCCCTTTGGCTATCCGGCGGGCTTTGCTGCATCCCTGACCGGCCGGCCTTCGGCGCTTGCGCTCTGGGACTGGCTCGCCGACCATATCACCGACGCCCCTGACAACCGCAACAACCGCTTCGCCCTTGCCGCCGCGATCAATGCGCGGTTTCCAGGGCTGGGCCCGTTCTGGGGCCGCCCGGCCACGCCCAACCTGCCCGACCTGCCCGAACGTGGCCGCGACCGGCACGGCCATCCCTTTGCCGAACGCCGCGCGGTCGAGGTGCTGGTGCCATCAGCCCAACCCACCTGGAAACTCTACACCACCGGTTCGGTCGGCAGTCAGGCCCTGACCGGCATCGCGGCCCTTGCCCACCTGCGCCGGGCCTTTCCCGGCCAGATCGCCGTCTGGCCGTTTGAGCGTTGGGACAAGGCCCCCATCGTGCTGGCCGAAGTCTACCCCTCGCTCCTTGCCGCCGAGGTGACGCGCCACATCGCCGCGAACCCGGGTGCGATCAAGGACGCCGTGCAGGTCCGCCTTCTGGCCGACGCACTGGCCGGGCTTCAACGCTCTGCAGCCCTTGCCCCCCTCTTCACCCCTGATGCCCCCGCCGATGTGCTGGCCGAACAGGGCTGGATCCTGGGGGCCGGCCATACCGGAGCCCTGCGGCAGGCCCTGGCTGTGACAGCGCCCCTTACCCCGCCGCGCCTGCGCAACGATTGCTTTGCGATGCCGCAAGGGGTCGACTGGGTACCCGTCGATACCGCCCTCGCCCGCCTGCACGCGCAACTGTCGGTCGTGGCCCCAACCGAAACCCTGCCTCTTGCCCGGGCCCATGGCCGCATTCTTGCGACCGATGCGAAAGCCCTCCGCGCTAACCCGCCTGCAGCCAACGCCGCCGTCGATGGCTATGGTTTTGCCCATGCCGCCACGGACAACGGCGTCCAGCGTCTGCCCCTCATGGCGGGCCGCGCAGCGGCGGGGGCGCCGTTTTCGGGCAGCGTGCCGCATGGATCGGCCCTGCGCATCCTGACCGGCGCGATCCTGCCGCCCGGCGTCGATACCGTCGTTCTGGACGAAGACACCGCCACCGATGGCCAGACCGTCGCCTTCGACGGCCCGCTGCGCGCCCGCGCCAACACCCGCCGCGCCGGTGAGGATGTAGCGGCGGGCACCACCGCTCTGCCCCGTGGCCACCGGCTGCGCGCCCCCGACATGGCCCTGCTGGCTGCCACGGGCGTGACGACGGTTGAGGTCCACTGCCCTCTGAAGGTGGGTGTGCTGTCCACCGGCGACGAGATCATCACCGCCCCCCCCGCCCTGCCGCATCAGATTTTTGACGCCAACCGCCCGATGCTGCTGGCCCTGTTGCGCGACTGGGGTCATGTCCCGGTCGATCTTGGCCACGCGCGCGATGACCGCAAGCGGCTGGCGACGGCGCTTGACCGGGGGGCGGCACGTTGTGATGCCATTCTCACCTCGGGCGGGGCCTCGGCGGGCGACGAGGATCATGTGGCGCGCCTTCTGGGCGAACGCGGCGTCCTGTCAAGCTGGCGCATCGCGATGAAACCGGGGCGCCCGCTGGCGCTTGCCATGTGGCAGGGCGTGCCGGTGTTCGGCCTGCCCGGCAACCCGGTTGCGGCACTGGTTTGCGCGCTGATCTTTGCCCGTCCCGCCCTGTCGTTGATGGCCGGCGGGGGGTGGATAACACCGCAGGCGTTCACCGTCCCCGCAGCCTTTGCCAAATCGAAAAAGCCTGGCCGCCGCGAATACCTGCGCGCGCGGCTGGACGCGCAGGGCCACGCGCAGGTCTATGGGTCCGAAGGGTCGGGCCGGATTGCCGGGCTCTCGTGGGCCAGCGGACTGGTTGAACTGCCGGATCACGCCATCGACGTCGCCCCCGGCGATCCGGTGCAGTTCCTGCCTTATGCGGGTCTTGGCCTGACGGGCTGACTGGTCAGTCGGCGCGGCGGCGGATCAGGTACACCTGTGCCGCAGCCGCCGCTTCGGTGCCGATCAGGGCATGCCCCGCCTCGGCGCAGAAATGCGGCACGTCAATCACCGCGGCAGGATCGGTCGCGATCAGGCGCAGCACCTGCCCCGGCCCCATCGCGCGCAACCGCTTGCGCGCCCGCAGCACCGGCAGCGGGCACAAAAGGCCAGTGGCGTCGATCTCTTCATCCCATGTCATGGGATCACCGAATAGGCGGCAGCAGCGGCATTGTCCATCACAGCCGCACAAACAAACGCCGCGAAAGCCGCCCCCGGCATTCGCGGCGTCGGAGTTTTTCGGCCCCGGGATTACAGCCCCAAGGCGGCCTTCACCTGCGCCAACACCGCCGTGATCAGCGCCGGGTCACTGCCGGCGGCAGCGATGGCCGATTTCAGCCCGGCCTTGCGGGCATCGGCCAAGGACGAGGCGTCGATCATCGCGCCCACCGCAGCCGCATCGAACGAAGCCGGGTCAAGGGCTGCGGCAGTGGCAGTCGCAGCATCGGTCACAGCCTGCCCGGCGGCAGCTTCAGCAGCGGCGGCTTCGGCAGCAGCGGCTTCGGCAGCAGCGGCTGCAGCGGCATCCGCCGCAGCGGCTTCGGCAGCAGCGGCAGCGTCGGCGGCGGCTTGCGCAGCGGCATCCTCGGCTGCCTTGGCAGCGGCCGCAGCCGCTTCGGCGGCGGCATCTTCGGCGGCTTTTGCAGCAGCGGCGGCTTCTTCTGCGGCCTTGGCGGCAGCGGCCTCTTCGGCAGCCTTGGCGGCAGCGGCGGCTTCCTCGGCGGCTTTTGCAGCAGCGGCGGCCTCTTCCGCGGCCTTGGCGGCAGCGGCCTCTTCGGCAGCCTTGGCAGCAGCGGCGGCCTCTTCCGCAGCCTTGGCGGCGGCGGCAGCCTCTTCTGCGACTTTGGCAGCGGCGTCGTCTGCGGCCTTCTTGGCGGCGGCGGCAGCCTCTTCTGCGGCTTTGGCAGCGGCGTCGTCTGCGGCCTTCTTGGCGGCTTGTTCCGCCGCGACAGCCTCGGCGGCGATGCGTTGTGCGGGGACGACACTGAACTGGTAATAGCCCAGGCCCAAAGCCACCACGATGATGACGATACTGATAAAGCTCTTGTTCATGTCAGTCTCCAGACCCCAGGGGCCGCATGACAGCGCGACGGCGATGCCTAGATGACAGAATTGTGTTGCGTTGAAAAGACGGCTTGAAAATCGGCAAGCCTGCCGTGACCCGCATCGCAGGCCACGGCAGACAGCACGCGCCGGATCAGAGACCCATCGCGGCCTTGACCTGGTCGATGGCACCCTGCACCAGCGCCGGATTTCCGGCGGCGGCGGTCACGGCGGCCTTGAGCGTGGTCTTGGTGGCATCGTCCAGCGCCGAGCCGTCGATCATCGCGGTGATCTTGGCCGCATCGAACGCCGCCGGATCCAGCGCGGCAGCCGCATCGGTGACCGACGTCGTGGCCGTGTCGGCAGCGGCAGCAGCGTCGGCGGCAGCCGTGGCAGCAGCCTCTTCAGCGGCCTTCGCAGCAGCGGCGGCCTCTTCGGCAACCTTTGCCGCGGCTTCGTCTGCGGCCATCATGGCGGCCTTTGCGGCTTCGGCTGCGGCCTTCTGCGCCGGGGCATAGCTGAACTGGTAGTAGCCAAGGCCGGCCGCCACGATCAGGATAAGGCCGATGATCACGTTCTTCATAACTGTCTCCAGGGACACGCCGCACAGGATGTCGGCAACGTGTACAAGCATGCCAGAAACACGCGGCATTGGAAAGGCCGCGTCCTCCGCCTCCCCTCTCCCCCCACGATTGTGGTTGAAGCTGGCACCGCCAGCGACTACCATTCGCGCGCAGAACGGAAACCACCAAAGGACGAGCGCCATAGCCCGCAGACCACACAACGCCCCGCCGCAACGCGACACAGGCCCCCGCGTCAACGACCGCATACGCGGGGCAGAGATTCGCCTGATCGGGGCCGATGGCGAGAATGTGGGCGTGGTCACACCCGCCCGGGCGATGCAGATGGCCGAAGAGGCCGGGCTTGATCTGGTCGAAATATCGCCCAATGCCGAGCCGCCGGTGTGCAAGATCATGGACTTCGGCAAGTTCAAGTATGAGCAGCAAAAACGCGAGGCAGAGGCCCGGCGCAAGCAGCACATCATCGAGATCAAGGAAATCAAGTTCCGCCCGGGCACTGACACGCATGACTATGACGTCAAGATGCGCTCGGTGATGAAGTTCCTGGAAGAGGGCGACAAGGTTAAGGTCACCCTGCGCTTTCGTGGCCGCGAGATGGCGCACCAGCAACTGGGTCTGGAACTGTTGAACCGGGTCGCCACCGATGTGGGCGATGGCGGCAAGGTCGAATCGATGCCGCGCCTTGAAGGCAAGCAGATGGTGATGATGATCGGGCCAAAGTGACGGCCCGCGTGGCAGGTCCGCCCTGCCACGCACTCACCCCCGCGTCCGCACCACTCCGGGCACGGCAGCCTCACTTGTGGCGGCGCTGTGCAACGCGGCAAAGGTGTGCGCCAGGCTGACAAGATTGCCGCGCGCGCTGTTCTCGGGCGGCACACCCGTCTCGATTGCGACCAACAGCGCCCCCATCGCCCCGGCGAACCCGTCGTTGAACCACCGTCCCCGCAACACCGGCCGCGCGATCCCTGCGGCGGTATGCAGGGTTACCGTCTGCCGCCCCAGATCGGGGCCTGACGACATCAGGCTGCCCATAGTGCCGGCGATATAGGTGGTGTCGTGCGGGCCAAAGGGGGTGGCCGCGTCGAACACAAGGCTGGCCTGTGCATCGGTGAAATCCATCATGGCCGAGGCCAGCATCGGCGGAAATTCCACCTCTGGCCCCTGTACCGCCTGCGCCTGCACCCGCCGCGCCGAACGGCCCAAGACCGACGTCACAAAGTCGAACCAGTGCACCCAGAAATCGTACATCACCACATCCGCCATACCGGCAAACGGCGTGCCCGCGATCCAGCGGTGATCCCAGTGGACGGCGACATGCAGCAACATCACCCGCCCGACCATCCCCGCCCGCACCGCCGCCCGCATCCACGCCAGATGCGGCGCCCAGCATCCGTTCTGGTTGACCGCCAGATGCAGCCCCTGCGCGTCAGCCAGCGCGCACAGCCGTTCACCTTCGTCCAGATCGGTGACAAAGGGCTTCTGGCTCAGCACATGCTTGCCCGCGCGCAGGGCGGCCTCGATCATCGGCAGGCGTTCGGCGGGGTGGGGGGTCAGGTCGATCACGTCGATATCGTCACGCGCCAGCAGGGCCGCATAGTCGGTCATCACCTCGGCCCTTGGCGCGAACTCATCCCGCCGTGCCGTGGCCCGCGCCACATCCCGCGACGGGATGACACCCACGACAAACCCGTGGCTGCGGTAGGCGTCAAGATGCGCAAACGAAATCCCCCGCCCCCACCAGCGCAATCCGGTGCGGCTGCCGGGGCCGGGGTGGCAGATAGTCAAGCTCGGGCGCAGGCACGTCACCCGCCTGCCCTGTCGTCAGAGCATAGTCATCCCGCCCCGCCATTCAGCCCACCAGCGGCAAGGTACTCCCGGCCTTGGCCGAGGCATGGGCGGTATCGACAATCCGCTGCCCGGTCCGCGAAATGGCGGGGTCAAGCGGGCCGGTCACCGGTATGCCGGTTTCCAGGCAGTGCAGCAGATACTCGACCGGGGCGCGGAACGGTGCCGCCAGCGGATCGTTCGGCACCACCGTCGCCTGTGGCCGCGCGCGGGTCTGGACGGTGACGTGATCCTCATAGTCATACGATGAAATCGTGCCTTCGGTCCCGACCACGACGAACCCGCATTTCGGCTGGGGTTGCAGCGTCCATGGGTCGGTGAAGGTGCCCCACCGCGTCTCCATCCGGCTTAGCCCCCGGGCATAGCGCAGCACGCAGACGGCATGTTCGTCCACCTCCAGCCCGGGTGCGCCCCATGTCACCGCCGTCACCTCCAGCGGAGCCTCGCCGTTCAGGAACCAGGTGCCAAGCGTCGCCCCATAGCCGAGGTAGTCCCGCAAGGACCCGCCCCCGGATGCCGCCTTGTACCACCATGACCCCGGCTTCTGACGCTCCACCTCTTCGCGGCTGACCTCGACCTTGTCGGCCAGATGGTAAAGCGGCCCCCGGTTTCCGTCATAAAAATGCACCTCGGTTACGGTGCCTATCGTGCCGTCGTCGATCATCCGCTTGGTGGTGATATGGGGCGGATACCACGCCAGCGGCCAGTTGATCGCCAGAAGGGTGCCTTTCGCGGCACAGGCGGCAATCATCCGGTCGGCATCGGCCAGACTGGCGGCAAAGGGTTTTTCCAGCAGGATCAGCCGGGTATGGCCCGACACCTGTTCGACATAACGGGCATGGTCGGCGGTGGCGGGGCACAGGATCACCATGTCGGGCCGGGTGGCCAGACAGGCGGCCACATCGGTGAACACAAGGCCCGGCGGAATGCCAAAGGCAGTGACAGCCCCTGCCATCCGTGCGGGGTCGCCGTCGCAGATGCCCACGATGTCGGCACCCTTATGATCCTGCACCTGCCGCAGCAGGTCTCCCATGTGCATGTGGTCGAAATTGATCCCCGCCACCCGAAACGCCATCGTCCGCAGCCCTATGCCAGATGCCCGGGGTCGTACCCCAGCCGCCGCTCGGCCCCGCCCGCCCCGGTCACGATCACCGCCCCGCCATCAACCGCCACCGCCACCACCCGCGCCCCCGAAGGCCAGCGAAACGCCCCGGTCACATGGCGGATGCGCCGCTCGCCCCCCAACACAAGATCGCGCCGGTCAGGATCATCAGCCCCAAGGATCGGGCCATGAAACCCCTCCTCGATCCCCAGACACCCCCGGTGCCGCCCCAGCCAGGGGGCATAGTCGCGCCCGCCGTTGGAATGCCACAGCATCGTCGCGGGGGCCTCATCCGCGCGGCGCAGCGACAGCCAGCAATCGCCCTCGACCGGACGTACCACTGCCGTCCAAGCCAGATGCGCGCCGGGCGGTTCCAGCGCCACCACGAAATCCTCATGCGCGGGGCCAAATGGGTACAGCGTCAGGTCAACCGGCCCCTCGCGCCCGGGGAAAAAGTGCGGATCGGTTGCGGTCGCGGGATAGCGCAAGGCCGAACGGCCCCGCGACGGGTCAGGCTCGACCATCCCCGGCGGCGTGCGCCACAGCACCTTGGGCGACACCGAGATCATCCCGCCATGCGGCAGGCTGACCATCGCGTGATTGGCCGCCCCGATCCGCCCAGCACCGCCCGTAAACACATGGGTCTGATAGACAAACGGATGCCCGTCGCGGACCGCCAGCGACTTCGTCACCCGTGCGCCCATCACAGTCCGGTCCAGCACCGCCATCATTTGTGCGGGTGACGCGTCTTGCACCGTCCAGTGCCCGTTCGCGGGCCAGCCATGCAGCGGTGCCCCGTCGGCACTGGCATCGCCGAACGGCGCACAGAAGAAATCACCCTGCAGCAGCACCTGATGTGGCGGTGAGCCGGGTGGCACAGGCTCACCAATCCACGGCGCGCGGTGCATCGGGGCCACGGTCGCGCCCTGATCCACGACCGACAGGTCGGCCAGAACCCCACAGTCTGGAATGAACCCCGCCGAAATCCCCTCGGCCTGCAAGCGATGCGTCATGCGCCAACCACCTTCTGTTCCATGTCGACCAGCGCGCCGGTCATCAGGCCGCCGGTATCCGACAACAGGAACACCGCCAGCAGCGCCACCTCATCCACGCTCAGCAGCTGCCTCAGCGGCATCCCTGCGGCCACCTGTGCCGCCCAACTTTCACCCTTGCCCAAAGTCGCGGCCCGCTTCTGTTCTTCGGCGTGGGATGCACCCCAGCCCGTCATGATGCCGTTGACGCGGACACGGTCCGCCAGATGCGCGTTCGCCGCGTTCCTGGTCAGCGTCGCCAGCGCTCCCTTGGTCGCGGCATAGACTGCCAGTTCCGGCATGCCGCAATAGGCGTTCATCGACAGGACGTGACGATACAGCCGGTCCCACAACGCCACATCCCCGGTCACAACCGACCCCCGGTCGGTCAGCCCCGCCGCATTCGCCAGCCCGTCGATCCGCCCGAACCGGTCCAGTGCCGCCTCTGCAATCATCGCAGGCACTTCGGGATCGGCCAGATCGCCGCCCACAAACACCGCTGGCACCCCCAGCCACGCCGTCACCGCATCGCCGTCGGTTTGATCCCGCCCCGCCAGTACCACCCCCGACGATGCCGCCAGACGTGCAATCGCCCTGCCCACCCCCTGCGAACCGCCGGTCACCACCACGACCATGCCCGACCGATCACCACCGCAATGACCGATGGAAGGATGTATTGCTCGGACGCGCCCACGGACACGGTGCCGGTATAGCCCAAAAGGCAGAACCCGCCAAACCCCGAGAACAGCCCGGACAACCCATAGGTCACGATCCGCGTCCAGCGGACCCGCACCCCCGACAACTCGGCTGCCAGATCATTCGACCCCACCGCATACAGATTGAACCCGAACCGCGTCGAGGTCAGCATCAGATGGATGCCCGCAATCAGCACCACCCAGACCCACAGGATCCCGGGCAGCCCCAGAAGGAACGGCTGCCCGATGAACCCCTGCAACAGCGGCGACGCCGCACCCGAGGTCTGCCCCTGCGTCAGCACCACCAGAAGGCCGGTAATCACCCCCGCCGTCCGCAGCGTCATCACCAGAGGCGGGATGCGCAGCACCGCGACGCCCAAGCCGTTGAACATCCTCGCACTGACACCGACGGCCAGTGACACCCCCAGCGCGGGCAGCGTCAGCGCATTGTCACCGCCCATCACATTGCCCACGGTCAGCGCCGCCAGCGACATGACCGATGCCACCGACAGGTCAATCCCCTCACGCCCCGACAGGATCACCAGCCCCTGCCCAGCCGCCACGATGCCCAGGATCGCCGCCACCGTCAGTTGCCCCGAAATCTGGCGGGCCGAGGCGAAACCGGGGGCTATCGCCTCATCCGCCGCCAGCATCAGAAGGGTGCCGATGACAATGGCCAGAACAGGGTTTTCGGCCAGCAGCACGCGGGTACGGGACATGACATCGGTCATCCGGGTTTCCTTGACACGAAGATGCCTGCGGCAAGGGCCAACAGGATGATGACGCCCTGCACGATGCTTTGGAACTGATAGGGGATGTTGGCAAAGAAGATGATGTTGTTGATGAACCCCAGAATGGCCCCGCCCAGCACCGCCCCCAGCACATACCCCCAGCCACCCGACAGCGCGATGCCGCCCAGGACGACCGCACTGACCGACCCCAGCGTGAACGCCTGCCCCATCAACGGGTCACCGGCCCCGGTCACGCCAGGGATCCACAACGCGGCCACCGCCGCCATGCCGCCCGCAATGACGTGGCTCATGATACGGATGCGGGCCACCGGCAGGCCGGTCTGATAGGCGCCCTGCCGGTTCGCCCCGACGGCGGTCAGATGCGTGTGAAACGCACTGCGCCCGACCCAGCCGATGGCACCGACCAGCACCCCCAGCACGATCAGCACGAACGGCAGACCCACCACCCAGCCGCCATAGGTGATGTAATAGGCCGCAGGCAGCGCCCCCCCGGCCTGTGGCAGCACCCTGAGCGCCAGGCCGCCGATCACGATGGACGTGGCGAATGTGGTCATGATGGCCTGCAGGCGGACCCCGGCAATCAGGATGCCATTCACCAGCCCACAAGCCAGCCCCGCCGCCACCCCCGCCGCCATGCCCATGAACACTCCGCCCGTCCCGCCGACCCGTTCGGCAATCACCACGACCACCACATTGACCAGCGACACGATGGCCCCCAGCGACAGGTCGATCGACCCGCCCTTGACGACAAACGCCTGCCCCACCGCGATCATCATCAGCGGCAGGAACGTGGTCAGGTTTGACAGCATGATACCCGGCTTGAAGAAATTCCGCTGCAACAGCGCGTTGACGACGATCAGCACGACCAGCAGCGCCACCGCCAGCGAGATCGGGTTGCGGCGCAGTCGCGTCATCAGGCCGGGGCGGGCGATCATGCCGCACTCCGCAGTGCTGCCGAATAAAGGTCGAACTCGGTCAGCCGGTCGCCCGACAATTCCTCGACCACCTGCCCGCCGTTGAACACCAGCACCCGGTCGGCGTTTTCCAGCAATTCGTGATCCTCGGACGAATACAGGATCACCGCCGCGCCCTGCGCGCCCAACTCGCGGATCAGGGCATAAAGGTCCTCTTTCGCGCGCACGTCGATGCCCTTGGTCGGATCATCCAACAACAGCACACGCGGACCGGCGGCCAGCGCGCGGCCCAGAATGGCCTTTTGCTGGTTGCCACCCGACAGGGTGCCGATGGGATGGCTCAGTTTGCCGAACTTCAGCTTCAGCCGGTCGATCAACCCGGTCAGCCCCTCGGCCAAGGCCCCCCGCCGCGCCAGAAACCCGCCCCGCCGCGACAGCGTCGCCAGCGCCATATTCTCAAGGATCGGTCGCCCGTGCAGCGCCCCAGCCCGGCCCCGGTCGCCCGAGACATAGGCGAGGCCGGCCCGGATCGCGTCATTCGGACCGCGCGGGGCATGG
Source organism: Rhodobacterales bacterium (assembly GCA_038209775.1). GTDB lineage: Bacteria > Pseudomonadota > Alphaproteobacteria > Rhodobacterales > Rhodobacteraceae > JBBQXK01. The sequence continues at coordinate 46,028 of JBBQXK010000009.1, read as the reverse complement.
GGCTGGCCCGCCAGCATCATCTGGCCCGAAGTGACCGGAAACGCCCCGAACAACGACAAGAGGAACTCTGACCGCCCCTGCCCGTGCAGGCCGCCAAGGCCCAATACCTCACCCGGACGCAAGGCAACCGTGATGCCCGACAGCCGCCCCCCGCCAAGCGCTTGCAACTGCAACACTGCGGCCGCGTCATTGTCGCGGCGCACCCGCGTGCCCCGCTCGTGCCGCCCGCCCACCATCAGCGACACCAGATCATCCCGCGTCGTCTCGGCCGTCACGCGCTTACCCACACGGGTGCCGTTGCGCATCACAGTCACGCGGTCTGCGATGGCAAAGATTTCCTGCATCCGGTGACTGATGAAGATGATCGAGACAGTTTCCGATTGCAGCCTGCGGACCAGCGCAAAGAACGCATCGACCTGCGCGCGGTCCAGCGAGGATGTGCTTTCGTCGAACAGGATCACCCGCGGCGCCATCGCCAGCGCCTTGAGAATCTCGACGATCTGCTGGCGGTCAATCGGCAGGTCCCCCACCAGCGCGTCAGGGTCCAGCCCCGCCGCCAGTGCCCCCACCGACCCGATCAGCGCCTCGGCCCTCGTGCGCAGGGCGGCCCGGTCCACCGTGCCCAGCCGCCCTGCGGGTTCGGTCCCAAGCGCGATATTCGCGGCCACCGTGAGCGTCGGGATCAGCGACAATTCCTGATAGACCGTCGCAATTCCGCCCCGCCGCGCATCCAGTGGTCCGCGAAACGTGGTCGGATGGCCGTCCAGCAGCACAGTCCCCGCATCCGCCGCCAGGGTCCCCGCCATCACCTTGCACAGGGTGGATTTGCCACAGCCGTTCGAGCCCAGAAGCGCATGCACCTCGCCCCGGGCGAGGTCGAATGCGCAATCCTCAACGGCCACCAGCGCGCCGAAACGCTTGGTGATGCCGGAGGCGGATAGGGCGAGGTTGGTCATGCGGCGTTTCCTGCGGCGACAGCGCGGATGTCGGGGGCAGGACCGGGGGGCTTCACGCCCCCCGGACCCCCCGTGGGATACTTTTCGACAGAAAAAGAGAAAGTGGCCGGCGAGCGATGGACCCCGGCCTTTCGCGCGTGTCAGGCGAAGAATGCGGCCTTGATCTCATCCGGGCCCGGGGTCAGCGACACGAAATAGAACTCGGGCTTGTCGGCCAGTTCCGTGGCAAGGGCCGCGATATCGTCCGAGGTCACAAGTTTCGTCGGCACATAAAGCGCGTTGCCGTTCGGCCCGCCCAGCACGCCGTCCCTGAGCGTACCGCCCTCCATCGCCGGAACCGCCACATGCACGGCACTTGACATGCAGCCCGGCGGGTTGATCGAGGCCGCCGAATTCCAGCCATTCGCCGCCCACTGCTTGACAAAGCTGTGCCGCAACTCGCCGGTGCAGGGCATGGTTGCCGCCTTGCCCGCGCCGTCGATGGCGCGCCACACACCTTCGGCCATGCCGTCCTGCGTCCAGATCGCGGTCAGGTCGGGGTAGGTCGACAGAAGCGTCGCCGCCGTCTGTTGTGCCTTGGCCGGATCCCAGTCGGCGTTCGCCTCGTTCTCGATCTTGATGTCGGGATAGCCTGCGAAAACCTCGGTATAGCCTTCGACCCGCGCCTGGTTGGCAGGGTGCCCGGCGATGCCGTTCAGGCAGACGATGCTGCCCTTGCCGCCGATCTTGTCGGCCAGCCATTTTGACGACAGTTTCGCCCATTCCTTCTGGTCAATGCCCACAAAATAAGCGTCGGGTGACGCGATCTCGCCATCGGTCGAATAGACGCCGATGCCGGCGGCTTTGCCTTGGCAAACGTCGGGCTGAATGCGGTGGGCGAGTTCGGGTTGATGATGATGGCGTTGACACCGTCATTGATGAAGTTGCCCACATCGGCGATCTGGCCCTGTACGTCGACGTTCTTCGGCTGCACCAGCACCTCGATGGCCACGCCCTTGTCGGCCCATGCCGCCGCCGCCGCCTGTGCCTCTTCGATCATCTGGGTGCGCCATTCGCTGCCGATCCAGCCGTTCGACAGGGCGATGCGGTACTTCACATCCTGCGCCTGCACGCCCTTGACCCGCACCGACATAAAGCCTGCGATGCTGGCCGCCCCGATGATGAATTCGCGTCTCTTGATGGTCATTGGTCTTCCTCCCGGTTGACAAGTTGTCAGGTTGGCGGCGCGCGATCTCCCCCCCGAGCGCCGTGTTCAGATGTCGGTCCAGACGCCCCCCGCCTGATGGCTGTTGACCGAAGCCTCGATGAACCGCAGCCCCGCAAGGCCATCCTCAACTGTGGGCACCACGGCGGCGATGGCGGGATCGGGGGCGATGCCTGCACGACGCGCAGTGATCAGATGTGCGGCGTCGCGGTAAAGGTTGGCGAACCCCTCGACATAGCCCTCGGGGTGGGTGGCGGGCATCCGGCTGACCCTTGCCGCCTCGGACAGGGTGCCGGGGCCGCCTCGTACAATCGTGCGGGCCGGTTCGCCGTGGGGGGTAAAGAGCAGCCGCTCGGGGTCATCCCCGTGCCATTCCAGCCCCGCCTTCGTGCCATAAACCCGCACCGACAGGTTGTTGAGGTTGCCGGGGCTGACCTGGCTGCACACCAGCACCCCCCGCACGCCACCGTCATAGCGCAACAGGCAATGCGCGTTGTCGTCCAGCCGCCGCCCCGGCACAAAGGTCGTCAGGTCGGCGGCCACCGAGGTCGGATGCCGGCCGCTGATGAACCCCGCCAGCGAATGGGCATGCACGCCGATATCGGCCAGACAGGCCGACCTTCCCGCGCGTGCAGGGTCGGTGTGCCATCCGGCCTGCTTGTGGTCATCCGCCTCGATCGGGTTGGTCAGCCAGTCCTGGATATACTCGGCCCGCACGATCCGCAGATCGCCCAGCATCCCGTCCTGCACCATCTGGCGCGCCTGCCGCACCATCGCATAGCCTGTGTTGTTCAGTGTCACCGCAAACACCAGACCCGACGCGCGGGCCAACAACGCCAGCTCATCGGCCTCGGCCAAGGTCGCCGACAAAGGCTTGTCGCAGATCACGTCGATTCCGGCGCTAAGAAACGCCTTTGCCACCGGCGCATGCATGTGGTTCGGGGTGACGATGATCGCCGCCTCGATCCCGTCGGCCCGGGCGCCCTCGGCCCGCGCCATCGTTGTGAAATCGGCATAGGAGCGGTCGGCGGCCAGCCCCAGTTCCGCACCCGGGGCCGCCGCGTTGCCCGGATCGGCCGACAAAGCCCCCGCCACCAGTGTGATCCGGTCATCCAGCCGCAGCGCCATGCGGTCCACCGCCCCGATGAACGCCCCGCGCCCACCGCCGACCATGCCCACGCGCAAGCGGCGACCGATGGCGTCAGATGTTGCGTGAACCATCCCGGCCTCCCCTCGGTCCGACAGCCCGCAAGGTCGCCTATTCCCTTGATGTAATGCTTTACATGGCATAATGTAAAGGATTACATCATTGTCATAGCCTTCCTGCCGGCTCATACCCGACCGATGAACCAGCGCCCGACCATCGAAGATGTGGCCCGCCTTGCCCGCGTCTCGACCGCCACGGTCAGCCGTGCGCTGCATGAACCGGGCAAGGTCTCTGCCGACACCGCCACCCGGGTCCACCGGGCGGTGGCCGACATCGGCTATACCCTCAACATCGCAGCCCAGACCCTGCGGCAGCGGCGGTCGAATGCGCTTCTGGTGGTGGTCCCCGACATCGGCAACACGTTCTATGGCGAGGTGCTGGCGGGGATCGAGGCTGCGGCCCATGCGGCGGGCCAGACCATCCTGATCGCCGACAGCGCGCAGGACCCTGCACGCGAAACGGCCTATCTCGCGTGGTTGCGCAATGGCCGCGCCGATGGTGTGTTCCTGATGGGCCGCCCCGAGGTTGACTGGTCCGCCGTGGCCCCTTTGCCCGAGACCGGCCTGCGCCCGGTGGTGATGATTTCGGAACCCGCCGGGGCCCCCGGCACGCCGCTGGTCAGCATCGACCACCAGAACGGCGCAATGGATATCACCGCCCACCTGACCGCCCTTGGCCACCGCCGCGTCGCGCATGTGACGGGGCCGGACACGACGGGCCTGCGCAGCCTGCGCCTGAACGGCTGGCGCGCGGCGCTTGCGGATGCCGGTCTACCCGCCGACCCAGGCCTTGTGATCCCTGGCGACTTCACCGCGAACAGCGGCGCGCGGGCGGCAGAGGCCCTCCTCGCGCTCACCCCGCGCCCGACGGCGGTGTTCTGCGCCAACGACGAAATGGCCATGGGCCTGATCGGCGCCCTTGCACGAAAAGGCGTTCGCGTGCCGCAGGACATCTCGGTCGCGGGCTTTGACGACATCCAGTTCGCCGCCTGTTTTGTCCCCGCCCTCACCACCGTCCGCCAACCCCGCCGCGCCATGGGACAGGCCGCCGTCGCGTTGATGCACCGCCTTCTGGGCCGCGACGGGGCCGACCAGACTGCGCCGATCCAGCAGATCCTGCCGCATGACCTTGTCTTGCGCGACAGCACGGCAGCGCCCGCCCGATAACCCCTTTCCGACCTTGGCCCCTTTCATCTTTGCACAAATATCCCACGGGGGGTCCGGGGGGTGTGAAACCCCCCGGTCCTGCCCCATCAGACCGGGCACGCCCACCTCACCCAAGCCCCGGTAGCGCGCGATTGGTGGCCATGTCCGCCCCGTCCGCGCAAAGTCATCGAACACCCGGTCCGTCGCCTCGATGATCTTGTCCGCGATGAACCGCGCCCCGTGCCGCGCTGCCACCTCCGGGTGCTGCAGGCAGCACTCCCACTCGTACACCGCCCAGCCCTTGAACCCGTACTGCGTCACGCGGCTGAAAACCCCCTTTGAAATCCACCTGCCCATGGCCCAGCGACCGGTCCCGCCCCGCCCGCTCCTGCCACCCCTTGTAGCCGCCATAGACCCCTTGTTTCGCGGTCGGGTTGCACTCGGCATCCTTCACATGGAACACGCCGATCCGCTCGTGACAGGCGTCGATGAACCCCAGATACTCCATGCACTGCTTGATGAAGTGGCTGGCGTCATAGTTGATGCGGCACCGCGCAAGCCCCCCCACCGCCGCCATGAACATCTCGAACGTGTCGCCGTCATAGGTATCCTCGGTGGGGTGGATTTCATGGCTCAGGTCCACCCCGATCTCTTCGGACAGATCCAGAATGGGCGTCCACCGCCGCCCCTGCTTGGCAAAGCATTCTTCGATCAGGCCGTCAGGCCGCTGCGGATAGGGATAGAACTACGGCCATGCCAATGACCCCGTGAAACTGACGCTTTCGGTAGGCCCCGGACGGCGGCCGACAACTCGGACACCACGATGCCCTAACCGGCCAGCCCGCCGCGCACCTCGTTGCAGTAGGTCTCGGACGCAAACGCAAGGTCCAGATCGAACAACCGCCGGTCCCAATTCGGTATCTGCACCGCCTTGCAGCCGTCCCCCACCGCCCGTTCCGCCATTCCCATCAGACTGTTGTGCGGTGCCACATCTTGCGCGAACTGCGCCAGAAACAGCCCCGGCCCCTTGATCGCCTGCATGCCCCGTCCCTCCTCGGCTATCCCTGTCCAGACTGCCAGCCATCAACTGATCCGGCAAAGATTTTCCATTTCCCCGAAATGGAAATCCGCCACCTGAACCGGCACCGGACCGCCCGCCCCGCCCGCGTCTCCAGCAACAGCGCGACCTTTGCCGTCAGCACCCCCGCCACGAACGCCCCAGGGTCGCCCTGCGCCCGCCGCACGATCCCCGCAACCTCTGCCGCCACCGGGTCAGATACCTCCCAACGCCCGGCCCGCAGATTGGCCAGCGCCGTCTCCAGCCCCGCAGCCGCCAGCCCCACGGCCCGCCTTGCCCGCATCGGGTCAAGCACACGCTGCCGTAACTTCTGCGACATGTCGGTCGCAATCTGATGGCATCGGTGATTGATGGCCCGGTTCGCCGTCCGCCCCATCGCCTGCGCCAGATAGGGCTCATGCACCATTCCAGCCGCCTGCGGCAGATGCGGCAGCGTCTCCTCACGCAGCACCGCCGTCACAAACGCCGCAAGCCCCGCATCTGCCACCGCCTCATGCGTAAACGCATGCCCACGCAGCGCGCCCAACAGCGCCAGCATCGGCTGCGCCCCGTTCAGAACGTGCATCCTGACCATCTCATGCGCCGCCACATCACCGACGATCTCGGCCCCCACAGCCTCCCATGGCGGGCGGGCACTGCGAAAGTCGTCCTCGATCACCCATTGCCGGAACGCCTCGCCCCGCACCGGGGCTGCATCGGCCATTCCCAGACGCACGGCCACCGCCGCCATCTCGGCCCCGGTCGTGGCGGGCACGATCCGGTCCACCATCGTGCGGGGAAACGACACATGATCCTCGATCCACGCCACCATCCCCCGCATGACCCCAGAGGCCAATCCGATGACCACCGCGCGCAGCAGGGTACCATTCCCGGCAATCTTACCGCATCTGACCAGATTGACCGCCCGCGCCGCCCAACGCGCCGCGGGTGCTGCCAGCAGCACCCCCGGAACCGTCTGCGGCTGCCACAGCCGCCCCGCCAGATCGGCCATCACGCCGGGATGCGCCGCATCCAGCCGCCCCGTCGCGGGAGTGTGGCAACACCCCTTCTCGGTCACCGTCAGCGTGACGCTCGACACTTCCTGCCGCGCCAGCCACGCCACCGCGTTGCGGTCATCAACAACCGCGACCGCCCCCAGAACGCGCATCTCGGCACGGTCGCCCTTCGGCCAAGGTTCGGCTGTACAGCCCCCCCTGCAGCCCCAAAGTACGGCCCAGATCCGGTCGCCACAGGTTCAGCCCCACCTCTGCCCCCCGCCTCGTTCAGGTCGTCCTGATACTCCGCCTGATGGACGCGGTGAAACGCCCCCGCCCCCAGATGCGCCACCCGCACCGGCAGGCCCGCGCGGCCATTGGCCGGACGCCCGATGCACGCCTGCAGCCGGTCCAGCATCGCCGCCGACAGGAGGGCCCGGCCCACCCTGTCCATCACCCGCTTCGGCACGAATTTTCCACTCCATGATTCTGGAAAACCCAGACGCCCCCGTCAAACCCCTTCTCACCCCCGCCACTTCGCCACCAGCGGGCTCCGCCCCGCATCGGTCAGCACAGCACCCCCGCCCCCCGCGCCCGCGCCATCCGCGTCAGGTCCGGCTTGGCCGAATTGCAGCGGCTGAAACTGACGGACAGCAGCATGTCACCCGGGCCAAGCACGCGCGGCTGGTCCGCCGCCGATGACCCGACGTTGTCGATCAGAACCGTGCGGAACCCGTGTTGCACCAGCGTCAGCGAAAGGTAGCTTACAGCCGGAAACGCCCGCTTCGACCCGATCAGATGCGGCCCCGGTGCCGCCACCATCGCCCCCGCAATGGCATCAAACGCCGCCGCATCGAACCCCGTCTCCAGCGACGCTCCACCGCGCGGATCAACGGCGTCAGCGCATTCGGCGCGCCCTCGCCTGCCCGGGGCGCGCGCCCCATCCCCGTCCGCAGATGCGCCTTGAACACCTCCGGCAGATCGGAAAACCCAGGCTTAACCAAACGTCTTGGCAAACCGCACCAGCGTCGACGTCGTCGACCCCATCGCCCCGGCCAGAACCGAAATCGTCGCCAGCGCCACATCCCCGGGGTTCTGCGTCACATGGATCGCCACCGCCCACAGCCGCCTGGGCAGACGCCCCTTGTCCGAGGCGATCACCGCCAGCAACTCCTCGAACGTCTCGGGCCGCGCATAACCAAGGCTCGCCTGTTCGCCCATATCCCCGCCCTGTACCATCAGTGCCCCAATTGCCGCACTTCCTCAGATCACCACAAACCCACCCGCGGATCTTCCCCCCTTTTTCTGTCCACAAATATCCCGGGGGTGCGGGGGCTGGCCCCCGCTCCTGCCCGTCACACCCGCGCCCCCTCGCCAAGCAGGGGCAGCATCAGCCCGAACAACTCCGCCTGCGACGACACCCCGCAGCGCGCGTGCAACTGGCGGCGGAACACTTTCACCGTCTGCGCCGATACCCCCAGCACCAGCGCAATCGACGGCGTCGAATGGCCGCGCAGGATCAACAGCGCCACCTCCGCCTGTCGCGGTGACAGCCGCACCCCATGCCGCCGCTCCAACCCGGTGACCAGCCGCCGCGCAGCCCCCCCTTCGTCCACCGCATCACTGGCCGGCAACCCCGCCCAATGCGCCTCGGCCAGCGCGACAACGACGGGCGATATGCGCGCCGCCACCTCGATCTCACGCGCCGAAAACACCCGCCCCGACCCGCCATCCCGCCCCAGACACAGGTTCAGCGTCACCCCCGGGGCCGGATAGGCGACATAGGTCAACTCGTCGATGATCCCCGTTGCCTGATAATATTCAATCACATAGCGGCTGCGCTGAAACGCATCGGGTGCGATGTCGGTCAGCCGGTACAACCCCGCTTGCGCCCGGCGCACATGCAGGTCGTGATAGGGGTCCAGCACATAGGCCCCCGCCAGATAGACGCTGTCCAGCGCCGCAAACACCATCACATCCTCCGCCTGCCGGAACAGCACCACCGGCGGGGCGGCATCGCGGTAGGCCAGCACCATCAGGTTGTCGGGCGCCACCGCGCGGCGCAGGAACGCCAGCAGCGCCGTCTCGAACCCCGCCCGCCCCTGCCGCCGGATCACCTCGGCCAGCGCCGTCTCGGCCACATTCGGCAGCGCCTGCATCATACCCCCATCGTGGTATATACCCCCGCCAGCGCATCATCCTAGTCTGTCCCGGCAGGTCAAGGGGTATGCATGGGCATCGCAGTCGACATCCGCCACGCGGTCAAGCGCTATGGCACCGTCACCGCCCTGCACGATGTGTCGCTGGCCATCGACGACAACGCGTTCTTCACCCTCCTCGGCCCCTCCGGCTGCGGCAAGACCACGCTTTTGCGCCTGATCGGGGGTTTTGAGGAAATCTCGGGTGGCGAGATCCTCCTGTTCGGTCAGGACATCGCCCGCCTTGAACCGAACCAGCGCCCGGTCAACACCGTGTTCCAGAACTACGCCCTCTTTCCGCACATGACCGTCCTTGAAAACGTGGCCTTCGGGCTGAAGATGAAGGGCATGGATACCGCCGCCCGCACCGCCCGCGCAGGCCGGATGCTGGAAATGGTCCACCTCTCGGGCTACGCCGACCGCCTGCCTGCCCAGTTGTCCGGCGGCCAGCAACAACGCGTCGCCCTCGCCCGCGCCCTCGCCCCCGAACCGCGCGTCCTCTTGCTGGATGAACCCCTGTCCGCCCTCGACCTGAAACTCCGTCAGGCGATGCGGGTCGAGCTGAAAACCCTGCAAGAGGAAACCGGCATCACCTTCATCTTCGTCACCCACGATCAGGAAGAGGCGCTGACGATGTCCGATCGCATCGCTGTGATGAACGCGGGCACCATCCAGCAGATCGGCACCCCCCGCGATATCTACGAGGCCCCGGTGAACCGCTTTGTTGCCGATTTCATCGGCGAAACCAATATCCTGGACGTCGACGTTCACACCGCGTCTCAAGACACGGCCACCCTGTCACTATGCGGCCAAACCTTCACCTGCCCCGCAACCAACGCCACCCCCGGCCCCCACCACGTCTCGATCCGCCCCGAGCGTGTGACGCTGGCCGCAACCGGCCTGCCGGCTACGGTCGAGCGGGTGATCTATCTCGGCACCGACCTTCACGTCATCACCCGCCTCGCATCCGGGGCCGAGATGCGCCTGCGCCTGCAGAACGCGGGCCGCCTGACCCCACCCGAACCCGGCACCGCCGTCCACCTCAACCTCGAACAAGGCGCGTTGCGCCTTCTGGCCGACTGATGGCCACCCCCCGCCGCACCTTCCTGTTGCTCCCCACCTGGGCGGTCCTCGGCATCTTCATGCTGATCCCGGTCCTCCTCATGGCCGTCTACTCCTTCCTGACCAAGGAATTCCGCGGCGGCGTCGAATGGCAGTTCTCGCTTGCCGCCTATGACCAGTTCTTCCTTACCCGCGGCCTTTTCGGCGACGAACCTGCCACCGTTGAATGGACCTACATCACCATCTTCTGGCGCTCGATCTGGCAGGCCGCCCTTGCCACGCTCATCTGCCTCGCCATTGGCTTTCCCACCGCATGGTTCATCGCCACCAGACCGCCCGCAACCCGCGCAATATGGCTTTTCCTCATCACCGTGCCCTACTGGGTGAACCTGCTGATCCGCACCGTCAGCCTGAAATTCCTCATCCGCGACAACGGCCCCCTGAACGAATTCCTCATGGCCCTCAACGTCATCGACAGCCCCCTGCCGCTGGTGAACACCAACCTCGCCGTCCAGCTTGGCCTCTTCTACAGCTACCTCCCCTTCATGGTCCTGCCGATCTATGCCGCCGTGGAACGCTATGACACCGCCCTGTCCGAGGCCGCCGCCGACCTCTACGCCAGCCGCTGGACCACCCTGCGCGACATTATCCTGCCCGTGGTCAAGCCGGGCATCATCGCCGGTTGCATACTCGTCTTCGTGCCCTCGCTGGGTGCCTTTCTCGCCCCCGACCTTCTGGGGGGTGCCAAAACCTTCATGATCGGCTCGCTCATCGACGAACAGTTCCGGGGGTCACAGGGCAACTGGCCCTTTGGAGCCGCCGTCAGCATGGTGCTGATGACGCTTGTGCTGATCGTCCTGATGTTCCACGCCCGCGCCCAAGGGGGCCGCGCATGAAGGGTGTGCGCCACTACCCCGGCTTCAGGACGATCACGCTCGGTTGCCTCGTCCTCCTCTATGCGCCCCTGATCGTGGTCATGGCCTACAGCTTCAACGGCTCGAACTCGATCACCCAATGGGGCGGGTTTTCACTCCACTGGTACGCCGACGTCTTCACCGGCCCCGAGGCCCCCCGCTTTGCCCAAGCCGCGCGCAATTCGCTGACCATCGCCGCCCTCGCCTCGACCACCGCCACCCTGATCGCCACCGCCGCCGCCATCGCGATGGTGCAGGGTGGCCCGTTCCGGGGGCGGCAGGCCACCTTTGCCCTCATCAACCTGCCCCTCATGGTGCCCGAGATCGTGACGGCCGTCGCCACCCTGATCTTCTTCTCCGCCATCGGCCTCACCACCGGCTACCTGACCATCCTCATCGCGCACATCGCGTTCTGCATCCCCTTCGCCTACCTCCCCATCGCCGCCCGGCTGCAAGGCATCGCGCCCAGCTACGAGGCCGCCGCGCGCGACCTCTACGCCACCCGGTGGCAGGCGTTCCGGCTGGTCCTCTTGCCCCTGATGATGCCCGGCGTCGCCGCCGGATGGCTTTTGGCCTTCATCATCAGTCTTGACGATTTCATCATCACCAATTTCGTAAAAGGGGCGGGCATGGAAACCCTGCCAACGGCGATCTTCGGTGCGGTGAAACAGGGGATCAAACCCAACATAATGGCGATCTCAACCCTTATGCTGGCCGTCTCGGTCCTGTTCGTCACCCTCGCCTGGTTCATCAACCGCAAAGGCCAAAAGGCCACCTGAATCCCACCAACAAGGAGCAACCCCATGAAACGCCTCGCTGTCGCCGCCCTCCTCTGCGCCACCCCCGCCTTTGCCGAGGGTGAACTCAAGGTCTACCACTGGTTCGAATACATCCCGCAGGCGCTGGTCGACAAGTTCACCGCCGAAACCGGCATCAAAGTCACCATCGACACCTACGACAGCAACGAATCGATGCTGGCCTCGCTCAAGGCGGGCAAACTCGGTCAATACGACGTCGCCGTGCCCGCCGATTTCATGGTCGGCATCATGGCTGCCGACGGCATGCTCGACACCTACACCCCGACCGAGATGCCCAACCACGCCAACATCGCGGCCCAGTGGCTGGACGTGCCGTTCGATCCGGGCCGCACCCACTCGATCCCCTACCAGTGGGGCACCACGTCCTTCGCGGTCAACCGCGACGCCTACAAGGGCGACATCGGCTCGCTCGGCATCATCTTCAATCCGCCGGACGAACTCAAAGGCCGCATCAACGTCCTCGACAGCCAGAACGAGGTTCTCGTTCTGGGCTCGCTTTACCTCGGCATCCCGCAATGCACGACCGACCGCGCCCAGTTGCAGGCCTTGAACGACATGCTGCTGGCAGCGAAACCGTCCTGGGCCAGCTTCGGGTCGGACATTGCCAAGGACGTGCTGGTGTCGGGTGATGCGGCGGCGGGGATGATATACAACGGCTTTTCCGCCAAGGCGCGGGCCGAGGGCGCGAACGTCGAATACGTCTATCCCAAAGAGGGGCACGTTGTCTGGATGGACAACATGGTGCTTCTGAAAGACGCGCCCAACCGCGAAAATGCCCTCAAATTCATGAACTTCCTCCTCGTTCCCGAAAACGCGGCCGCAGTGACGAACTACGCGGCCTATACCTCGGGCGTGACGGGGGTCGAGCCTTTCCTTGACGACGCGATCAAGAACAGCCCCGAAAACAACCCCCCCGCAGGCGTCACCCCCGGCGTCTTTGCGATGGCCTGTGACGAGGCTACGCAGAAACTCTACGACGCCATCTGGACGAACCTGAAAAAATGACCCTTCCGCCTTTCATCTTTGCAGAAATATCCTCGGGGGGTGCGGGGGGCAGACAGCCCCCCGCTGCAGGGTGATGCGTCTCGCAGTCTTGCAGACCACCTCCCCTGCAGGGGACGCCACCAGCGCCCTCGCCACACTCGCCCCTGCGCTGATGGCGGCGGGTGCCGCCGGGGCCTCGGCCCTTGTGGCCCCCGAAACCTTCCTGCCCGGCTACAACTGCAACACCATCGCGGCCCTTGCCCAACCCCGTGGCGGCGCATGGCATCAGGCCTTGGCCACGCTTGCCCGCAACGCCGGCTGCGCCCTTGTCACCGGCTACGCCGAACGCGACGGCGCACAGGTCCACAACGCCGCCGTGGCTTTCGATGCGACAGGCGTCGAGATCGCCCACTACCGCAAACTGCAACTCTACGGCCCCCGCGAGGCCGCGCTTTATCAACCGGGGAACGCCTATGAAACCTTCGATCTGGCCGACACGTCCGCCGCCATCCTGATCTGCTACGACATCGAGTTCGCCCCCCACGTCGCCGCCCTGTCGGCACGCGGCGTCAGCCTGATCCTCGTGCCCACCGCCAACATGGCACCGTTCACCCATGTCGTCGATGTCACCGTGCCGACGATGGCCGCGAACCACGGCCTCGCCATCGCCTATGCCAACTACTGTGGAACCGAGGGCGACCTGACCTACGTCGGCGGCTCGCAGATCATCGGCCCGCATGGCGAGGTGCTGGCGCGTGCGGGCACGGGGCCGGCCCTCCTGATCGCCGACATCCCCGAACCCGACCCCGCGCGCCGGTCCACCCAAGCCGCCGATTTCCGCAAGGTCTGACCATGCCCAGAGACCCACGCTTTGACATCCTTTTTGAACCCGTCCGCATCGGGCCCAAGGTGGCAAAGAACCGCTTCTTCCAGGTGCCGCACTGCAACGGCGGCGGCTACCGTGACCCCTCTGCCGTCACCGAAATGCGCCGCACCAAGGCCGAGGGTGGCTGGGGCGTCATCTTCACCGAACAGACCGAAATCCATCCCACCTCCGAAATCACCCCCTTCATCGAACAGCACCTGTGGGAGGACTGCGATATCCCCGCCCTCGCCCGCATGGCCGAGGCAATGAAATCGCACGGCGCACTGGCGGGCATCCAGCTTGCCTATTCCGGCATCAACGGCCCCAACCTCTATTCCCGCGAGGTGCCGCTGGCGGTGTCCGCAGGCCCGATCCTCACCTTCACCTCTGACCCCGTTCAGGCCCGCGCGCTGGCCCTGACCGACATCGACGACCTTCGCCGCTGGTTCCGCGCCGCGTTCCGCCGCGCCCATCAGGCAGGGTTCGACCTCATCTGCCTCTACGGCGCGCACGGCTTCGGCATCTTCCAGCACTTCCTGTCCCGCGCCACCAACCTGCGCACCGACGCCTACGGCGGCAGCCTCACAAACCGCGCGAGGTTCCTGCGCGAAGTCATTGAGGACGCACGCGAAGTGACCAAAGGCGAAATGGGCATCACCCTGCGCCTGTCCCTGCACGAGGGCGGCCCGCGCGGCCTGTCCAACGCCGAGTTGCGTGATTTCATCGCGATGCACGCCGACCTTCCCGACCTCTGGGATCTGGCGCATGGCACGTGGGAGGAATGCTCGGGCACCTCGCGTTTCACCGGCGAAGGCGCGCAAGAGGACCTCGTGCGCGGCATCAAGGCCCTGACCGACAAGCCTGTCGTGGGTGTTGGCCGTTTCACCAGCCCCGACGCCATGGTGCGCCAGATCAGATCCGGCCTCCTTGACTTCGTCGGTGCCGCCCGCCCCTCCATCGCCGACCCCTTCCTGCCAAGGAAGATCGACGAAGGCCGCACCGACGACATCCGCGAATGCATCGGCTGCAACATCTGTGTCTCGGGCGACATGACGGGTGCCATAAGCCGTTGCACCCAGAACACCGCCTTCATGGAGGAATGGCGCAAGGGCTGGCATCCCGAACGCATGCGCCCCAAGGGCCCGTCTCAAAGCATCCTGATCGTCGGCGCAGGCCCTGCGGGGCTTGAGGCTGCTACGGTCTTAGGCAAACGCGGCTACAAGGTCACGCTGGCCGAGGCGACCGCCACGCTCGGGGGCCGCGTGGCGCTTGAGCGCAAGCTGCCCGGCCTGTCGGCCTGGGGCCGTGTCGCCGACTGGCGCGCGGGCCAGATCGCCCCCCTGTCGAATGTCGAGGTGTACCGCGACAGCCGCCTGACCCCCGATGACGTGCTGGGCTTTGGTGCCGATCATGTGGCCATCGCCACCGGCGCGCATTGGCGGCGCGATGCCGTCGCGCGCCACCATCTGGCCCCCATCCCCACCGACCCCGACCTGCCCCTCTTCACCCCCGATGACCTGATGGCGGGGGGTGGCCCCACCGGGGGCCGCGTCATGATCTATGACGATGATCATTTCTACATGGCTTCGGTCATGGCCGAAGTCCTCGCGGCAAGGGGCTGCACGGTGCATCTCGTGACCCCCGCCGCGCGCGTCGCAGAATGGACCACGAACACCCTCGAACAGGGCCGCATCCAGCGCCGCCTGATGGAACAGGGCGTCACCCTCACCCTGTCCCACGCCCCGGTATCGCTGGCGTCCGAAACCACGCTTGCCTGCACCTACACGGGCCGCGAAACCACCGTCGCCACCGATGCCGTCCTGCTGGTCACCTCGCGCACCGGCAACGACAGCCTCTACACAAACCTCATGGCCACCGACTGGCGCAGCAGTGGCATCCGGTCACTGGACATCATCGGTGACGCGCAGGCCCCCGGCCCCATCGCCTGGGCCACCTATGCGGGCCGCCGCTATGCCGAAGGGATCGACGCCCCCGACCGGGGCGATGCCCTGTCGTTCCGGCGCGAGGTGGCGGCCCTTGCCCCCGGCGACAGCCTGCTGCCCGGATAGGCCTTGAACCGCCTTCCCGCAGCCAAAACGCCCCACCGCGCCCCACCGGATTTTCCGAAAAATCCGGCACGATTTCTTTGAAGAAATCGCTTCTGGCAGTGACGTCTGCCCTGTCATCAATCCGCCGGAAACCCCAACGTCGCTACTCCGGCGTCTCGCACACCACCGACAGCTTGTTGCCGTCAGGATCACGCAGATAGCAGGCATAAAAATGCGCGCCGTACGGCCGCAGCCCCGGCGCACCCTCATCCCTGCCCGCGGCACCCAGACCCGCCGCATGAAACGCATCGACCTGCGCCCGGGTCGCCGCCTGAAACGCCAGCATCGACCCGTTGCCCACCGTCGCCGGTGACTTGTCAAAGGGCATCGTCACCCAGAATGTGATCCGCGCCGGCGCAGGCAGGCCATAGCCCAGTTCCTCGCCATCCGCCGACCGGCAGACCAGCCCCAGCACCGGCATCACCGCATCATAAAAAGGCTGCGCCTTTGCCAGATCATTCGTGCCAACGGTGATGTAGAGATACATCTGCCCCCCGCCCCTTGCCCATGCCTGCCATCCGTGCAGCGATAAGGCCGACAGTCAAGGCTCGCGACCCCAATCCGCCACATCCGCAACCGAACGTCGACGCCAGCGGACGCCCAGGCACGCGCACCTTCCCGCCCGCCGGGCCGCGGTTTCTTCTTGCCGCAGCGGCGGAATTCCCATTCTATACAGCCAGTCAATAGCGGAGCCCCGGCCATGCACCCCTCGCTTACCCTGATTGCCGCCACGCTTGCCCTTGCCACCCCGGCGCTGGCCGACACCCCGCGGGCCCGCAGCGCCGCCACCGGTGCGGTGATCAGCACCCAGGGCGACACGGCGGCGGGGTTTGTGGTCACCGCAGGCATCACGCTCGAATTCACCAGCGGCGAATACGGCCGCGACACCGGCACCTCGCTCAGCGCGGAATCCTATATCGAGGGCGAAATCAACGGCTTCTACCTTGGCGTCTACGGCATGGCGACCGATGAGAAGACCGACAACGAGGTGGATATCTACCTCGGCTATCGCGGCGAACTGGCCTCGGGCCTGTCCTATGACATCGGCTATACCCGCTATTACTATCCGCGTGCCGGTGGCGACTGCTGTGGCGAGGTCACGCTGGGCCTGTTCCTGCCGGTGGGCGACAAGGTGGGTCTGGGGCTGGACCTTGCCTATGATCCGGAAAACGAACTGGGCAACGCCTATGTCTACGGCGAATACTATGTGTCCGACAAATGGACCCTGTCGGCAAACTACGGTGTCTATGAGGTCGAGGATTACCCAAGCCAGCGGGAGTGGGATTTCGGTGCAGCCTATGCCGTCACCGATCAGACCGCGATTGACCTGCGCTATTACGACGGGTCCGATTATGACGGCTATTTCGCACTGGCCATCAGTCTTGACACCACACTGTTCGGGAACTGACACCCTACAACTGGTGCAGACGCACCTGCGGACAGACCTCGCGCGCGATGTCGCACAGATGGCGGTGGTGGGTCAGATAGATCACCTGCCCCACCCCGGCCATGCCCGCCATCACCGCAAACGCCTCGGCGGCGCGGTCATCGTCAAACGTTTCCATGATGTCGTCGGCCACAAACGGTGGCACCGGCCCCTGCGCCGCCCGCTCGTGATAGGCCGCAACCCGCAGCGCCAGATACAACTGGAACCGCGTGCCTTTTGACAGATCCGCCGCGCGCTTTGACCCGCCACCCGCCGACAGCGCCACCAGCACCTCGCGCGCGCCTTCGGGCTGGGTCGCAAGCCCCGCATAGGCGCCCCGCGTCATCGTCCGGAACGCCGCCGACGCGGCATCAAGCATCGCGCTGCGGTGCTTGTCGCGATACCGGCGCAGCCCGTGTTCCACCGCGATCAGGCCCAGCCGCCGCGCCAGATGCGCCTCGGCCTCATCGGCCATCTCCAGCAGCAGCGTCTCGCGCGCCTCGGCCAGATGCAGCACGGCATCATCGCCGCCCACGCCGTCCAGCCGTTGCTGCGCCTCGGACAGCGCCGCATAGGCCGCCTGCGATACCGCCCCGCGCGCCGTAACCTCGTCGTCCAACGCCTGCCTCTCGGCGGTCAGAACATCCCGGTCCAGCCCCGCCAGCGCCGCCCGCGCGGCCCCTGCGTCGGGCTCTTCCAGCGCCTCGCACAGCGCCTCGGCCAGCCTTGCCGCCTCATCCAGCGCCTGCACCCGCGCCGCCGCCAGCGCCAGCCGCCGCGCCAGATCGGCCGCATCCGCCGCACCAAACCCCGCCACCATCGCGCCGATGCGGGCCTCGGTTGCCTCCAGCGCCTGCTGCTGCGCCCCGGCCTCGCGCAGGGCGACGGCCAGCTTGCCCTCCAGCACGTCAACCCGCTCTGCCGTCGCCGCAGCCTGCGCCAGCCGTGCGGCAATCGCATCCGCCAGCCGCGTCGACGCCTCTGCCACCATGCCCAGCGCGCTGCCCAATGCGCCCACTGCAACGGCATAGCCCGCCTCGTTCGCCTGCATCTTGGTCACCCGGTCGGCAAGTTCCACATGCGCCCGGTGATCCGCCGCCAGCCCCTCAAGCACCGCAATATCCTCACGCGCCGCATCCACACTGTGGCCGGCAGCCATCCCAGCGGCCGCCAATGCCGCCACCCAGCGGCCCTGCCATTCCGCCAGCGCTGCCCGCGCCTGCGCCTCGGCCGCCTCACGCAGCGTCACCTCCGCCACGGCCCGACGCTGCGCCTGTTGCTGTGCCACCCGCTCTGCCGCCAGCGCGCACAACGCCCCGGCCCGCGCCATCAGCACCGTCAGCCCTTCGTCGGGGCCGACCGAAACCCCGGCCTCGGCCAGACCCGCGGCCAGCCCTGCCCGCGCCGCGTCCACCGCCGCCCGCGCCCGCGCTTCGCCCTTGCGCGCGGCGCCCAGCGCATCCCAGCCGTCAACCGCCACGCGACGCAGCGCCATCCACCCCTCCAGCGCCTCGGGCGACATCGGCGGCAGGCCGCAGGCCGACAGCGCCACAGCCATCGCGGCGTCAAGGCTCTGCTGATCCGCTTCCGCCGCCGCCAGCCGCCCCGCCGCCAGGCCCCGCTCCTGCACCAGCACGGCCCGCGCCACCTCGGCCTCGGCCCGCCTGCGCACCTCGGCCAGCGTTTCGGCCAGACGGGCCGTTACAGCATCGTCCCGCCGCATCGCGGCCTCGAACGCCGACGCGGACCCGGCATCCAGCGCCGCCCGATGCGCGGCCCACGCCGCCTCACGCAGCGCCCGCGCCTCCGCGACCGTATCCAGCGTCACACCACCGGCAACCTCAGCCACCACACCTCCGGCCAGCCCCGCATCCAGCCGCCGCAGATCGGCCACCGCCGTGGCCCGCGCCTCTGACGCCTGCGCGCCCCCGGCCTTCCATCCCGCGATCACCCCCGGCCCGGGCAGCACCAGCCCAGCCAGTTCCACCCCGCCGCCCGCCCAGGGCAGCAGCGACCGCAACCGCTGGTCCAGCGCCAGACCGGCGGCATCCACCGCCTCGGTCGCGCGCGAATGCGCCGCCACCGGTGCCTCGTCCTGCACGCGGCGCAACAGCAGCGCCAGCGCCGCGGTATCGCCCACCACGCCCGCCTCACCCGCGCCATCGGCCAGCGCCCGGTCCCGCGCGCCCCGCGCCAGCGCCACCTCGCCAAGCGCCGTATCCAGCGCCTGCCCCACGCCGGACCGCGCCTCGATCAACGCGCGCAGGGTGGCCACCGCTGCCCGGTCGGGCAGAACCTGCGCCGGATCGGCCCCCGCCCGGCCCAGCCGGTCCAGCGCCGCCGCAATGCGCAGGGCCAGCGCTGCCGCCTCGCCCCGCCGCGCGGGCAGGTCCTTGACCGCCTCGTCATGGCCCGACCGCAACGCCGCCACAGCCCCGATCCGCCCCCGCTCGGCCAGCACCGCCGGATCGGGCACCAACGCCGCCCGCTCGGCCCGCAACCCGTCCAGCGCGGTGCAAAGCGCGCCCAGCCGCCCGGCCCCCGCCGCCCTTGCCTGTTCCAGCGCGGCCAGTTCCGCCGCCCACCCCTGGGGCGGTGCGGCCAAGTCCGGCATCCCCGCCAGCCGCGCCTCGACCCCCTCCAGCGCCCGCAGCGACGGCAGTGCCGCCAGCCTGCGCTGCACACCCGCAAGCGCCGCCATCGGTGCCCGCCGCCCCGCCTCGGCGGCCTCCAGCACACCCCGGGCGTCATCGCGCGCCTCAAGCAGCCGCTTGTACCCCCGCGCATCTGTATCCAGCCGCGCGCGATCTGCGTCCAGCGTCGCGAGCCGCGCCTTCATCTCGGTCAAGGCCCCCGACCGTGGCGCGCGAAAGAACGGGTCGGGCGTCTTGCGCAAGGCGGCCAGCCCCGGCGCGAACCCCGCCAGCCCGGCGCCTGAAGCGAACAGCAACTGGCCCACCTCGCCGTCGCTGTCCAGAATGCTGTTGCCGCCCGCCTCCAGCGTCTCGTCGTCAAGCGAGAACATCTCGCGCAGGGCCCGCCGGTCCAGACCGCCCAGCGCCCCCAGAACCACCGCCTCGGGCACGGGGCGGTCGCTCTCGCCCAGAAGCGTGCCCTTGTTCCCCTTGATCCGCGACAGGGCCAGCACCCGCCCCCCGGTCTCTACCTCGGCCCCGATCCGCATGGTGGCATAGGGGTGCAGGAACGCATAACCCGACTGCGCCTCGATCCCGAACAACAGGTCCAGCCAGGCGTTCAGCGCCGTCGACTTGCCCGCCTCGTTCGGGCCGTAGACGACATGCAGGTCGGGCGCGCCCGCCACCGGCGCGCCGAAATCCAGACACCCGCCGGTAAACCGGCCATAGCGCACAAGGTCCAGCCGCCGCAGCCGCATCAGCCGCCCTCCCCCCCCGCCAACAGCGCCAGCACCCCCGCCGCCCCCTCGGCCATCAGCGCGGTCACCATCGCGTCGCGGCTGTCCTCGGTCCCGAACCGGTCGCGCAAGGCCGCAGGCAGCGCCCGCACCAGCGCCTCCACCGCCTCGGCCCCTTCGGCCAGTGCGGCAGGGCCCGGGTCGGCCAGCATCGCGGCCAACTCGCCCAAGGCGCCGGCGGGGGCGATGCCCGGCCCGCCCGCCACCTCCAGCTTGTCGATCCAGACCGTGCCGATCGCCTCGCCCTCGGCCTGCGCTTCGGCCAGCAACAGGTCACGGTCGCGCGCCAGCCGCCAGGCCAGCATATCGGCCCCCTCGATCACCGGCCGCAGGATCAGATCGGGTGCGCCGTGGTCCCGCCTCGCCGCCCGAAGTGCCTGCTGCAACGCGCGCACCAGTGCGGGCCAGTCGGCCAGCCCCGCCGCCTGCACCGACACCCGCTGAAACTGCACAACGGCGGTCACACGCTCCTCAACCCCGATGCGGCCATCATCGCCCACCGTCACCAGCGTCACCGATTTCGCCCCCGCCTCGCCGATATCGCGCCCCTGCGGCATCCCCGGCATCACCACCGTGGCGGCCCCCAGATGCACCGACCGGCGATGCACATGCCCCAGCGCCCAATAGCCAAACCCCGATGCCATAAGGTCCGCCAGCGCGCAGGGCGCATAGACATCATGCCCCGCCGACCCGTTCAGCGAGGTATGCATCATCCCGATGTTCACCGCCCCCGCCTGCGGTGCGCCAAAACGTGGCAACAGGCTGTTCGGCGCGTGCGGCTCGGCAAAACTGATGCCATGCACGGCCACATCCCCGAGCCGCCGCACCCCCGCCTTCGCCCCGAACACCGTGACCGACGGCGGCAGCACCAGCTCGCGGGTGATCCGCGCCTCGGCATCATGGTTGCCCCGGATGATGCAGGTGGCTATCCCCGCCGCATCCAGCCGCCCCAGTTCCGCCGCCAGATACCGCGCCGTCTTCATCGACGTCTGCGACCCGTCGTACAAATCCCCCGCGATCAAGAGCGCATCCACCGCCTCGCGCAGGCACAGATCAACCACCCCCCGGAACGCCTCACGCGTGGCCGCCCCCACACGCGCCGACAACGCAGGATCACGCAGCGCCAGCGATTTCAGCGGCGAATCAAGATGAATGTCGGCGGTATGGACGAAACGAAAGGCCAGCGGCGCACCTGTCGGGCTAGGGTGACGAAATCTTGCGCAGCGGTCGCGGCGTCGGACAGATCCGCGCACCGCGACCACCGTCGTATGGCATGGTCAGGCGGCCCCGGCAGGCTTGGCGGCCCCGGCAGGCTTGGCACCCGCCACCTTTGCGGCATCCGGCCCCGCCACGTCGTCGACAGAACTGGCGATCCCTTCCATCCCCTTGGTAAAGTCGATGCCGATTTCCTTGCCAAGGGCCGTCAGGATCGGCAGCGCCACCGCGTTGCGCTGCATGCCCGACATCACCTGATCGACGATGCCGTCGCTGCCGCCCTCGGGGTTGCCGTTGCCGACCCCTGTGCCATTGCCGCCCATCCCGGTAATCTGGTTGATGCGGAACGACTGGATGTGCCGCGCCGGTTCCACCATCTCGCGGATGATCGCGGGCAGCGCCTCGATCTTGGCCATGCGCAGCTTGAACGCCATGACCTCGGGCGACAGCGCGTTTTCGGCCTCGACCCGGGCGCGGATGTTGGCCGCCAGCGCCTCACCCTGTTCGCGGTCGGCGGCGGCGGCGATCTTGATGGCATCGGCCTCGGCATGGGCACGGGCGATGACGGCGGCGGCCTGATCCTCGGCCGCCTCGCGTTCGACACGCGCCCGGACGCGGACCGATGTCGCCTGCTTTTCCGCCTCTTTCTCGGCCTCGATGATCTCGATGTTCTTTTCACGTTCGGCGATGGCGGTAAGGCGGGCGGTGTTGGTGGCCTCTTCCGCCGTGATCGCCTCGGCCCGGGCCAGCGCCGCCTGCGCCTCGGCCCGGCTTTGCTGTTCGGACTGCAGCGCGACGCTGGCCTTGGATTCCTGCAACGCGATCTGCAGCGACAGGTCCTGCTCGATCTGTGCCCGGCGCACCCCGCGTTCGCGCTCGATCCGCGCCACTTCGCGCAGGCGCTCCGTCTCTTCAGCGATGCGGGCCTGCTCGCGGGCCGATGTCGCCTCCAGTTCGGACACGGCAATGCGCTGCAACTGCGTGGCCTCGGCCTCGACGCGTTCAACCTCCAGCTTCTGGATGCGGTTGGCCTGCTGGGTGCGGGCAATCTCCAGTGCGGCGGATTCCTCGATCACCACGCGCTGCTTTTTCTGCTCCGACACGATGGCGGCACGCGCCCGCATGCCGGTCACGTCAAAGGTGTTGTTCTCGTCCAGCTTGCTGATCGGCGTCTCGTCCAGCTTGGTCAGCGCCACGCTTTCCAGTTCCAGACCGTTGGGGCTGAGGTCGTTGTTCAGTGTCTGCTGCACCTTCTGCACGAAACTGGCGCGCGACTGGTGCAACTCGATCAGATCCATCCCGGCGGTGATGGCGCGCATGGTGTCCTGCACCTTGCCTTCCAACAGGCTGCGGATCGCGTTCAGATCGTTGGTGTTCTGGCCCAGCGACTGGGCCGCGCGCGCGATGGCGTCGGTGTCGGGCGCCACGCGGATGAAAAACTGCGCCGACGCATCCACCCGGCGGCTGTCCTTGGTGATGAGCCCGTCACCACCATCAACGGTGATCGTCATCGTCTTCATGTTGACGCGCAACAGATCGTGCAGGCCGGGCACAGCCAGAATGCCGCCGCCCATCACCACCTTCAGGCCCCCCGCCCCGGTGCGCACCAGCGCCATTTCCTGGGTAGACCGGCGATACAGGCGCACCATGATCAGGCCCAGCACGAACAGCGCCAGCAGGATGACGGCGCCCGGAACCAGAATGGCTAGGTAGTTCATCGGTTTATTCCTTTGCGTGAAAGATTCATGCGGCGTCCAGCGCCACGATGCGGGGCTGGCGTGCGCGGGTCTTGACGATCAGCACTTCGGTGCCCTCACCGATGGCGTCGCCGTCGCGCAGGGGTTCGGCCATCAGGCTGTGGGTGGTGCCGTAGGTGTCGCGCCAGCGCACCTGCACCGGCTCGCCCCGCCGTGCGGTGCCGATCACCACAAGGCCACGGCGACCGTGATAAACCTGCCCGGATATGCCATGCGATTCAAAGGCCGGCACCAAGCGCCCGATCAGCGCCGACAACCGCCCCCCCAGCAACAGCCCCGGCACCACCGCCAAGGCCAGCGCCACCCCCCCCGGCAGCATCGCCCCGGTCACGCCCACCAGCACGAGTTGCCCGAAATAGCCCACCGCCGCCACCCCCGCCGCCATCCCGGTCAGCGACACCAGAAGCGGCCCGTTGCCGATCCCGATCAGGCGCATAATCCGGCGCATGGCCGAGGGACGGGCAGGCACCAGGGGAACGGTCGTGTCGGCCCGGCTGACGTCCAGCGTCGCCATCTCGGCCGGGCTCAGGCCCGCGCCCTCGACCGCGCCCGCCGCATCATGCATCATTGCACCAGCATCGCCGGGGCCTGCGTCCAGTTCGACAGCACTTGATGTGCCGATCAGCAACAGCGCGATCTCGACCGCCAGCAGAACCAGGATGAACCCGGCCAGCATGGAAAACGGGCGCAGCCCGTCGGTCAGCAGAATGTCCATCGCGCCTTACCGCCTTTCGCCCAGCCCCATTCGATATGTGCCGCCCGCCCGCATCCGCAATCCCCCAAAGTGCAAGATCGCACCACCTGCAAATCCGCGCCACCTCAGACCGGGTTGCGTCCCGCCCCACTGAAACGCGACCCGGCCCAGCCTGCCGCCCGCTCGCCCAAAGTGCGGAACTTGTCCGATGCCTTGGTCAGCTTCGCCTCCCATTCAGGGTTCGGGGTCTGCCCCTCGGTCACCTTGAAGAACACCTGCAACATGCAGGCAATCGCAAAAGGCTCGATCAGCGCCACCTTGACCGCCCATGCGAACAGAATGGCAAACACCAGCCCCCCCGCCGACCACGACCCCGGGATCAGCCAGACCACCGCCGCCGCCGGGGCCAGCATCAGCAGGAACACCACAAACGACAGCCCCCAGACGATCAGCGTCAGCCACGCCGCATTGACCAGCATGGGGCGCGCGTTCTGCCCGTACAGCACCAGCGCCTCGCGCGCCGATGCCCAGGGGTTGTCCGATTTGGTACGGATCGCATGCGCCAGGATCACCTCGTCCACCAGCCCCACGGCCAGCTTCAGATAGGTGCGCAGCACGCCCATGATGTTCTGCAACCCCGGGATCGGCAGGATCGACAGCAATCCCTGCATCAGCCCCGTCACCGCCCCGATCACGCCCTTGATCAACTGATCCAGCGCGAACAGCGCCGAAGCCTGGCCAAAGCGTTCCGTCACCACCCCCCGCGCATAGTCGATCTGCCCGCGCCCGCCCGGCACCGTGCCGCCCTGCATGATCTCGACCATCACCGCGATGTGGCCCGCCTTGACGATGTACAACAGGTAATCGCGCAGGAAATAGATCACCCCCACGGTCACCCCGAACCCCAGCGCCCCGCCATAGAAGGTGGCATTGGCGCGGAACCCCTCATCCCCCATCGCGCCGACACCCCAGCCAAGACCCGCCCCGGTGCCGGTGGCCAGAATGATCGCAAGGGTGACCCCGAAGTACACGATGACCCGGAAGATCACGAAAGGTGCGGTCCGCACCATCAGGCCCAGCGCCTGGCCGACATTGAAATCCCACATCGTGCAAACCTTTCCTGCGGCAATTGCGCAAGACTGCCATGCGCAACCCCGTCCTTGCAACCCTTGCCAAGCAGCAGCAGCCCCGCCAGATTGCGCCGCATGGCCCCAAATCCCAAACCTGCGCACATCGGCGAAATCTCTTACTGGCATGCCACCCTCGGCGGCCCGCCGCCGCGCCGTGCGGCCCTTGGCGGCGACACCAGCGCCGATGTCTGCATCATCGGCGCAGGGTACACCGGCCTCTGGACCGCATGGTACCTCCGCCAACAGAACCCACACCTCGACATCCTGATCGTCGAGCGGGAATTTGCGGGATTCGGCGCATCGGGGCGCAACGGCGGCTGGCTGACCGGCGGGTTTGCCTGGGACCATGAACGCTATCTTGCGAACGGCAGCGCCGATCAGGTCCGCGCGATGGTCCGCGCGATGGAGGGCACCGTCGATGCCGTCATCGGTGTGGCCGAGGCCGAAGGCATCGACGCCCACATCCGGCGGACCGAAGAGCTGATGGTCGCCTGCAACGCAGCCCAACTGTCGCGACTGACCGCCTATGCGGCCCACCGCCACCACTGGGGCGAAACCCGCATCCGCATGATCGACGGCCCTGCGGCACAGGCCCGCGTGGCGGTGCCCGGTACCCTTGGCGGCATGGTCATCCCCAACGTCGCCCGGATCCAGCCCGCCGCACTGGTGCGCGGTCTGGCCGATGCGGTCGAACGCCGGGGCGTGCGGATCGCCGAAGGCACCGCCGTCTTGGGCATCACTCCGGGCCGGGTTGAAACCGACCGTGGCACGGTCTCGGCCCCGGTCATCCTGCGCGCGACCGAAGGGTTCACGGCCGGCCTCGCAGGCCACAGGCGCGACTGGCTGCCGCTCAATTCCGCGCAGATCGTGACGGCCCCCCTGCCGCCCGAGATCTGGGCACAAATCGGCTGGAACGGGTACGAGATATTTGGCGATTTCGCCCACACCTACAGTTATTGCCAGCGCACCGACGATGGCCGCATCACCGTCGGCGCGCGCGGCGTGCCTTACCGCTATGGCAGCGAAACCGACCGTGACGGCGCACCCGATCCCGCGACCATCGACCGGCTGACCGCCATCCTGCGGCGCCTGTTCCCCGCCGCCGCAGATGCGCCCATCGAACATGCGTGGTGCGGTGTCCTTGGTGTACCGCGCGACTGGTGCGCGTCGGTGGGCTTCGATCCCGCGACAGGCATCGGCTGGGCCGGGGGTTATGTCGGCGTCGGCGTGTCCACCTCGAACCTTGCCGGCCGCACGCTGGCCGATCTTGCCACCGGACAGGACACACCGCTGGTCCACCTGCCGTGGGTCAACCACAAGGTGCGCCGGTGGGAGCCTGAACCCCTGCGCTGGCTGGGTGTTCACGGCATGTACACACTTCTCGCCGCCGCCGACCGGGCCGAGGCGCGCGGTGGCGGGCCATCGCGGCTGGCCGCCATCGGCAACTGGCTGACAGGACGCTAGAGCGATGGCCCTGACTGGAACCGCAACGCCCGCCCTGCACCCTCGCCTCGGAGTTTTCAAAAACTCCGGCACGATTTCTTTGAAGAAATCGGCAGCTTGCGCGCAATGCGCGGCCAGCGCGCCATCCCCGGTTCAAGATGCCTGACGCCCTCCTGATCGCCCACGGCGCGCCCTCAGACCCCGCCCCGCAAGAGGCCACCATGGCCGCCCTCGCACTGGCCACAGCCACTCACCTGCCCCCGGGCTGGCGGGTGCGCGCGGCCACCCTCGCCGCCCCCGGCGCGGTCGAGGCGGCGCTGGCCGCACTCGACCAACCCCTGATCTATCCCTTTTTCATGGCCGAGGGGTACTTTACCCGCACCCTCGTGCCCCGCCGCCTGCGCGCCGCCGGTGCCGCGTCACTGGTGCAACTCCCGTGTTTCGGCGCCTCGCCGAACCTTGCGGCACTGGTCGCCCGTGCCACCCTGAACGCCGCCGCCAAGGCACGCCTCGCGCCACAGGCGACAACGCTGCTTCTTGCCGCCCACGGCAGCCAGGTGTCGCGCGCCAGCGCCGTGGCCACCCGCCGGGTCGCCGTCGATCTTGCGCACCTCACCCCCTTCGCCCGCATCGACACGGCCTTTGTCGAAGAGCATCCCCTGATCACCACCGTCGCAACCGGCCTTCACCCGGCCATCTGCCTGCCCCTGTTCGCCCTGCGCGCCAGCCACGTCGCATCTGACATCCCGGCAGCCCTGCACCAGGCCGGGTTCCGCGGCATCCTGATGCCGGCCATCGGCGAACACCCGGACGTGCCCGCGCTGATCGCGGCGGCACTGAAGGACCGGGCGCAAACGTCGACGTAGCCGCCCGACCGGATGACGGGCAGTGCGGATGGCCGGGGCAGGACGGGGGGGGTCACACCCCCGGACCCCCCGCGAGATACTTCGGAACGGATGAAAGGGGTACGGACCAACGCCGTTCAACCACCACGCGAACGGCCTTTGTGAAGTTTTTTTGACGGTTCAGTTTGTTACCGCATTGTCACAAACCGATGACAGTTGCTAGGGTCTCGCCCGGACTGCCACCCCGGCCCTGCCGGGGACAAAGAGGGCAGCTTCGGACGAACGGCACGTAACAAGGGGGATCCCATGACGATGAAATTTGCGCTGGCAACCACGGCCAGCCTGCTGACAATGGTTGCCGCACAGGGCGCATTTGCCCAATCTGACGAACTGGTCGCCGCGGCCAAGGCCGAGGGGATGCTGACCACCATCGCCCTGCCGCATGACTGGTGCGGCTATGGCGAGGTGATCGCGGGCTTCAAGGCAAAGTATCCCGAGATCACCGTGAACGAGTTGAACCCCGACGCAGGCTCGGCCGACGAAGTCGAGGCTGTCAAGGCCAACAAGGGCAACACCGGCCCGCAGGCGCCCGACGTGGTTGACGTAGGCCTGGCCTTTGGTCCCCAGATGCAGGCCGAAGGGCTCTTGATGCCCTACAAGGTCGCCACCTGGGACGAAATTCCCGCCGACGTGAAAGACCCCGATGGCCACTGGTACGGCGACTACTACGGTGTGATGGCCTTTGGCGTGAACAAGGACCTTGTCGCCAACACACCCGCCGACTGGTCTGACCTCCTGAAGCCGGAGTATGCCAACTCGGTCGCCCTTACCGGTGATCCGCGCGCATCGAACCAGGCGATCCTGGGTGTCCTGTCGGCCGGCATGTCGGCCGGGGCCAAAGCGGGCAAAGAGTCTGGCGAGAAGGGCCTTGAATTCTTCAAGTCCCTCAATGATGCGGGCAACTTCGTGCCGGTTGGCGGCAAGTCGGGCACCATCGCACAGGGCGCCACGCCGATCGTGATCGGCTGGGATTACAACCTCCTCGCATGGCGTGATGGCCTCGCAGGCAACCCCCCGATGGAAATCGTGGTCCCGGCCTCGGGTGTTCTGGCCGGCGTCTATGTGCAGGGCATCAGCGCCTATGCACCGCACCCGAACGCGGCCAAACTGTGGATGGAATACCTCTATTCGGACGAGGGGCAGCTTGGCTGGCTGAAAGGCTATTGCCACCCGATCCGCTTCAACGCCATGGCAGCAGCAGGCAAGATCCCCCAGGACCTTCTTGATGCCCTGCCCCCGGCCGCGTCGTATGAGGCCGCATACTTCCCCACGTTGGACGAACAGTCGGCCAACAAGGAAGCCGTGACCACCGGCTGGGACACCGTCGTCGGTGCCAACGTCGAGTGATGCGCTGACCTGACATCGGGCCGCCCCCCAACCGGGGGCGGCCCTCGCGTTCCAGACCCAAGGACCTCAATCCCATGGCAGACCTGCCCGCCCCGCGACAGCGCCGCAATCTGCCATGGCACTGGTTGGGCATCCTGCCATTTGCGATCTTTGTCGGACTGTTCCTGATCTGGCCGACCTTCTACATCGTGATCGGGGCCTTTCGCACCGCCGATGGCGGCGTCACCCTGGTGAACGTGGTCAACCTGTTCTCACCAAAAATCCTCAGCGCCTTCTGGGCGTCCATCCGCATCAGCCTGGCCTCGGCGGGCCTCGGTTGCCTGTTCGGCTTTGGCATCGCGGCGGCAATCGTGTTTGGTGGCCTGCCGCGCGGTATCCGGGGGCCGATGCTGACGTTTTCCGGCGTGGCGTCCAACTTTGCCGGCGTACCGCTGGCGTTTGCGGTGCTGGCAACGCTGGGGCCGACGGGGCTGGTCACTGTTCTTTTGCGCACCGAACTCGGGATCGACCTGCGTGCGCTGGGGTTCAACATCTACAGTTTCTGGGGTCTTACGATCACCTATCTGTTCTTCCAGATCCCGTTGATGATCCTCATCATCGTCCCGGCCCTGGACGGGCTGAAGCGCGAATGGCGCGAGGCGGCATCGATCCTTGGCGCAAGCGGGCTGCAATACTGGCGCATGGTGGCCCTGCCGATCCTGTTCCCGGCGCTGATGGGCACGATGGCACTGCTGTTCGCCAATGCCTTTGGCGCGGTCGCCACGGCCATCGCTCTGACCGGGTCGCAGCTGTCGATCGTGCCGATCCTGCTGTTCGCGCAAATTCGCGGCGATGTGCTGCAGGACCCCCACCTTGGCTATGCACTGGCCTTCGGGATGATCGTGGTGACCGGCATCGCCAACCTGATCTACATCGTGCTGCGCGCACGCTCTGAACGGTGGATGAAATGACGCCCCGCCTCTGGTCATGGATCACCTTCGGCGCGGGCGTGCTGTTCTTTGCCCTGCCGCTGATCGCGATGGCCGAGTTTTCGTTGCGGATGCGGCGCGGGGTCTACAGCCTTGACGCCTATGCCTCGGTCCTGTCCGACCCGCAGTTTCAGGCGACCTTCCTTTATTCCGTGGTGATGGCACTGGCGACCATCGTCTTTGGCGTCCTGATCGTGGTGCCGACGGCGTTCTGGGTGCGGCTGAAACTTCCAGGCCTGCGCCCGGTGGTCGAGTTCATCACGCTTCTGCCGCTGGTGATCCCGCCCATCGTGATCGTGTTCGGCTATATCCGGCTGTACAATACCTCAAGCTGGCTGCCCCTTACGGGCACTGCGGGGGGCACGAACCTGCTCCTGATGTTCGGCTATGCCACCCTTGCCCTGCCGTATATGTACCGCGCCGTTGATACCGGCCTGCGCACGGTCGACGTGGCCACCCTGACCGAGGCGGCGCAAAGCCTGGGTGCCGGGTGGTTCACCGTGATCTTCCGGCTGATCCTGCCCAACGTCCTTGTTGCGGTGCTGTCGGGTGCATTCCTCACGTTTGCCATCGTCATCGGCGAGTATGTCTTTGCAGCCCTCCTCGACCGGCCCGCCTTCGGCCCCTACCTGGCGTGGAGCGGCGACAACAAGGCCTATGTGCCACAGGCGCTGGCGGTCATCACCTTTGCCATCACCTGGGCCTGCATGGGCTTGATCCAGCTTGTCACCCGCTTCTCGAAACACGAAAGGGCGCGTGCCTGATGGCCTATCTTGACCTTACCCACCTTGTGAAAACCTTCGGCAGCAACCGCGTGGTCAAGGATTTCTCCCTCGGCATCGCCAAGGGCGAGTTCGTGTCGCTCCTCGGCCCCTCGGGCTGCGGCAAGACCACAGTCCTGCGCATGGTCGCGGGGTTCGAGGCGCCAACCTCGGGCCGCATCACCATCGACGGACAGGACGTGACCGCCCTTCGCCCCAACCAGCGCCGCATCGGCATGGTGTTCCAGGCCTATGCGCTGTTCCCGAACCTCACCGTGGCCCAGAACGTGGGCTTCGGGCTCAAGGTCGCGGGCATGCCCCGGGATGAGGCCGACGCGCGCGTGGCCGAAATGCTGCGCCTGATCAGCCTGCCCGACAAGGGGCCGTCCTATCCGTTCCAGTTGTCCGGCGGCCAGCAACAGCGCGTGGCCTTGGCCCGCGCCCTGGCCCCCCGCCCCCGCGTCCTCCTCCTCGATGAACCCCTGTCGGCGCTTGACGCCAAGGTGCGCGTATCGCTGCGCAACGAAATCCGCGCGATCCAGCGCGATCTGGGCATCACCACCATCTTCGTGACGCATGACCAGGAAGAGGCGCTGTCGATCTCTGACCGGGTCGTCGTCATGAACGGCGGCATCGCCGATCAGGTCGGCACCCCGTTCCAGGTCTACAACCAGCCCTCGACCCGGTTCGTCGCGAATTTCGTGGGCACCCTCAACACCTTCGAGGCCGAAGTTGACACGCCGGCCACCGGAGCCCTGCGCCTGGGCGGCGTGCCCCTGTCGCTCGGTCGCCCGGTATCGGCGGCCAAGGGTGCCACCATCGGCCTGGCACTCCGCCCCGAGGCCGTGCACATGGGCCGCGCCCCCGGGCGCGACGTAGTCCTGCCCGCCATCGTGCGCGAAGTCCACTTCATGGGCTCGGTCATCCGCATCAAGGCCGAGGCGGCGGGTACCACCGTGTCACTCGACACCTTCAACCGCCCCGACACGCCCCCCCCCGCCGTAGGGCAGTCAGCCGAGATCAGCCTGTCAGCCCAGGATTTCATCCTTCTGGACTGACGGCCGGCGTCGCAAGATGAGTATTTGGACAAAGAAGAAACCGCAGACCGCCCCCGGGTTTCTTCTTTGCCCAAATACTCAATTCTGTCTTTTGATCACATGCAGCGCTGCCGTCTTGCCCGCGATACCTGCCGCCACCCCGGCAATATCCGCCGCCGTCAGCCCCGCATCCACATACATCGCCGCCGGGCTGGCCTGATCGATGAACCGGTCGGGCAGCGTCATCGTGCGCAAGCGCACCCGCCCGTCCAACAGCCCCACATTCGCCATGTGCTCCAGCACCGCAGCACCAAACCCGCCGCGCGCGCCCTGTTCGACGGTGACGATGCCCGCATGGTTGCGCGCCAGTTGCGCGATCAGGTCCGCGTCCAGCGGTTTCGCGAACCGCGCGTCGGCCACCGTGGCGCTGATCCCCTGCTCGGCCAGACGTTCGGCGGCGACAAGACACTCGGCCAGATGCGCCCCGAAACTCAGGATCGCCACATCCGTCCCCTCACGCAGAACCCGGCCCTTGCCGATGGCCAAGGGAACGCCACGCTCGGGCATCTCCACCCCCGACCCCTCGCCGCGCGGATAGCGGAACGCGATCGGCCCTTCGTCATGCGCGGCGGCCGTCGCCACCATATGCACCAGTTCCGCCTCGTCGCCCGCCGCCATCACCACCATGTTCGGCAGTGCCGACAGATACCCCACATCGAACGACCCCGCATGCGTCGCCCCGTCCTGGCCCACCAACCCGGCCCGGTCGACCGCGAACCGCACCGGCAGGTTCTGCAAGGCCACGTCATGCACGATCTGGTCATAGCCACGCTGCAGGAACGATGAATAGATCGCCACAAACGGCCGCATCCCCGATGCGGCCAGCCCGGCGGCAAAGGTCACGCCGTGCTGTTCCGCAATCCCCACATCGAACACCCGCGCCGGAAACCGCTTGGCCATGATGTCCAGACCCGTCCCCGACGGCATCGCGGCGGTGATCCCGACGATCCGCGGATCGGTCGCGGCCAGCGCCGTCAGCGTCTCGCCGAACACCGCAGTATAGGCGGGCGCGTTCGACTTGCCCTTGGCCTGAACTCCCGTCGCCACATCGAACTTCGCCACCCCGTGATACCGGTCGGCGGATGCCTCGGCCGGCGCATAGCCCTTGCCCTTGACCGTCAGCGCATGGATCAGGACCGGCCCCGTCGCCCGCGCCCGCGCGGCGCGTAAGGTCGACAGAAGCTCTGGCATCGAATGGCCGTCAATCGGGCCGATGTAGGTGAACCCCAACTCCTCAAACAGCGTGGCCCCGCCCGGCATCCCCGTCACCAGATGCCGCGCGCGCCGCGCATGGTCGCGCAGGGGGCCGGGCAGAACCGCCTCGAACCCCGCCGCCAGATCGCGCGGGGTGGCCCCGGGTGCTGTGGTGCCCAGCCTGGTCAGATACCGGCTCATCGCCCCCACCGGCGGGGCGATGCTCATGTCATTGTCGTTCAGGATCACGAACAGCCGCTTGCCCAGATGCCCCGCGTGGTTCATCGCCTCATAGGCCATGCCGGCAGTGATCGCACCGTCGCCGATCACCGCCACGGCATCGCCCGTGGGCATCCCCATCTCGCGCCCCATCGAAAACCCCAACGCGGCTGAAATCGACGTGCTGGAATGGGCCGCCCCAAACGGATCGTATTCGCTTTCGCTGCGCTTGGTGAACCCCGACAGGCCCCCCCCCTGCCGCAGCGAACGCATCCGCGCACGCCGCCCGGTCAGGATCTTGTGGGGATAGCATTGGTGGCCGACATCCCAGATCAGCTTGTCCACCGGCGTGTTGAACACGGCATGAATGGCCACCGTCAGTTCGCACACACCCAAAGATGACCCCAGATGCCCGCCGGTCTCGGACACCACCGCAATCGTCTCGGCCCGCACCTCGTGCGCCAGACGACCCAGGTCGGCATCCGACAGCCGCCGGATATCGGCTGGGACCGTCACACGGTCAAGAACCGGGGTGTCGGAAAGGGGGGTGTCGGACATGGCCGCCTCCTGCCGCCCAAAGGGGGGGGAAAGGGGTGCCGCGAACCCGTTCGCCGCGGCACCAGTTCCCTGTCGCCAACAGGAAGGGAACCGGGCCATTGCGGCCCGCAACCCGGACAGGCTGGTGTCCGGATGCCTTGCCCGGCGGAACCTGCAGGCCCCGCCGGCATACGTCGTCAGACGACCGTGGCCACGTCCACGATCAGGCTGCCCATGGGGGGCGGCGCCTCTTTGCTTTCGGGCGGCAGCATAAGGCTTGCGCCGTAGATCACGCCCAGGAACAGCCCGACACCGATCAACAGCGCCGCCCCGTACCCCGCTCCGCGCAGCATCTGCCCCGTAACCCAGGTCCGCAGCACTGCCCCCTCGCTTACTTCATAGTAGGGTTTGTCGTTCATCGTCCCCGCTCCTTACTCGATGGGTGCATAGCCGTGCTCTTGTGCCCAGACATACCAGTTGTCGACGACCGTGCCCGACAGAAGGATACCGATACCCCCGGTCAGCGTGACCAGCACGGCAAACCACCAGGCCCAGCGGTGAATCCCCTCCATCGTGGCGTTGAACCCCATGGTCCAGCGCCAGAACAGGGCCGCCCGTTCCGACGCCGTACCCCGGTCAAAGATCTGCTCCAGTTCCCGGTCGCCGCCAAACCGGCTTACGGCCAGGATGGTGGCACCATGCATCGCAAACAGCAGGGCCGACCCGTAAAGGAAGACGATGCTCAGTGCATGGAACGGGTTGTAGAACAGGTTGCCGTGGTTCAGCGAGAAAAGGTTGGTCCAGTCAAGGTGCGTGAAGATGCCATAAGGCACCGCCTCGGACCACGACCCCATCAGGATCGGACGGATCAGGCCCAGCACCAGGAACAGCCAGATCGCACTGGCAAAGGCATAGCACACATGCTTGCCCATCCCCAAAGCCTCGGCCCGAAGCCACGTCCTGATCCACCACGAGATGACCGAGATCAACAGGAAGAACGACGCGATCAGGAAGTACCCCCCTTCCCGCATCGGCGGAAAGCGCAGGCCGTAATCCGGTGACGGCGGATCAAGCGACAGCCAGAAAAGGTCGCGCAGGAATACCGCCGGGTTGTAGCCAGCCTGATCCCAGAACCAAGCCCCCACCATGAAAAACCAGATCGCCCCGGACATCAGGGCAATCGTGCCCATCGTGCCCAGATAGATCGGCCCCAGCTGCGCATTGCCGAACCAGCCCAGCAGTGTCGAGAACCCGCCAGCCGCACTGCGGTTGTCAAGATCGACATCCTCGATCATTCCGGCCTCGGGCAGGGCCCGCACCTGCACCTGGGTGAAGATATTCTGATAGCTAGCCATTTACGCCTCCCGGAATGCCTGCCCACCAGGGCAACTGCAACCACCAGTCCCACCACGTCACCCACTGGTCGAACCAGATCGTGCCCGAGATCAGGATACAGATGGCGCTCCAAAACCCGGCGTTCAGCGCCAGCAACAGGCCCACACGGTGGATGCCCAGCGTGCCGACCGAATACCCGATCAGATCGCGAAAGAACGTATCCTCGTGATCGGGGGTGCGGACCGTCTTGCCCTTCTCCGGATTGGCCGCCGACAGGATCAGCGCCCCATGCAGCGCCAGTGCCAGCGCCGTGGTGAAGAAGAACGAAACGGCGATCATGTGCACCGGGTTGTAGTGAAAGTTCCCGTATTGATAGCCCGTGTTCGACACCCAATCGAGGTGACTGAAGATGCCGTAGGGAAAGCCATAGTTCCAGGCCCCCATCAAAATCGGCCGGATCACCACCAGCGTCACATAGGCAAAGATCGCCACACCAAAGGCCGCGGGCACATGATACCCCATGCCCAGCTTGTTGCAGATCTCGACCTCGCGCAGCGCCCAGCTGACGAACGCGCCGATGGCGCACATGGTGATCAGCTGCCACAGCCCCCCATCGGCAAGGGGCGCAAAGCCCAGTCCGTACTCCAGCGGTGGCGTATCGATGGAGATCAGCCAGGGGTTCCACACCCCTTCAATGGCCGTTCCATAGAAGATCAGGATGGTTCCCAGCGCCGCAAAGAAAACGGTCGTGACGCCAAAGAAACCGACAAAGAAAGGGCCGACCCAGAAGTCGAACAGGTTCCCGCCGATCAGCGTGCCACCCGGCACGCGGTATTTTCGTTCGAAGCTGAGCAGTGCCATGCTTCCCTCTCCGCTTGCCCGGACACCCCGCCGCGCGTGATAGCGCCTGCGTGTCGATCCGGGTCATGTGTATTTCGTGTCTGCGGATATCCCCCCCCTCGCACCAATGGTCCGAGGGGGGGGGTTCTGCTGCGGCCAGGTCAGCCCCGCCCGCAGCGTTGCCTGCGGGTCACTCGGTTGCCGGCGCTGCGCGGTCGTACTTCGCGGCAGCGATATCGAACCAGTTGTAGCCGGGGTTCGACAACAGCACGAGGTGGATCATCGCGGCCAGAAGGAACAGGAAAACGCCCTGTGCCACAAACACGCGACGGGGGTCGAAAATCAGCCAGATCTTGTAGAACTTGCTCATGTTTTGATCCCCTTCAGAACCACGGACGCCAGACGAACACCGCGAAATGAGCGACGACGGCCACGACCACGAAAAGCGTAAGCCCGCTCATGTAAACGGAATGAAGTTCCTGTGCCTGCTGGTCGGTAAGACCAGTGAAGCTCAGGTCAGATCTATCAGCCATGTTACCCTCCTGATGGTAAGACTGAGGTCGCGTGCCCCACGACCGGGGTTCGGAGGGCGCGATGCCCTACCCTTTACCCGTCCCCCTTTCGGGGGGCCGGATGCGTTGCCCGTGGCCAACCGGCCCGGGAATTCCTGTGCGGGCCCTCAGGCCCGGATGATCTGCGCGGTGATGCCGCGCGCGTCCTTCACCGCCCGAGCCAACGGCCCCTCGGCGGGCAGACGGCCCTTGCGCAGCGGATAGCTTGCCCAGACCGCCAGCGAGAACGGCAGCGCTATGGCAAAAACCGGGACGAAATAGACGGCGTATCCCAGTGCGCCGGTGCGCCGCAGCGCGCCTTTGGGAATGTCGACATGGTAATCGGTCATCTTCTCTCTCCCTGTCTCTCAGTTTCTCGTCCGCAGCGCCGCCACGGTCTCCAGAACCACCCGCTCGGCACCCTGATCCAGCGCCGATTTCTCGGCGGCATCGCGCAGGGTTCTTGCGGCAGATATCCGCGTCAGGATCGGGTGTTCACTCACGATCCGGTACAGTTCCGCCTGCGCATCGACATCCCAAGGGAAGTCGCGCCGCAGCGTCGTGGGCGTCGCCGCCGCACTGTCCATGTCGGTGCCAAGCGGCAGGATGTGGAACAGCGCGTCAAAGAGGCCGTTGCACACCTCCTGCAGCACATAGACCGCACCCGAATACCCCATGAAGGGCGTGCCGTTATGCCTGCGGATCGCCGCCCCGGGAAACGACGCCGGTATGAACACCGGCTGCGGCCCATGGCCCGCACGGGTTTCCGCCAGATACATCTTTTCGTTGATCGACCCCATCAGGATCAGCGGGCGGTCCTTGCGGATCATCGACCGCACCGCCTCGTTGTTGGTCTTCTTGCCCGCAACCCGCGCCACCGCAAAGGCACAGGGCAACCCAAGATCACCCTCAAGGAAATTCTTCAGCCCGCGCGCATAGGTCTCGTTCGCGACCACCCCGAAACTGGCCGTCGCAAAGAAATCCTGCGTCACGCTGCGCCAAAGATCCCACAAGGGCTTCAGCGTCGAATGCTTTTCCTGCGCGATGAACGGCTGCGGGTCCAACCCCAGCAACTCGCCCAGCTTCTCAAGGAAAGCCGTCGTCGACGACATCCCCAAAGGCGCCTGCAGGTACGGCTTGCCCAGACACTCGGCCAGCCCCCGGCCAAATTCGCGGTACATGACCACGTTGACGTCCGCATTCACCAGATGCCGCATCTCGGCCAGATGCGCGCCCAAGGGCATCACCATGTTGACCTCGGCCCCGATGCCTTCCACCAAGCGGCGGATTTCATGAAGGTCCGACGCCATGTTGAACACGCCGTACATCGGCCCCAGGATGTTCACCCGCGGCTTGTCTTGCGGCTGACGCTTCGCCTCGGGCGGCATCCGGCCCTTGGTCATCCCGAACTCGGTGAAAATCCAGGTCATCGCCCGGTCCGCACACTGCCACTGATCCTCGTCAATGGTACGCGGCAGGAACCGCTGGATGTTGGTGCCCGCAGGCGTCACCCCGCCGCCGATCATCTCGGCAATCGACCCCGTGACCACCACCGCCGGCAGTGCGGGGTCCAACGTCTTCCAGGCCCGCGCCATCGAGGTTTCGGTCCCCGACGTCATCTCGCCTTCGCCCAAGCCCGTCACCACGATCGGCAACTCATGCGGCGGCAGCGCGTCGGTATAGTGCAGCACAGACGTCACCGGCAGGTTCTCGCACCCGACCGGCCCGTCGATCACCACCTGCAGGCCTTTCACGGCACAAAAGGCATAGATCGCCCCCCAGTACCCGCCTGCCCGGTCGTGATCCTGGATCAGCATGACACCTCCGCGCATGCAGACGGGATGTGCATCGGTTGTGCATCGGTTGTGCAGAGCGAAATCACATCATTTCCTCCGCCTTGGCGGCCTTGGCGGCCTTGTCCAGTTTCTTCTGATGCTGTGCGCGGAAGTCCGGCCGAAGGTTCGGCGCACCTTCCCAGATGCCCGCCGTATCGCCGGTGCCAACACCCTCGAAGAACGCCTTCATCCCCTCCATCCGGGTCTTTCCGGCGATGGCTGCATTGACCACTTCCCCCAAAGACCCCGCCCCCGCAGGCCCCATCAAGGGCCGCGCCGATATGAGGTTCGTGAAGTAAAGTGCCGGAATCGCTTTCTCTTTCGCCTTCTGAACCACCGGCGTCGTACCGATGGCCAGATCAGGTTTATAGAACTCCATCGCCATGCAGTCGTCTTCCAGGCTGGCCCGGAACTTGACCGTCACGCCCCGCGCCTCAAGCCACTGCCGATCCCACTCCGACCAGGGCGATTTCGCGCAAGCCGTTCCAACATAAGGGATTTCCGCGCCAGACTCGATCAACAGCCGGGCTACCAGCAACTCGGACCCCTCATAGCCCGACAGCGTGATCCGCCCCTTGATCGGTGCCCCGGCCAGTGCCGTCTTGATCGCCGGAAGGAAAGCATTCTGCGCCGCTGCAATCTTTTCTGCAGCAACACCATAGGCTTCACCGATGTTCTTCAACCACTCGGCAGTGCCGTCATGCCCCACCGGCGCCGACCCCACGATGGGCCGCCCCGCCGCCTGAAACTCGCGCACCGCCGCCGTGTAGAACGGATGGATCGCCGCACAAACCCCCGAATCCAAGGCGGCATACAACTCGCGCCACTCCCGGCAAGGCACCACCGGCCCCGCCGCCAACCCCATCGGCGCCAGCATCGCACCAATCATCATCGGGTCCGCCGGGAACATCTCACCCAGCAGCGCCACAGTGGGCCGATCCGACCGCCCCTGCGCCGGCGCCTGCACCGGCCCCGCCTGAATCTCGGCCCGCGCATAGGCCAGCATCGCCCCCGCCAGCACGTCCTTCGCCTCGGCGTGGGTGGGGATGCCAAAGCCCGGAACGTCGATCCCGACAATCCGTACCCCGTTGATTTCACTCGGCAACAACCGCAGCGGCACACCGCTCGCCGTCGGCACACACAGGTTCGTCACCACAATCGCGTCGTACCGCGCGGGGTCCGCCAGTTCATGCACCGCATCGCGGATGTCTTCAAACAGCTTGCCGGTCACCAGCGTTTCCGAATTGAACGGCACATACCCGACCGACCGCCGCGCCCCATAGAAATGCGAGACGAAAGTCAGTCCGTACACACAGCAAGCCGATCCCGAAAGCACCGTCGCCACCCGCCGCATTCGCAGCCCCACACGCAGGCTGCCGAACGCCGGGCACATGGATTGTGGTTTGTCATGAGGACCTTGCGGGTAGTCTTTCGCGTACTGGTCCAGGATGTCGGACTTGCCCGCCATCCGTGCCGCCGCTTCCATCTCGCCGGCCCCGGCATGGCACCCCATGCCGTCCACCGGCATGGCAGCCCCCGTTTCCGGCAGGGCATCCGCCTCGGCGGCAGTCAGGGCGACCTCGCCCGCTGCATCATACCCGACTTCGCTCACTTGGTGCGCTTCCCTGAGGAAAGCGCCGCAAGTGCCTGATCCAGTTTGGAAAGTGCGGAAAGGTCAAGCATTGTCATACACCACTTCCAGCGATGCCTTCAGCACCGCGTTCTTGCCGCGCATGTCGGCATCGGTTGCAGGGGTCAGCACGAAATCCGCCCCCGTAGTCTCGGCATCGAACAGGTTC
Organism: Rhodobacterales bacterium; assembly: GCA_038209775.1. Lineage (GTDB taxonomy): Bacteria > Pseudomonadota > Alphaproteobacteria > Rhodobacterales > Rhodobacteraceae > JBBQXK01. The sequence goes on along the minus strand of JBBQXK010000009.1, from coordinate 6,029 downwards.
AAGAGCGCGTCCTGCGTTAGCGGCTTCGGGCGCACCGGCGGGGCGATCGCCACCGCATCGCCAAGCAGGGCAAACATGCCGCCCCATTCGCTCTCATAGCTTCCAACAATTTGATAATTGGCGCTTTTCTTGCGAAGGTCATCGTTCTGCGGGATCGCTGCCAGCACCGGAATTCCGACCGCCTCGGCAAACGCCGCAGCCTCGCCTGACCCGTCATCCTTGTTGATGACCAGCCCCGCGATGCCGACGTTGCCGCCCAGTTTGCGGAAATACTCCACTGCCGAACAGACGTTGTTGGCGACGTAGAGGCTCTGCAGGTCATTCGACGCGACCAGGATCACCTTCTGCGCCATGTCCCGCGCGATCGGCAACCCGAACCCGCCACAGACCACATCGCCCAGAAAGTCGAGAAGAACATAATCGAAGTCCCAATCATGGAACCCCAGTTTCTCAAGCAATTCAAAGCCATGGATGATACCCCGGCCACCGCAACCGCGTCCCACCTCCGGCCCGCCCAGTTCCATCGCGAACACGCCGCCGCGCTTGAAACACACGTCGCCGATCTTCACTTCCTCACCCGCCAGCTTTTTCCGGGTCGAGGTTTCGATGATCGTCGGGCACGCCTTGCCGCCGAACAGCAGCGATGTCGTATCCGACTTCGGATCGCACCCGATCAGCAGCACCCGCTTGCCCATCTCGGCCATCATGTGGCTGAGGTTGGCCAGGGTGAACGACTTGCCGATCCCGCCTTTGCCATAGATTGCAATGATTTGCGTCTTTTTGGTGGGCGGCGCCGAGGGCACCTCCAGCGTCGGCTCCTCATTCGCTTCGGCCCGCAGGCGTGCGTCGAAGTCTTTCAGGTTGGGAACTTCGGTCATGCGGCGTGGCTCCAATCGAGGATCATTTTGAGGCAGGTTGAATCTGTGAAGGCCGTCTCGTAAGCCTTTGATGCAGAACGCGCATCGGCGTTGTGGGTGACAAGGCCCGACAGCGACAGAGCGCCCGCCTCGATCAGCGCGCGGGTGGCGGTCAGGTCATCGGGTGACCATTCGGCAGCGATGCGGATGCGCGCCTCTTTCATGAAGGCGGGCGGGAAGGCGAAGCTGATGGCGTGGGTGTAGAACCCCGCCAGCACCACCTCGCCCCCCTTGGCGATGCGACCGATCAGCGTGTTCAAAAGGTCAGGCGCGCCCGAGGCGTCGTATATCGCCTTGTAATCACGGCGGGAATCGTCATCGGGGTGCAGCACGGGATAGCCGGCTGCACCAGCGTGGCGGGCCGCATTGGTTTCCCACACGGTCGGCGCAGGTCCACCGGCGGCCAGCGTCAGGCGCGCCAACAGCCGCCCAAGCACACCATGCCCCACGATCAAATCCGGCAGCGCCGTATCGAACCCCGACAGCGCATGCCGCGCCGTTGCGGCCAGCGCCAGAAGCGCCCCTTCAGGCCCCATCCCGGGATCAATCCGGGTCACGCGGCTGGCGGCGGTCACCAGATGCCGTGCGGCCCCACCGAACAGCCCCCGCACCGGCAATCCATCGCGCGGGGCAAAGCAGTTGGCCCCCGGCACGAACACCCGGTCGCCGGGGCGGTAACCTGTCGCAGGCCCCGCCTCAAGCACCTCACCCGCCGATTCGTAGCCCGGAACAAGCGGATAGCCCATACCCGGAAAGGCGGGCATCGTGCCCGACCAGAACAGTTTTTCCGTGCCGGTCGAAATCCCCGACCAGTCGATGCGGACCACCAGGTCATCCGGCCCGGGCGCGGTCAGCGTAAGGCTGTCCAGCCCCAGCTCCCTTGGCCCTGTCAGGATCACACCTTGCGTCTGCATTCCGCCCCCCCGCCCGCCTGCCCCCGTCCGGGGAGTCGCGGCATCTCTTGGTGTAAGTTTATCCTGACAGCGCATACTGTCAACTGAAATTGACACATTTTGCAGCAGGAAAGTGTCACGCCCGGTGGGCAGTGACGGCGCTGGTGACATAGGGACGCGGGCCGGGATGGGTCTTGATACCGACAAACCCAGCCCCGGCCAAAAGCACCGAAATCTCGGCCGCCGAGCGGGTGCGCCCGGTGCCCATCGCCATGCAATAAAAGGCAAAATAGACATCAGTCGCCGAGTCAGGGCGGCTTCCGCCACCCATCGGTTCGGCCACAATCACCCGCCCGCCGGGTGGCAGCGCGTCATACACCCGCACCAGAAGGTCACGCACCGTGGCGTCGGCATGGTCATACAGAACCCGCACCAGGCTGATCGTGTCGGCCCCTTGCGGCAGCGGATCGTCGCGGAAACTGCCCGGCACGGTGGTAACCTGCGGCGGCAGTCGCGCGTTTTCCAGAACCGCCGGCAGGTCGAACAGCGTCATCCGCAACCCCGGATGCGCGACCGCCACCGCCCGCAGGAACGCCCCCGTCCCGCCGCCCACATCCATCAGATGGCGCGAGGGCCCAAGGTTCACCAGCCGCAGCACATCCTCGGCCACAAGCGTCTGGCTGTCCGACATCAGCGTCGAATAGGTGGCGGCAACGGTCGCATCCCCCGCCGCCTTGGCCCCAAAGACATAGGGCCAGAACCGCGCCAGTTCCGGCGCGGTCTGGCCGCGCAGGAACGCCACCGGATCGGTCAGGTCGCGGTACAGAACGGCATGGTGGCGCACCATCCCCGCCAACCCCGGCACCCCCAGAAACGCCGCCCCCCGCCGCGACAGGGCGAAGCCGTCCGCTTTGCGCCGCAACAGCCCAAGCGCCGCACCGGCCTGCAGCAAGACCAGCATCCGGTCGGGAGTAAGGCCCGCGACGGGGGCCAGCGCGGCGGCAGATTTCGGGCCGGCCGCGAGGGCTGCAAAGATGTCCAGCTCAACCAGTGCCATCAGCACCTGAGACCGCACAAACCCTTGGATCACATCAAATAAAACCGCCCCCTCACGCGCCACGAACCAGCGCAGAACCGGCATGCCTGCAGCCCAGGACTGGAACTTGCGCGATGCGGCCAACCGCTGGATCAGGCCCGGGGGCCTGGTCACCGGGGCGCCGGCAAGGCCGGTCACGGGGTCAGGTCCGGGCGGCGTGGACGGGAGCCATGGGCGTCATCCGTTCGGCATAGGCGTTGACCATGGCGGCCAGCCGCGCCTCGCCCGGGCAGGACGGGATCGACGCGATGGCACCCGACAGGATGTCGCGCAGATGGCGGATGGCCCCCGACACGCCCATCTGCGTCACCGCTGACGGGCGGGCATGGACCGCGTCCTGACCGGCCGGTTTCCCCAGCGTTTCCGCATCATAAAGCGCATCGCGCAGATCGTCCGCCACCTGAAACGCCTCGCCGATCCGGGCGCCAAGCTCGGTCCACGGCTCGGGGTCCTGCCCTGCGGCCTGCGCGCCCATTTGCGTCGCGGCAATGAACAGCGCCCCGGTTTTCGCCCGGTGATAGGCGCGAAGATCAACCGTCGTCTCGGATTCCCAGCCCTGCCCGGCGCAGATGCCCCCCGGCATGCCCGTCCGCGCGGCAAGTATCCGCACCAGCCCCAAAGCGCGCAGCGGATCATCCACCCCCGCCTGCGCCAGCACGTCAAAGGCCAGCACGATCAGGCTATCGCCGGTCAGCACCGCCAAGGGCTGCGAATAGGCCACATGCACCGTGGCCTTGCCGCGCCGTACGTCGGCATTGTCGAAACAGGGCAGGTCGTCATGCACCAGACTGGCGCAATGGATCAGTTCCAGCGCCGCCGCCGCCGCATCAGTCAGGCGCGGGCGGTTGTCACCGCAGGCCATGGCCACCGACATCAGGATCGTGGGCCGTATCCGCGCACCCCCGGGGTTCACCGCATAGGGCAGCGCCGATGACAGCCGTGGCGGCGCGTCGCCGCCCTGCCCCAGCCGCAGTGCCGCCGCGATCGCCGCCTCGATCCTTGTGTCCAGCGCCATGTACCGCCCCCTCATGTCCAGAAAAACTGACACCCTCGTGTAAATCATACTGGACACTTCACGCGCCCGAGTCAACAATTCCGGCATGAGAAAATCCACCGCCTCACCACAAACCAGCCGGCCGCGCATCGTGATCGTGGGGGCGGGCATCGGCGGGCTGACGGCGGCGGTGCGGCTGGCCCATGCGGGTGCTGCGGTGACGGTGGTTGAGGCTGCTGCGGGCCCTGGCGGCAAGATGCGCACAGTCCCCTCGGCAGCGGGGCCGGTCGACGCGGGGCCGACGGTGCTGACCCTGCGGCGGGTTTTCGACGCCGTCTTTGCCGCTGCCGGCACCAGGATCGAGAATCACCTGACGCTGATCCCCCAGCCCATTCTTGCACGCCACTTCTGGCCCGACGGGTCCACCCTTGACCTTTACGCCGACCCGGACGCCACGGCTGCGGCCATCCGCGACTGGGGCGGTCCCCGCAGCGAAGCGGACTTCCGCCGCTTTCACGCCCGCACCGCCCGCGCCTTTGCCGCCTTCGACGCGCCAGTCATGCAGGCCGCCCGTGTGTCCCTGCCGGCGGTTACACGGGCGGCGATGTCCGCCCCACCGCTCTGGCCGATGCTGGCGCCGGGGATGACACTGCACCGCTACCTCGCCATGACCTTCCGCGACCAGCGCCTGCGCCAGTTGTTCGGCCGCTTTGCGACTTACGTCGGTGGCACCCCCCGCACAGCGCCGGCCGTCCTGTCGCTGATCTGGCAGGCCGAGGCGATGGGCGTGCATGTCGTCGAAGGCGGCATGCACCGGCTGGCACAGGTGCTTGAAACCCTTGCACAAAGCGGTGGGGCGACGTTCCGATACGCCACCCCCGCCACGCGCATCCTTGAACACTGGGGCCGGGTGTCGGGCGTGGCGCTGGCCGATGGCAGCACCCTGCCCGCCGACGAGGTGATCTTCAACGGCGACCCTGCTGCACTTGCCCACGGCCTCCTTGGCCCTGCCGCCAGGGCCACCGTCCCCACCCGCACCGTCGCCCCCCGCAGCCTTTCGGCCCGCGTCTGGGCGTTTGCAGCTACGCCCCACGGCCCCGATCTCGTCCACCACAACGTGTTCTTCAGCCATGACCCCGACGCCGAGTTCCGCCCCCTCGCCCGTGGCATTGCCCCGATGGCCGCGTCGCACTACCTCTGCGCGCAGGACCGTGGCAGCGGTCCGCCGCCCCCCGTGGAACGGTTCGAAGTGATCCAGAACGCGCCCCCCACCCGGCCTGACAGCCCCCAAGATGACCCCGAGGATACCCGATGCCAGGCCATGATGATCGCGCATTTCGCCAAGGCGGGGCTGACCTTCGACCCAAGCCCGGACCTCACCACGATGACCGGACCGCAGGGGTTCGCGGCGCGGTTTCCGGGGTCGCAGGGGGCGATCTACGGGCTGTCGCCGGCGGGACTGACGGCCAGCTTTCGCAGGCCGGTGGCACAGACGCGCCTGCCGGGGTTGTGGCTGGCGGGGGGGGGCGTGCATCCCGGGGCGGGGGTGCCGATGGCAGCACAATCGGGCCTGCACGCGGCCGGGGCGATCTTGAACGCCCGAACTTCGCCGTCAAGGTCGGTCCCGACGGTTATGCCTGGTGGTATGTCGACGGCGTCGCCGACGATGGTGCCCGCGCCCTCTCGGTCATCGGATTCATAGGGTCGGTCTTTTCCCCCTGGTACGCGTGGTCAGGCCGCCGCGACCCGCATAACCACGCCTGCATCAACGTGGCCACCTATGGCCCGGGTGGCCGCTTTACCATGACCGACCGGGGACGCGCGGCGCTGCGCCAGACGCCAGATACCCTGACCGTCGGCCCCAGTTCCATGCACTGGACCGGCAGCCAACTGGTGATATCGGTCAACGAATGGGGCGCGCCGCCGCTTGTCACGCCGGTACGCGGCACGATCACGCTGACCCCTACCGCCATCACCGGCATCGAGGTGCGCCTGACGCCCGAAGGCACCCACCTCTGGCGCCCCTTCGCCCCCATCGCCCGCATCGACGTGGACCTGACCCAAGGCAACCGCTGGCAGGGGCACGGTTATTTCGACGCCAACTTCGGCACAAGGGCGCTTGAGGCTGA